>CAMTMP010000043.1 GCA_947073545.1 uncultured bacterium
CCTTGACACGCTTGCCCATAAGACAATATTGCCTTTATTGATTTTTCCCATTTCTCAATTATCCCGTAGAGAATGTACTATAATCTAATTTGACTGGTTACATAAAATACCCTCACCTATCCCTGCTTTTAACAGGGTGTGAGGGTAACGCTGAATCGTCATAATGGCAACGATTTTTATTATGTGCCTTATATTACAATATTTTGGTCATCTATAAGCCTAATATCTCATATGGCTGCCCAATGGTCTTATATTTTCGTGGCTCCAGTTTTATCACCAGTTCCCTATACAGATACCTCTTTTTTCTCCCCTGTTCCCCATTACTTAAAACCATAGGTTTCTCTGTACAGAAACAAAGGCTACAACTTCACCATCACTTCCTCCACCGCCTACGACCAGAAATGGATTCGCGGCCGGAATATCTATAAAAATATCGACAGACTGGTGGATTCCATCTTTGCCAACTACCTCTCCCGCCCCGGTGTGCGCCAGCCCATCTTCACCTCCTACTGCGACGGCAGAAACGTGACCTGCAACGGCTTAAGCCAGTGGGGCTCCAAGTATCTCGGAGACGAGGGCTATTCTCCCATCCAGATCATCCGCTACTATTACGGCAGCGACATGTATATCAACACCGCCGTGGCCGTCTCCGGCGTTCCCTCATCGTGGCCCGGATATAATCTGAACATCGGCGCCTCCGGGGATAAGGTGCTGCAGATCCAGCAGCAGTTAAACCGCATCGCCCAGAATTACCCCGCCATCCCAAGAGTCACCGCGGACGGCGTCTACGGCCCCCGCACCGCCGAGGCCGTCAGGGTCTTCCAGAGCGTCTTCAACCTTCCCCCAAGCGGGATCGTGGACTACCCGACATGGTATAAGATTTCGGAGGTCTATGTGGCTGTGAGCAGGATCTCGGAGCCGGGGTGAAGCGCCTTGCCATAAAGGGGACGCCTACATTGTTTTATCCTCCGCCATATGGTATAATTGGCGCATGAAAAGCAAAGGAGAAAGACAATGACTGACCCGTATATAACATGTCCCGTATTTCAGAACGAGAACTTTCTTCTGCGGCCGGTGGAGTCCGCAGACGCACCCGATCTTCTTTCCGTATATTCCGACGAGATGGCTGTACCCTTCTTTAACAGCGACAACTGCCACGGCGACGATTTCCATTATACGACGCTTTCGCGTATGCAGAGCGCAGTGGATTTCTGGATGGAATCCTACCGCGAGAAGTGGTTTATCCGCTGGGTGATTGTAGACAACAAGCGCCAAAAAGCGGTCGGCACCATCGAGTTTTTCCACAGACAGGCCGAAGACTTTTTTACCGACTGCGGGCTGCTTCGGCTGGATCTGCGAAGCGACTATGAGAGCACAACCGCCATTCGAGAAATCTTATCACTGATCGTGCCTCCCGCCTATGATCTGTTTCACTGCCGGATGATCGCCACCAAGGCGATATCCTCTGCCGTGCGGCGAAGAGAAGCTCTGAAAAGGCTCGGGTTTTCAGCCTCCGCCGAAGCGCTGGTCGGCGACGACGGGACACGCTACACAGACTATTTTGTAAAGCTGCAGGACTAAAACCGATCGAGAGAACACCTGACACCCGCCCTACCATATGCCAGATACTGCCCGAACAAGGGAACTGACATGAACAGAGAAACCTACTATTTATTGGAAAATTACATGCTTTCCTGCATGGACGACAGCGCTCACGACAGGGAACACGTCTACCGCGTACTGTATCACGCGCTGAAAATTGCGAAAACATTGGAAAATGTGGATTACGACGTCCTGATCGCCGCCTGCCTGCTGCATGATATCGGCCGAAAAGAGCAGTTTGAAAACCCGGCCCTCTGCCATGCGGCTGTGGGAAGCGATAAGGCATTCACTTTTTTGACAGCGCACGGCTTTGAAAAAGAATACGCCGGACAGGTGAGCCAATTATCCGAACCCACTGCTACCGTGAAAACAACCAGCCCCAAATTCTTGAGGCCAAAATTTTGTTTGACGCGGACAAGCTGGACGTGACCGGAGCCATGGGAATTGCACGCACATTGATCTACAAGGGCATCGTCTCGGAGCCGCTTTACTCCCTCCTTCCGGACGGGGCAGGCGACGAAACGCCCTCCTTCTTTCAGGAATATAAGTATAAACTGGAGCACATATACGATATACTTCTGTCATATTATATCAGGAATTACTTTTCATGAATGTGTAAAACATGTTTTTTCTGGCAAAAGCCATCGCAAACGAAAGGAGTTCTGCCATGTCCGTTTACAATATCACATTTTCTCCTACAGGAGGCACGAAAAAAGCAGCGGATCTGTTCGTCAGTTCCTTCTGCCCCAAAAGTGTCTGCATTGATCTCACCGACCCTTGCGCGGATTTTTCTGCCTTTTCCTTTCATGAGGAGGTGTCTGCATCGTATCTGTCCCCTCCTACGGTGGACTGGTTCCTGCCATCGCCGTATCGCGATTACAGAAGATGCGCGGAAACGGCGTAAAAACAGTCCTCATTGTAGTTTACGGAAACCGGGCTTATGACGATACCTTTGTGGAATTGCAGGATACATTGATCTCTTCCGGGTTTTCCCCTGTGGCTGCCGTGGCTGCCATTGCGGAGCATTCCATCATGCGCCAGTTTGCCGCAGGACGCCCTGACACGCAGGATGAAAAGGAGCTTGCCGAATTTGCAGTAACGATCCGCTCCAAAATGGAGTCCGGAGAGCTGTCCGCCTGCCTGAACCTGCCCGGGAACCGCCCTTACCGTGAATACGGCGGTATCCCCATGAAACCCCAGGCCGGAAAAGGTTGTACCGAATGCGGACTTTGCGCCGGGAAATTTCCTGTCGGGGCCATTGACGCTGCCGCTCCTTCAAAAACCGACACCATACGCTGTATCTCCTGTATGCGCTACGTCGTCATCTGCCCTCAAAAATCTCAAAGTGTCAGCAAGACGCTCCTTTTCGCGGGCAGTATGAAGTTGAAAAAAGCTTGCAGCGGTTACCGAAAAAACGAATTGTTTCTGTGAAATCTCCTTTATCCGTCCTCTCAGAAAACCAGCCGCCCGGGTATCATTCGACTTCCCGAACGGCTGTTTAAGTTTACATAATTCTATATATCCATTTATATGATTCCCGAAATTAGTTTACATAATATCTACGCACCCTACTTCGTCAGCATCATCATAATCTCATTGCTTCTCGCCACAAACTTGGTCATGGCCTCCGGCTCGAGGGGCGCCTGCTGCAACAGCGCCAGATCATAGAGCTGCTCGCAGATCATCTTCACATTCTCACCGTCCTGATGTTCCAGCACATACTGCACAAGGGGATGGCTCGCGTTTAAGATCAGCGTCTCTCCCTCCTTGCCGAACATCCCCATATCCATCCCCGGCATGGAGTACATCTTCATCATATCCTGCATCCTGCGGGACTCCTCGGAGAGCGTGATCATGGAAGAAATCTTCTTGTTCTTTAACTTCTCAATCTTCACCTTGATGGCGTCCTTCTTAAGAACCTTCTTCATCAGCTTGGCGATCTCTTCCGCCTGCTCTTCCATCTCCTTCTCCGCCTTCTTGGACGTCTTCGCCTTGAAGGTGTCCGTCAAGTCGGCATCGATTCTCTGGAACTTAATGCCTTCGTTCTTCGCCTCGAGCTGGGATACAAAAGGCTGGTCAATATTGTGCGTCAGCACCACCGCATCCATCTTTGCAGACTTAAACATATTGATATACTGGCTCTGCTGCTTCTCGTCGGTCACATAGTAAATGACTTTCTCCTTCTTCTCTTCCTCGACAGGCTCACCGTCCTCATCCAGTACTTCGCCATCTACCTTTTCCGCCTCTTCCACGACCTCGGCTTCCACCTTCTCGCCGTTCTCGTCCACCGCAGCAGCTTCTGTCTCCACATTTTCACCTGCCGCTGCGCTGTCCGTCTCGTCCTGTCCACCGCTCTCTCCTGCGGTTTCCGCATTTCCGTCACCAGCCGCAGCATTCTCAGCGTCATCCGCCTCATCGGGGTCGATTTTGTTGACCTCCAGGCACTCAGGCAGAGTCATGTACACGCCGTCCAGATTCTTAAAAAGAATATAATCCGTCATCTTCTCACAGAACTTGTCGTCCTTTAGGCAGCCGAACTTGATGAAAGGACTGATATCATCCCAATACTTCTCGTACTCTTCCTTTTCCGTCTTGCACATGCCGGACAGCTTGTCCGCTACCTTCTTGGTAATATACTCGCTGATCTTCTTCACAAAACCATCGTTTTGCAACGCGCTTCTGGACACGTTGAGCGGCAGGTCAGGACAATCAATCACACCCTTTAAGAGCATCAGGAACTCGGGGATAACTTCCTTGATATTGTCCGCGATAAACACCTGATTGTTATAGAGTTTGATGGTCCCCTCGATGGACTCATATTCCATATTGATCTTCGGGAAGTAAAGGATCCCCTTCATATTAAACGGATAATCCATGTTCAGATGAATCCAGAACAGCGGCTCCTTGTAATCCTGAAATACCTTGCGGTAAAATTCCAGATACTCTTCCTTGGTACACTCGTTGGGGTGCTTCGCCCAGAGAGGCTGCGTCTCATTGAGAAGTTCCGGACGCTTCTTGATCTTTAACTTCTGCTCGTCCTCCTCCTTCTCCTTCTTGATCTCCTCCACTACCTCGTCGGTGTCCAGCTTTTCACCTTCTTTGATGATCTGGGTCTCCGTGGTGTTTGCCTTGGAAAGCCAGATTTCCGTGGGCATAAAGGAACAGTATTTCTTAATGACCTCCTTCGCCTTGTATTCATTACAGAATTCCAGACAGTCCTCATTGATGTGAAGGGTGATCTGTGTGCCCACCTCAGTCCTCGTGCTGTCCTCCATGTCAAACTCTGTGCCGCCATCGCAGGTCCAGTGCACCGCCTGCGCGCCGTCCTGCCAGGACAAGGTGTCGATCTCCACCTCATCCGCCACCATAAACGCCGAGTAAAAGCCCAGACCGAAATGCCCTATGATCTGATCCTCATTCGCCTTGTCCTTATATTTCTCAATAAAATCCGTCGCGCCGGAGAAAGCGATCTGATTGATATACTCCTCCACCTCGTCCGCCGTCATACCAATACCGTTATCAATGAACTTGAGCGTCTTTTCTTCCGGGTTTACGATCACCTGAATTTTCGCCTTATAACCATCCGGCAAAGCATACTCACCCATCATATCCAGCTTTTTCAGCTTCGTGATCGCATCGCATCCATTGGAGATCAGCTCCCTGAAAAAGATATCGTGATCGGAATACAACCACTTTTTGATAATCGGGAAAATATTGTCGCTGTTAATTGATAAATTACCATGTTTCGCTGCCATTTTCTCACGTTCCTTTCTCTCATAAAACTTGCGATGCGGTATGTCTTCCACCCGCACCTTACACCGAACAAATCCTGTTTTCCGGGGATTTGATTACCTAGAGCATAGTTTAATACGCCTAAATTAAGAAGTCAAGAAAAAATTAGCACTCATTTACATTGAGTGCTAATAATTTGCTGTTTGTGCCGCTTTTATACGGGTTGTGGGAATTATAAACTTTTTCTAAAATCCCGCTTAGCACAAAAACACAATAAATTTGTAATATATTTGTAACAATTTTCACATCGAAAGCGGGCACCCATAGTCTAATGGATAAAACGCAGGCCTCCGACGCCTTTGATGCAGGTTCGAGTCCTGCCTGGTGCATTGAAAGAAAGGTTGTGGATTATGAACACATTAAACAACACAACACAGAGCTTCCTGAAGGCGAAGTTTGATGCGCTGAGGGACTGGTTCATAAGATATTCTAAGATTGCCCTGCCTGTCATCCATGTGAGTGCTGCTTCAAGATGATGTGATCGATTTGAACAATAAGGTGGCGGCAGCCTATAACGATATGGTGGCCGAAGACCGTATGCTGGCGGCTTTCCTTAGTGATCTTACGAAAGAGATTGAGAAGAACGTGGGCGAGACATTGGCCCGTGCCGAAGGCACAGAACAGACTGACAGAGGAGAAGGCGACGCACAGGAGACAGGTACGCCGGATGTTAGCGGCAGCCCGACGTCGAAGACGGTAGTGACTGAGGTGAAAACGACTGGCGTGATCAATATCAGGACTTCCGACAGCGAGACCGCTGTGACGTCAGGCACGGTGACAGTGAAAGAAAACGTCAGGATCAGGAGTGGGGCAAGCGAGACTTCTGACAAGCTGACGACGGCTTATGCGGGTGAAAAGCTTGAGGTGATCATAAAACAGGCCGACGGTTGGACAAAGATCAAATATCAGGGCAAGACCGCGTATGTGAAGTCGGATTACGTGGAGTAAGCCCTGATTAAAAAACGCAATGAGGGAAATTTCACCTCAAACTTCTCACATAACCGAGTGGTCAGCTCCCGAAATACTGCGCATACACCTCAAAGAAATTCTGCGTCGTCACTTCCTCGTCATGGATAAAGTTCACACTGTCCCACAGCTCCTCGTTCAGATTTCTGGTCAGCGTCGACACGTAGGCGTCATATTCCTGCCCAAACGCCTCCTCCTGCCTCTGCTCCACAATCTTAATCTTATTTGCATCTGTCTCCTCCCTGTCAAAGGTATTGATGCACTTGATGATGTGATAACCGAACTCCGTCTCCACCACGTCGCTGATCTCGCCTGTTCCCAGATTGAAAGCCGCGGTCTCAAAGGACTCCTCCATCTCCCCCTTGCCGAAAGAATAAGTCGCCTTATCGTCCTCGCTGTACTTGCGGATAAGCGCGTCGAAATCCTCGTCCCGCCTCGCCTGTCCCAGTACTTCTATCGCCCGCCTGTAAGCGTCCTTCTTGGCCTCCTCCGTATACTCGATCTTCTTTCCCGTCCCGTCAAGCGTGTAAGTCTTGATCAGAATGTGCTGCACGGTTATGGTGCGCGCCTCGTCGTCGCTGATCTCCGGGTTGATGTCCTTGATCGTGTACTGGTACATCTTCTCCGCCCGCGCCAGCTCTGTGTAAAGCGATTTGATGGTCTTTTCATTGACGCCCATCAGCTCGATTTCCCGCTCCCCCAGCGACTCATAGTACATTTTTGCCGCATTTTCCGCCTGCGCGCGCTCCTCCTCGTCCAGTTTCACCTCGTACTTTTCCGCCATCAGATTCATGGTCTTGATCTGAGCAATCTGCGCCAGCGCGATATTTTTTACATTTTCCTCAAGCGTCACGCCGTCCGCGATCGTCTCCCAAATCTCCTGACCGTACACGCTCTCATATCGGTTCTGAATCGTGGTCATATACACCATGAGCTCCGGCCGCTTACAGGAAATGGACTCGATCCGGAAGATCTCATCCTTCTCAAATCCCGTGGTGAGCACCACCTTCGTGCCGATCCCGTCGCTGTCGCCACATCCGCTGGCCGTTCCGGTTAACATAATTCCAGACAAAATATATGCTGCCGCTCTCTGCCATCTCTTTTTTCCCATAGTCCTCCTGTTTTATTGCTTGCATTTTTTATGATCTACACACTTTATTTTATAACTGTAACCTTCTTTTCCATACTGCAATTATTTCTCAGCATATAGAAATAACCCCTCCGCTCTTATCATACCACACTTTTCCGTCCGTCAGCACATAATCCTCGCCGCCCAGAACCGCCTGCACGTAGTCCGCCGCCGAGCGCAGCCTCCTGCCAAAAGCCATGCCGCCCCCAAACAGATTCGTAGAGTGAATGTCCGAGCCTGCGCTTAAGGGAAACCCGTGCGCCCGCGCATAGGCGACAGCCCTCTTATCAAACACGGTCTTATCCTTCACTGCTCCAGGATACCAGTGGTGTGCAGCATTGATCCCCTCCACGCCGTCCACCCAGTCCGGCATAAGGCGCACTTCAGGAATATAAGCCTCCTCCCTGTAAGGATGGGCGTGCATCACCAGTCCGCCCGCCTCGTGTACCAGTTTGTACTGCTCTTCCACGGATAGCAATCGAAGTTCCGGATGTGCCTTCATCCAGGTCTTATCGATACCGTACAACAGAAATTCTGTGGCGTCATAACCTGCCTCATATCCGAAAAATACGTCCAGCCCGATTTTATCCCCCTCTGCCTTCGCATGTTCATAGCCGAGACAAAACTGATCCACCCACGCATCCCAGCTCAAACTGCTGTCCACACAGGTGTTTCCGCCCCAGTTATGATCTGTCACAAAAATGCCGGTATACCCGTACTCTTTACAGGCCCGCGCCATCTCCGCCCCAGTGCTTTTCCCACAGGCGCTAGACTCCGAAGTGTGCAGATGGGTCTCATACAAATAGGGATATCGCTCCCTGATCGCTGTGTTATCCATTCTTATCTCCATTCCGAAACGCTCACCAGACGGTCAGCGTTCCCTTGTTTCTTCCTGCCAAATGATTTGAAAAAGGATTAAATTGTATGCCGCAGCATCCCAACCTAATCCCTTTCCCTTTTATCCAAACCGTTCTTTAAACGTTTCGCCCTTCATCCTTTTTCTTACTTAATTACATGAATCCATCCCTCGGGCGCTTCGATTCTTCCCATCTGGATGCCCGTCAGCGTATCATACAGCTTTTTCGTGACAGGCCCCATCTCGCTCATGCCGCTTGGGAACGCAATCTCTTTTCCGTGATCCACTATTTTTCCTACCGGAGAGATAACCGCCGCCGTACCACACAAGCCGCACTCTGCAAAATCCTTTACCTCCTCCAGCGCAATCGGCCGCTCCTCCACCTCAAGTCCCAGATAGTCCTTCGCCACCGTCATGAGGGAGCGTCTGGTAATGGAAGGTAAAATACTGTCGGACTTCGGCGTAATTACCTTATTGTCCTTCGTCACGAAAAGGAAGTTCGCGCCGCCGGTCTCCTCCACATATGTCCTGCTGCCTGCATCCAGATACATATTCTCGTCATATCCTTCCCCATGCGCCGTCACAATGGCATGGAGGCTCATGGCATAGTTAAGTCCGGCCTTGATATGACCCGTGCCGTGCGGAGCCGCCCGGTCAAAATCACTCACTTTGATGGTGAGGGGCTTCACACCGCCTTTGAAGTAAGGGCCCACAGGCGTGGTAAATACCCGGAACTGATACTCGTCCGCAGGCTTCACGCCGATTACCGGGGAAATACCAAACATAAACGGTCTGATATAGAGGGTTGCGCCTGATCCGTAGGGCGGCACATAAGCCTCATTCGCGGCCACCACATCCGCCACCGCCTGTATGAAACGATCCTGAGGAAATGCGGGCATCTCCAGCCGCTTGCAGGAATCTTCCATCCGCTGCGCGTTCAGATCGGGACGGAAAGTCACGATACGCCCATCCTCAGTGGTGTAGGCTTTCATTCCCTCGAAACAGGTCTGCGCATACTGCAGGACACCCGCACACTCGTTCATCATAATATTGGCGTCATCCACAAGAGCGCCGTCATCCCATGCGCCGTCCCTGTAATTGGCCACGAAACGTTTGTCCGTCTCGTGGTAGCCGAAACCGATGTTCGCCCAGTCCAGATTCTTTTTTTTCATAATAGCCAACTCCTCTCCCTCCGTCATTCCTCTGTCGTTTCTTTTTTCATTTATCATATACCTTTGTCCTCAAAAGTCAAGCCCGTTTACAGCACCGCATTGACCACCTCGAGGGCAATGTCATAAGCATAATCTTTGATCGCTTTCTCGCAGAGTCTAAGCATCTTTTTGTCCGACTCCGGCCTGTCATAACGCTTCAGTTCTCTTAACTTAGCGGCGGCGCTCTCCCCGTCGAAATCGTCCAGTCTGGCCGCCAGCTCATGCAGAGCCCTAACCCATTCTTCCTCCGTGATGTTCCCCACGCTCTCCTCCTGCTCCTGCTGTCCGGCCTTCTCGCCCGCGTCCTCCGTTTCCAGATACACCCGCAGACTGTTTCTCATGGTGCTCATCATGCCAAACAGAATCGGAGAACGCACCGTCACATCCTCGAGCTGTCCGGCCTTCGCCATTTTTTCCAATTCAAAGGCCTCGTCCGCCAGATCATCCGCACCCACATTTCTGGCATTTCCCTTCAGGGAATGCACGATAATCGTATAGCCGGGCATATCGCCCTTTTGCAGAAAGTCCTTGAGAGCCGTCTCCTTCTCCTGCAAAATGGAATGGAAGTCGCGCAGAACCTTGCCGTAAAGCGCCTTGTCGCCACCCATATATCTGAGACCGTTTCTCAAATTAAAGCCCATCAGGTAAAGCTGGCTCTCCCTGATATCAAACTCTCCTTCTCCCTGTACCCGCGTCCGCTCATACTCATTGCTGATATTTCTATTGTTTGTCAGATAAACCACATTGCTCGGCAGATACTCGATCAGCATGTTTTCAAACTTATCCGCGTCTATTGGTTTCGTCAGATAATCCTGAAATCCCTCCTGCAGATAAAGCTCCCTCGCGCCCGCCACCGCATTGGCCGTCAGAGCGATGACCGGAATGTCTCTGGACGGATTTCCCTCCAGCGCACGGATGGCGTGAAGCGTTTCTACGCCGTCCATCACCGGCATCATATGATCCATACAGATCAGGTGGTAAGTCTTTCTCTTAATCAGTTCCAAGCACTCCTCGCCACTGGCCGCAACATCGATCTGCAGTCTCGTTCCCTTCAAAAGCCCCTGGGCCACCGCCAGATTCATGGCGTTGTCGTCCACAATCAGGATTCTTCCCATGGGCGCAATGAATTTCTCATGATAATCCTCGATGCTGCGCAGACTGTCCTTATACTGTTTTTCAAAATCTCCCAGCGGATCTCTGTCCACGATCTTCTGTATGACCTTAAAAGAAAACGCAGAGCCCTTTCCGTATACGCTCTGTACTTCCAGACTGCCGCCCATCATCTCGACCAGACGCTTTGTGATGGCAAGCCCCAGCCCCGTCCTGTCCTCTTTGCTGCGTGCTGCGGAATCCATACGCTGAAACGCATGAAAGAGTTTCGGAATATCTTCATCCTTAATACCGATTCCCGTGTCCTTCACAATCACAGACATTTCCACGGAATCCTTCGGCAGCTCCTTCCAGCTCACGTACAGTGTGATCCTGCCCTTCTCCGTATAGCGGACCGCATTTGACAAGAGATTTCCGATAATCTGTCTGATATGTATCTCGTCACCAAACAGCTTATAGGGAATATCCTGCGCAATCTCCAGAACCAGATCCAGCTTTTTGCGGCGCATCTGCACCGAAATACCGTTAATCAGATCGTTCAGAAGCGAACTGACGTCATAGATCCCCTCCGTCAGATCCAGTTTTTCCGCCTCCAGCTTAGAGAAGTCCAGAATATCGCTGACAAGGGCAAGCAGAATATTGCCCGCCTGCCTGATATCTCTGGCATACTCCTTAACCGCCTCCTCCTGACTCTCCCTCAGGATCAGCTCGTTCAGACCCAGAATCGTGTTGATCGGCGTCCTCAATTCGTGGGACATATTCGCTAGAAAGATATCCCGCGTCTTCTCCGCTTTCTCCACCGCGCTCTTAGCCGTCTCCAGCTCATCGCTTTTCTGCTGCAGCGCCTCCTTTGCCCGTGAAAGCTCCGTCGTTTTCTTTGTCTCCTGCCCCATACCTGTGTACCCTTCCTTTATACCAAATCCTGCCGCCTTTTGTCTGCCCCGGCAGACCTCCCCCATTTTTCTGTCTACTTATTTTTTCTCTCATATTTTACAAAGTAATATGGCAGATCAAAATACGTCTGTTCCTCGCTCTGCGCCGTTACCTCCCACGCCCCGTCCTGATCAAGGTCAGGAAAATAAGCATCCGCCTCATAATCGTGGTCGATCTTCGTCACATGCACCACGTTGCACTCCGGAAGCATCATGCGGTAAACGCTCTCTCCACCGATAATATACACGTCCTCCGTCGGATACTTTTTCAGCTCCGCGTCCAGTTCTTCCTTGTCATGCACCACCACGGCGTCCTTCACCTTATAATCCGGATTCGTGGAGAGGATTATGTTTAACCTGTTCGGCAGGGGCATCCCCTGCGGAAAGGTCTCCAACGTCTTTCTCCCAAGCACTACCACCTTGCCCGTCGTCTCCTGTCTGAAATTCTTATGATCCGCCGGAATCCTGACAAGCAGCCTGTTCTTACAGCCGATCGCCCAGTTGTTGTCCACCGCTACGATTGCGTTCATATATTGTGTCTCCTTGCTCTATATTGTGCTTCGCGTCGCTTGTTTTTCTTTTGCACCATTAGATCGCGACCGGTATGTCTTTGACTTGGGGGCCGGTGATGTAGTTTTCTACTTTCACGTCGTCCCTTGTAAACTGATAAAAGTCTGTGATTTCAGGATTCAGCACAAACGCAGGCGCGTCGTAAACAGGCCGCTCAATCAGTTCCTTTATGATGGGAATATGCCTGTCATAAATATGGGCGTCCGCAATCACATGGACAAGCTCTCCGACCTCCATACCGCACACCTGTGAAAGCATATGCACAAGCACCGCATACTGCACCACATTCCAATTGTTTGCCGTCAGCACATCCTGCGAACGCTGGTTTAATACCGCGTTGAGCGTCAGTTTCTCATGCCCCTTTTTTTGTGTCACATTGAATGTCATACTGTAGGCGCAAGGGTATAGGTTCATCGCGTGAAGATCCTGATGCACGTAGAGATTCGTCATGATCCGGCGGCTGAACGGGTTATGTTTCAGATCATAAATCACTCTTTCCACCTGATCCATCATACCCTCTTTATACTGATGCTTCACGCCCATCTGATAGCCGTAAGCCTTGCCGATGCTGCCGTCCTCATCTGCCCACTCGTCCCAGATATGGCTGTGTAAATCGTTGATATTGTTGGACTTTTTCTGCCAGATCCATAGCATTTCGTCCGTGGCGCTCTTAATCGCCGTCCTGCGCAGCGTCATAATCGGAAACTCCTCCGACAGGTCATAGCGGTTCACCACCCCAAATTTCTTCACGGTATACGCGCTCTCCCCGTCCGGCCAGCGGGGCCTCACCTTCTCCCCCTCCGTGCTCGTTCCGTTCTCTAATATATCCCTGCACATATTTATAAAAATGTGATCTGCAAGACTCACTCCCCGTTCTCCATTCTTTTCGTATTATGTAAACCAGTCTTTCTCTAATTCGCAAACCTGCGGCATTTCATTGATTCATAATGTAAACCATTCAGGAAGAATGCGTTCTTTGCATTCTTCCGAACATAATATAGTTATACTTGGGCATCGTCCTCCGATGCCCTAGTGCAAATTTATGTTCTGTCCCATTTGTCGCAAAGCGAATTGATCTGATCCGCAAACCGCGCCAGATCTTTGTTTGCGCCGCCCTCATTCTTGTGAATAACGGCGATAAGCCGCTGGCCGCTGGCCAAAAGCCTTGCAAAGACATCGGAAATGCCTCGCGCTTTCTTCTTGACCGCCACAGGCTCCGCCTCATGGATAAACTCACCGCTTATCAGATCAAATCGTGTGCCGCTGTAAGGCGCGTAAGCGTCCAGTCCGTGCTCCACCTTCAGACATTCCGTAAACAGCTTGCAGACACTATCCTCGCCATGTACCACAAAAACCTTATCCGGCTTCTTTTCAAAGCCCTCCACCCATTGCAGAAGCCCGTTCTTATCCGCGTGGCCGCTCATGCCAACCAGCTTCGCGATATCGGCGCGTATCTCGATCGGCTCTCCGAAAAGCTTAACCTCTTTCGCGCCCTCCACAAGCATTCTGCCAAGCGTTCCCACAGCCTGATAGCCCACGAAAAGAATCGTGCATTCCGGCCGCCACAGGTTATGCTTTAAATGATGCCGGATACGACCCGCCTCACACATGCCCGATGCGGATATAATAACCTTCGGCGTGTGCTCGAAGTTGATCGCCTTGGATTCGTCGCTCGTAATGGCAAGCCTAAGCCCCGGAAAAGTAATCGGGTTGATACCCTGTCTGACTAGAGCCATCGCCTCCTCATCAAAGCATCTGGCCTCATTCTTATGAAAAATACCCGTAGCCTCCACTGCCAGCGGACTGTCCACATAGACCGGAAAGTTCTCATGACCCTTCACCAGCCTGTCATCCTTAATCTGCCGCAGGAAATAGAGCATCTCCTGCGTTCTGCCCACCGCAAAGGAGGGGATCACCACATTGCCGCCCCTGTCAAAGGTGGTCTGCAAAATCTTCGTCAGCTCTCCCACATAGTCCACCTTCTCCGCAGAATGCAGTCTGTCGCCGTAGGTGGATTCCATTACCACATAATTCGCTTCCGCCGTGTTTTTCGGGTCTTTGATAAGGGGCTGTTCACTGTTTCCGATATCGCCGGAAAATACCAGCTTTTTCGTCACATTCCCTTCCGTCGCCCAGACCTCGATGCTGGAAGAACCGAGCAGATGCCCGATATCCGTAAAGCGGATCTTTATATTTTCACATACCGTCACTTCACTGTCATAATCGCAGGGGATGAGACGTCTGACCGCCCCGTCCGCGTCCTCCATCGTATAGAGAGGCTCTACCAGCGCATTGTCCGCGCTTCTCTTCGCCTTGCGGTTTTTCCACTCTGCCTCCTGCATCTGGATATGCGCACAGTCACGCAGCATAATGCTGCACAGATCACAGGTGGGTGACGTGGCAAAAATCTGCCCCCGGAACCCTCTTGCGTACAAAAGCGGCAGAAGACCCGAGTGATCCACATGCGCGTGGGTCAGAAACACATAATCTATGAGCGCTTCCTCCACAGGCAGGCCGCAGTTTTCAAACACGTTCGCTCCCTGCTCCATACCGTAATCCACGAGAATATTTTTATCGCCTACACGAAGATAATGGCAGCTCCCCGTCACCTCATGGTCTGCCCCGATAAACATAAGTTCCATACAGTCCCCCCCTGCTTCGCGCTGCTGTGTTTTGTTAACGCCTATTATATTACACTATACCATTTTTTTCAGTGAGCGTAAATCTTTTCAGGGATTTCTTTTCAGCTTCTTTTCAGATTTTTGTTGACAGTCCGGCATCAGAACGCCCTGCTTTCTTCAACATCCCATTTGATCCCCATACTATATAATAAACCTGTGATGAGGTAAAATCCCATGTCCTTTTCGATTTCCTCCCTGCTGCTCTTTCTGGTGGCCGTTTCTCTGGATTCCCTGACGGCCGGATTTTCCTACGGCACCGGGCGAGTGCACATCAAAGCCCTCTCCCTGCTTATATTGGCCTGCGTTCCGGCCCTTTTCATCACCGCCGCCGGCAGAATCGGCGAGATCGCCGGTTCCCTCCTGCCGTCCGGCGTTCTTCCCTTTCTTTCCTTTTTTATGCTGGCCGCTATCGGCGTTGCCAAACTTCTGGAAAGTCTGATCCGCAGCATGGCAAAAAAGCACCCCAGTCTCATGGGAAACTGGGGCTGTCAGATCAAACAGATCAATATTATTTTCACAGTCTATCTTTCGCCGGAAGAAGCAAACCGCACGGATCTTCAGGTTCTAAGCGCCAGAGAAGCGCTGCTTTTGAGCTTTGCCCTCTCCCTTGACAGTGTTCTTGTGGGAATGGCCTTTCCGTCCGCCGCCGTTCCTTGGCTGACCCTGTTTTTATGCGCCACCCTCTTTAACCTTCTTCTCTTTATCTCCGGCTGTCTCTTAGGGTGCCTGCTCTCCCGAGTACTGCGCATCGATCTGTCATGGCTCTCCGGTCTCTGCCTGCTGCTTCTCGCCTTCCGCACACTGGCTTAATCCTGCCCGGCTCTCCGGTTTCTGCACGCCCCTTCCGGTCTTCCGCTCACCGGCTTGAACCGGGCCCGGTTCTCCGATTTCTGCACTCTGCTTCCGGTCTTCCGCTCACCGGCTTGAACCGGTTCCGGCTCTTCGGTCTCTGCACGCCCCTTCCGGTCTTCCGCTCACCAGCTTGAATCTGTCCCGGCTCTCCGGTCTCTGCACGCCCCTTCCGGTCTTCCGCTCACTGACTTGAACCGGGCCCGGCTTTCATCCCCGGCAGGTTACTCCCGGCCCTCCGCACACCGGCATGACGGGCGCCGCACAGAAACCCCGGCCATTCCCACAAGCACCAGCAGCTCATGCACGAAAAGAGGCGTAACGGAGAGCGCAATCAGCCGTCCCCACTCCTCCACACTCAACCGCACAGTGCCAAAAAGCGCAACCAGCAGAGGAATCTCCGTCGCCGCCGCCTGCAGCGCAATACCCACCGCAAGCGCCAGCACCATCTGCGGGTTGCCCCTGTGATCCATCCGGAATACGGAGCGATTCACATCACGCATACCGATGGCGTGGAAAAGCTGACTGATACCAAGCACTGTAAAAGCATGGGTCTGCGCTCTTTCAAGAACGGCCGATATTTTCAGTCCTTCCAGTATATTATGTAAACTTACAGGCAGTCCCTCCGTCACAATGCAGTCATAGGGAACCTTCAAAAACGCTGCCAGACTGATCCCGCCGATCACCAGTCCATAACAGATCACACACATAAGCCCGCCTCTGGCAAACAGCGACTCGTCCCTTTGTCTCGGCGGTTCGCGCATGAGACTTTCCGTGTCGTTGTCGTCCACCCCCAGCGCAAGCGCGGGCAGGGAATCTGTAATCAGATTAATCCAGAGAATAAATCCGGCGGTCAGGGGCACCGGTAATCCGGCCACAATGGTCACAAGCATGGTGAGAATTTCCCCCAGATTGGAGGAGAGAAGAAACAGCACCGACTTGCGTATGTTTTCATAAATCCCCCGCCCTTCCCGTATGGCCGTATGAATCGTCGCCACATTATCGTCCATCAGTACAAAATCCGCCGCGCCTCTGGCCACATCGGTTCCTCCCTGCCCCATGGCAATGCCGATATCCGCCGCCTGTAAGGAGGGCGCGTCATTGACGCCGTCCCCGGTCATGGCTACTGTTTTATGTAAACTTCTATACCCATCCACGATTCGCACCTTATGTTCCGGCGTCACCCGCGCGAAGACCTTAAGCTGCGGCAATCTCTGCAAGAAAGCCTGGTCCTTCAAATGATCCAGCTCCCGGCCCGTGATGCACTCCTCCACCCGGCTTGCAATGCCAAGCTGTCTGGCAATGGAAAACGCCGTGTCCGGGTGGTCTCCCGTGATCATCACCGTGGAAACCCCCGCCTGCGCAAAACTCTGTACCGCCGCAAGGGCCTCCGGCCTGACCGGGTCCTGCATACTGACAAAGCCCAGAAACACCATGCCCCGCTCCTTCATACCTCCTTCCGGCTCCATGGCCAGCGCAAGCACACGCCTTCCCTCTCCCATCAGCCGCTTCTGTATGCCAAGCAGACGCTCCCGCTCCGTCACGGTAAGCTCCGTCATACGGCCGTCTTTAAAACAGCTTCCACAGTTTTCCAGAATCCGCTCCGCCGCGCCCTTTGTATAAGCTGTTTGGCCGCTTCCCATACGGTGCAGCGTGGTCATCATTTTACGCTCCGAGTCGAAGCCGATCTCGTTTATCCGCGGAAACCGTTCCCTGAGCCGCGTCACACTGACACCGCTGTTCTGCGCCATGTGAAGAAGCGCCAGCTCCGTCGGATCTCCCATGCCCTCTTCCTCTGACTGCGCATCGTTGCAGAGCACACAGCCCAAAAGAAAATGCGCCGCGCAGGAAGGTTTTGTACCGTCTGTATCCGCCTCTCCAAAAATCGTCTCCAATCCGCTCTTCTCCGTAAGTTTTCCGTCCAGATAACATTCCATAACCGTCATCCTGTTCTGCGTCAGCGTCCCCGTCTTGTCCGAGCAGACCACCTCCACCGCCCCCAGCGTCTCCACCGCCGAAAGCCTGCGGACAATCGTTTTTGCCTTCACCATCCGGGACACGCTCAGCGCCAGCACGATTGTCACAATGGCGGGCAGCCCTTCCGGTACCGCAGCCACCGCCAGAGAGACGGAAGTCAGAAGCATATCTCCCACATCCCGCTTTTGCAGCAAAGCCACAACAAAGAGCAGTACACATATCCCTACCGCAAGAGCGCTCAACACCTTTCCCAGCTCTCCCAGCCTTACTTGCAGCGGTGTCAGTTTTTCCTTATGCCCGTGCAGCATGTCCGCTATATGACCGACCCTCGTGTCCATACCGGTAGCTGTCACTACGCCTAAGCCCCGTCCCTTCGTCACATAGGTAGACATGTAAACCATATTTCTGCTGCTGGTATCTGCCGCGCCCTCCTCCACAAAATCCGCCTCTTTTTCTACCGGCGCAGACTCTCCTGTTAGGGTAGATTCTTCCGTAAAAAGTCCGATGCTTTCTATTAGCCGCAAATCCGCAGGCACCCTATTTCCCGACTCCAGAACGACAATATCTCCGGGCACCAGCTCTTGTGCCGGAATATTGTGATGCGTGCCGTCACGCACAACCGTCGTTCTCGGTTCAGAAATCTGCTTCAAAGCCTCCACCGCTCTTCCCGCTTTGCCTTCCTGAATAATCCCGACAGCCGCATTCAACGCAACCACCGCCACAATAATAACGGCGTCTCCAAACTCATGTAACATCATGGATATCGCCATGGCCACCATCAAAATCAATATCAGTGGATCATTCAACTGCGCCGCAATCCTTTCGGCAAGACTCTTTTTTTCCTGATCCCTTAACCGATTCGCTCCGTATTTCGCCATTCGCTCCGCAATTTTTGCCGCTCCCAGCCCCCTCTCCGCGTCTGTCTGCAATCCCCGGATTGTCTCCGATACGCTTCTGTTCTCATACATACGCCTGTCCTCCCGCCATTTCCTAAAACCTGTCCGTTACCCGCCATTACCCAAAAGGCTTGTCACTTCTTTTTTAAGATATGCGCGAATAAGCAGAGTTAGAAGTAAATAGAAGCAAAACGGATGCTTGCATACGATTTTGCTTCTATTTGCTTATAACGAGCAGCGCGAACAAGAAATGCGCAGCATTTCGAGTCTGCTTTTGAGCGGTGTTAGAAGTATGTAGAAGCAAAACGGATACTTGCATACGAAAAGGAGCCCCTGTATTTTAGAAGCTCCTCAACTTATCGGTTCCGTCATCGATTGTATTTTCGATAGATTTCACCACCACATAATAGCCACCGCCTCCGGCCAGTTCCACATAGACGCGCTCACCCACCTTATGACCGAGCAGCGCCTTGCCGAGCGGTGATTCCGTGCTGATCAACCCCTCCAAAGAATTGCCCCGCACCGTAGTCACCAGCTTGTATTTCTCCGTGAGATTATCCTCCTCGAAAAAAACCTCCACCGTATTGTTCATACCGACTTCATCCTCCGCGGACTCGTCAGATACGATCACGGCCGTTTTTATCATCCGTTCCAGATAGCGGATACGGCTTTCATTCTGATTTTTCACTTTCTTCGCCGCATGATACTCGAAGTTCTCGCTCAGATCTCCGTGCGCCCTTGCTGTCTTCACATCCTCCAAGGACGCCGGACGCACCACCAGCTTTCGGTACTCGATCTCTTCCTTCATCTTGCGGATATCCTGTTCTGTCAGTTCGTTATGCATCTTCTTATTCTTATTTGGAATTTACCATATACGCAAGCAGACGATTCACATCCTCCGGGTCATGCGCAACAAGCTCCATCTCCGGAATCGCGTTATCGGCAAACAGCTTTGTAAGCGCAACATACTTAGTCAACTGGGACTTTAAGTTCAGCCTGTCGCCTTCCTTCGTCACTAACTCTACTGTACCTTTGCACTCATTAATCACTTCAAAAAACTTTTCAGGATTGTCGATGTTCATTACTTTCATTTTCTTTTCCTCCCTTTTCTCTTCTACTCTTCGTTTACACCACCATAATACACCATTTTTCTCATTTGTCAAATCAATTAAAAAAAGAACTTTTCCCCTCAGTAAATTTTTCAGTAATTTTTCTAATTTTCTTGTTGACAAAACCAAAGTCCTATAGTATAGTAATAAATGTCCAAGCGATACAGCAGGACAACAAGCGCGAGTGGCTCAGTTGGTGGAGCGCGACCTTGCCAAGGTCGAGGCCGCGGGTTCGAGTCCCGTCTCGCGCTCTTTTTAATGAAGCGGAAACGTTGATATTTACAGCGTTTCCGCATTTTTGTTTTCCGTGATTTTTGAATCATTTTGAATCATTTTGAATCACACTTGAATCACACTATTCTTTTTCCGTCCAAAGCATCGGAAATCATGGAATATGTCGCATCTTCCGTCAATGGGTTATATATGTATGACAGAGTAGTGGACAGTTCGGAATGACCCAACTGTTCCCGGATCGCATCTATCGGTACGCCATATGCGTTGAGCCTTGAAGCATAAGTTTTTCGTATCTTATGGCTTCTTTTCGGTTCAATCCCCTGACGCTGTGCATATTTCTCCAAAACATACTCTATCTGTCTGGCTCTCAGACGTTCTCCATCCCGTTCAAACAGATAGGCTCCATCCATATCCAGTTTTTCCAATAGTTTTTTAGCCTGCGGCACCAAAGCCACAAATCTGTCACGGTTGGTCTTTGTATGCTCCACAACATAAGTCTGGTTGGTTTCCTGATCGCGCACCTCCTCTCTGACTACATGAATCTGATTGCCCATAATGTCTTCCGGTTTTAATGCAACCAATTCACCTATCCTCAAGCCGAGAAAGAAGTTAAGGCGGACAGCGATATAGGCACTGTCTTCTGTTTCTTCATATTTCATGTCAAGATACTTGTTCAGTGCTTCCAACTCATCCGTATTATACGTCTGCGTATTTCCCGCTTTCTTCACTGCCTGCTTGTACCGCACAGTGATCTTCATATCTGATAATGGATTGTCGGTGATATATTTTTTACGTTTTGCATACTCAAACATACCGATCAGAATGGTCTTGGCATTTACCCATGCCTTCCGAGTCAGATTAAACTCCTTCACAATACGGTTGCACTCCATTTCCAATACAAATGTATCAATGTCTGACAATTTCATAGAATGCAGCTTTGAAGATTCAAAATATTTTGCGTAATGCTGCCTGTGCCTCTTTATGGTGTTCACACTGTTTGTCATTGCCTTTTTGTACTCCAGCCACTCGTCAAATAACCGATTGAATGTTAAGTTGTCAAGGTTCTCTGATTCCTCATACAATTTCACGAGTTTGTCTAATAATTCTTCCTCGGTTTTCCCTCGAATCAGTTGCCTTGCCTGATTCTCCGGTTTGAAATAAGTAGTCCAGTATTTATTGTGAGAATTAGCGGGGGTAATCGCGTATGTATGAAGATTCTTTATCTTTGCTCTCTTGCTTGCCATGATCACATCAAGCACGTTGCACATATCTAGCGTATCACATTGTAATAATGCTTGCAACTGCTGTAGGTTAATGTTTGGCCGCATAAGATTACCCCCTTTCCTCGTAAATTTAGAGAAACAAAATAGAGTTCCTTCTATATTTATCTGTCGCGCTCCCATTCGCATTCACGCTCTTTTTCAATGTGTTCCCTGAAAATGAGACGGTCACGTTCATAGTTGCGCATTTTAATATCCCGATTCTTTTTACTACAATCAGTCATCAAACCGTGATCCTCAAGAGCCTTCACTCTGGCTCCAAGATGTATTGTCGGTTCACGGTCAATTCCCTGCCTTGCGTAGCTTTTGTGCGTAATTTCTTTAGAAATGCCGCATCGATTAAACCATGACTGACATACTCTTGCCCATCCTTTTCGCCATTCCTCAACGCGCTCCGGCTCATCCCAATCATTTGTTTTAATGTTCCTCCCCAACTTGTATTGCCGGGTAACAGAATCACGAACCCGGTTACCATTTTTATCCAAAAGATAATTTTTCCGCTGTTTACACATCCATTTCCCATCACGATCCAGAGAACGGGTTGTTAACAGTATATGGGCATGTGGATTGCCATCGCCTTTATCATGAATGGATATGTCAGCACACATACCTTGCTGTACAAAAAATTCCTGCGCATACTGACGTACCATTGGGATATGGGAACTATTACTAAGTTCTTTCGGCAACGCAATGATTACTGTTCGTGCCAGTCTAGCATTCTTGGATTTTTCGATTTTTTCAACACTGTTCCATAAAACTTCCGAATTGCGAAAAGTGTCCGGCGCATAGTCCGGCAGTATGATCTCATGATAAACCAGATCCTGGCGGTCAGCGTAATCGTAAGACTTTCCTGTATAATCGCTATATAGTTTATCACGCGAACAGTATGCAGCCATTTGTATTGCCGATCTGCCAGTTCGTCTACTGATAATGTCAATGTGAAGTGAGATTACTTCCATATCAATCATCCTCCCATCTTGCCGCTATGTGCTATGCGTACCAGGTATGTAAGTGCGCATAGCATAGCAAATTGAATTTACTGTTGTTGCATCAATACATCTTCCATTTTCTGATAAAGTTGCTGACACTCTGCCAACACCCCCATGTAATTATCCAAACGTTTGAAAATTTGGCTATCTTCATCGGATGATTTTCCGGGAGTGAATTGTAATGCAATGGGAAAATGTTCGATAAACATCTCTCCAATAATAATTTTTCGCCGAAGTTCGATATTGGCTTCTTTTTCCTTGCTACGGTTCTCTCGCAGAAGCTGTTGGCGTTTGATCTGCTCCATCTTTCTTTGAACCATAGCGGTTCTCTCCTCAACTGTCATCTTCTTTCCTCCACGTATTTCTGTATTATTCTTTCATGATCATAGACATGTAGATGAGTTTCTGACACTGGGAGTTTGATTGTACTTAGCAGCCCGTATGGTGTATGTAACAATATATCCCTGTTGGTCGCAAATTCATGTGGGAGAATCAGTGGCTCACGAAATTCTTGAATCTGCCTTCCGTAAGTACTATAATCCGTAATTGGATCAAAGTTATGCGAAATACTTCTTCTCCCAAGCGGAACACTGCCAATTAATCTGCTAAAATATTCTTGGCTATCCGGCTCGGTGATATTTAACAGTGCTTTATACTGGCAATTGTCTACTATGATTTTCCGTATATCCCGTCCATAAACTGCATCCAACTGTGCCATACTTTGTAGCATCAAATAGAAGGTTACTTTCTTGGAGCGCAATGTCGTCAATGCGTTAGTAATGACATCCATCTTCCCCAATAATGGAAATTCATCTAGAAGTACCAAAAGCGGGCTGAGCCTTTTGCTTCCATTAGTATGCTTCTCTGGTCGTCGCTCTAATGTTCGGATTAATTGGGTAAGCATTAATCGTACCACACCACCCCATTGCTCCAATCGATCCTGACTCAACTGCAAAAAAACATTTGGAGCATCATTTTCTGTTGAAATGTCCTCCCACGAAAATGCATTTTTCTTTTGATCATTACTTAAGGCATCCTGTATGCATTGATCCGTAGCAAAGACCATAAGGTGTTGCATCATATCAGTACCGATCGAAGCCTGTTGCTCATTTTTTAATCCAGTAATGTTGTTAATAAATGCCTTGGCGAGAGAATTATCAGATTTCCTAATCAAATGACACAATTGAGGAACTGAATTACATGTAGCCATTATTGTGGTCTCAATAAAACCCATATCGTTTGAATAGCCATATATTAGCACGGCAGACAAAAGGTCTCTCGCCATGGTAATCCAATAGCTGTTCGGATCATTGAGCGGCATTGGGATAATTGCATAAACAATTTCACGTATATCTTGTACCAAATTTGTCTCGTCTCTTTTAAGTAAATCGAAAGGTTCATAAGACACTTCGCCAATAAGAGGATCAAATATAATATATTTTCGTTTTACTCGTCCATCACGCAAAAGCCTCATGTAATGTGCTGACAGTTCTCCTTTGACATCCAAAGCAACAAAAGGCGCACCCCATGTCTCAATCACGGACTTTGCTAAAACGTGACTTTTCCCGCTGCCGTTTATTCCTACAGCCAGAACGTTGCCGTCATCCTCTGGTTTCTTTCCGACATAGTAACCTTTGCCATACTTTCGTTCAAGTCCCAGATAAAGACCGGCATCCTCAACGCCTAGAATCATGTGATCGGGAATATTTTGACCCGGACGAATACTTGGCTTGTCAACCATTAACATCTCGATGGCAAAAGGATCTGCCAATTCACTTAACATATCTCTTTTCTTCTTTCCGATAAGTCATCACCATCCTTTTTCTCAATATGAAATTTTTAAGGAACATAAAATTACTCCATCCATTCGAGCTCGATTTATGGTGTATCCCTACTATACAACACCTCACCTCAACCCGCAGTTGTTTTCTTGTTGCTCACACCTAACCAGCAAGAACGCAGTCGAAATATTTTTTTGAAACTATTGTCATTTAATGCAAAATCACATATAATTTTCACAGAAATAAGCGATAAAATACACCTTAAATATTATATACCGAAACTGTTTAAATTACATTTATAAGGGGATTCCTCGGGAAATGACTTTGAGATTATGTTTTGGCACATTTATAGCGATATTAGACCTTTGCAAATATAATATCACACAAGAAAAGCTCATTGCCGATATAGTCCGGATAATTGATCCAGATAGTCGCTATATAAAAGATAGAACTGCAAGTAACAAATTAAAAAAATGCCAAATCAACTTTAGATTGACTTCAGGCTATTTTAATGATGTCCCATCAATAGCTTCTGTCAAAGAATGCATGAAAAATAAAATCATTCCATTTATTGATGAAAGTAAAATAGCTACATTAATATTATCATTACTTTATATCATACAAAACGAATCAAAAAATAGGACTTTAAAAGAAGAATACTTTAAAAAATTTTTTTCTGCCGATTCCAGTCAATTACTTACAGAAAAAGAATTTGTATTTTCTGAATTTCTCGGCAGAATTCTTCTGTATACGCTTTATAGCGGCATTAATAATAAGACTGGAAGTGACTGTATTAAATTTATTACAGAAGATTTTATCGACGAAAAACTTTCTCTTTATAAAGAAGACTGTCAATGGATTTCCTCCACAGAAACCCTTGTTTTGTTATTTAGGAAGGAATTTACTCTTTTTAATGAAGCTCTTGATAAATATGCTGTGAGACAATTTATAGAAAAAATTGATCCGGCAAATCAAATATATGATGAATGTTTAGAGAACTGCGAAAACTTTCTTGTCTATATTCGTGATAATATTTGGGTTCCTTTTAGTCAAAACTCAATTGGTAAAATGCTTCAGATGATTCAGAACTTTTCACAAACACTAGACGATTACACTACATATTTGGGTAAAAACATGATCCCATTCTCTAGCAATCCGTCAGTCTTTATTCCTCGCCATAGAGATGAGAACTCAAGATGGGCGATGAATTTTGAAAAAACAGTGTCTGATTATCGTCAGCAGCTCACCACTATATATGACAAAGCCTGTAAATATATGCTATTTGAGCCTATGAATTAAACTGAATAAAACCTCCAGAATTTTATGTTCGTAATATCAGAAGCATATTATTAGAAATTTAATAACAGCCACAGACAAAAACAGGTCATGTTCTTGACCTACAATTCATTTTCTATTATATATAAAACAAGACGGACAGCCTCTGTATAAGCCTTCCGCTTATTTATTATCATAGAGGATATATCCAGATACTGCTGATTTCACAAATGGCGCAAGACTGAACCCTCTTGCGCCAAACGTGAGTTACTCTTCCTTCCATTTTCTCTGACCACTATCTCGCTATTTTTATAAAATTGTCTTCGTACACGTTTCTACTATAAATTAATGGTCGTCTGCATTCTTTAATAGCAAGTCTATCTCTTCCAGACTCATATCCGGCTGTTCCTGTTTTTCCTTGGTATAATCCCCATATCCCATATCATACTGCTGCATAAATTTTACCATTCCGACAGGTCCCAGTGCCTCCTGCAACGCTTTCACTCCTGCATTCCTCACATCAATCGGACTACTTAAATTAACATCTACCATTCAGATTACCTCCCATGCAAACCTAAGTGGGTTGATTACCCTCGTTCCCAGCTTCAATTTTTCTGCCATTTTTTCAAGTTTATCGTCAGTAGTTAGAAATACATCTGCATTAACTTCTTCCGCAGATGCAATGTGCAGGCTGTCAAACGCCCGTATCCTTGAAACTGACATGATTTCTGCAGACCGTTTCTTAATATTTTCTGTATATGGTATATGCATACCCGCCACGCGATACAGATCAAATACTTTCTGTTTCTTATTTTCATCCTGCATACGGTTCATCTCAAGTTCCAGTACTTCGCTTCCGGCTATAACCACCTGTTTCATCTGTCCCATTTTTAGGACTGTCAAAATAACTTCACTTTCCAAGTGGATACGCTCCTGTGTCTGGTCATCAAATGGTCTGTTATAGCAGCAATTGTCCAGATAAATTATCATCTACGGCATCCTCCTGCTTCTTTTCTTTCTTTTTACATTGTACTTTATTTCAGGTATTTATTCAATCACTCTTATTTTTAACACACGGAAATCAATTTTCAAAAAAGAGAAGGTATGATATTATGTAAATATGATGAATAATACAATAACGGAATATTTTACGGAAGTGGAAACAACAAAAGAATATAATGGCTATTTCTGCAGCGTGGCAGAAGTCATAACAATCGTGATACTTGGATGCATAAGCGGGCTTAAAAATGTCAGCCAGATACACCAGTGGGCAACAGATGACAGGGTAAGCGGATTTTTAAAGGAGAAATTCGGGATTGAGGATGTGCCCTGTTATTACTGGGTGCTGTGCCTGTTAAAACTCGTCAAACCGGTATCGCTTAACCGCTGTTTTAATGAGTGGGTCAAATCGATGATGCCTGAAAGCATGGAGGGCATGACGATATCCCTTGATGGTAATACCATCCGTTCCACAGAAAAAATGGACAGTTATGAAAGTCCGCTGCATATCGTAAGCGCACAGGTTTCGGAACTTGGGATGACCTTTGCTCAGAAGAGCGCGGCCAGTAAAAGCAATGAAATCCCTGCTGTACAGGAACTTCTGGAAGAACTGGATATCAGCGGCTGCATTATAGTTGCTGATGCGCTTAACTGCCAGAAGAAAACGGCAGCGTCTGTCATTTCCGGAGGTGCGGATTATTTGTTGAGCGTAAAAGACAATCATCCATGTTTAAAGCAGGATATCGCGGATTATGTGGAAGACGCTGCACTGCGGGAAGCCATGGATACAGCATCGCAGACAGAGAAGAACCGGGACAGGATAGAGAAACGCAGCGCATTTGTCACGGAAGAAACCGGGTGGCTCACAAGTGGGGAAGAATGGGCTGGCCTTTCCTGTATCGGTGCAATCCATACGGAGTTTGAAACAAAAAAGGGAAAAACGGAGGAATGGCATTATTATATTTCCAGCCGGAAGCTCACGGCGGCAGAATTACTGCACCATGCCCGTATGGAATGGAGTGTGGAAACAATGCATTGGCTTCTGGATGTCCATATTGGGGAAGATTACTGCCGTGTGGAAGACAGAAATATCCAGCAGAATCTGAATATGCTCCGAAAAGCGGCAATCAACCTTATCAAACGGTATAAAGGAAGAGCAGCGTCAAAGCGACCTATGTCTAAAATTATGTTTGACTGCCTGCTCAATCCTTATTTTATTTTGGACATTCTTGAAAATTGATTTCCGTGTTTTCCTGCCCGCGCATCTTGTAATCTGTTTCTGCATATGCTATAATGCCAGTAGGCAAAAATAGATATGAGTGAATCTTGCATTTGTTTCACCAAAACGAAACCCCCAGAGTGGCACCTCTGAGGGTTTCTTGTTCCTTTACGGGGAACCAGTCCGAGGTTAGTTGTCATTGTTGCTGCCGCTGTCTAACCATTTGATGATGTAATGGCAGATCACACCACCCACAACAGCAGCTAAAATAGATATAAGTACTTCTTGCATTTATTCACCCCCTCTCCGTTGCCGGTTTGGGATGACAACAAGAAAAGCATATCACATCTTGTCAGAATTGGCAAAAACTGTTTCTTTCTGTCACATCTGCACAATCGGATGCCGCCGCTGCGGGACAGATCGGCGCGGATCACAGACTTCCATCTGCACAGATTCACTAAAATGCATACGCTGCATCGTAGTCAGCCATCCATCCCGGATTCTTCTCCGAGACCAGATGCTGCATGCTGGTGCTCATGCGCGACACCGCATCGTCAAAGTGCCGGGTAATGATATCGAAGCTGCCGCCGTCCGCGATAATCACCCCCGCGATCGTGGGGAGGCACTGCCGGATCAGCCAGCGTTTCTTCTCGTCTATCGTCTTCTTCACCTCTTCCACATACAGCCGCAGCCTGCCGACCGCACCGACAAACTTTTCCCAGAGCGGGTGCGCGGAGCAGCGTGACCTGTTGGAATCATCCGGGACTATCATCCGCACATAGTTGTTTAAAATTTCCATGATGATCTCACCAAGCTGTTTCCGCTGGATCAGATAATCTGCCGCTATATTCGCCCGGTCGTTCTTCAGCTCTATCTCCCACCTTACCCAAGGATCTTCCAGCACTTCCCCGTCCACGGCTTTCTGGTTCTGTTCAAGCTGCTTGTCATATACGCGCAGCATGACTTCACTGCGCCTTGACCCGAAATAGATTGTGTGCCCGGTCTTTTCATTAGCAAAGGTTGCTTCCAGTACATTCTTATATACCCGGAACTTGCTCACCACTTCCTGCCGGTCCAGGAAGCCCTTCACTTCATCCAGCGTGAAATACTGCGCACCCAGGTCGTCCACCGCCAGATCAAAACGGGTGAGCCATCCCAGACGCCGTACCTGCTGCAGGAACTCGATCATTATGCTGTTATCGAAGTCGCTTAAGGAGACTGCATCTGCAGAAAAAGGCGTGTCACCTGTGATAGATGCGCGGAAGTGTTCCAGCAGATCTGGGATCGCCGTTCCGCTGATCACGACATGGATCCCCATATCTTCATTGCCGTCCGACAGGATGGTAACCAGGGCACTTTCCAGCCGATACATCTTCTTATAGCCGTTCGCTCCCCGCGGCATGAGGAGGAAATCCCCGTCTGTATATCCCAAAAAGGAAATCATTTCAGATATTTCCGTGATGATCGTTGATGTGAATGCGATCCAGTCTATGGACACCTTTAAAGAATTGTCTAACCGTTCAGAGTTTCCGCACATGGCACACCTTGTATTTACTACCCCCGTATTACTATACCGGGGGTATACACCTTTCCGGCCTTGCGCGAATTATCTGACAATTCAAGACTGCAGGAAGCGAGTTGTCTCCCGTCAATACACAATTACCTTCCAAGGTGGTAAGCGTATTCGAGTCCCGTCTCGCGCTCTTTTTAGTCGCCCCCACCCGTAAAACGGGTGGCTAGGGACGCGGGCTCTAAGCCCGCCCTACTTGGCTGCGTCTCAAGACGC
>CAMTMP010000044.1 GCA_947073545.1 uncultured bacterium
TCATCCGCAATAAGAACGGATGGATTTATCATTCAGTCAGCATAACAGCTCTTGGGTTTTCAGACAGTCTCCCCCTATACATACCATTAGTATGTATATAAATTAACATACCAGCGGTATGTTTGTCAATTAGAATTTAATAATTTATATAGTGACTCACTTTGCTCATTGTGCTAAAATGTACGCGTTGACAGTGAGCACTGTCGAGCATATATTGCAATTACAATAAGGAGGATTTACACAAAGCATGAAGAGATTACAAGTTTTACTTCTCGCCGCTCTGTCTTCTGCCCTTATTCTGACCGGCTGCGGTAAGGAAGAGGAAGAAAAACCGAAGGTCGAAGCGCCTGTCGTGGAACAGATAATCGACGATATCCCTGAAGAGGAAGAAGCGCCGGAAGAAATCGAAACCGAGGAACCAAAAGAGGACATGCCGCCCGAGGAGGGCATGGTGCGAAGCCGCATCACCAACGAATGGGTGGATGAGGAAGTCAGCAACACAAGGCCCCTCGCCATTATGACTCCCAACACAAAAACCGCTTCCCACTACGGTATTTCCAACGCGGATGTTGTTTATGAGTGTAATGTGGAAGGAAGCATCACCCGGCTGATGTGGATCATTCAGGATTGGAAAAACGCAGACAAACTCGGCAATATCAGAAGCTGCCGCGACTATTATGTGTACTGGGCTTTCGAATGGGATGCCCTCTATGTCCATTTCGGCGGCCCCTTCTACATAGACGAAGTCATCAAACGCACGGATCATATCGACGGCAAAACCAGCAGCAATTTCTTCCGGGATAAAAACGCGAAAAACGCCACCGACAACGCATTCATAGATGCGGCCGGGGTCCTTGCCGACGCAGACAAGAAAGGCTACGCCATCCAGATGCGCGACGGTTACGCCGATGAACAGCACTACCGCTTCGCTCCCGATAACGAGCCTAACGACTTGTCCCAATACAGCGATGCCATCACGGCAAACCGGGTTGACATGTCTCCCGCCTATCCTGTTACCAACTGCTACTTCGTCTACAACAGCGATACCGGGCTTTATGAGAGGTTCCAGCATCTTTCCGGCTCCTCGGACGGCCCGCACACGGACCTGGCCACAGGAAAGCAGCTTGCTTTTAAAAACATTCTGATACAGAATACCTACTATGAGGTGCGCGACGCCAAAGGTTATCTTGCATTCCAGTGCCATGACAACACGAGGGACGGCTGGTTTTTCACAAACGGCAAAGGCATCCATGTAACATGGGAAAAGAGTTCCGATTACGGCGCTACAAGATACTATGACGACGCCGGAAACGAGATCGAGCTGAATACCGGCAAGACGATGGTGTGTATCGTGGAAGACGGTGATTCCTTCCTCGTGGACGAACAGCCGATTTCCTGACACACTTGTATATATCAGTAAAACGAAAAAAGGGTGCCGCCCGCACATCAAATTTGATGTGCGGGCGGCACCCTCGTTCTATCATCCTCTTTTCTTACCGTTTCTTAAAAAAACAAATCCTTCAGGCTGTTCATCACGTCTGCCATGCCCTCCACATAGGATTTCAGGGTCTTCCCCTTTAGTGCCATGGCCTTGATGGTGACGGACTGGTTCTTGCTGCCCACTGCCATGCCTTTGTCTGTGGCTGTGCCTGTGCCGCGGATCACTACCGTTGCCTTCCCCTTGGCTGTGGCATTGGTCCATGTCACCTCATACAGGGTCGGGTCTACCACCGCGCCGCTTACCGTGACTCTCACATATACCGCATTCGGGCCGTCCGGCGCGTTCTCCGCCTCGGCGTTGTTGCCTGCCGGGGTATAGAACGTATTGCCGTTGTACGCAAGCCACCTAAGCTGTGTGCCCTCTTTGTCAAAGAAGGTTACCTTTGCTTTCGTGAGGTTCACTGCCTGGTCCGCTTTGCGCACATAGTATTCCCCTCTCAGCACGGCCCCTTCCGCCAGGCCATAGCTGCCTTTCTCCTTCGGCGTTACCGTCACCCTGACCTTTGCCCATGTATCGCCTTCCGCTATGGTGATCTTTACCCTGTCGTCTTTCACATACTTGGTGTCGTCCGCAGCCTGCGAAGCGGTCGCCCACTCGTAGGATACCGTGTACTGGGAGGATTTGATCACCGCCCCGTCCACCGTCACGATGGGTGTCGACTTGTATGCCCGGTTTCCTTTGATGTACACCTTATCCGGCACTGTCACCACCGTGTTGGCGGATGACAGTTTCGCGGGTGCGATCTTAAAGGTCTTCTGTACCGCGCTGCTTCCCTTGTAGTTGCCAAGGAAGGTAACCTTCAGCCCAGCGTCCTTTGTGCCGCTCACTTTCTTGTGGTTACTGTAGGTAACTTTATAGTCCACACCGGGTATCAGAATCTTATCATCGGTCTCCGCCTCTGTCTCCCCAAGGTACTTCACCAAAAGGCCGTCCACCTCTGTCCCGGCTGCCCTGTACTCGTATGTCTTCGTCTCGTCAAAGGTGACGGAGAACCTGCTGTTGTCCGTGACCTTGTGGGGGCTGATCTTGAAGCTCCTGGTCACGCTTCCGGTATAGGCTCCCATGCCTGTCAGCGTAAATTTGACCGTCCCGGCGTTGGTCAGGCTTGACGTGCATACGACAGTAAAGTCCGTCCCTTCTTTCAGGATCTTTGTCTTGTCTTTGGCGTCCGTCACCGTGATCACGCCTGCCGGTTCCTGCCCCTCCGCTGCCGTCTCTGTGCCTTCCCCTTCCTGCGGCTTCCGGAACAGGCTGCTCAGGTGCAGGGCGGTGCCGTCATACACAGGCTTGAATTTACTGTCTACCTTCACCGACAGCTTCCCGGCGGCTTTCCTCTCGATGACCTTCACCTGGATCTCAAAACTGCTCCCCGCATAGCTGCCTTTTCCTTTTACCGTCAGGGTCTTGGTCTCCCCTTCGGCTGTGGGCGCCGCATATTTACTGTTGACAAGCCCTTCCCCTTCCAGCTCGTAGTCTTTCGTGGTGAGCTTCTTGGTGCCGTTCATGATAACCGGAGACACTTTCGTATTCTGTATTACAGTCATCTCTGTGGGATGGTCCGTATCATTCTTGATGTCCGCATTGATGATATGGAAGTTGACCGCATTGGACGTCCCCGAGAAGCTGCCCTTTCCCCGCACGGTTAAAGCCGCTGCCGTGCCGGGCTTTGTGTTGTTCTTATAGCCAAGAGTGTAATCCTTCCCCAGCGTCAGGAGGGTTTCATTGTTGTAGACTTCCACCGCGGGCTTAATTGCCAGCCCGGTATACTTGTAAACAGGTGTGTTACCCTCCATCTGATAAGCGTCTATGAAGCGCACATACACGCCGGTTTTTCTGGCAGGCTGCGCTATGTCGGCATCCACGTTCACAATGACCGTCTTCCCGTTTATGATGATGCGGATGCTTAAGCTGATCTTTCCGGGCGTCTCTTCCGTGGCATCCGTCTTCTCAAACTTATCTATGCCTTCCACCGCCACATCTTCCCCCAGCGCTTCCTTCAGGGCGGCAAGGATGTCTTCCGGTGTGGTTTCATTGGTAACCGGGATATTCTTTAGGGCCTCTTCCACTGCCTTCTTGGCCGCTTCCGCCTCCTGACCGGGATTTTCTTCCCCGCCAGGCTTCATGACAGGCACCTGCACCGACGCGCTCTCTGACAGTGAAGCATCCGCATTGCTTGTGAGGGGTATGGTCACTTGGATGCTGCCTTCCTTGTCCGCGTCCGCCGGGTCTATCTGGATGGCCAGCTCACCGACTGCGATATCATCCATGCCGACTCCCGCTGCCTCAAACGCTTTGGCAACGGCATCCGGGATAAGCTCTGTGATCTTTGCCGCAATCTCCTGTGCGTTTTCGTTGGTTACCGTGGTTCCCGCCAGCGCCTTGTCTATGGCATCCTGTAAGGCCTCTTCCACTGCTTTTTTGACTGCTGCCACCTGATCGGCGGGCGTGCTTGGCAGCTTGTCGATCGGCTGATTCACCGGCACGCCGGCTGATTCCCCACCGCTGGTGATCGTTATGTCTGCGGTGATACTGCCTGCCGCTTCCGTGGTAGCCTCTGTCTTCACAAAATCTTTCACTTCCACGGTTACGTCCTTGCTGTCTATGCCTGCCGCTTCCAGTGCAGATTTTACCGCTTCCGTAATGGCTTTCTCAATGTCTTCCTTCGTGGTGGTATTGGATACTTTGATATCTTTCAGTGCAGCTTCCACTGCTTTCTTCGCCGCTTCCACTTTATCGGCGGGCGTGCCTGGCAGCTTTTCGATCACCTTTTCCACCGGCACGTTGGCTGATTCTGTACCGCTGTTAATCGTTATGTTTGCGGTGATGCTGCCTGCCACACCCGTGGTTGCCTCTTTCTTCGCAAAATTTTCCACCGCCACGGTTACGTCCCTGCTGTCTATGCCTGCCGCCTGCAATGCGGTGTTTACTGCATCCTGTATGGCCTGCGCAAGGCTTTCCTGCGTGGTGGTGTTGGATACCTCGATGTCTGCCAGTGCTTTTTCTACTGCATTCTTCGCCGCGTCCAGTTTGTCTTTATCGGTAGGTGTGTCTGGTGCACTGTCCTCCACAATATAGTCCTTCCATTCCGGCCATGCGGTTTGATAGGCTTCCAATGTTCCCAAAGGAACCGTTATGCCCTGTATATTCTCTTCCACAAATTTACAGGAAGTAAATACCTCTGTCGCTCCAGTTTCTTCATCCACAATCTCAAGCGTTGGCGGTTTCGTTCCCTGCATGGTTACCTTTGTCAGGCTGGTGCATCCATAAAATGTATAACTCCCCATATCTGTCACCCCGGACGGGATTGTGATCTCTGTCAGACTACTGCAGCCCAAAAATGCAAAATGCCCTACGTCTGCCGCACTGGATGGGATTGCAATCCCTGTAAGGTTGGTGCATCCATTAAAAGCACTGCTTCCTATGCTTGTTACCTTGTCCGGGATTTCTATATTTGTTAAGCTGGTACATTCTATAAAAGCCCCTTCTCCTATGCTTGTCACGCCATCCGGAAGCGTTATATCCTCCAACGCAGTGCAATATGCAAACAGTCCGGGCGCTATGCTTTCCACACCAGCCGGGATTATAATGCTTTTCAATCCGCTACAAGTGTCAAATGCCATATCTCCTATGCCTGTCACACTGTCCGGAAGCTTTACACTCATCAGACTACTACATTCATAAAATGCCATATCTCCTATGCTTGTCACACCATCCGGCAGATCGATATCTTGCAGACCGGTACAACGATAAAACACATTTTCCTCTATGCTCGTCACACCCGATGGAATCTTTATCTGTGTCAAGCCTGTGCACTCTCGAAACGCTGTTTTCCCTATGCTCGTTACGCCGGATGGAATTTCTATCTCTGCCAGGCTGCCGCACTCCCAAAACGCCTCGCTTCCTATACTTGTCACACTGTCCGGAAGATCGATACTTGGCAGACTTTTGCAATGAGCAAATGTACCATCCTCTATCCTCTGCACACCAGCCGGAACATTGATACTCGTCAAGCTCTTGCAATGACTTAAAGCACCCCTCCCTATGCTTGTCACGCTATTCGGAATCGCTACACTGCTAAGATTTTCGCACTGACTAAACGCATTGTTCGCCAAATATGTCACAGCTTCATTGATCTCCACTGTATTTACACTGCTCTTATGTGGATTCGTTGAGCCTTCCTTATAGTTTCCCCAGTTATCCATCCCGGCATCTGACTCAATCGTCAGCTTTCCGTCTTTGTCAATCGCCCAGCCCTCGCCCGTAACAGGAGTAATCTCTTCTGCCTGTACCGCTGCCCTTGCAGCCCGCACCGCTTTCTGCGGCGCTGCCGGTTTCTCTGGCTGTACACCGTTACTGTCGGTAATGTCTGTTCCTTCCTCCTCCGTGGACGATTCCTGTTCCGATACGCCGTCCTGTCCTTCCGCCGCAGGATTCTCCACAGGTTTTTTCGTTTCTCCCGGTTCTTCTGTGTCTTCGGTTTTCTCCGTCGCAGGATCTACTTCCTTTTTTTCTCCGTCAGATTCCTGTGCGCCCTCTCCGGATTCCGGTATGCTTTCTTTCTCCTTGGATTCCGGTTCTGCTGCTTCCTCTGTCACCGGATTCTCTACGACGCTTTCCTCTGCCAGGTTATACCCCCCCCCCGGCATTTCCTGTGCCAAGGCGGCCAGCGGAACCGCTTCCAGCGCCATACCCGCAATCAATACCGCCGAGAGCAGCGACGCCATGATTCTCTGCAACAGGTTTCCTTTCCTTTTTCTCACCATAATAACTCCTCCATTCTGCTTTGTGTGCCGTTTTGTCTTACATGCCTTCACTTTACCAAACCGACATATATTCACAACCCCTCCGGCACAATTTGCACTTTTTAGGGTACGCTTTGTAAACAGGCTTCACTTAAAGGTCGATTGCAAGTTGACTTTCCCGTTTTACAAACAACTTACACATCCTTATGACAGGATAAAAATACGCACAAAAACAGGAAGAACATCTCTGCTCCTCCTGCCTTTGTATCGTCACTTTCACTATGATATTTTATTCTGTTTCTACCGGCCTTTCCCCATCAGACAAGAATCTCGGTTTGTAATTCACGCCCTGATCAGTGTTAAAGATCCTGTACAATCCAAATCCCCTCTTCCCCGTAAGGCTGTATCATCTTCACCACAGCGCTCCCGCCGTCCGCCGGAAAAGAAATGGCCACCTCCACGCTGCCGTCCGGCTGCCTGCTGCCGGCCGCCAATGCCGCATCGCCTTCATTATCAGATACATTCAGAAGAAAACGGGCCGCTGTCTCCGGCGCAAACAATGCCTGATAATATTCCCCGTTCTGCAGCGCATTTTCATTCAATGCCTCCCCCGCGCCATTTGTCAGAAAATCGATGGGTGTGCCGTTTACCCCCAAACCATATGCTTCCGCAAAGTCACCGCTGTCGGAAATGCTGTTCAGATAGCGCAAACTGCCTGCACTTACCCGGTATTCACCTTCCTCCCGTTCCCAAGTCAGATGCTCCCGCCATACCGTCACATGAGGAACCGACGTCCACGCATAGTATAGAATAACCGTCCGGTTCTCCGTGCAGTCCACAATACGGTAATCCTTCCCACTGACCCAAGGCCACGGACTCGACCAGCCGAAACCGTAATAGTCTCCGTCCACGCCGCTTAAAAGCTCCTCCTCAATCAGATACGCCTGATACTCTGCGGTGCTGAGGGATGCGATGGCATTCCCGTCCCTGTCACAGAACGCCTTCGCCCATGCGTCCGCCGCAAGCCGCAGCTCCTCATTTTCCGCTCCGGCAGCCTGCCCCGCTCCCGCCTCCCGTGCGTCTGCCCTCCAAGGGTCGGTGCCGAATACTACCGCAGCCATTGCAACCACCGCCAGAGAAAAAGCCGCAGCAACAGGTTTCGGCCTGCGCCAGCGCATCACATTCTTGATGCGCGTCTTCGTGTCGCCCTCCCCGAAAGCTAACGGCGTGCCGCCCGGAAAAAGTCTGCCCGTCGCCAGATTCAGCAGGGAAGTTGCATAATCCGCCCGGATATCCCGGTCCATCTTTCGCATGACCGCCTCGTCGCAGGACATTCCCATATCCTTTCCGGACAGATAATAGGCCAGCCAGACCAGCGGATGAAACCAGTACACCGCCAGCGCCAGAAAAGCCAGCATTCTCACGACATGGTCGCCTCTGCGGATGTGCGTCCGTTCATGCAGAATGATATACTCCATCTCTTTTTCCTGCAAGGAAGACGGCAAATAAATCCGCGGCCGTACCACCCCGATCACAAAAGGCATCGGCACATAATCAGACAAAAAAGTATTGTCCTGCATCCGCACCGCGCCTTTCAGCCTGCGGGATAAGAAAACCAGACTGCATGCCCCATACAAAAGCATTGCCGCAATCCCTGCTGCCCAGACGTAAAACGCAATCCGCAAAACATTCCTTCTCGGAAGGCGGACGCTCTCCCCTTTCCACGCCACATGCAGCACAGTCTCTTGCATCTGTCCGCCCTGCAGCGCCTCCGGTATTTCGCTGCCTTGTATAACGGCCTGCGTTTGCCTCTCCTCAATCTGCATCCGCGCCCCGTCCGTCTCTCCGAAAGCTCCAAGAAAGGAGAACGTGGATACAAAGGTAAAAGGGCATAAAAGCCAGTAAAGCACAAGTCCCCACAGAAGATAATGATATATCTTCGGCGCACGCCAAAGCAGCATCCGCAGCAGCAAAACTGCCAGCACAACGCCACCCGCTATCATGCCGCGGTACAATACGTTTAAAAACATTTCCTCGCCGCCGCCTATAAGCGGCATATGAAACGCCCGATTCTGCCCCGTCTCAAAAAATATTCTTACCACTTCCAGTATCCGCTCCACCCATTCCCGCATCGTCTCTTCCCCGCCTCCCTGTTCTCTGCTTCCCTTCTCTGCCATCCGCCTTAGTACATGCCGTTCTTTTCAATAATTTCCTTCAGCTCCTTGATTTCCTGCTCGGACAGCTTGCTCCTTGATGTGAAAGCCGCCAGAAATTTCGGCAGGGAACCGCTGAACGTCTCGTCCACAAACTGCTTGCTCCGCATGGCGTCAAACTCCTTCCTGCTGACAAGGGAAGTCACCGTTCCCCTCTCATTTTGGAAAAGTTCCCTGTCGCACACCCTGCGAAGAATCGTGTAAGTCGTTGATTTCTTCCAGTCCAATTCCTTCTCGCATAATTTCGCCAGTTCCCCCGACGATATCGGTTCATTGTCCCAGATCAGATTTGCGAAGCGCATTTCTACCTCGCCTAATTTGTACTCTGCCATTGTGCCTCCTCCCCCGTGTTCATGCCACAGCCTTTAGATGCCATCCTGCTAATTCAATTTTTGTTCTATTCTACTATTAGTAGACCCTGTATAAAGTCTACATGCAGTAAACCTTTTTGTCAAGATTAAAATATCATCAACAATTCTGAATTTGAAAAATAAGAAATAGCCGTCCTGCTCTCGTCAAAAGTTTAGGAACGGCTATTCTTATAGTTAAGTATTAAAAAGAACCCCCTATCATTTAGGGGATTCAAAAGGCGCAGACCGGATTTGAATGAGTCACTAACAGAAAAAACACAGTAAACAAGGAGGTTTGAGAGCGTCTTATCACAGGGTTAACCCCAAAGTCCCCCCTGACTTTCCGACAAGTGACTTGCATATTCAAGACAAATATGCTATATTATAGCCATAAAAGGAACAACCTCCCACAAGGGGTTGACCGTTTGAGAATAGAAAACCACCCTTTCAACGACCAAGTTTACAAGGGTGGTTTTTCTATGCCCACCACTGGGACTTGAGAAACGCTACTGACTCATCATTACGATCAAGGTCAGCAATGCGAGAATGAACATGCCGAAAGACATGAGATCTTTAAAATCAAACTTCATCCGCACCACCTCCCATCTTATGTAAAAATAGGAGGTCAACACCTTGCAGTGACACGGTTGTTCCCGTACTGAAATTTTACCATATAATATATCATACAGCAAATACTTTATTAGGATTTCGTCATTATCTGTTCCACAAAAAACATCATAATTGGAAAAATATAATTTTTAAACAGAATATTCTGAGCGGCGTAAGGATCGGTTAACCCTTGTTAACCTCTAAAATCTACAAAAGAAAAATGGCTCAATCCCAGTATTTACAATGGATTGAGCCATCTCACAACAAGAGGCGCAGACCGGATTTGAACCGGTGAATCAGGGTGTTGCAGACCCATGCCTTACCACTTGGCTACTGCGCCGTAATATGTCGGAGCAAGTTCCTGCGAAACTGACTCCTGAAAAAACTTTACCGCCGGTCTTTCGACCGATGACTCCAACGGGAATCGAACCCGTGTTACCGCCGTGAAAGGGCGATGTCTTAACCGCTTGACCATGGAGCCTGACGAAAGGCTTCATGTAGCCTTAACGAATGATATAATACCATATCTCGCAGCATTTGACAAGGGCATTTTCAAAGAAATTTACATCGGCGGCTGACAGGACGACACAGCCCCGAAGCTGCGCCGCCTTTCTTTATTATATTCTTTCGTCTAAAAAAGGTGCTTTCAGACCTTTTTCGCCAGAACCGCCACCGCCCGCATGTCCTCCGGAATCCGGCACACCATCTTCCCGTCGGCAATTCTGACGTCCGCCGCTGCGTCGGAGTAAACTTCCTCGATCCGGTAGCTCCCGTCCGTGGGAAGCGGCACTTCCAGCACACCGTCATGTTCCCCGTTAAAACTGTGGAATACAGCAAGCAGCCCGTCCTTTTTCTCATGCTCCACGCTGCCCTCTGTCCGCACGAGGCACTGCCAGCCTTTCGGATGACGCCAGCTTTCCACCTTCGGTCCATAGAGCCTGCTGTAACCGTCCTTTATGACGGGCGCCGCCTTTTTATAAAAAGCAATTCCCCTGTCAATCACGTCCCACTGTGCATCCGTCAGCTTCGTCACATCCCCCGACAAACACATCCTGCCCAGAAACGTATTGGCAATGGAATATGCAATTCTTTTAAGAGAATCGCTCTCCCGTATCACCGCCCAGATCTGACTCTGTCTCGGCAGAATCACACGGTGCAGAGCCGCCGCGATAATCGGAATCTCCTCGCACTCATGGGCGTCCGAAAAGGAAGCCATACTGCACTCGCTCATCATAAGCGGCTCCAGTTTATGCCCGCCCGAAGAGCAGTTTTCCAGAATGATGCCGGGAATCCTCTCCTTCACCTTCCGGATAAAGGCAAGCGACGCCTCCATGTTCTGCCGCAGCCCCTCGCCCAAAGACTCTGCGCCGTCGCAGCCCACGCCGATCGTATCGTTATAGTCCATCTTCATATAGGAGAAGCCGTACTTCTCCAGCGTGCCAATCACTCTCTCCTCCAGATATGTCTGCACCCACTCCTGCCGCATATCCCAGAATCTTCTCATGGAAGTGGTAAGCGGCGCGCCGTTTCTTGTGAGCAGATGTGCCGTATCCTGATAGCTTTCCGCCTTCTCTCCCACATTATCGATCTCGAACCAGATACCGGCCTTCATGCCGTGATCGTTGATGGCCTTCACCGTCTTTTCAAGCCCCTCCGGGAACAACTTCCCAGACACCTGATAGTCTCCCATCGCCACATCCCACGGAATGCCTTCCTGCTTATACCAGCCACAATCGATCACAAAATAGGAAAAGCCCTTATCTTTGACTGCTTCCAGAATCCCACAGATATTTTCGTGAGAGGGCTCCCCCCAAGTGGTGCAGTACTCGTTGAAAATAAGGGGAAGTTCCTGCTCCGATTCCGGCCCCCGGTCCACGCTTTCATAAAGCGCCGCCGTCATTCTCTGGGAAACCGCCTCAATACCGCCGCCCCTGCAGACAGACAAAATGGCCTTGGGTGTCGCAAAGGTTTCTCCCGGCGCTACTCTTTTTTGCCAGTGCCCGAAATCGTAGTCCGCCAGTCCGCCCGAAAGAGCTGCGTCATCGCCCCTGCGGTATACTTCCATCTGCCAGCTTGCATTGTGACAGACCATCGCTCCCCAGAAGATATCGGACTTTGTATCTTCCATCACCGCATAGGGAAAATACCCGTTTACCGGCATGGAGCCAATCTGGCCGAACCGCTCGCTGCGCACCGCGTGGCCGCCCCAGGAAGGTTCCAGCTGCAAGTCTTCCAAAAGCTGAGACTCTGCTCTTCCCTCCATGCTCCACACACTGCGGATACGGTGCAGTTTCAACAGCCCGCTCTCATCCGCGCCTACAAAAGGAGAAATCCCACTCAGGGAAAAACTGGAAAGCATCTCCAGATCTACCGACTCCCCGGAGGCATTTTCAAACGCCGTATAGGAGAGCAGACTCTTCTTTCCCTCTTTCCAGACAAGATAATGATGGTAGCGATACCCCCGCTTATCCGAAAAAGCTGTACAGATCACCGCACCCCCACACTCCCCTTTTATTTCTGCACCCGCCGGAACAAGACGAGAATCACCGGTTTCCTGCCCGGTGGCATCGCAGGCTTTCACCTCCTGTCCCTCAAATATAAGATCCATCACGGAAGCGCTCTGGCGCATCGTCCTGCCGCCCGCGTAGCCGCCCGCATAAGTGTCCCCGGCAAGTTTCACCTGCACGAGAGAATCCGGGTACGGCTTTTCCCTGTAAGAAACCTCATACGCCGCGTCCGCCGGGAGCAGCACAAGTTCCATACTCCCCGTCTCCTCGTCCTGCACATAGCAGGCCCGCATATCCCCCAAGATAAATTCGCTGTATACCTTTTTCACCCTTATCAAACCTCCATAAAAGTTCTTCTCACGCTAACCGCCATGTCGCTGCTTCACAGCGACTCAAATCCGTGCGGAGAATGCCCGTTTTTCAGGCATTCTCCTGCGTGAGACTTAGTACTTCTTAACGAAGCAGCCTCTGCTGCTGAGTTCTAGAAGTACTTCTCACGCTAACCTTTCACCGCCCCCACAGTCATACCCTTGATGAAATACTTCTGCAAACTTAAGAACAAAACAGATATGGGCAGCACCGACACGACAATGGCCGCCATCGCGGTCGTGTAATCGCTTGCCTGCGCCGAAAACAAGGACTGTATCGCCACCGTCAGCGTCTTCAGCCCCTTTTTGCTCACATACAGGCTCGCCAACAAATAATCGTTCCAAATCTGGAATGCCTGCATAATGATGAGCGTAGCAAATGCCGGTTTAAGCAGCGGAAACACAATGATAAAATAAGTTTTCACCACGGAACAGCCGTCGATTCTGGCCGCCTCCTCCAGCTCCAATGGAACGGTGGACATAAAACTGTTCATCAAAAAAACGCCGAAGGAAATGCCTGTCGCAATGTACATAAATATAATACCATATCTTGTGTTTGTCAGGTGCATTTTGTAACCAATCGTATAAATCGGCAAAAACAACGCCTGAAAAGGAATGAGAATACCAATCACAAAATAGATAAATGTAAATTGGAAAAATTTGCCCTTCCCTCTGGAAATGGCCCATGCCGTGACACCGCACAAAAGCGCCAGAATCAGTACACTGACAGCCGTGTAAATAAATGTGTTTGTAAAGGTGGTTGTCAAATTCAGTTTTTTTAACGCCGCTTCGTAGTTGGACCACTGCAGAGCATCCGGCAGTTTGAGCGGACTTGTCAGATACAATTCCTTTTTTGTCTTAAAAGAGTAATTCAAAATAACGAACAGAGGAAACAGGAACAGAAGCGCCACTGCCGTCATCACAATCTGCACGACAAAAGTGCTTTTGGTATATGGTTTTTGGTTCATTTCCTCCCCCGCTTTGGCACGCTTTAAAATTGCCATTATGACTGCACCTCCTTACTCTTTAAGCCCTTCACCTGTACCATCGCCACCAGCAGCAAAATGAATACCAGCGTCACCGACATAGCCGAGCCATAGCCATACTGTCTGCCGCTGATCGCCGTCGAGTAAATCATCTGTATCACGGAAGTCGAAGCTCTGCCCGGCCCGCCGCCTGTGGAAGACACAAGCAGGTCATACACCTTGAGGGAACCCGTTGTAATACCCACCACACAAATCGTAATTGCAGGGGCAAGCATCGGAATTGTCACGCTGAAAAACCGCTGTACCGCATTGGCTCCGTCAACCTTGGCCGCCTCATACAGATCTGAGGGCACCGACTGCAGCCCCGCCAGATAAATCAGCATCCAATAACCGATCCACTGCCAGTTGTTGGCAATGACCAGACCTGACAGAACTGTCTTGCCGTCACCGAAAAGTAAAAAGTTTATGTTCGTCCCGAAAATCTCGTTTAATTCCGGCAGCACATTGGAATACAGTTTCAACCACACGAAACCGACGATGACCGCACTGACCAGACAGGGAATAAACAGAATTGTCCGATATATCTTCTGTGCCTTGATCCCGCTGTCAAGAGCCACCGCAAACAACAGCGCAAACACGTTCTGCACAATGGTATTGGCGATAGTAAACTTAATGGTAAACCACCATGCCTGCCTGAAGTTGGCATCCTTCCAGAGATTGATGTAATTGGAAATTCCCACAAACTCTTTCTCCACACTCATGCCGTCCCAGCTCGTTATGGAATACCGAAAGGCCAGCAGGAGCGGCAGGATCACACCTATGGTGAAGATCACCATGCCCGGTATTATCAGGAGAAAATATTGAAAGTTCATTTTATCCTGCATCGTTTTCTTTTTATTCATATCTCAAATCTCCATTCCCGATTGATAAAGCGGGGAGAAGAATACTCTCCTCCCCGCCTAGACACACTCTGTTACTGCGCGCTGCTGGAACCGACTCTGGCATCGGAAGCCGCCAGACACTCCTCAAAACTGATATCGCCCTGTAAGTAAGCCGCGATGTCCGCTGCATTCTCCTCCTGAAAGCCGCCCCATACAAGCTGGTTATTGCCAAGCGTTACGTCCACAATCATTCCCTTTGACGCATATTCATCGATATCCGTCTGGCTGGGATTCGGGAACGTAGGCACCACATCCTTTAACATGGAGGCCGTCTTGGTAAAGTCCAAAATCTCCACTGCCAATTCCTTGTCGCCGGAAAGCACATCCAGCACACAGTTTACGGCATCCTGATGCTCTGTCTCCGCACTCGTCATAATCGCAATATTCGGCTCAAATATCAGCTTGGAATCACCCGTCTGGTTCGGGAACGGGAAAATACCGAAGTCAAAGTTTTCGTCGATGTCAAGGAAGTTCTGAATGGACCAGGAACCGGACACCTTCATAGCCGCCTCTCCCAGCACCATTCTCGCGTCGCAGTCCGTCTGCTCTGTGGAGAAAGTCTCGGGATAGGTGTTGTCAAAGATCAATTTATTGTAGGAATACGCCGTCTGCGCCGCCTTGTCATCCGCAAAGGCCACTTTCCCCTGCTCTGAACTTGTCGCCCCAGTCAGGCGTGTTGTTGAACACGTCATTCATCATAAACTGCATGGTCACGTTACCGATGGACCAAGTATCTACCATGTGGCTTGCAAAAGGAACAATCCCTTTCGCGTTACAGTCGTCTACAATCGCCTGCAGCTCTTCCTGCGTGGTGGGAACAGACCATCCGTTCTCCGCAAACATCGCTTTATTGTAATATACACCCTGATACAGCGCATTGTATACAAGTCCGTATGTCTTGCCGTCAAATGTCACATTTTCTCTCGCAGCATCCAGTCCCCTGTCAAGGTAAGTCGCATCGATCTCGCCCAGAAGCCCCTGAGATGCATATGTGTTTACATCCTGTGCCTTGCCTATGATGATGTCGGGAAGGCCGGACTGCATATACTGCTGCATCTTCGGATGAAACTCGCCGTCCCAGCCTGTGCGCTCCCACTCCAATGTAATATTGGGATATTTTTCAGCCAGCGCCGCATCGATCATATCCTCGATTCCGGCATCCGTGGTGGACTGTCCCGCCAGCACCGTCAGGGTAACTTCCTCCCCTTCAGCGGCCGCAGGCGCTTCCTCCGCTTCGGCTTCCTCCGCGGGCGCTTCTTCCTCCGCTGCCGGCTCTGCCGCAGGCGTCTGCGCTGCACCGCCGTCATCTGCCGCGCCACCGCATCCGGTCAGCATACCCGCTGCCATTGCCGAACATAAAATCGCACTTAACAATTTCTTTTTCATAATTTTCTCCCTCCATAAGATTGATTTGTTTTATTGTTATAATAACTATATAATCTTACATTAGGATACAACTATGCTATTTTTGAAAAACTAACTTGTAAAATTTTGAAAAAGACGGTTTCGGTATTCTCTTGGACTGGCTCCCGTATGCTTTTTAAAAACTTTGCTGAAATAAGTATAATCATCATAGCCCACCATAAAAGCTACCTCCGCGATATTGATATCCTCTCTTTGCATCAGTTCCTTCGCCTTCTCCATCCGCTTTCCCGCAATATAAAGCATCAGGTTTTCCCCCGTCTCCTGTTTAAAAAGTCTGGAAAAATAGGAACTTTCCACTGCGTATTTATCCGAAAGCCCGGCAAGCGTCAACTCCTCAAAATAATTCTCGTTGATGTAGGCTACCGCCTCTTTCACATAATCCCTGATATTCCCGGAGACCTCACTCTTTTTCTCTCCCAGCACCACATTCTGCATTTCCGCTACGAGTGACAATAGCTGATCCACATCAAGGCTTTCCACCACCTTGTCCGCCATCTGCTCCAGACGTCCCAGCTCCCTCACGCTCTCCTCCGAGGCCTCCTGTCCTGTGAGATAGTCAAGAAAAATGGCAGATATCCGGTTTACCATCTGCTTTGTTTCCATAAAATTACGTTTTTCACAAGATCCCAGTCCCATCTCCTCCAGCAGAAATTCCCTTAAAGCCCGTTCACTTCCTGTTTTTAATGCTGTTTTCAGCCGATGTTCCATCTCCTGGGTAAAGCAGTCCACCACTTGATGATTCATGCTGATTTTTTCCTTATTGTAAAAAAGGATCACGCTTTCCCTGCTGTAAGGTCTGGTCATCAGGACAGAAATGCTCTGCACATAGGCGTCATGCAGGCTGTCCATCGAATACGCCTGTTCACTGACCGCAATGGTAATAGGACTGTCTGTCTCACCCTTCAGTCGTTTCATAATCTTAAGCGCCAAAATCTGCTGCTCGGCCACGTCCAGTTCACTGACAACCAGAAACTCATTGCTCCTGTTGATATAGTTAAAAATGACCAGATTTTGCTTCCGGTCAAATTCCCGCAGTTTCTTTTTCACAGAATAGGATAAATAGTTCATATCATACTGATAACGCCCCATCAATGTCTGCAGATCATGAATCTTAATCAGCATGATACTGCATCTGGCAGAATCGAGCGCCGTCCCGCTGACCGGGGTCATGGAAAGCCGTACTCTTTCCTTCTCTATCAGAAGGCTCAGTTCCCGGTCCTGCAGGAGTGAAGCCGCTGAGTACCAGAATGACAATCTCCGGATACTGCTCCTTCACTTTTTTCACCAGTTCCACCCCATTTAAAAAGGGCATATTAATATCCGTAATCAGAATGTCCACCCTGTCTGCTTCCAGTATTTGCAGTACCTCTTCCCCATCCTGCGCCGGCGGCATGAAATCAATCCGGTACTCCTCCCAGGCAATCATGCTTCTGATCTTTTCCCTCGTCCAATACTCATCATCCGCAATCAGTAACTTATACTTTTTCCCTTCCATACAGTTCATCCTCTTTCAATGCCGCTATCGTCAAATAGACAGTCGATCCCTGGCCCAGTTTGCTCTCAATTCTAAGGCCGTACTCTTCTCCGTAAATCATCTTTAATCTGGCATTTATATTTGACAGGCCGATGGAATTGCCTTCCTCAATCAACCCTCTGTCATTTTCCCGAAGGAACCGATTGATCTTTTCCGCATCCATACCTACTCCGTCATCGCGGACCATAACATACAATTTTCCCTCCGCCTGCCATATTTTTATCGTAATATTTTTTTCACCGCGCTTATTCTTTAAACCGTGATTAATGGCATTTTCCACAAGCGGCTGTATGGATATCTTCGGCATCGAATAAAGCAGCGCGTCCTCGTCTATATCGAAATGATAGCTTATCTCCTGACGCATACGCACATTCATAACAAAAATGTAATTTTTCAAATGGGCAATCTCTCTTGACACCGTAGCGTAAGGATACTTCATATCAAGGCTGTAGCGGAAAATATTGCTGAGCGACTGACACAGGTCACTGACCAGATCACAGTTTTGAATGCTGGCAATGCTGCTCATGGTATCCAGCGTATTGTAGAGAAAATGCGGATTGATCTGCGCCTGCAGGGCTTGGTACTGCGCCCGGTTTAACAGAAGCTGATCCTGATACCTCTGCCCTATCAGGTTCTCTATGGAATCCAGCATATAATTGAATTGCTCACCCAGCTTCCCGATCTCATCCTGCACCTGATAAGTGACACGCAGGTTCGTCTCCCCGCCCCGTATCCTGCCAATCGTATCCATCAGCTTCGCAAGCGGCTTTGTCAGGCTCTTTGTAATATAAGTATACAGAATAATCATGAGAATACTCAGCGCTGTCACACTCATAAAAAGTGTTCTGGAAAGCATTTTCTGACTCGCTTTTAAAACAGACTGCGGCAAAACCGCATAGACATCCAGATCGTACTTTTTTAACGGCAGATGGAAAAATACCTTCTCCGAATCCGCCATCTCCACCGCCGCTTTTCCGTCCGTCCGGATATCCTCCACGGTCTGTTCGTAAAAGCCGGTGTATTCCTGCCCCGTCTCCCCCATCTCCGCAAAGGCCCGGTCTCCCGCCGGCTGCAGCCAGACAAAGGTGTTTTCGCCCATCTGGTATTTCTGCATGATCTTCTGCATCATCTTCACATCCGCATCACAGACAATGTAGCCAATCATGCTTTTGGTGCTGGAAATCCCGTAAATTTTCAACACAAATCTGACCATATCCCCTTCCGTGGACGGATTATGGTAGCTGGAGATCAGCATCCTGTTTTCGTCGGACTCTGCATAGGCCCTCACCCGGTCCGCATTGTAAATCTCCGCCTCCTCGTAAATATCGGCAGCATAATTGCGCTTCGGCGTAGATGCCTTCCGGTACACGCTGACTACCTCATGGGCGCTGTTGTAAAAGTACAGGGCCATCATACCGTCGTTGGCCGTAAAATACTGTTCCGCATAGTCCCTCGCATAACGGTAATAATCCTGCCGCAGATCATCCAATGTCCCATACTCCCGCAAAGCCCGGAGAAACATCTTGTCATTATAAATATTTACCATATTATTTTCAATTCCCTCGATATAACTTCCCAGTTCGTTCTGCATATTATCGAGCGAATTATATGCCATATCCCGCGCCTGCTCGTAAACCATGTCGGAACTGACGTTGAGTAGAAGAATCGTCTGTAAAACCAGTGCCACCAGCGTACACAAAATACAGATCAGCAGTATTTTGTTCCGCATACTCCCTCTCACGGAAACTTTTCTAATCATTTGCTGTCCCTTCCTGCCTGCGCACACTTTTGCCCACAGCAGACGGCGGCGCTACACCCTTATTTGTTTTTTCCAAGCGCCTCCTCCTGCAGCCGGTCAAACTGCGCCATGCACTCATCCACGGTTGCGCCGCCTAACAGCTCCCTCACAATCAGACATGTGTTTCCCCACTGTTCCACTTCCATCCCCGCATTGGAACCAAGCACATAGACATTATCATGAATCTTGTCATGCAGGGGCTTGAGTGCCGGAATACACTCTACCTCCACGTTTTTGGACGGGGAAATGACCCTGTTCGTCTCCGCATAAATCTGTAACGCCTCGTCAGAGAGCATCACATCCAATACCGCCAGCGCGTCCTCGCCATGTTCCGCGTTGATCCCCACGCCAAACCCTGTCATGGGTATCACCGGCATCTGCCCGCGGCCGCTCGGAAAACCGATAACCAGCATCTCAAAATCCGGCTTCCCATAGGCAGTTTCCGTATTTGCCGCTCCCCAATACGCCATGACAATCGGCGTCTTCTGAGCGAGAAAATCCGCACCCTCCCCCTCAATCGCCTCACTCACAAGGGCTTTTTCGGCATCCACGTATCCTTTATCAATCATCTCCTGCAAAAATTCAAATCCCGGCCGCATGTAATCGCTGTATTTGCGCTCGCCGCTGTTTAAGGCCGCTATTTCCGCTTCCGTATTGCCGCCATTATATAGATCCGCATAAGCCTGCGCTAAAACAAACGTTTCCAACCACCATCTGTTCGCGCCTACCGGCGTCTCGATTCCGTTTTCTTTAAAAACCCTGCAGCACTCCAAAAAATCCTCCGGCGTTTCCGGCAGTGCGAGTCCATATTGGTCAAACATGTCTTTGTTGATAAACAGTCCGTAAGCCACCACCTCCTGTGGAATCCCGACCAGCTTTCCGTCTACCATATTTGCTGCGATCACCACATCCCTCAGGTTTTTGACACAGTTAAGCCCCGACAAATCCTTTAGCTTCCCCTCTTCGCCCAGCACGCGAAGGGTATCCGGGTTCAACAGGTAGATATCGTCCATATCGTTGCGCGCCCTGTCCAGTGTCACGTCATCGTAAGTCTTATCCTGATAGTCCTCCGCCGTATAGGTCACATAGCCTACGCTCACACCAAGTTTTTCCTCCGCCAGCATGACGGTCTTATCGGCTGCGCTCCTGGCCGTATTTTCCACATACGCCTCCGCTTTTTCCATCGGGCTGAACAATTCTACAACCCGCTTTTCCTCATTCTCCACAATGATCAGATTGTTGTCCGATCCGCCTTTCACACTACATGCCGTCATAGCCAAAGCTGCCATCCCGGCAATACATATCCTTCCCGCTTTCTTAATATCAACCCTTCTGAAAAAACACATACACTCCTCCAGCTCATCTATTCTTATTCTGCTTTCAGATTTCTCTTACTCCCTTTTTGTATATTCCCGAATAACCTTTTTTAACAGGTCTATATCAACCGGCTTTGCAAGATGGACGTTCATTCCCGCATGAAGCGCTTCCCTCTCGTCCTCCGCAAACGCGTTCGCCGTCATGGCTATGATCGGTATGGTTCTCGCATCCTCGCGCTCCATTTCTCTAATCGCCCTCGTGGCGTCATATCCGTTCATAACCGGCATCTGCACATCCATCAGGATAGCGTCAAACTCCCCCTCCTTTGATTCTGCAAACCGTTCTACCGCAATCTGCCCGTTCTCTACAATCTCACACCGAGCATTTTCAAACAGCAGAATCTCCCGCAATATTTCCGCATTGATCTCATTGTCCTCCGCAGCAAGGAAATACAGTCCTTCCAGATTGTTCTTATCTTTTCCGTCAGGCTGCCCTGCCTGCGTCAGTTCCTCACACATTTCCCTTATCTTTTCTTTGAACGCTGAGGCAAAGAAGGGTTTCATAAGAATGCCTGTATTCTGTGTCTGTAAGATGTTCTCTAATCCCTCTTCTTCGTGTTCTGCTAAAATCAGGATAAGAAGCGCGTCTCCCGCCTCCTCCCTGATCCTTTTCACTGCCTGCATTGTGCCTGTTTCCGAGAGATTGCTTCCAAGCAGCAGCACATCGTATCTGATTGGCGACTGATCGCACGCTTTCAGCAGAGACAATACTTCTTCCAGGCTTTGCGCCGTGTCTGCCTCCACTTCCACATTCCCCATAAGCGCCTGCATATTCTCACATACCCCTGCATCTCCATCCGCCACCAGAATACGGGAAATGCCCTTTTCCTCCCAGAACAGTTTATCCGCCTGCCCTTCAGGTATACGAAGCTCCAAATCCACCCGGAAAAGGCTGCCATTGTTCACTTCGCTGGTCACTTCGATCGTGCCGCCCATAAGCTCTATGATATTTTTGGTGATCGCCATCCCAAGGCCCGTACCCTGCACCTTGTTGGTCGTGCTGTTTTCTGCCCTCGTGAACGCGTCAAAAATAGTCTCCAGATACTCCGGCGTCATCCCGTATCCGTTGTCCTGCACTTCAATTCTAAGGTGCTCAAACTGATTAGAACGCTGCTCCAGCCCGATGATCCGCAGCCAGATGCTTCCCCCTGGCTGTGTGTATTTCACCGCATTGGATAGAAGGTTAATCAGAATCTGGTTGATGCGTGTCTCATCGCCCAGCAGACTCTCGTGTTTGATTCCAGCCACTTCCAGATAAAATTTCTGTTCCCTCGCCGCTGCCATAGGGCGGATAATTGCATCCACGGAAGATACTAGGTCGTTTAAGGTAAACTCTTCCACATTCAGCACCACTTTACCGCTCTCAATTTTTGATACATCCAGTATGTCATTGATCAGGCTGAGCAGATGCTGCCCGGATGCCATGATTTTCTTCGTGTATTCCCGCACCTTATCCGGGTTTTCCGCATCCCTGGCAAGCAGCGTGGTAAAGCCCAGAACCGCATTCATCGGTGTACGGATATCATGGGACATGTTGGAAAGAAACATGGTCTTGGAATTACTTGCAATCTGCGCCGCCTGCAAAGCCTCCGCCAGCCTGCGGCTGCTGATCTCTCTCTCCTCCTCACGCTCTTTTCTTATTCTAATCTGCTGTCTCTGATTTAAATAATAAATCAGGCAGCATAAGAAAAATGCGATGAGCATAACTGCAACGACAATAAGAATGTTGTGATTGACAGAGCGTCCTTCCTGCTGTATCGCATCAATCGGCACATAACCGATCAGATACAGGGTGCCATTATTTACCGACCACATATAGTTCAAAGATTCTTTATTTCTAATATCGTGGTAAAACATGATATTCTTATTTTCTGCCAGACACGCATCCACGTCTTCCCGCAGATTCTCTTCCTGAATATCATTCGCCCGGTAGAAGTCACTCAAATTCAGATGCCCCGCGTTCCGCTCACCCATTCCCTTGGGCTTTAAGACAAACCGTTCTGTCTCTGCGTCCATGATGTAGAGCATTGCTTTCTTGTTATAAAATCCTTCCGGAAGGGACTTATCAAAGGAATCATAAATATACTCTATATAGAGCATTGCAATTTCCCGGCCTTCTTTCACCACAGGACACTTAATGCAGTAGGCCCACGTCCCCATATAATTCAGATACGACTGAGATACCGGCAGTCCGTCAATTGTGCCGCCGGCAGAAAAGTCCAATTCCTCCTCCGTAAACACTTCTCCCGTACTGCATACGCCTTCCGTTTCTCCCGAGCGGATCAAACCGATCTTCATCATCGTCCCGCTTCTCTTGTACTTGCGAACGTATTCCTCCGGCTCCTCCATCTCGGCAATCCCCTGTGCCATAAGCCGCTGATACTCTGCTTCCTTATTCAGAATCGCTTCAATCGTACATTTGATCAAATCAAGACTTTCATTCAGATTCTGGGTAGCCGATGCCGACATCTCTTCGGATATCTTGCGCGAGACGGAAAAGACAACCGCACTCAAAAACAAAAAGATCAAAATGATTGAAACAAGCAATGAAATTCCTCTGTCCATCTTACTCTCATCATGCTTTTTTCTCATTTTGATCTCCGTTCCGCTCTGATAACCAACTACACTGATACGCTGTCCGCCTTTTATCCGGTCAGCTTCCTGCCCATTGTTCTTACTCTTATTATATTCCTTCATTTTCATAAAGTCAGCACAATAAATGCTTTTATTTATCCAAATAACGCTGCTGTTTTTTTCATCCGCTCCGCGATCTTCACGCCGAAAGGACAGCGGCTTTCACAGCTCTTACAGCCGATACACTCGTCCGCCGCATGTTCCAGTGCCAAATAATGTGCCTTCACCGCAGCGGGAACATCCTCGTGCATAGCGGCAAGATCATAGTATTTATTTACCATCGCTATATCAATTTCTTTCGGACAAGGCTTGCAGTGGCCGCAGTATGTACATTCACCCCGCCCAAAGGTATTTCTGGGCGCCTTCGCCAGAACTGCCGCGTAATTCTTTTCCTCTTCCGCAGCGTTTTCATAGGACACCGCCTGTTCCACATGCTCCGGCGTGTCATATCCTGCCAAAACAGACGCGACTGCCGGTCTGGTCAGGCAATAATGGATGCACTGCACAGGCGTCAGCGCAACACCAAACGGTGAACGTGCCGCATCAAACAGACGTCCCCCTGCATAAGGCTTCATAACGGTAATGCCCACATCGTTCTGCTCGCACAGTTTATAAACCTCCGCCCTTGCCGGATCAATACCGCCGAATCCGTCCTCGTATTCCTCCACAAAATAATCGTCAATATTATCAGTGGGCGGCAAAAGATCAAAGGCCGGATTGATACTGAATAAAATCATCTCTATCAGCCCGCTTTCGGCTGCCTTTTTCGCCATAAGCGGATTGTGCGTGCTCACGCCGATATGCTTGATCTTTCCCTCCTCTTTAAGCGCTTCCACGTACTTGATAAAAGGCCCGTTCATGGCGGTTTCCCAATCGTCTTCCTGATCGACGAAATGTATCATGCCCAGATCAACGTAGTCCGTTTGCAGACGTGCCAGCAGATCCTCGAAGGCCTCCCGGCATTTTTCCAGATCACGACTCCTCTCGTACTGGCCGTTCTGCCAAGTAGAGCCGATATGACCCTGAATAAGCCAGCGTTCCCGCCTTCCCTCCAGCGCTCTTCCTATTTTCGAGCGGACATTCGGTTCGGACATCCAGCAGTCCAGAATATTTATGCCCAGCTCGTCCGCCCGATCGATCATAGCCTTACATTCTTCGTAATTGTGCCTCTCCAGCCACTCTCCCCCGAAGCCAACCTCACTGACCATCAACTCCGTTTTCCCAAGTCTGCGATACTGCATAATAATCCTCCCTTGATTTGCTGGTTTTGTGTTTCGGATTGCAAAAGATAGTTAATTTATTATAATCTTTTACCCTTCTTTTATCAAGCCGTTCACCTATTGATTTTACCTTCCTGCGGATACTGCAGAAAAAAAGAAGAAATAAGAACTTTCCGCCTGTCCCGGATCAAGCATCTTCGGGTACTGCCAGACCTTTTTGAACGGGAATTGCCAGTTGACTACTCCCTGACGGCTGCAGGCAGCAAGCCTTGCCCCGATCCGGTTTTGAAGCTGCGGTTTTCCCCCGAAATTGCCCACAGGCTCTATGATGAATTTCAGGAAGACCAGATCCGGCTGTATAGTGATGGCAGTTACTACGTTACCATTCCACTCTCGTTAAACAACTGGACCTTCCACTATCTCCTGTCTTTCGGTAAATATGTGGAAATTCTGGAACCAAAGGAGGCACGGACTATGCTTCGGGAACGAGCCGCCGATATTGTCAAACTTTACCAGTAAACCAAGACAGTTCTTCGAGCTTCTTATTCAAAAAATTCCTATATAGCCGCACCCCGCTTTCAGCGGCGGAAACTACAAAAATGGAGGTTAACAAATGGAAAAATGGTTATATGTAATGATGATTAAACGGGGAAAGGCATACAATAAGGTCACCAAGGCCGTAATCGAAAGACATATGGAAAATCTGAGAAAATTAGACGACGCCGGAAAACTGGAGCTTTCCGGTCCCCTCAAAGGCTATCCCGGCGTTGCCGGTATGGTTATCTTTAAGACACAGACTTTTGAGGAAGCCGAAGCTCTGTGTCAGCAGGAGCCACTTGTGGCGGAAGGCTATGCAGCCTATACGCTTGTCTCCCTTCAGGTCGCTGATCGGGAGAACAATTATCTGCTGTAGAAAAATCAATGATAACAAGAATTTAGGCAGGGGGCTGTCGCACTAAGTAATTAGTGCGCAGCTCCTTTTAGTACCATATAAGTGTAAGAGATAAAGCATTTCATCAGTGCTTTACCTTCTGCACTTATTTTTTTATGATAAGGGAGTAATTGGTCTGGCGAGGTGCTTTTTGGATTAACCACATCCGTCATAAAAACCGTCAACCACCCCTTATTATAAGCAGTCGTTTAAGCAGGTTGAAACCCGTAAGGTGCTTTCGTGTAACGAACTAAAATGAGTGGTAATAAGTGTGGATGGGACAATTACAGATTTATTTTGGAGGTTACAGATGATAAGTGTAGGAATTGATGTTTCAAAAGAAAAAAGTACCGTATGTATCTTGAAGCCTTATGGTGAGGTTGTGAGCAGGCCTTTTGAAGTCTGTCATGTGGAGAAAGAACTGTCCGAACTGACTTCCATGCTGCTGCGTCTGAATGATGATGTACGCGTGGTTATGGAAGCTACTGGGATCTACCATCTGCCTGTATTAAGCTATCTGAAAGAAAAAGGGCTGTTTGTGGCAGTGGTCAATCCATTTGAAATGAAGGAATACCGCTGTCAGGGACTAAGGCGTGTGAAAACAGATAAGCAGGATGCCATTACAATCTCTAACTATGGGATTGACCATTGGTACAGGCTGAAGAACTATGAGGCAGAAGAAAGCGTCTATGCGGAGCTGAAGCTTTTGGGAAGGCAGTACCGTCACTATATGCGGATGCGTGTGGAGAGTGTTTTGGAACTGACTCATCTTCTGGACTATACGATGCCTGGGATCAAAACGCTGCTGAAAGGCTGGAATGAAACAAATGGGAAAGATAAGCTGGGGGATTTTGCGGAAGAATACTGGCATTATGACAATATCACGAAGAAACCGGAGGAACAGTTTATAGAGAGCTATCTGAAATGGGCAGAAGAGAAGGGATACCATCAGAGCCAGGATAAAGCCATCAAGATTTATGCGCTGGCAAAAGAAGGCATCCCCACAGTACCCTCCGATACCCCATCGACCAAAATGCTGGTACAGGAGGCAGTACGGGTGTTACGAGAAGTCGATAACACTCTGATGACCATTCTAACACAGATGCAGGCATTAGCCAAGAGTCTGCCGGAATATCCGGTTGTCAGGGCAATGGGAGGTGTTGGAAATGTGCTTGCACCCAAATTGATCGCAGAGATTGGGGATGTGAGGAGATTCCATAGTGGAAAAGCCCTGATAGCCCACGCAGGAATCGACGCGCCTCCATATCAATCAGGGCAGTTCATTGGAACAGAGAGAAAAATATCCAAGAGAGGATCTTCCAGTCTGCGAAAGATCGGATATGAAGTGATGAGATGTCTGAAAACACATAAAGAGCCAGAAGACGCAGCCGTGTATAGGTTTATCTTGAAGAAAGAAAAAGAAGGGAAATCGAAACGTGCAGCTAAGATAGCAGGATTAAATAAATTTCTCAGGATTTATTATGCACGTGTAATGGAAGTATACCAGAATTAAAAAGAACTAAAGCAGAGAATACGACAGACCGGATTTTCCACCGGTCTAATCGTCGTGGAAAAAATTCATATTAAAAATTTATAAAAAACCTGCCAAAAAGTCTTGACTTTTGTTAGCAGGTTTTCATGCATTTTTATGGGAGCCAGTGACGGCTCCTTTTTTCGTGGGAGAAAGGCGGGTGAGGTTCGTGGCATCCAGGATTCAGGGGATTACGGTGGAGATCGGCGGGGATACTACGAAGCTCTCCACGGCGCTTTCAAAGGTGAATAAGGAGATTCGGGATACGCAGGCACAGTTGAAGGACGTGAACAAGCTGTTGAAGCTGGACCCCGGCAATGCGGAGCTGATGGCGCAGAAGCAGAGGCTTTTGTCCCAGGCGGTCAGTGAGACGAAGGAGAAGCTGGACGCTTTGAAGCTGGCGGGGCAGCAGGCCAATGAGGCGCTGGCGAAGGGGGAGATTTCCCGGAGCCAGTATGACGCTTTGCAGAGGGAGATCATAGAGACGGAACATGCCCTGCGGGATTTGGAGCGGCAGGCGGAGCAGTCTTCGGTGGCGCTGCAGAAGATTGGGGCTGCCGGGGAGAAGCTGCAGGGCGTGGGCTCTGCTATTGAGGGGGCCGGGCGGAAGCTGATGCCGGTCACGGCGGCTGTGGGCGGGCTTTCCGCGGCTGCGGTGAAGGTGGCGTCTGATTTTGATTCTGCCATGAGCCAGGTGGCGGCGGTGTCCGGGGCAACGGGGAAGGAGCTGGAGGCCCTGCGGGACAAGGCCAGGGAGATGGGGAGCAAGACCAAGTTCTCTGCTTCCGAGGCGGCGGAGGCTATGAACTATATGGCCATGGCTGGCTGGAAGACCGGGGACATGCTGGACGGCATTGAGGGGATCATGAACCTTGCGGCCGCTTCCGGGGAGGATCTGGCGACTACTTCCGACATTGTGACGGATGCTTTGACTGCCCTGGGGCTGTCGGCTTCGGATTCCGGGCATTTTGCGGATATCCTTGCGGCGGCAAGCAGTAATGCGAATACGAACGTTGCTATGATGGGCGAGACGTTCAAGTACTGTGCGCCGGTTGCAGGGGCTTTGGGGTTCACGGCGGAGGATACGACGGAAGCCATTGGGCTGATGGCGAATGCGGGGATCAAGTCTTCCCAGGCCGGCACGGCCATGAGGACCATGCTGACCAGCCTGACGGGGGAAGTGACTTTCGTTGGAGATGCGTTCGGGGAGCTGACGGTGCAGACTACCAATGCGGATGGGAGTATGCGGAGCCTGGGGGATATCCTGACGGACTGCCGGGCGGCATTCGCGCAGATGTCGGAATCCGAGCGGGCGGCCAAGTACCTCCAGGACGCGGGCTACGATATGCTCAACTGCGACAACGGCACCTACGACGCCTGGTACTGGGCCCACCCCCCGGTGTATATGCCGGAAAACTGCAACCTGGAGGACGTGG
>CAMTMP010000045.1 GCA_947073545.1 uncultured bacterium
ATGAGTAAGTCAGTATATGAGATGGTAACAGACAGGATTATCAACCAGTTAGAGCAAGGCGTGATCCCGTGGCAGAACGGACACCATTCAGGACTTCCCTCTGGTAAATCCATTACACTCAGCTTCCCCATATCGTCAATTCTGTCTGTATGGTTACAGTAATAAATTTTCTTACCATAATCATACTTTCTCATAAATTCACATTCAGCGCAATTTTGCGTTCTATTCATCTATGTAATAATCCTCGGTAGTGTAAAATAGTTTGTGTCTTTGGAAAAAAGTACCTCTTTTTTGGTAAGAATCAAGATATGACAATTCTTATCGAAAAGGAGGACTTTTTATGCCTGCAACAAAGGAGCAGATCCGACAAATCATTGCAGATAACGACCTAAACAGTGTAGCTGATGTCTACAGCCTGCTGAAAGACAGTTTTAAGGATATACTGCAGGAACTTATGGAAGCGGAACTGGATGCTTCCCTTGGTTATGAAAAGAACCAAAAGGGAGATGTCTCCACATCCAATAAGAGAAATGGTCATTCCCCAAAAACATTGAAAAGCCAGTATGGTGAATTCCAGATCAATGTCCCAAGAGACCGTGAAGGGGAATTCGAGCCAAAACTTATCCCTAAATACCAGAGAGATATTTCCGGCATTGAAGAAAAAGTGATCTCCCTTTATGCAAGAGGTATGAGCACAAGGGATATCCATGACCAGATACAGGAGCTTTACGGGATGGAACTGTCAGCAGAAATGGTCAGTAAGATAACTGACAGGATCCTGCCGGAAATCAAAGAATGGCAGTCACGCCCGTTAAATGCGGTCTATCCGTTTGTATTCATGGACTGTATCCATTATAAAGTAAGGGAAGACGGACGTATCCTAAACCGTGCAGCTTATATTGTGTTGGGCATCACTGTGGAAGGTTATAAGGATATCCTGAGCATTACTGTCGGAGCCAATGAGTCCAGTAAGTTCTGGCTTGGGATGCTGAATGACTTAAAGAACCGGGGTGCAGAGGATGTGCTGTTTTTCTGTGTGGACGGGCTTGCAGGTTTTAAGGAAGCGATAGAGGCAGTCTATCCAGATGCCAAGATACAGAGGTGTGTCATCCATATGCTGCGTAATTCTTTCAAATATGTAAACTACAGCGACCTGAAGAAGTTCTCATCCGATTTTAAATCAGTATATAATGCACCAAATGAATCGGCAGCCCGTTCAGAACTGGAAAAGATCAAAGAAAAATGGGGACGGAAATATCCCTATGCGATAAGCAATTGGGAGAATAACTGGGAAGATGTCAGTTCCTTCTTCCAGTTTTCCGATGATATCAGGCGTATCATGTATACGACAAACATCATAGAAGGACTGAACCGCCAGTACAGAAAGGTGGCAAAGACCAAAAGCGTATTCCCGAGTGACAGTTCACTGGAAAAGATGCTCTATCCTGCCAGCGGAAATGTGATCAAAAAGTGGACACAGCGTTACCGGAACTGGGATCAGGTGCTTAACCAGATGATTGTTCTTTATGGGGACAGGATCACCCAGTACCTTTAAAAAGAAAAAGCCGGGACAGCATATCCTATCAAGAATGTCCCGGCCTTATTCCATCGGCATTAGCAGTATTGCCAGAAATATCCAGCCTTATTCTGGAGGCCGGGTGTGGGCAGCGCCCACATAAAATTTCCTTTCTGCTGATGCCTGATTGGTGTGCAAAAAATTTGATATATGTGTATAGGAACAGATAAACGGGCAATACTATTATCAGAAAAGAATTTCGACAGCATAAAAGTAATGAAATCTGACAGTGAATTTCTACATATCTGATTCCTATCAGGAAAGATTTTTCCCCATAGACACAAGATTTTTTACAGCCTCTAATCCTCCGTACCCGTTCTCATTCTTTTAGCTACTTCCCTGCTGACAAAAAACTTCATTTTCCTATGCTCCGGCACAATACAGTCCTCACCGCCTAGCGGCATTCTTCCTTTTCTCTCCTTGACAGTCCTCATTTCAAACCTGCCAAATCCTGAAAACATCACTTTTTCATTCTCACACATATAATCCATAAGCGTTTCAATAAACAATTCAAGCCCTTCTCTTGCTGCTTTCTTTGTAATACCGCCCGTTTCTGCCATCCGATCTATAAATTCTTTCTTCAATACTGACATTGCAATTCTCCTTCCTCTTTCTACATCCTTACCGAAAAACCTTTGCTTTTTAATATTCTAATGCTAATCTTAAAAGTTCCCCGTGACAAATTTGCTTTTATGAACATCTGATATATAAAATTCATTCTCAATGGGGGAAACCCTTGATAAAATCCGGGGTTCCCCGCTTTTCGTTATAAGCCGATTCTGGTTACACTTTTTTAGCCCGATGCCGCATCAAACACATTGGTCCGCTCTTCCAAGGATTTTGAATTACCTGAAATGCAGATTGATGGCAAAGACGAAATAATTGGTTGGTATACAACTGATAACAACCTGCAATATAATAACTTCCTGATGGTGAACATCCCAAAATATGATATGATAGTTTTTAACCGATGACTTACAAAATCCGAAATGAGATTGTCACGAATATATGAAAGATGCTCTGATAAGAGAAGCATTAGAGGAAACGGGGTTTTGCGTTATCAGAGATTCTATTCAGGAATTTCACTCAGATAATGCCGGAGCGGGAGGCACTTGTATAGGAATTACCGATACAGGAGAGCTATTTTAATGTGAAGTAAGTTGCTGAAAACACCCAAAATGATATTATGTGTTTTGACCCGCAATCTCCGCTGAACGAAAACTTAAAACAGACGCTTCTGCAAATGATGGAGGTAGACAAATGAAAGATATGATATATTACCCTGGTTTTGAAACCAGAGATGAAAATTGGTTGAAATTTGCACTGCTTTACTTCGATACACTTCGACCAATAATCCCATACACAATTTATTCCGAGGAAAGCTACCTCAGCGACACTTTCCTGTATGTTATGGGAGAAACCGACCTTATTAAACCATATCGGCCTGACTATGATGAAGGTTCCGCTGCCTCTATTCTGGCGTGTGAAGAATTTTCAAAATTCCTCTCACATCCTGAAATCTACGGTGCGTATTTTTACACAGGCAGATCCGGAGCGCATATCGAAAAGTGGAAAAATCATCAGGATTGTACACTTTTTAGCGGAAAGTATTCACAGACATTTTTCGACTTTTGTATAGATAATAATATTGCAACACCGTGTCGGGAGGGAATCCTGATTTCAAGTGATTTGGCGTTTGTATATATGAGTATTCTTGCAGATATCATTTCCAAGCAACACGAATATGAAATGATTACCGATGTTCATAAATATTCCCGGTACTTAATTAACAAGGATTTGACAGTTTCCAAAGAGAATCACAGAAAAATCAGCGTAGCAAAAAACAACATTGCGTTTTCTTTGCCTGCTGACTTAAATCATATTCCCCTCAAGCAAATTGTGCAGTTAAGAAACAATCTTAATTTCAATACCACACGAAAAGCTTACATGTCACAGATTGAGCAATTGATTCCACATCAGGAAAGCGGTGAGTTCTTCTCATTAGAAGATCTCTTATCATACAAAAAAGATCTCGTTAAAATAGGCCAGCAATGTTTTGCCTTTACAGCTTCTGTAATAGTGAGCTGCTTTAGTTTTTATTCGCTTCACAATGATCAACAGAATGCTATTGTTCCTGCGCCTGCTTCTGCTGTTTTGGATTGTATTACAGTCAGAGATACGTATTCCGCTCTTCCTCACTATGTAAATAGTATCAAAGAAAAGTATTTGGCAAGAAAATATGTGGCATCAATCAAAAACATCAACGGACCTGTTCATAAAAGGTGGTGTTGATATGTTATATTAATATTTTCACACTACATTGGCGTCCCCACTTCAATCAGATTGCCGTCCAAATCATAAAAACGAACGACTCTCTGTCCCCAACTGTGTGTCATAAGACGATTCACATACCGGACTTCCGGATAGTACCGATCCAGCTTTTCGAGAAACGCTTCTATATCCCGTTCTTCAAAATAAAGTTCGCTGGCGTTATTTTCCGGAAGGATGTCTTTTCCCAGAAATTTCTTCCAGATTTTCTCGTCCTGGAGCACCAGTCCCTCCGTTAAGATCAGATTGCCGTCATTGTCAAGCACCGGATCAAGGCCAAACAGGTCGTGATAAAACTGTCTTGATTTTTCAATATCCTTTACGACAATCAAAATATTCTTTAATTTCATTCCCGCTATCTCCCAAATGCTGATTTTTATTGACCATTTCCCCGATACACGGCATTCCCGCAATGCCCCGGCAGCCATTATAGCAGTTGATCCAGTTCTTCTCTCAGTCTGGATTTTAAGGTTTCCAGTTCCTCACTCGTCGGATTATATTTTTCATCGGCCAATTCTTTCCCAAGCTGCCAGACCGGACCGGGCAGCGGCGTGTCGCCCTCTCTTCTCGGATAGATATGCCAGTGCATATGCCGCCCGTGCCCCACGCCAAGCAGCGCGTGATTCAGCTTATCCGGACGGAAAGCACGGTATACCGCCTCGGACACAACTGCCATTTCATGCAAAAACCCGTCTCTATCGTGCGATTCCAACTCATGCAGCTCATATGCGTGCTGTTTGCATAAAAACAGCGTGTACCCTTTGATCCGCTGACAGTCCCCTATAACTACATATCCTGTATTAAGCTCCCTGACAAAGTAGGGATTCCTGTTTTCCTTAATCCATGCAATCCTTTCACAGACAAAACACTTTTCACTCATATGTGTTTTCCTCCAACTGCCGCTGCGTCAATAAACTGTGGTGGAAACGGTTATCAGAAAGATCAGAATACTGCCGCCTCCGTCATATTCTGTCCTGTACTTCCACCGCTCCCCCGTGGAGTGACACGGTTTTACTCTCCTATATCATAAAACGAAGCCGCCTGCATAGCAAGCAGCTTCTTGTTTTACTTTCCCTTCGCGGCCAGTTTTTTCCAGTTGTAATATCCGTAAACCGAGTTAAACAGATAAGCAACCCACATCACGACCATGGTAACCGCCGAGGAATCCTGCCCGATCAGAAGCACCCACATGATGACGGACACCACGTTGACGATAATCCATAAAAGCCACTGTTCCGCGTATCTGGCCACCTGCATGATAAGCGCCACCACGGAAAACACCGTGGACATCGCGTCGATCAGGGCAAGCTGCCCGCCGATCCGGCTCAGAATCTGCCAGTAGATCAACACCACAACCGCAACGGTAATGAGCAGAATGATGGTCTGCTTTAAGGTCAGCGCCTTGCCCTCCACCTCACCGCTGTCCTGATCTTTGTGCCTTGACCACAAGTAAAATCCCACGAAGTTCATCGGGATATAATAGAAAGCATTCAGCATAAATTCACCGTACAGGTGATTATTGAAAGTCAGATACGCATAAATAGCCACATTGACCGTGGCGAACACATAGGTGCTGACCTTTCCTTTCGCCGCCAGCACCACGCCCAGAATCCCCGTAATGCCGCTGATCAGCGCAAGCAGATTGTCACCCCATATGATACTGAGCGCCACCATGATCACCGTGGACAGTAACAGCCAGCTTATCTCAAATTTACTCCACCCTTCAAAAAATTTCTTTACCTTATCCATATTTTTTCCTCCCTTTCTCAAACGCTTCCGCAGTTAAAGTCGGTCCTTTCACACTGACTACCATAGCGGACACCCGATTGGCCGTGCGAACGGCCTCCTCCCAGTCCTTTCCCATCTGGCGCGCGGCAATCACCGCCCCGATGTGGGAGTCTCCGGCCCCTATGGTGTCGACCACCTCGGCCTTTTCCGACGGGACAACCTTACCCGCTCCGTTTTCCCACAGATACACGCCCCGTTCACCGAGCGTTACCAGGACCGTATTCTTCGTCTGACGCGCAATCTCTTCTGCCGCCTCCTCCGCCGTTTCCTTCCCTGTGCAGATCAAGGCCTCCCTCTCATTCAGATGCAGTACAGGAGACAGTGCCGTCATTCTGTTCCTCTTATCCTCTGCAATATAAGTGATCCGGGGGCCGGGCGCATAATATACCGTGTACTCCGGGTGTTTTTCCAAAAAGTCCAGAATCGCTCCCCCGCCCTCCCCTTCCAACTCATAGCCGGATACATAGACAGCGTTATACCTGCCGGCATCCAGACGTGCAAACCATTCCTCCTCAAACCGGCACTCGATCCCCGGCAGTGTGACAAATGTCCGCTCGCCGTCCGCCTCCACGAAGCACAGACAGTATCCGTTGTCAGACGTCTCCGATTTCACCGGGCTTTCATGCCCGTTCCTATGCAGTTGTTTTTCAATAAAATCCGCGTACATCCCGGTTCCCACCGGGGCAAACAGCGTGTAATCCGTCTGAAAATGTTTCAGAATATCCGCCACATTGCAGGCACAACCGCCCACCGTCATGCTCTGTGTTCCGGCATACACGTCCTCGCCCGACACAGGCAGGCGGTCAATTTCCATGATAATATCCAGCATGGCCGCGCCGATCACCAAACATCCTCCGCCCATTTACACCCTCCCTCTTCTTGTTGAAATTGCTTCCGCATAGCTGCTCAGATCCGCCTCATTTGCGGTATTGATCCGGTCCACATACGCTTCCGGTATCGCCTGAAACCCTTTTGCACCGCCGCAGACCGCCGTCGCCATAGCGCCGATCGTGTCCGTATCTCCGCCCAGATTGGCGCACATCAGCGCACACTTTTTCACGTCGAAACTGTAGTAAGCGATGGCAAGAGCCGCCGGCACGGATTCCGACGTGTTGACGCCCGCCCCCACCAGATTGTAGAGCATCTCCAGAAACGTCTCCTCGTCGCCGGCGTATGCCTGCGCCATCCTGATGCCGAGCCTTGTTCTCGCCCCCAGAGACGGGCTGACCGTGGACGCGCCGAGAGACAGCGCATACTCCTCCACCGAGAGGGCATCCTCAATCATGCGCTCCCTGTCACCGAAAGTGACCGCCGACGCCACCGCCATGGCGATCATCGCCGCTCCCGCAATCGTCACATCGCTGGTGTGCGTCACCTGTGATACCGCCGCCACATACTTGCACAGCGCCTCCCCCTGATCCGGCGTAAAAAGCGCCCCAACCGGTGCGATTCTCATGGCCGCGCCGTTGGAAACCGCCTCATCCGAGAACTCCCGCGCGCTCTTCCCCTCCTCAAAAAGCTTCAGCGCAACCCTGGACGTGGGGCCGAGAATATTATTTTCAAAGGCGTTCTCCTTTTTCGCCCACTCTAAAATATGCTGTGCTATATTCTGACCGGAGGGAACGAAATCCGTCTCGATCAGACTGTCCAGTATCGCCAGCGCCTGCCCCGTATCATCCGTAAACTGACCCGCCTTATACTGGAAGGAGATCACGTTCTCGGGACACCCGTCGAGAAAATCCGTGATATCGCCATAGTGCGCCTTCACCCGCTTTCTGCTCCAAAGCTCCGGCGGCATCCCCATGGCATCCCCAATCGCCATTCCGTATAAAACCCCCAACACCTTTTCATTCATATCGCAATATCTCCTTTCGCTTATTATAATAAGTTATTTTATTTATTATATCAAGTTGGTATTTTAGCAAAACCAACGACTCGGTTTTTGTATAGTATTCACAAAATGCCGGCTTACTTCTTCCATTTACTGGCTATCTTTCACACTTCATCACATTTCCCCATCCGCTCTCCTTCTATTCCGTGCAGATTCTTCCTCCTTAAAGGTTTACTTTCCTCCCCATTTCTCATATAATTTAGACGGATAGGGTTGTCCCTCCAGGTCTCCATACAGATGTGATAAACCGATCCAAATCAGATATTTTCCAAAACACAGGCGAGTATACGGGAGTATTTCAGACATGGATCAAAACACAGAAAAACGCCTGCCCAAATATGCGGTGATTGAGCAGGATTTTGCAGAAAAGATAGATTCCGGCGAACTGCCGGGCGGTTCAGAACTTCCAAGCGAGTCCGACCTGATGGAGCTGTATCAGGTGAGCCGTGTCACCGCGCGGCGCGCCATTGATGAGCTATACCATCACGGATACATTGAAAAAATGCAGGGAAGGCGCACCCGTGTCAAAGGCCGCGCTCCCCTGCAGGAACTTACCTCCGTTTACAGTTATACCGAAGAAATCCTGCGGCACGGCATGACGCCAAGCCGCAAGGTTGTCACCGCACAGATCCGGATCTGCACAGCGGAGGAATGCGCGCTGCTAAAACTTCCAAAAGCCGATCCTGTGTTTCACATGGAGCGCATTTACTATGCGGATGGTCTTCCGTTGTGCTTTACACAGACGACTCTCCCCTATCGGATTTTTCAGGACATTGAGTCCTGCGATTTTAAAGAACGGTCCCTGTACCATGTTCTGGAGACAGACTACGGCGTCTCCATCACCAATACTTCTCTCAAATTAAAAGCGGTTTCCAGTCCCGGAAGCGTGGCCCGATATCTGGATGTGGATGACAGCACACCCCTGCTTTACTCCACCGGCCTGACTTACGGGATCTGTCAGGACACGGAAATCCCCATAGAGGTTTTTACCTCCTACTATCTCACCACCCGCTTTGAGTATACACTGGTGCAAAAGAGAGGGTAATTATTCATGAACAAAGTACAACGCCATGGCCTCCATCCGCCTGTTTCCGGCCTCCGAAAAACCGTGGGGCTCACCCTGAAACATTTCCAGTCTGGCATCTGCATATTTCCCGAACGCCCATGCCGAATATTCCGGACTCACAACGTCATCCTCTGTCCCGTGCATCAAAAGGACGCGTCCGCCGAATTTCCCGATCCGCTCTTTTATGCGGAAATCACGGATTGTCTCAAAAAACCGGTGCCCCAATACCATATCCCACAAAGTCACTTTTTCCGGAATATCCTCCGCCTTTTCAAAACGTGCATTCCAGTTATCCGCAATGCAAAAAGCCGGATATAATAAAATAAGCCCTAGGATTTCTTCGCCTCTCTCCTCCGCTGCCAGCGCCGAAACCATACCACCCTGACTGGCGCCAAACAGATAAATCCGGCTGTCGTCCACCCATGGCCATTTCTTCACTTCATCTATGACGGCAAGAAGGTCTTCCTTCTCCGTAAACAGTGTCATTTCCGTAGTCGGAAAGCCGCTGTCATCCCGCGTACTTCCGCCGCAAAATGTAAAGCATACCGCTGCGGTTCCGCTCCTGGCAAAGTATTCCGCCGAAACCGCAAAATCCGTCTTATGCCCGTTATACCCATGACTGAATATTACCAGCGGAACGCAGTCCGCACCATCCGGCTTATAATACACTGCGTCAACTGTTCTGTTATGATGTGTTATCCTTATGCTTTCGCTCTGCACTTTGTTATCCCCTTCCTTAAATGTAAACCATGCTCCCTATCCTTACCGCTTGGTAATCACAGCCACCGCACAGGGCATTCTCCCTTCAACAACAAAAAAGGAGACAATCTCATACCCTGCGTCCGCAAAAAACTTCCGGTAAGACGGAAGCTCATACTGCCTCTTAAAGTTTGCGCCAGCCATTTCCAGCAGACGAACCGCTCTCTTATTCGCACCCTCCGACGCGTTGATATAAGTCGGGACGATAATTTTGCCGCCCGGCTTGCAAACCCGCTCAAGCTCCTTCAAAGCGGCACAAGGATCGTCCAGCAGATGAATGACATTCCCCGCGACTACCTTATCAAATCTGTTATCGCGGCATTTCAGACGCGTCATGTCCGCGCGCCTTACTTTGACATTGTCACAGGCGCGGCATTTTCCTGCCGTCTGTCTCAGCATTCCCACGGAAACGTCCGTTGCAATGAGTTTCCGGCATTTCGGAGCGATGTATCTGCTGATCGCGCCGGTCCCGCAGGCGCACTCCAGCACCACGTCTTTTGATCCGATTTCCTCTGCCACTTTTTGACCAAGCCTCCGGTACACTTTTCCGTTATATACTGTTTCAAACAAATCATATAATCCTGATACGTTATCCCAAAACATATATGCTCCCTAAACCATCCTTTTCCCGTCTCTGTTTTCTGTAATCATACCACAACTGTTTTTCGCTTCGCAACAGCGTCTCACCGGCATTTCTGTTATATTTGAAGTCTTTTTCCGGTTATGCTATGATAAACATACTGACGGAAGACACAACGGACCGCAGTATACTATTTTTATTATGGAGGTAACAATGAACAGAAAAGACTATCCCATAAAAAAATACGCCGCCCTATGCGGCATCCTGCTTCCTGCCGCAATACTGGCAGGCTGTGCGGGCACATCCGGCGGAAGCGGAGCCGGAACGGACTCTGCCTTATCTTCCCCCGCCGCTGAAACCGGTACGCAGGAAAGCGCCGTCGGCGCAGATACGCAGACGGACACAGCCGCTTTCCCTGCCTTTACCGCAACGGATCTGGACGGCAACGAGGTCACGGAAAGCATTTTTGCCGAAAAAGACCTGACTGTGCTCAATATCTGGGGCACCTTCTGCGGTCCCTGTATCGGGGAAATGCCGGAGCTTGGCGAATGGGCGAAAGAAATGCCGGACAACGTACAGATCGTCGGTCTGATTATCGACATCAACGGGGAGGAAGACACCGAGCATCGCAATCTTGCGGTTGACATAACCAAGCAGGCAGGCGTTGACTTTACCAATCTGATTGCCAACGCGGACTTTGCCCCAATCTTAAAGGACGTGATCGGCGTCCCCACCACCCTGTTTATCGACGGTGACGGCAATATCGTGGGCGACCCGATTGTGGGCGCAGATGTGGACAGCTATAAAACCTTTGTGGAGGATTACCTGAGCGAACAATAACACGGGTGTAAAATTCCTCAAAGCAGCTTCAAAAAAGCGATACAAATGCCAGAAATACGGCATTTTCATCCCAATTTGACTCATAGCAGAGCTGTAACATGGAGGGCAGAATGAAAACAAAACTCAGAATAGCGGGACTTCTCACCGCCTTCTCTTTCATCATATATGGCTTGATGCGCGGCGAGGCAAGCGTGGTTTTAAATAAAGCCGTCAACATTTGTCTGGAATGTATCGGACTTGGATAAATCGAGCGAAAAAACGCCCAGCCTATAAAATCCCGATTGCAGTTATACATGTAACTATTGCAGGAACGGAAAAGAACAAGTAAAAGAAACGAAGAAATGAGATAACATATGAAAATCACCTATGCCATCAAACGAAAGCTGCTCCAATTCATCGCCTTTGGCTGTTCCAACGCGCATCTTCTGAACTTTAAGGGCGGCAAAATCTATACGGGAAAATGGAAACAGTTCTGCAATCCGGGACTCAACTGCTACTCCTGTCCGGCGGCGGGCTTTGCCTGTCCCATCGGCGCATTGCAGGCTGTGAACGGTTCCAGACAGTTTTCATTCAGTTTTTATGTGGCAGGACTGCTCCTTGCCTTCGGGGTGCTACTTGGCAGGGCAGTCTGCGGGTGGCTTTGTCCTTTCGGTCTGCTGCAGGAACTGATCCACAAAATCCCCTCACCGAAACGAAAACTCAAAAAAGGATTTCTATATATCAAATATGTTGTCCTTGTGGTCTTTGTCCTGATTCTGCCCGTCGCGGCCACCGACTACATGGGCATGGGCAAACCCGCCTTCTGCCAATATATCTGCCCGGCAGGCACGCTGGAAGGCGGGCTGTTCCTCCTGGCGGCGCACGAAAGTCTCCGAAAAGCGGTCGGCGCGTTATTTAGCCTGAAAATGGCAATTCTTGTTTTGACGCTTGCCGGCTGTGTATTCTTCTACCGTTTTTTCTGCCGCACACTCTGTCCCTTAGGGGCAATTTACGGGCTGTTCAACAAAATCAGCATATTCCGTCTGGAAGTGGACCGCCACAAGTGCGTCGGCTGCGGAAAGTGCAAAGAGGTGTGTGGCATGGAAGTGGATCCCGTGAAAACGCCGGATTCCGCCGAGTGCATCCGATGCGGCGCCTGCGCGGATGTGTGTCCGACCGGGTCGGTATGTATCGGTTTTTCTACACAGCGCAAAAAAGTCTGATATAACAGAACAGTTTGTACCAAAAAAGGAGGCTGTGCATGGCGTAAGTTTCCATTCACAGCCTCTTCTCCATCAAGTAAAACCTGCCCATCCGCCAAACCGCAACGCCTCTTCTCTCATAGCCATGCCCCGTGTAAAGTGCAATGGCGGCAGGATTTTTACTAAACACGTCAAGTCTTATTGCCCCGACGCCCTTATTTCGCAGCGTCTCCTCCATATACGCAAGTGCCCGCCCTGCTATCCCTTTTCCCTGATACCGGGGATGGACGCAGAGCCGATGGACAATGCGGTATGTAAGGTCAGGATATCTCCAGTCGCCGTCGCCATACTCCGGATCACAAGTCCGGTTCACGGTAAATGTGACAGCGATCTCTCCCTCGATTGCCCCAACAAACAATGTATTCTCCTGTAAATCTTCCAAAAAGTCTTCCTTAGTGGGATAGATTTCGTCCCATTGAAAAATCTTCTGTTCCCGCATATGAAGGATGGCGGCGGCGACCATTTTACAGATCTCCTCTATATCCTCCTGCTTGGCCGGTCGAAACTCCATTTTTACTCCCGTTCTAACGCGCTTTTTTCATAAAACCGCAGGCAGAATCCGTCTTTCCCGAAAAGATTACGCCGGCTCTCTTCCACAGTCATGGGCATTTGCAGCGCTTCGATGTGACTCAAATTCGTGCGGAGAATGCCCGTTTTTCGGCATTCTCCCGTATAAGACTTAGTGCTTCTTAACGAAGCAGCCTCTGCTGCTGAGTGCCAGAAGCACTTCTCACACTATGCTTCCCTAGTCAGATAACAGAATCCATAAGCCGGAAGCGGTATCTTCTCCGGGGACGCCTGCTCCCCCGTAAGCATATCCGTGTACGTTCCCTCTACGCCGTTTATAGATACCTCCTTATTATACTCGCTGAAATTGAAAATGCCAAGGATTTCTTCATTTCCATACACTCTGCCGATTCCCAGCACATTGTCATCCCCGGTATCGAGCGTGCGGGCGTCCGCCTCCACCGTGAACGCCTGACTGGATCTCCTGATATTTTCCAGCAGGTCAAGCTGTCCGAAAATCCGTCCCGCCACGCTGTCTTGATCGGAAATCTGCTCCGCCAGCTTCCAGTCCATTTTCCCACGGTGAAGGTAACGGGAATCCGCCGCTTTGTCCGGGTTGTCCTTATAGCTGTAATCGTTTACCTGTCCGACCTCGTCTCCGCTGTAGAGCACGGGAATCCCAGACTGCATAAACATATATGCATGAAGCGTCACGTCACGTCTGACCGCCCGCTCCATGGCCTCCTCGTCCTGTTCAAATCCCGCTTTCTCAACACCGCACATGGAAGCCGTGGTGCCGCAGAATCTGGCGTCACCGGAAACGGGATCGGCGTTGTAAAGCTCGCCACGGCTTGCGCTCTCTCCTTCGTACCCTTGAAAATAATTGTTCAAATACTGCTTGTGGGAGCGCTCCTCAAATCCCCAAAGATGCAGGGTATTGTAATCCAGTCCCCAGCCGATATCGTCGTGGCAGCGCAGGTAATTTAAAAATACATACTCCTTCGGAAGGCTGTTCACTATGTCGAGCTGTCTCTTAAGAAGCCGCACATCCCGCGTCGCCACAGTGTGCCATGTGGTAGCCATGGTAGTCACATTATACAGCATATGGCACTCGGGCTTTTCAACCGTCCCGAAATAGGGAACCACCTTCTCCGGCTCCATCACCACCTCACCAAGCAAAAGCACGCCCGGACATACGATCTCTCCGATCATGCGCATCATGCGCACAATCGTATGTACCTGTTTCAAATTGCGGCACTGGGTATGCAATTCCTTCCAGATATAGGGCACCGCGTCAATGCGCATAATATCAATTCCCTTATTCGCAAGGTATAGGAAATTGTACATCATTTCATTAAATACCCTCGGATTTTTATAGTTCAAATCCCACTGGTAAGGATAGAAAGAAGTCATAACATAATGCCCGGCGTCGGGAAGCCAAGTGAAATTGCCCGGCGCGGTGGTGGGAAACACCTGCGGAACCGTCTTCTCGTACTCTGCGGGAATGGCGTCGTTGTCAAAGAAGAAATAGCGGCTCATGTACTCGCCCTCGCCCGCTCTCGCCCTTTTTGCCCACTCGTGATCCTCGGAAGTGTGATTCATCACAAAATCCATGCAGACACTGATTCCTTCCTTCCGACAGGCCGTCGTCAGGCTTTCCAGATCCTCCATGGTACCAAGCGCGGGCTGCACCTTCCGGAAATCCGAAACTGCATAGCCGCCGTCCGAGCGGCCCTTCGGCGTATCCAGAAAGGGCATCAAATGAATGTAGTTGACATTACAGCTTTTGATATAGGCAAGTTTCTCCTGCACCCCCTGCATGTTTTCTGCAAAGTTATCAATGTAGAGCATCATGCCAAGCATATCGTTTCCCTTGTACCAATCGGGACGCTTTTCCCGCTCAGCGTCCTTCTTTTTCAAATCCTTCGCCCGCTCCTCATAGAAACAGTGCAGCTGGCCGCACAGCTCCGCGAACATGGAACCATTGTCGTAAAGCTCCATGTACAGCCATTTCAGTTCGTCCAGATGTCTGTTAAAACGTCTTCTGTAAGCCGCCTCCGCCACTGATATCTTTTCTGCTGTCTGCACAGTCTCTACCTCCGACTGTGGCATGTCTTTCTTCTTGTCCGCCGCCTTTGTACGCGCTCCCTCTGCCTTTCTGCCTCTCATACCTGCCTCCCTGCGAAATTTAATCTCAAGTCTTCTACGTTTCCTTGATCAGTTCGATCTGGTATGCCGGATACTCCTTCTGTTCCACCGGCATCGGAAGCCCTGCCTCCATCAGATCTGCCCCATAATAGCATTTTCCACTCTCTTTATCCCGATATACCGATTCTGCTTCCAAACCGCGCATTCTCACATAGCTCACCGTCATATTGCCGTGCATCTCCAGCATAACCACACTGATTAACGCCCGATCCCTCTTCTCCGACACGAACATCCACGCTGCGCAAGGCTCCGAAAAAGGATTTGTCAGACGGTAATATCTGCCCCGCCGTATCATCTCCTCCCGGCTCTTATACTGTCTGATCTGTTCCCTAACAGCGGCCTTCTCCTCCTCCGTGAGTTTTTCGGGATCAAGTTCATAGCCCAAAACACCCGCCATAGCCACCGTACCTCTGGTATGCATGCACACACTCCTGCCTGTCTGGTGGTTCGGCACGGCCGAAACGTGAGAGCACACTGTGGACGCCGGATAAAAAAAGGAAGTGCCGTACTGGATTCGCAGCCTGTCCAGCGCGTCCGTGTTGTCGCTGCACCAAATCTGCGGCGTGTAGTAAAGCATCCCCGCGTCAAACCGGCCGCCGCCGCCGCTGCAGCCCTCTACAAGAATATCCGGGTATCTTTGCAGCATCCTTTCCAGAAAATCATATACCCCCAGCACATACTGATAAGTCACCTTTCCCTGCTCGGTTTCTCCCGAAAACACATCTACAATACTGCGGTTCATATCCCACTTCACATACTCAATTTTTCCCTGGTCAAGAATCTTGCATATCTGCTCAAAAATATAATCCCTGACGTCGGCTCTGGAAAAATCCAGCACAAGCTGATTGCGGCCCCTGACCGGCTCTCTGCCCGGTATCCGCAGCGCCCAGTCGGGGTGTTTCCTGTACAGCTCGCTGTCCTCCGACACCATCTCCGGCTCAATCCAGATACCGAATTTCACCCCCTCACCATTGACCTTTTCAATCAGCTCCCGAAGCGTGCATCCCAGTTTTTTCTCATTCACATGCCAGTCTCCGAGACCGCTGTTATCATCCTCTCTTTTTCCAAACCAGCCGTCGTCCATGACAATCATATCGATGCCCAACTCAGCCGTGCTCTTGGCCAGTTTCAATATGGTCTCACCGTCAAAGGTAAAGTAAGCCGCCTCCCAACTGTTGAGCAGCACCGGACGGGACGCGTCCCTGAATTTCCCCCTGCACAAATGTTCCCTGATGCAGTCGTGAAAGCGGGCGGAAAGCATACCGATCCCCTGATCGGAATAGCTCATGATCGTCTCGGGAACCGCCAGCTTCTCCCCCGGCACCAACGGATAGTGGAACAGGTCGCTTTGCAGTCCCATCATGACTCTTGTCTGATCATACTGATCCCGTTCCGCCTCGCAGAGAAAATTGCCGCTGTAGACAAACAACATGCCATAGCAGTTTCCCATATCCTCCGTTGCTCTCCTATCCGCCACAATCACCGCCGGATTGTACTGGTGGCTGGAGGTGCCGCGGCGGCTGCCGATCGCGTAAGTGCCATGCCCGATCTCCTCCCGCTGTAGATTTCTCTCCATGGTATGTCTGCCGTAAAAGCTGAGCAGGTCAAAACGGCCGGTGACAAAATCCAGGCAGGCGGACGCCGCCTTCTCGACAGTCACGCTTTTGTCTCCGTGGTTTTCTATGACAACGCTCCTTGTAATGATATCCGCTTCCTCCAGCACGCCGTACAGAAGCGTTACCCGCACACCGCTCACCTTGTCTTCCAGATAAATTTCAAGTGTCTGCGCTTCCCCGGAATCAGCATAGACTGCCGGAAGTCCCGGCAGCCTATACTTTCCCTTTTTCGTCTCATGTCCGACGTAGCGTAAATCACAACAATCAGATCCATCCGCATTGCGGATGACAAGGGCGCTGTTTCGAAAATCGCCTACGCCCATGACCGGGTATTCCTGAGGTAGAACATCCATGGAGTAGGTTCTGTCGTTTCCCACGTCCGAAGGATTGCCGGAAAATCCCCTGTCATAGCATGTTAGCAGATAATCCATATTTCCGTACACACGCCCTCCGTAATACAGATGCAGTAAAAACCCGAAGTCATCCACCTTCATCTGATAAGAAGTGTGTGCCGTGTCCAATGTGAAAATCCGATTTTCTCGCTGATATCCAATTGCCATAATCTATACCAAATCTGTCCTTTCTTAAAGTTTGTCTTACTTCTTTTTCACGAACCTTTCCTATCATACCGCATTTCGGCACCATTTACCAGTCCGTACGGAAAGTACCGCCTTTCGGCATCATTACCAGTCCGCACAGAAAGTACCGCTTTTTCGGTATCACTGCCAGTCCGACGGAGAATGCCGCATTTCAGGCATTCTCCAGCGCAAAACTTAGTACTTCTTGGCGTCCCGTCCAATGACGGGACGTCTTTAGAAGTACTTTTTGCGCCGTTATTTTACAGCCCCGTTTACAACACCGTTCAATATCTGCTTCTGACAGATCAGATAGAAAACGAGTATCGGAATCAGCGACAGTAAGTATGACGCAAACGCCAAATTATAGTTGGTTCCAAACTGTGACTGGAAATTCAACTGGGCAAGGGGAAGCGTGTTCTCGGAAGAACCCGCCATGATGATTAGCGGCGTCATGACATCATTCCATACTGCCAGCGCCGTTATGACTGCGACAGTCGCATGCATCGGTTTCATGATCGGAAAAATGATTTTCCAATAAGTCAGCCATGTGGATGCGCCGTCTACCCTCGCCGCCTCCTCCAGTGCCAACGGGATATTGGTCAGGTAACCCGAGTACAGCATAATGTTCATCGGCATGTAAAATACCACATACAGGAGAATCACGCCAAACCAGTTTGCAAGGCCCATCTCCGCCGTCTGCTTGGCAAGCGGCATCATCAGGATCGCAAAAGGCACGAACATACCGCTGACGATAAACAGATACACAAAGCGATAAAACCTGCTGGATTTATTACGTCCAAGGGTATACCCCATCAAAGAATGAATCAGGATGGAAAGCCCCACCGTCAACACGGAGATCAGCAGACTGTTCTTCAATGAGTTCCAGAAATCCGTCACTTCCATCGCTTCCTTGAAATTGTTGAGGCTCCATACCTTAGGCAGCGACAAAATGCCGCTGATACTGTTTGTCATCTCCGAGGGCTGTTTGAACGCGATCACAACCGTCATATACAACGGAAATATAATCGTGGAGAGCCCGAGAATGAGCAGCACCATAACGGTTCTGTTCGATTTTCCGACTGTCGATGTTTTCTTCATAGCTGCTCCTCCTTTGAACTTGAAAATTTCATCTGCGCAACAGAGATCACTACAATCACAATAAAGAATACAACCGCGTTGGCGCTCTGGAAACCGAACTGTCCGCCTGACATACCGTTATTGTAGATCAGGTAGGAAATGGATTCCGTGCTCTGTGCCGGACCGCCTTTTGTCAGGGCAATAATCTGATCGAATACCATCAGGAAGTTTTTCACGCACAGCACCATGTTAATGGAGAAAAACGGTATAATTAACGGGAATGTCAGATGCTTAAACTGTTTCCAGCCGGTGGCGCCGTCCAGTCCGCCCGCCTCGTAGACATCCTCGGGCACCGTCTGCAGTCCTGATATATAAATGATCGTATTCATGGCGATCGCCTGCCACGCGCAGACAATCATCACGCCGATCCACGCTCTGTTCGGGCTTGACAGAATGCTGGATTGAAGTGACGTAACACCTGTCATATCCGCCAGCGCGGGCACAATATAAGTAAAGAAATAGTTAAAAATATAACCTACCACCAGCGAACCGAGTATGTTCGGCAGGAAATATGCACCGCGGAAAAATCCCTTTGCCCTGATCTTACTGTTTAATCCCAGAGCCAGAATCAGGCTGAGCACATTTACCACGATCGTTGTCACAATCGCCAGTTTGATCGTGAACAGATAGGATTTCCCTACACGTGCGTCCGAAAACAAGTCAATATAGTTGCGAAGCCCCACCCAGTCATGGCTTCCAAACCCTCTGGAGTTGGTGAAGCTGTACATGGCGCCGCGAATTAACGGTATCGTGTTAAAGCAGATAAACAGCGCCAGAATCGGTATCGTAATCAGTAAAAACGTTCTTTTTCTCTCATTTTCATGTTTCGACATCACATTTACCCCCTTCCTACTGTGCACTTCCGTGCGCGGCTTCATATTCCTGCACCATGCGGATAATGTCTCTGTTATATCTCTGCCAGCTTGTGTCGAAGTTCTTCAGGAATGCATCCTCGTTCTTCTCGATCAGGAATGTCTGCAAAAGCGCATCCACCGACATCTCCGACGGATAATAGTGATCCTGATAGTCCGTCATATTGCCGCTTGCGATAAACTCTGTCATACCGTCCAGTATGACGGGTAAGGTAAAGTTTCCTTTTTTACAGGGAACAGACGTCTGCGCGTCAATGTATTTCTGCAAGGTGTCATCCGCATACAGGAAATTTAACACCTCGTAGGCGGCCTTCTTGTTCTTGCAGTCCTCCGTCACACAGAATCCAAGGTCAATGCCCGAGTTTAATGTCCTGCCCTCTTTCTCGCCGCTGGCCGGCATGACGAAGGAGTCCATCTTCAAGTCCGGATTCACCGACAGAATCTGGGGCGCCGCATAGCTGCCAATGGGGTACATGGCGGATTCCCCTCTGGCAAACGCCGTACAGGCATCATTGTAGTTGTAGGCAAACGGATCGTCCGGTCCGTAAGGCAGAAGCGCCAGATATTTTTCCGCAAGCTCGCCGTACTCGTCGGTAAATGTGGTCTGTCCCTTGTTCACCTGCTTGGTCGTATCCGACGGCGCAAGCTCTACCGCCATCGCGTTCCAAGGCGCCAGACAGGTCCACGTATCCTTGAACCCGAAGTAGAAAGGCAGGATACCTTCCGCCGAAATCTCATCACACAGAGCAAGCATCTCGTCCCACGTTTCCGGAATCTGCCAGCCATGCTCCTCAAACATCTGTCTGTTGTAGAGGATGCCCGCCGCATTGGCCGCGTAGGGCAGAATGTAGGTGCCTTCCACCGGAACAAGCTCCAGCGCCTCGGCGATTTCCAGATACCCTTCGTTGACATCCTGCATTCCCTCATAACCGGAAATGTCCGCCAGTATACCCGCATCCACGAAGTAGGAATAGTTGATGTCCCCGCCGATTCCTATAATGTCCGGATAATCCTCCCTGATAAATCTTGTCTTCAGGATCGCCATCGCATCGTTAGGCGAGCTGATGGTCAGATGGATGTCGTCATGGGAGGCGTTGAACGCATCCTCCACCGTCTTGAAATAGTTTGCCGCCTCCGGCTTATACTGCACAATCTCAACTTCAATCTTTCCGTCTGAGGAACTTCCGCATCCCCAGGCGAACGGCGCTATCGCGGTAATACATGCTGTCAGCGCCAGACTCCTAAATCCCTTTCTCTTCATTGCCCTTCTCCTTCCTTTTTGGAATATAACGTGTCAAAAGCAGATCTAAGTTGATTCGTTTTAAACATTGTAACATGCCATAATGCTTGCAAAAATAGCTCTATTTTGTATGTTTTATTCCTTTATGCAAGTTTTTCGCACATGTATTGAAGTTGCCACGCATTTTGGTATAATAGTGTGAGAAGTGCTTCTAGAACTCAGCAGCAGAGGCTGCTTCGTTAAGACGCACTAAGGCTCACACGGGAGAATGCCCAAAAAGCAGGCATTCTCCACATAAACCTGATTCCTCAAATGGAGGGTACTCATGAGCGAAGTTATCTTTTCCGTATTTCCAAGTGAAAATTTTGTAGATCTGGGGCTTTATCAGTTTGGATGGGAGCAGTGCGCGCCCTCCCATTCTTTTGGGCCGGCGGCCAGAAACCACTATCTGTTCCACTATTGTCTCTCCGGCACCGGAACGCTGTTCGCTGATAATGCCCACGGCGAAACCATACGCTACCAAATCAAGAGCGGGCAGGGCTTTATGATCTTCCCTAATCAAGTATGCATGTACATCGCAGATTATGACATCCCATGGGAATATACGTGGATTGAGTTTGACGGTCTGCGCGCCAGAGAGACGGTTAGCGTGGCGGGCCTGACTCCCGACCAGCCCGTCTACAAAGCGCGCTATAAAGACATTGCCGAGACAATGAAAAACGAAATGCTCTATATCGTAAACCACAAGGATGCATCTCCGTTTCATCTGATCGGACATCTGTACCTGTTCATAGACAGTTTTGTCCGCGCCTCCACCTCCACGCAGGTCGGCAAAGGAAACGGCCTCCGCGACTTTTATATTAAGGAAGCCTTCTCCTTTATCGAGCAAAATTTCCAAAACGACATCACCGTGGAAGATATCGCCGCTTCCTGCGGACTCAACCGAAGCTATTTTGGAAAAATATTTCATGAGAATACAGGTAAATCGCCTCAGGCGTTTCTGATCTCCTACCGCATGACCAAAGCCGCGGAACTGTTAAAGCTGACCGACCTGTCGGTGGCCGATATCGGAAATGCGGTGGGATACCCGAATCAGCTTCATTTCTCGAGAGCATTCAAAAATGTGTACGGAATCCCGCCAAGACAATGGCGCAATGAAAACAGACCGATGATTTAGCGAAAAAACGTTGACGTACTGTCTTGACATCAAGTATAATTTTACCAGTACGGCATAAAGAACAAATCATTCAGGAAGTGAGGTCAACATTTTGAGACAGTTTTTTGGTATGAGCCAAAGTGGTAATCTGGAAGAAGCGGTCCGCGGTCTAAAAGACCCGCAGTTGATTATGCTTTTATCCAACAATGAACAGTTTGAAGACCATGTTAAAAAATTAGAATCCCTTTTCCCAGACGTCCCCAGCATCGGCTGTATCGGCATGAGTTACGATGTCCGGGTTGTCGAAAAGGGCGTGGGCGTCATCGCATATTACGACGGCGTAACCGCCGTGACAAACGTGCTGGAACATGTATCGGTCATGCCTGTGAAATACATAGGACGGCTGCAGAAAGACATACGTGCAATCAAAAGCTCCGGCCGGGATACGGTATGCATCGATTTCTGTTCCGGAAACGATGCCTGCGTATTGACCACTATTTACAGCGCCCTGCAGCGCAGTAACATCTCGTTGGTGGGCGGAACAGGCGACGGCGGAAAGATTTCTGCAAACGGAAAGGTTTATGAGGATGCGGTAGCCTATGCGTTGATTAAAAATCTGAACGGCAAAGTAAAGGCCTACAAGGAAAATATTTACCACCAGCTCGGGAACTACCGCTTTGTCGCATCCGGAACGGACAAGGCTAACTACCGGCTCGGGCAGTTGAACGGAAAGCCCGCCAAACAGGTATACCAGAACATCCTCCATGTGACGGAGGAACAGATTTCCACCCAGACTTTCAAGAATCCTTTTGGAAAAATCAACGGGAACGACACATGCATTATCTCCATCAAGGAAGTCAGCGGCAACTCCCTGACCTGTTTTAGACAGGTTAACGACTCCGATGTCCTGATTCTTTTGGAACTTGGCGACTACAGACAGATTGTAAGGGACACCATCCGGACGATCAAAAATGATTTCCCGAAAATTTCAGCGGTGTTTTCCGTAAACTGCCTGTTTCGGTATCTGCTCTTTACCGACAATCATTACATGAAGGAATATCTGATGGACATGAGCACCCTTGGACAGCACGCCGGTCTGGTCGGATATGGAGAACATTATAACAACCGTTTTGTCAACCAGTCCATGACCTGTGTTGTATTTGAGTAAGGGAGGTACGAAGATGAAATTCCGAAAAAATACCCAGAGGGAAGAAAAGAACCTGGACCCGATCGTATATGTTGTAGAAAGCCTTCAGGACTACCGCAACGCCCTGATTCAAAGCGAAGTGGACTCCCTGCATGAGCTGAGCATGGTCCGCCGTTCCTTCGGCAATGTGCTGCAGGATTCAGAAGACCTGAGAGGTTCCCTGTTGGACTTCGAGCAGACTTTCTCCAGCATCAATACCGTATCCGGCCAGTTTGCGTTGGTGAAAGACAATATTTTCCAGTCCGTAAACCAGGTGCAGGGCGAAGTGGAGACGCTGAAAAACAGTTCTCTGCAGGTGGCCAGTCATTTCGATGAAATGCAGAGTACCTTCGACACCTTCCAGCTGTCTTTAAATGAAATCAGAAAATGCATGGGGCGGATTGTATCCATCGCAGATCAGACAAACATCCTCTCCCTGAACGCTTCCATCGAGGCAGCCAGAGCAGGGGAGCAGGGAAAAGGCTTTGCCACTGTGGCCGGCGAGATCAAGAGTCTGTCCGAAGAGATCAAAAATCTTGTAGCAATGGTAGATGCCAGCGTGGGTGACGTGGAAGCGGGCACCGAAAAGCTGAATGCCAGTATTCAGACCTCCCATCACGCACTGGAAGAAAGCCTCACGAAAGTGGATGAGACCTACGCCATGTTTGCCCAGATTACGCAGGCGGCAGACGGCGCAGAATCCGTACAGACAGAAATCTCTCAGGTTATTGACGATTCCAAGAATAAGCTCATGACACTGAGCAGCTTCTTTGATAAAATGAAAAAACAGTACGAGACAGTTATGCGGCATATCAACCGTGTCAGCAACATGGGGACGACGAAAAGCGCCATGTATGAGGATATCGACAATATGATGGCGCAGATTCCGCCCATCATCGACGACTACAATGCCGGGTAAAAATCGTCGCTCGCCAGCGAACATTAAGAGTATGCCTATGGCAAACTCCGAAAATGGTTTACACTGTCGCAATTTCCTATGAAACAAAAGCAAAAAACTCTTCCTGTACAGGAGAGTTTTTTGCTTTTCCCCTTCGTTCCCAAGAACGTAGGATCCCTCTGAAACGCCCACTCTCCCAGCACCGCAGGCAGCACATTCCAGATCTCATGGAGTTCGCTACCGTTGACCGTGCCAGTCAGATAGTCTGTATTCTTTTCATTTTTGCCCGATCAATCAGGCCGTCAAATAAGCAGTTCATACGCTTCCCCCTCGCTGCCGTTTTTTCATCTTTCGTCTGCGCACTGCTCATTGCCATCGTGAAAGAAGCTGCTGTTTCAACCGTTAAACGGTTTCACAGCAGCTTCTGGCAATGGAGTGTATGCCCGAAAGTACTATCCCTAGCCTTTGACCGCTCCAGCCGTCATACCCTCGATGAAGTATCTCTGGAAACAGAGGAAGATGATAAATACCGGAAGGATACCAAACATGGAACCGGCAATCAACACATCGTAGTTGTTTCCGTAGGGTGTAAGCAGGGTGTTCAAACCAATCGGAAGCGTAAACTTCTCCGGACTTCTATATACCAGCATCGGCCAAAGTACGTTATTCCATGAGCCCATCGCACACAGAATTGCCATAGCAGCAAAGGCCGGCTTTGTGATCGGCATCATAATCTTAAAGCAGATGCCGTACTCGGTAGCGCCGTCAATACGGCCCGCGTCCAGAAGATCCTTCGGCAGTCCTGTCATATACTGCCTGAAGAAGAAGATCGTGGATGCGCCGCACAATCCCGGCAGCATTACGCCCCAGATCGTGTCAACCAGTTTCAGGTTAATCATCTCCTTGTAGAGCGGGAGAATCAGAATCTCGAAGGGAACCATCATGGTTGCGATTACAAGGAAGAACAGGAAGTTCTTCAATTTATAGTTGTACATGGTCAGACCGTAAGCCACGATGTAGCATACAAGCAGCGTCAGGAATACTGTGACAAGCATCAGTACCAGACTATTCTTATACCACATGAAGTATCTTTTCCCATCCACGTTGTTGCCAAACAGGTACTTGTAATTGGCAAGCGTCATGGTGCTGAAATCCAGATTGATACTGAGTCCCCGGCGGATCAGTTCCGTACCGGGCCGGAAGGATGCGATCAATCCGGCAAACAGCGGATATATAATGAGGAAGGAGAGAACCGCAAACAATGCCGTAGCTAACACGGTTAAAATATTTCTCTTCGTTTTCATTCCCATCGTTTCTTCGCCTTTTACAGAGGTTGTTTCTGCCATATTAGTCTTCCTCCTTCCCTAAAGTCCCGTTTACAATAAGCTGTACGATATTGATGGCCAGTGCGATCACAAGCAGGACGATACCTACCGCGCTGCCGTATCCGAGCTGGTTCTTGGTAATACCGCGCTTGTACAAATATCCAACGATGGTCAGACCGATGTTGTTCGGTGAATCCGGACCTGCCCACAGCATGTAGGATTCCATGAACATTGCCAGACCTGCATACACGCTGATCGTCAGCACATAAACGGTGGTCGGTTTCAAAAGAGGAATGGTAACATATCTGAATTTCTGCCATGCGGTCGCGCCGTCAATATCGGCCGCCTCATACATAGCGGTATCTATCGCTTTCAAACCTGAAATAAAATAGAGCATATTTACGCCGGTCCATCTCCAGCATGCCACGAGCAAAAGAGCGCCGAGACCGGTTGCCTTTACTTTCAGCCATTTAAAAGTACCAAGCCCGAGAGCCGTCGTGATCACATTCATCTGACCGGTCGGATACTCGGAGAACATCAGTCGAAACAAGGTACCGGAGATAACTACGGAAGTAAGAGCCGGTACATACAGGCAGGCTTTCCAGAAGCCTTTCGCCTTCACCAGTCTGGAATCCATCAATACCGCCCAGAGCATAGGGAACGGAATCAACAGAACCAGTGTCAGAATCATATATTGAAAACTGTTTTTAATTGCCGTGTGGAAAATGCCGTCTTTCAAAAGCTTTGTAAAGTTTTTCACCCCCACCCATTCCGTGCCGGTAGGTTTGATATCCTGAAAGCTCATGGTAATTGTACTGCATAACGGATAGATCCAGAACAAAAGAAAACTGATAATAAAAGGAAGCACAAACACATAGGGCGCCGCCTTCTGCGAATAGAAAAACTTTTTAAATTTATTCATACGCACACACTCCTTACCTTACCCATACATAGGATCTGTTTACTATACCACCTATCTGAAAGCAAAGAGGGGATTGCATTCACAATCCCCTCTATTTAATTCAGTTTAATCACTGCTCGAGATCAACCACATCCTGAGCTGCCTGCAGCGCCTCTTCTACATCCATGCCGTTCTCGAGAATGTCGTTCAGCGTTACGTTACACATCTGCTCGTTGATGGTCGGGCTGATAGCCGTCGTGTAAACCGTTCCGATATCGTCCTTGATGCTGTAGAGTACATCGTAAGGATAGTTGATAAAGAACTGATTGTACTGGTTGCTGTCGTCATGTGCGAATGCGTCGTCGTTCCAAAGAACGGTGTTACATACGTCGAAACCAAGGTTATCCCAGATGAGCTGTTCACCTTCCTCGGACATCTTCGCCCAGCAAAGGAACTCGGAAGCCAGCGCCGGATCGCCGGCCTGCTGTGTCACAACAGTACCGGTACCGCCGATACCTACGGAGCACTTCTGGCCTGCCTCGAATACAGGACACTTAGCGATGTACCAGTTTCCCTTCTCCTCAGGCATGTAGTTGGTGAAACGGCTCATGTACCACATCGCCTTCGGGAAGGATACGATGTTGTGATCCAGAATGTTCTGGAAGCCAGCCTCTAAGTCAACGTGTCCGTCAGGGGATACCATTGCAAGGCCGTTGTTAACCCACTCCTGCTCCATCGTGCACATCTTCTTGATAGACTCGAGCTGTACGTTTGCCGTGCCGCCCATACCGCCGGTCCAGTCCTCACCGTACTCAGCCATAGCGATCCACTGCCAGTCACAGCCTGCGGTATCAACGGAAGTCCAGTGCTTGCCCTCTGTAGCAATCGCATCCACATATTCCTGACCGAGAGCTGCATAGTCATCCCATGTCACAACAGCATCGATCTTAGCGATTACATCATCATTGGAAATGCCCAGAGCCTCTGCCATAGCCGCTACGTTATAGTACATTACGGTAGCGCCTACATGATAAGGAATACCATAATAGTTTCCGTCAGATCCGGAGTAGACATCCATTCTGGCCTGAACCATAGTGTCTAAGTAAGGAGCTGCGGTGTCGTTCTGGGGAACAAGCCATGTGTCAAGACCTGCTATCACGTTCGGGAACTGACCGATCTCCACATCACAGATATCAGGCGCGCCTGTACCTGCATTCAAGGAAGTTAAAAGCTTTGTATGCATGTCTGCGTAAGGATATGTAGTGCAGGTGATCTCGATGGTTCTGTCGGGATTCTGCTCATTCCACTTCTCAACCATGTTGCCGTAGTGCTGTCCGTGGATCTCAACGAATGTCCACATCTCCATATGTGTACCGTTGGGATCGCCAAAGGTAGCAGTAGGAATCTCCTCCTCCGCTGCTGCCGCATCGTCTGCGGGAGCCTCCTCAGAAGCGCCGTCGTCTGCCGCACCATCGTCTGCCGCAGGAGCCTCTGCCGCTGCACCGTCATCTGCTGCGGGAGCAGAGCCTGCATCTGTGCCGCCACATCCTACCAGCGTTGTAGCAAGCATCGCTGCAGTCATCAAAGTAGCCAATACTTTCTTTTTCATCTTTCTTCCTCCTTTTATAGAATATGCTGTCAGATAACCGCTCGATATTTTACCTAAAATACTTTAGGCGTTCTGCCATATCTTTCCCAAGAAATATCTGACATTTTTTTCCTTTAAATGTGACAAGTGTTTTTTTCAATTTTTAAAAATTAAGCAACCTGTACATTTTTTTTTTTTTTGCGGTTATCTTATGTTCATATTGTACAATAGTATATATGTTACGTCAATAGCTTTTTGAATTATTTTAGTTTTTTTTGAAATATTTAAATTTGCATAAATTTGTTCATTTAACTATCTCCTGAAAAATGCCCCATTTCTCATAGGGACAGCTATTTTTCTTCATCGCCGCCCGCAGCTCCACAAAGCACCCGCACGCCCTGCACATACCGTCAAGAAGCAAGTCGCATTCCTTACAGAATGAGAGCCGCTTCTCATAAAGCGGCTCCTCAACCTTTAACTCTTCATCCAGACCGGCTATGTAATCGTGCAGATTTTGAAAATATGCCGCCTGATCCATGTCCCTTGTGAGACATTTTCGGCAGATCCGTCTGTTTTCGATCTCCATGTCCCTCCTCCTGCCCAATCCCGCCATTTTGTGAAAAATCGAGCGTCGGCACGCTCGATTCAGAGAATGCTTCGCATTCTCCTTGAATGTTTTACACTATCGCAATTTCC
>CAMTMP010000046.1 GCA_947073545.1 uncultured bacterium
AAATGCCCAAAAACCGGCATTTTGGCGCTGGCTCCGACACCATGCAGCAAGTGCATGGTGCGGGTGTGAAAAGTAACGTCAGCGTTTCTCTTACCCCTATGATATGCAATGAGGGTTGCACATGTCACCCCGAAAATGATATACTATCGATATGGTAGTGGATGAGATTTTAGAAGGTAAATTTCATACAGGTGACGGTTCTCTGGATTTTTCCTGCCCGCGTGTTACTCTGTCCCTTCAGGCAGACACGGCCTGCGAGGGGTCTTTTTTCGTGTACGGACCGGAGGGGATGGTGACGGAAGGCACAGTGACATCCTCGGATCTTTGCATGACTTGTGTGACTAAGCGTTTCGGGGGCAGTGAGGATGAGATTCTTTACCGGTTTGACGCCGCTGGAATGGAGGCCGGGCAGGAGATTTCCGGCTCTTTTTTCATCACCTCAAACAAGGGAGAGTATGAGCTGCCCTTTCAGGTGACGGTGTTTTCGGATGAAATCACGTCAAGTCTCGGAGAAATCAGGAATCTTTTTCATTTTACGAATCTGGCGAGAAGCAATTGGGCGGAGGCGGTTTCGCTTTTTTACGAGCCGCGCTTTAAAAAGGTGTTTACGGGACATGACAGGCAGTATTTTGCCGTTTACAAGGGGCTTTCTGCAGTGCCCGGCAACGAGCATAATGTGGAGGAGTTTTTACAGGAAATCCGCAAGAAAAAGCCGGTGGAATTTCTTCCGGAGGAGAGTGAGATCCGGCTGGAAGATCCGGCCGGAGATGCGAGATATGCCCTTGTCATTAACCGGAACGGCTGGGGGTATACGAGGCTGTGGTTTCAGACGGAAGGTGATTTTTTAAAGCTGGAGGAAGAGACTGCGCAGAAGGAGTCTTTTGCGGATAATATTTACCGGCTTTATTATAGGATCGATACGCAAAAGCTGCACGGCGGCATAAACTTAGGCGCGATTGTGCTTGTGCGGGAAAATGAAAAAGTGCGGATTCCCGTCGCCGTGGTGCAGCGTATGCCCGGAATCAGAGCATTTGGGGCGAAGCGGGAAAAGAAACAGCTCACGGTGCAGTTGATGGAATACTATCAGGCGCACCGTTTAAAGAAAATCGGGACGGCCACCTGGCTTGCGGAGACGGAAAAACTCTTGACGCGCATGGAGCAGCTTGACGATAAGGACATCGCCGTGAAACTGTTCCGAGGACAGCTTCTCATGTCTCAGGAGCGGGGAAACGAAGCGAAATGGCAGATGGAAAAACTGCGGGAGCGGGTGATAGCCATACGGGAGGATGATCCGGCGCTGTGGTGCTATTATCTCTATCTGACCACGCTCATCAGCGAGGAGGACTCCTATGTGGATGAGGTGGCGGAGACTGTTTCGCAGATTTATGCCAGAAGACGGGGAGACTGGCGGATCGCGTGGCTTTTGCTTTACCTGTCCACGGAATATGTGGAGAGTGTTTCCCGCAGGTGGCTGCTGTTGGAGGATCTGTTTATCCATCACTGCACCTCGCCGATGATATATATTGAGGCGTGGAGTATTCTCTGCATGAATCCCGCTATGCTTCGCAAGCTGGATTCTTTTGAGGAACAGATATTGGCTTATGCAGTCAAAAACGGGGTGATGCAGGAGGAAATCCTTTTGCAGGTGGTATATCTTGCCGGGCAGAAGCGGGGATATTCCGAAGGGCTGTTCCGTATCCTGAAAGGCTGCTATGCGCTGATCCCCCACAAGGAGGTTCTGCACGAAATCTGTGCCCTGCTGATCAAGGGAAACCGCTGCGGGGAGGCATATTTTCCGTGGCTTGCGGCGGGCGTGGAGGAAAATCTGCGCATCACCAGACTTTACGAATATTATATGATGTCGCTTCCCAAAGACTTTGACGGCGAGCTTCCCAAAATAGTGCTCTTATATTTTGCGTACAAAAGCGATCTGCACTATGAGGTGACAGCCCGTCTTTATGCCTATGTACACAGGCGCAGGGAGGAATTGGCGGATGTTTATGTAAACTATATAACGGCGATCGAGCGTTTTGCACTGGAACAGATTGGCCGGGGCAGAATCAACCGGGATCTGGCTTATCTCTATGAAAGTTTTCTCTCGCCCTCTATGATCGACGAGCAGACGGCAAGATCGCTTGTTTCTCTGCTTTTTATGCGGGAGGTAAGAACGGAGGCGGAGAATGCGAAAGAGGTGCTTTTGGCATATGGCTGCCGGTCGGATATTAAGCGTTTTCCGATAACGGACGGCAGGGCCTTTGTGCCGGTCTATGACAATGACTGCCGGGTGCTTTTGGGAGACGGCGAGGGAAACATTTTTACGGCGGGCATGGAATACGCCTTGGAAGCGCTGATGAAACCGGGGAGACTTGCGGGGATGATCGCTCCGTTTGTGAGAAAGCATTTGGGCTATGCGGTCTACGAGTGTTATGCAAAACAGCATACGTTTACGATACAGGATGACAATGTGGATCTCTTTGCGCTTCTGTCTGCATCGGAGCGGATTGAGGAGGAGGAAAAACAAAAAATCCGTCCCATAGTGGTAGACTTTTACTATGAAAAGGACAGAATGCGGGAGCTGGATGAGTATCTGCTCGCTCTGCATCCGGAGGATGTGAGCCGACGGGACAGGGGGAAGATCGTTCGTTTTCTCGTAAATCGGGGCATGTACGAGGCGGCTTACGAGTGGGTCACACGTTTTGGCCCTTACGATATGGATGCGAAAACACTCTTCAAACTGGGCAGCAGGCTTTTGGATTTGACGGAGGCGGAGGATGACCCGCAGCTTACGGGGATGCTTTTTCATGCGGCGCAAAAGGGGAAGTATGACGACAATGTGCTTGAATATCTGGTGCGCTGGTTCTCCGGGAGCACCGTGCAGATGCGGGATGTATGGAGACTTGCAAAAGACTTCGGCGTGGACACTTACAGGCTGTGCGAGCGGATGCTGATACAGATGTTGTATACGGGTGTCCGGGTGGAGGAGTGGCTGGATATTCTCCGCTCTTACGCGAAAGGCGGCGGCAGTGAACGGGTCTGGGCGGCCTTTGTGTCGGCCTGCTGCTATGATTATGTGGTGAAGGATGAGGACACGGAGCCGTATGTGTTTGAGAGTGTAAGGCAGCTTTACCAGGAGGAGGCGCCGTTCCATCCGGTCTGCCGGATCGCGTATCTGCGCCATTACGCGGACAGAGAGCGTGACGGGGACGTGCAGAAACTCTGCGGTGTCTTTTTAGAGTCGCTACTTTCTCAGGGAATTGTTATGCCTTTCTACCGGAATTACTTTGGCTGCGTGCCCCAGCTTGGGGCCTATCTGGACAAAACGATGGTGGAGTACCGGACAACTTCCGGCGCGCGGGTTATGATCCATTATATGATTCAGGAGGAGGGCGCAGCCGGGGAGGCGTACACCCATGAGGAGATGCGGGATATGTTCGGCGGCATCTGCGTCAGCGATTTTATCCTGTTTTTCGGGGAGCAGCTTACGTATTATATTACGGAGGAATCGGAGGCCGGGGAGCAGCTTGTGGTGAGCGACATGATTCAAAAGGGGGAGGCCGGGGAGGATATCCCGGAAGGAAGATTTGGCATTTTGAATGATATTATGATCGCGAAGACCCTGCACGATTACGATACGGTGAATGATCTGCTGGCCGTGTTTTTCAGGCAGGATCATATGGTGGAACAGATTTTTACGGTAAGATAGCAGCGCGAAAAGAAATTCTGGACTTACAGGGTAAGTCAGGATCATGCCAATGGGCAGTTCGCAAAGAATTTCTAAGTTTCGCGCGGGAGAATGCCAAAGAACAGGCATTCTTCGGATGAAGAGGAATTCAGACATGTTTTTGGGAGCAAAAGAGGACGGCAAGCCGCATAAGGGTAGTGTATTTGTGGGGTATGATCTGGGTGAGAGGTACACCCAGATCAGCTATTGTCTCTTTGGAGAGAGTGACGTGGAAACGGTTGCGCCCGTGGTGGGGACGAAGCAGTATAATATCCCCTTTATATTATGTAAACGTAAAGGGACAAACCAGTGGCTTTACGGCAAGGAAGCGGTCAAGAGCGCCGATGAGGAGGTTATGTGTCCGCTGGAGGATATTTTGTCTCTTGCCAAAAAGGGGACGGAAGTCGAACTGGACGGGGAGACTTATGACCCGGTGGCCCTTTTGACGCTCTTTGTCAGAAAAAGTCTGGGGCTTATGAGTTTCATTGTTCCGGTAGAACACATCGGCGCCATACTGTTTACAGTGGATAAGATGGATGACCGCATGGTGGAGATTCTTTTACAGGTGGCGGCAAATCTTCGGGTAAAGACGGAGCATATTTACTTCCAGAGCCATACGGAGAGCCTTTACTCCTTTATCTTGTACCAGTCCTCGGAACTTTGGGCGTATCAGGTGGTGGTCTGCGAGCATGACGGGAGATATTTAAGGACATACCGCATGGAGTGCAACAAGAGAACTACGCCCATTGTTGCGCTGATCGAGGAGGCCGGCTATGAGACGGTTGTAGTGCCTGAGGAGAATGAGGAAGAAAATGTAAAAGCGGACGCTTTCCGGGTGGCGGACGAGCGGTTTCTGGGGATTTTGGAGAAGCTTTGCGAAGGGCGGATCGTTTCTTCGGCCTATCTTCTGGGGGACGGTTTCAGGGAAGAATGGCATAAAAAATCGTTGCAGTTTCTTTGCCGCAACAGACGTGTGTTTCAGGGGAATAATCTGTACAGCAGGGGGGCTGTTTACAGCCTTTTGGAAAAATTCGACCCTTCAGAGGCGGGTAAGACCCATATCTTTCTGGGGGAAGATAAGCTGAAGGCCAACATCGGCATGCGGGTGCTGCGGCAGGGAAAGGAATCTTACTACGCCCTTCTGGATGCAGGGGAGAATTGGTACGAGCTGCATAAGTCCTGCGAAATTTTTCTCGGGAAGGAGAGGGAAGTTTCCTTTGTAGTCACGCCGCTGAACGGAAAAAATCCGCTGACAAAGACGATTCCCCTTACGGGGGCGAGAGAGACGAAGGCCCCCTTTACCAGATATGCGCTGGATGTGGCGATGGCTTCCGCGAACACGGTACAGGTGTCGGTGACGGATCTGGGGCTTGGCGAGTTTTTTCCCGCCGCAGGACAGAAATGGGAGGAATCGTTTCAGATTTCATAAGCGATGAGGGATGAAAGAGAAGATGGACGGTCATATGATTCTGGGGACGGGAAGAAGGGCTGAAACCCCTTACTATATGGATAGATTTTATGTAAACCTATATTCGGTGGAAGAGCTGTGCTATCTCTTTGTGGACAGAGCGGAGCTATTGGAAGCGGAAATCATGCAGCGGGATATGGTCAGATGGCTGGAGGAGGAGTGCGGTCTGAGCGATCTGGCGCATACGTTGGATGCGCTGTTAAACAGACGTGGCTCTACGGCGGCTTATGTGGGTGCAGTTCTGGAATATGTGAATATTTATCCGCCGGACGTGATCGAGAGGACGGAGGAGATCGTGCGGGGCAACGACGGTTTAAGCCCTTACGAGAGGCAGAAGGCGAAGGCGGATTATCTTCTCGGAGAAAAGCGGTATCTGGCGGCTTTGCAGCAGTACCAGAGTCTGGCGGGCGAGGTGCCGGAGAATGAGAAGCTGCTTTTGGCGAAACTCTATCACAATATGGGAGTCGCATGTGCGGGCATGTTTCTCTACGGGCAGGCGGCCGAATGGTTTATGAAATCATATGGAACCGACGGAAAAAAAGAAGGGCTGAAGATGTATTTGGCTGCGCTGCGTATGGGACAGAAGGAGAGCGTATATATTGATTATATCGCGGCGCACCCCGAGTATCATGAGTTGTCTCTGGAGGTAGAGCGGATAGTGAAACGTGCGGAGGGTTCCTTTGAGGGAACGGACGAAAACCGGATGCTTGTAACCTATCAGGTAATGAAGGAGGAGGGCGCGGGCGCGCTTGGCAGTTCCACGCCTTATTATGAAGAGATCGGTAAACTGACGGCGGGGCTTAAGGAAAGGTACCGCAGGAGTATGAGGTAGAGACAGAGGTTCTGTTTAGGACATTGCACTTGCCGCAAAGTCTGTAAGGACATGTAAATTGAGCCAATAGGGAATCTGCCCTTCGCTGAAAGCGACTGGAATGGGCAGTTTCCGTAACAGGAGAGCCGAAAGCTGAACTGTTACATAGAGAACGTGGAGGAGAAAAATGGGCTTTCTTAAAAGACTTCTTGACAGATTCCGCAGAGACTATGACGATTATGACGAGGAAGAATGGGAAGAGGAGGAGTCCTCGCGGGAGATAGATTTTGACAATAGGGAACAGAGAAACGATTATGTAAAAAACTGTTTGGAGAAGATCGCGGATGCTACGAAGGAGTTAGAGAATCTGAACTTCGAGTACAACATGGTCACTTCCTACTTAAAGGATATGGAGGAGATCGAGGCGCTGCCGCCGGAGGAGAGCGAACAGCTCAAAGACTGCGCAAAGCGTGTAGCTCTTCTGCAGGAGAGAAAGACGGATTTCATGGGGCGTCCCCACCGGATCACGGACGAGAAGTATCGTATGGTGGAGCGCATGGAAGAGGAGATGGAGGAGGCTTATACAAAGATCACCGACGCGGAGAGCTATCAGGAGTTGATCCGCAAGGATCTAAGCCGCCTGGAGGGAGAGAAGCACGCCTACCTCTACCGCAAGAGCGAGGTCATGCGGCTGATTTCCGATACAAAAGGCATGGCCATTATCTGTGTGACCGCCCTGGGCCTGTGCGCGCTGCTGCTTCTGTTCCTGCAGTTCTTTTTGGAAATGGACACGGAGCTTGGGTATCTGCTTACGGCCGGCGTGACGGCAGTGGCGATCACGCTGATCTACGTGAAGCATATGGATGCCAGAAAGGAACTTCGGAGAGTCGAGACCGGCATTAACAAAATCATTCTGCTGCAGAATAAGGTGAAAATCCGCTATGTGAATAACACCAATCTTCTCGAATATTTATATATGAAGTACGGCGTCAACAGTGCAAAAGAGCTGACCGAAATGTGGGACAACTATAAGGTCGAGAAGGAGGAGCGGGAGAAATTCCGCAGGGCGGAGCTGGATCTGGATTACTGTGAGCAGGAGCTTTTGCAGATATTGAAATGCTATCAGGTACAAGATCCGGCTATCTGGCTCCATCAGACGGAGGCAATTCTCGATGCCAAAGAGATGGTTGAGATCCGTCACAACCTGATTATCCGCAGACAGTCCTTGAGACGGCGCATGGATTATAACAGAGAAGTGGTGGCGGGCACATCCCAGAGGGATATCAAGGCGCTGGCGGAGAAGTACCCGAAATACGCGAAGGAAATTATGCAGACGGTGGAGGAATACGAGCAGAAGTTTAATGCCTGACCATTGACAGGGTCAGGGGGTTAGAAGGTGTCTGACGTAAGGTGAGACGATATATTGCACAAGATACTCTCTTGCGTCGGTTCCGTCGAATGGAATTGTGAAATACAAGAATGTATACGATAAAAAGAGTAGAAAGGAAAAAACGATGAATACAGATAAGTATGTGAGCCCCCTGTCGGAGCGGTATGCGAGTAAGGAGATGCAGTATATTTTTTCTCCGGATATGAAATTCAGGACGTGGCGGCGGCTGTGGATTGCGCTGGCGGAAACGGAGATGGAGCTGGGGCTTTCCCAGAACGGAAACCCTGTCATCACAAAAGAACAGATCGACGAGCTTAAGAGCCATGCAGAGGATATCAATTACGACGTGGCAAAGGCCAGAGAGAAAGAAGTGCGTCACGATGTGATGAGCCATGTCTACGCTTACGGTCAGCAGTGTCCCAAGGCGGCGGGCATCATCCATCTGGGGGCCACCTCTTGCTATGTGGGGGATAACACGGACATTATCGTGATGCGAGAAGCGCTTTTGCTGGTGAAGAAAAAACTGGTGAACGTGATTGCAGAGCTTGCCAAGTTTGCGGAAGAATATAAGGAACTGCCGACGCTGGCGTTTACCCATTTCCAGCCCGCGCAGCCTACCACTGTCGGAAAGAGGGCGACCCTCTGGGCGCAGGAGTTCTGCCTAGATCTGGAAGATTTGGATTATGTGTTGGGAAGCCTGAAACTTTTAGGTTCCAAGGGCACCACGGGTACGCAGGCATCTTTTCAGGAACTATTTGACGGCGATCAGGAGGTCATAGATAAGATTGATCCCATGATTGCGCAGAAGATGGGATTTGAGAAATGCTATCCTGTGTCCGGACAGACCTACTCCCGTAAGGTGGACACGAGAGTGTGTAACATTTTGGCGGGTATCGCGGCTTCCGCCCACAAGATGTCAAACGATATCCGCCTGCTCCAGCACTTAAAGGAGGTGGAGGAGCCATTCGAGAAGAGCCAGATTGGTTCCTCGGCCATGGCTTACAAGAGAAATCCCATGCGCAGCGAGCGCATCGCCTCCCTCGCCCGGTTTGTGATGGTGGATGCTTTAAATCCGGCGATCACCTCGGCGGTTCAGTGGTTTGAGCGGACGCTGGATGACTCGGCGAACAAGCGGCTGTCTGTCCCCGAGGCATTTTTGGCGGTGGACGGCATTCTGGATCTGTGCCTGAATGTGGTGGATGGTCTGGTGGTCTACGATAAAGTGATCACAAAGCGTCTAATGAGTGAGCTGCCTTTCATGGCGACGGAAAATATTATGATGGATGCCGTCAAAGCCGGGGGCGACAGACAGGAGCTGCACGAGAAGATCAGGGAACTTTCCATGATCGCCGGAGCCAACGTGAAGAAGGAGGGGAAGGAGAACAATCTTCTGGAGCTGATTGCAGCCGATCCGGCCTTCAACATGAGTCCGGAAGATCTGCAAAAGACGATGGAGCCTTCTAGCTATGTGGGCCGTGCGCCGCTGCAGGTGGAGAAGTTCTTAAAAGAGATTGTGAATCCGATTCTGGAGGAGAATAAAGAGCTTTTGGGAATGACGGCGGAAATCAGCGTTTAGTTTATAAACAGGCAGTGGAGTAAGCGGCAGTTCGTTATGGTTAGCCTGAACGAACTGCCGCTATTTAATTTGTGAAAAAACAATAAACAGAACTTGCGTGAGATACGGGGATGTGTTAGATTTAGAAGGAAACATATTTTCAGAAAGCAAGGGGTGGAGAGTGAAAAAGGAAGAGGAATTTGGGCGGGTTGCGATGCGCGTGTCTACGGTCAGCATTATCGCAAACGCTGTTCTAACGGTTTTTAAGTTGCTGGCGGGTGCGCTTGCCCATTCGGGGGCGATGATCTCTGATGCGGTTCATTCGGCTTCGGATGTGTTCAGCACTGTGGTGGTTATCATCGGCATCCGCATTTCAAGAAAGGATTCAGACAGAAACCATCCTTACGGACACGAGCGGCTGGAGTGTGTGGCGGCCATTGTACTGGCTACCATTCTGGCTGCAACGGGGATAGGAATCGGGTATTCCGCGGTCAAAAAGATGGCAGGCGGCGACATTGCGTCTCTGGCGGCGCCCGGCGTGCTCGCACTGGTGGCGGCCGTTGTGTCCATTGGCGTGAAGGAGGCGATGTACCAGTACACGAAAGTCCATGCCAGACGGATCGATTCCGGTGCGCTGATGGCGGACGCATGGCACCACCGTTCTGACGCGCTCTCGTCCGTTGGCGCGCTCATCGGTATCGCCGGGGCGAGAATGGGGTTTCCGATTCTTGATCCGATTGCCAGTCTGGCGATCTGCTTCTTTATCGGCAAGGCATCCTACGAGATTTTTATGGATGCGGTGGATAAGATGGTAGACAAGGCGTGCGACGAGGAGACGGAAAACGCGCTCCGGGAATGTGCGGCGGCACAGGAAGGCGTGCTCGGTGTGGATCTTTTGCAGACTCGGGTTTTCGGCAACAAAATTTATGTGGACATTGAGATCCGCGCAGACGGGGAGGAGACGCTTAAAAAGGCTCACGAGACGGCAGAGCAGGTGCATGATTCTATCGAGAAAAATTTCCCTAAGGTGAAGCATATTATGGTGCATGTGAATCCGGGGGAGGTGTAACGGTAAAGATAACTAAACATTGAAATAAAAAATTTTCTTTTTGAAAAACCTGTGCTGCAATGGTGCAGTAATTGGACGGCAGAGTCAGAAAGCGGTACAGACAGGATTTGTGCTTGGCACAAGAAAAATGAGCGGGAAACGATATTGACAAACAAATGAATATATGTTTAAATATTCATATAAAAAATGTAAGCGGGGGAAAGAGAAATGACGAGAAAACAGAAGAAGGTTTTTATCAGAATTTTAGTTGCTGCTGTCCTTGTAGCCGTGTTGCTTTTTGTACCGATACGGAATCCGTGGCGGTTCGTGCTCTTTATGGTTTCCTATCTGGTGATCGGCTATGACATTTTGAGAAAGGCGTTTCTGGGTGTGATTCACGGGGAGGTTTTCGATGAGAATTTCCTGATGGCGGTGGCGACGTTGGGCGCTATTATTCTGGGAGAATATACGGAGGGTGTGGCGGTCATGCTCTTTTACCAGATCGGAGAACTTTTCCAGAGTTATGCTGTGGGAAAGAGCAGGGGGAACATTGCGAAGCTGATGGATATCCGTCCGGATTACGCCAACATAGAGGTGGATGGAAGGATAGAACAGGTAGACCCGGACGATGTGGAGATCGGCACGCTCATTACGGTCATGCCCGGTGAAAAGGTGCCGATCGACGGCACGGTGGAAGAAGGGGAGGCATCGCTTAATACAAGCGCGCTGACGGGAGAAAGCCTGCCGAGACAGGTGGGAGCCGGAGATCTGGTCATCAGCGGCAGCGTAAATATGTCGGGAGTGCTGAAACTGCGCACAACGAAGGAATTTGGAGAATCGACGGTCTCTAAAATTCTGGAACTTGTGGAAAACTCCAGTATGAAGAAATCCCGTTCCGAGAACTTTATCACCCGCTTTGCCAGATACTATACACCGGCGGTCTGCTACGGTGCGCTGGCGTTAGCGATACTACCGCCTCTTTTCGGACTGGCTTTCGGGTATGAACCGAACTGGGCCGTGTGGGTGACGAGGGCATTGACTACACTAGTTATAAGTTGTCCCTGCGCGCTGGTCATTTCGATTCCCCTTAGTTTCTTCGGTGGGATCGGCGGCGCTTCCGCCAAGGGTATTCTGGTGAAAGGCTCCAACTATCTGGAGGCGCTGTCGGAGACGAAGTATGTGGTCTGTGATAAGACGGGAACACTTACGAAGGGTGTGTTTGAGGTTACCGGGAAGCAGGCGGCATCCGGCTTTTCCGAGGAGGCGCTGATCGAGTATGCGGCGTGTGCGGAAAGTTATTCCGGCCATCCGATCAGCAGAAGCCTGCGTGAGGCGTACGGGAAGAAAATTGATACAAACCGCGTGAAAAATGTGGAGGAGATAAGCGGTCACGGCGTCTGCGCCTATGTGGACGGGAGACTTGTGGCGGCGGGCAACCGCAGACTGATGGAACGGCTGCAGATTACGCCGGAGGAGGTTTCCGGGATCGGGACACAGGTATATGTGGCAGTGGACGGTGTCTACGCCGGATGTATTCTGATTTCTGATGTGGTGAAACCGGGTGCAAAAGAGGCGCTTGCCGCCCTCAAGAAGGCGGGTGTCCGCAGTATAGTTATGTTAACTGGCGATATGAAGTCTGTGGCGGATGCGGTCGCGCAGGAGCTTGGCGTGGACGAGGTGAGAAGCGAACTTCTGCCCGCGGACAAAGTGGGAGAAGTGGAAAAACTTCTCGCCGCAAAGGGAAAAAAGGAAAAGCTGGCCTTTGTAGGGGACGGCATCAATGATGCGCCTGTACTCTCGCGGGCGGATTTGGGAATTGCCATGGGTGCGCTCGGTTCCGACGCGGCGATCGAGGCGGCGGATATTGTGCTTATGGATGACGATCCGGCAAAGATTGCGCTGGCTATGCAGATTTCAAGAAAAACTTTGCGGATTGTTCACGAAAATATTGTCTTTGCGCTGGCTGTGAAGCTGATCTGCCTTGCCTTGGGCGCGGCGGGTATCGTCGGCATGTGGTGGGCGATTTTCGCGGACGTTGGTGTGATGATCCTAGCGGTAATCAACGCTGCGAGAGCGCTGGCCGTCAGGCGCCTATGATTGTGCAAAGTAGAGAATGCCCGTATCTGCCAATCTTTTGAGAGAGATGTGCTGCCAGGTTTTATAAACACCTCCCGGGCTTTTGTAACATTTGCTTAAAAATTTGTAATATTTGTTTTAGAAATTACTATGTCTTTCTTGCGCAGTTTGTGTTATTATAAAAAGGATGAGTGGAGGTGACCTTATTTATGAGCACAGATTTGCGCAAGAGAAAGATCACTTATACGATAATATTGACTTCCGATTCTCCTGCGGCGAACTATCGGAGAATGCACATCAAGACTGGCGCGCTGGCGGTGGTTTCCTTCGTGGCGTTCGTGGCGGTAATCTGCTACGCGGTTTATACGACCATCACCATGGGAGGCTACATAGACCGGAATGCCAAACAGCTTGATCAGATCGTGAAGATGAAGGCGGAGAACGAAGCGCTTTCGGCGGAGAAGGATAGTCTCGAGGGAAAGGTATCTTCGCTGGAGAATACGTTAAGCCGCAAGGAAGAACAGGAGCACGAGCTGGTGGCGGCCCATGAGGAAAATTATATTCCGAAAGGATTTCCCATGAGCGGTGCGGCGCAGATTAAGGAAGAGGATGCGGCGGAGGCCGATGAAGATGCGGCCGACGGGGATGCGGATGACGCGGATGACGATGAGAATGAGAATACGCTGAAGGTTGAGGCGAAGGAAGATTGGAAAGAACTCATTTTCGTGGCGGCGGAAGGAACGAAGGTGGTTGCCACCGCATCGGGCACGGTGAAAGAAGTCCGGGAGGCGGAAGGCGAGGTGAGTTACGTGATCATCGACCATGGAAACGGGTATGTCACCACATATCGGAATCTGGGCAGCCCCATTGTGGAGGAGGGCAGTCAGGTTGTGAAGGGCGTGGCGCTTTTTCTGGTTGGCGAGGATAACACGGAGACGGGCTACAGTATCCGCAAGGATGATAGTTATGTAGATCCGCTTGATTTGATTGAGATCAAAGGATAGGGAGGAAGCTATGTTGGGGAAAAAGTCGGTAGATCAGATTAACGCGAAGATCAGCAGCATTATAGGCGCTGATATGGTGGTGGACGGTAATATCCGCGCGAAGGAGGCTGTTCGCGTGGAGGGAAGCGTGACCGGGGATGTTGAGACAGAGGGGGCGCTCATTATCAGTTCCAGCGGTAAGGTGAAAGGAAATGTGAAGGGCAGCAGTATTATCATCGGCGGCTCTCTGGAAGGCGACCTGACCAGCGGCGGCAGAACCGAGGTGGCTTCTACAGGCAGAGTGATCGGCAATATCCGTACGAAGAGCCTGATCGTGGATGAAAACGCGGTATTCCAAGGACAGTGTATTATGAATTCGAAAGGCATTGCCGCACTGCCGGAATCTTCGGCACAGACGTCGGAGACAGACAAGCAGGATCAGGATGCCAAGAAGGATAATGACAACAACAATAAGTGGAATAAGAGATAGGAAACGTGGATCAGATATCTTTATTTGACAGAGAAATGCCGCAGCCTTTGGCTGCGAAGCTCAGGCCGGGAAATCTGGAAGAATATGTAGGGCAGGGCCATCTGCTTGGAAAAGGAAAGGTACTTAGGAAGCTGATCGAGCAGGATCAGGTTTCTTCCATGATTTTCTGGGGGCCGCCCGGCGTGGGAAAGACTACTCTGGCAAGGATCATTGCCAATAAGACCAAGTCTTCCTTCATTGATTTCTCTGCGGTGACAAGCGGCATCAAAGAGATCAGAACCGTCATGGAGCAGGCGGAGAAAAACCGGCAGTACGGTGTCAGGACGATTCTGTTTGTGGACGAGATACATCGTTTTAATAAGGCGCAGCAGGACGCTTTCCTTCCGTTTGTGGAAAAGGGAAGTATTATCCTGATCGGTGCGACCACAGAAAATCCATCTTTTGAGATTAACAGCGCTCTTTTATCCCGATGCAAGGTGTTTGTGCTGCAGGCGCTCACCACGCAGGAGATCAAAGAGCTTTTGTCACATGCACTGGCAGATCCCAGGGGGTTCGGAAATCAGACGGTGCATATCGACGATGAAACCCTTGAGATGATCGCTGTCTTTGCAAACGGCGACGCCAGAAACGCCCTTTCCACGCTGGAAATGGTTGTGTTAAACGGTGAGATGGACGCAGAGGGTGCGGTGACGGTGACGAAGGAAACGCTGGAACAGTGCACCATGCGAAAGTCGCTTTTGTACGATAAAAAGGGGGAGGAGCATTACAATCTCATCTCCGCCTTACATAAATCGATGCGAAACTCCGACCCGGACGCAGCGGTTTACTGGCTTGCCCGGATGCTGGAGGCGGGGGAAGACCCGCTCTATGTGGCGAGGCGCGTGGTGCGGTTTGCCAGCGAGGATGTGGGACTGGCCGATCCGCGAGCGCTGCAGATTGCGGTGGCAGCTTATCAGGCCTGCCATTTTCTGGGAATGCCGGAGTGCAACGTCCATCTGACGCAGGCGGTAGTCTATGTGGCGCTCGCCCCCAAGTCGAACGCCATGGAGGTGTCCTACAACGAGGCGAAGGAGGATGCCATCAGGGATTTGGCGGAACCGGTGCCTCTTGTGATCAGAAACGGCGTGACGGGGCTTATGCGAGATTTGGAATACGGAAAGGATTATCAGTACGCCCACGATACGGAGGAGAAACTGACGAACATGCAGTGTCTGCCGGACGCCCTTCTGGGGAGGGAATATTACCGGCCTGCCGGTATGGGCGAGGAAGAGGCGCTCAAAAAGCGGCTTGCGGAGATTAAGGCATGGAAAGAGGCCCATGCGGCAAAGACGGACGATTAACCATGTATAGTCTAAAAAGGATTGATTTGGGATGTGCTTTGCTTTATAATATGAAAGTAAGAAACAGGAGCCGGTTTTTTACAATCGGCTTTTTCTATGCGCAAAGCAGGGAGGTAATCAATTATGGTAAAGGCTGTAGTGGGCGCCAATTGGGGCGACGAGGGAAAAGGAAAGATCACGGATATGCTGGCGGAAAAAGCGGATATCGTGGTGCGGTTTCAGGGAGGCGCGAATGCGGGACATACAATTGTAAACAATTACGGCAAGTTTGCGTTGCATACCCTGCCGTCCGGCGTGTTTTACGGGCATATTACCAGTATCATTGGCAATGGCGTTGCGCTGAACATTCCGCTTCTGGTGGAGGAGATCAAGTCCCTGACTGACAGGGATGTACCGAAACCTAAGATTCTGGTGTCAGACCGTTGTCAGATCGTGATGCCCTACCATATTTTGTTTGACCAGTATGAAGAAGAGAGGCTTGGCGGAAAGTCCTTCGGATCTACTAAGTCGGGGATCGCGCCTTTTTATTCTGATAAGTATGCGAAGATCGGTTTTCAGGTGAGCGAACTTTTCGATGAGGATGTGCTGAGGGAGAAGCTGGAGCGGGTATGTGAGACGAAGAATGTGATTTTGGAGCATCTTTACCATAAGCCTGTCCTCGATCCGAAGGAGCTGCTTGCCTCGATGCAGCAGTATCGGGAGATGATTGCGCCCTATGTGGGCGACGTGTCCTCCTATCTGGATCAGGCGGTCAGGGACGGAAAGACCGTGCTTCTGGAGGGGCAGCTCGGGACGCTGAAAGACCCTGACCACGGCATTTACCCGATGGTGACGTCTTCTTCCACACTGGCGGCTTACGGTGCGATCGGCGCCGGTATTGCGCCCTATGAGATCAAGCAGATAATTACGGTATGCAAAGCGTATTCTTCCGCGGTAGGTGCGGGTGCGTTCGTGTCGGAGATTTTTGGCGATGAGGCGGATGAGCTTCGCAGACGCGGTGGTGACGGCGGAGAGTTTGGCGCAACAACGGGCCGTCCGAGAAGAATGGGCTGGTTTGACTGCGTGGCGTCCAAGTATGGCTGCCGTCTGCAGGGAACCACCGATGTGGCTTTCACGGTACTTGATGTGCTCGGGTATCTGGATGAGATTCCGGTGTGTGTAGGCTACGAGGTGGACGGTCAGGTGACCACCGAGTTTCCGGTTCCCTGCAAGCTGGAGAAGGCGAAGCCGGTGCTGAAAAATCTGCCCGGCTGGAAGTGCGAGATCCGCGGTATCAGGAAGTACGAGGAGCTGCCGGAAAACTGCCGTAAGTATGTGGAGTTTATTGAGGAACAGATCGGGTATCCTATTACCATGGTATCAAACGGCCCGGGCCGGGAGGATATCATTATCAGAGAGAGTCCGCTTCGCAAGTAGGACTGACTTATTTTATAACAAAAAAGGAGAGCGCTATGTTATTGAAAGACAGAGTTGCAATAGTGACGGGCGGAAGCAGAGGAATCGGTTACGCGACAGTGGAGGCTTTTTTGCAGGAAGGCGCGAAGGTGGTGCTGTGTGCCAGCCGTCAGGAGACCGCGGATGCGGCGGTGGCGAAGCTGAAAGAGACTTACCCGGACGCGGTGGTGGAGGGAATATTCCCCAATTTGTCCGATTACGCGGCGGTGAAGGCGGCTTTTGACGGTGTGGCTGAAAAGTACGGAAAGCTGGATATTCTTGTGAACAATGCGGGCGTGTCGGAGAGTACTCCATTTACGGAATATACGGATGAGACTTTTGAAAAGGTCATGGATTTGAACATCAAGGGCGTTTTCAACTGTTCCAAAGCGGCGAGCGGGCATATGATTGCGGCGGGAAGCGGCGTGATTCTGAACACCTCCTCCATGGTGAGCCAGTACGGACAGCCAGCGGGAATCGCTTACCCCACTTCCAAGTTTGCGGTGAACGGGTTTACCCTTTCTCTGGCGAGAGAGCTTGGGCCGAAGGGAGTACGGGTGAACGCGGTGGCGCCGGGCATTACTTACACGGACATGATGCGCAGCGTACCGAAAGAGGTGATCGATCCGATGATCGCGCAGATTCCGTTAAGGCGGATGGGACAGCCGGAGGATATCGCTAACGCCTTTGTATTTCTGGCGTCTGACAGGGCTTCCTATATCAGCGGAGAGGTGCTGCATGTGGACGGGCTGGCCAGAAGCTGATTAAAGTTATGTAAACTTATATTCCGGCAGAGGCAAATTGACAATTTATGAGTTATGTAAACTTGTAAGGCCGGCGTATGCAGCATGGGATTTGAATTTGATGTTATGTAAACTGATATATGGCAGCAGTGAAATGATGCCTGCTCTGAATTTGGGTAGAAAGAGAGAATATGATTACAACAATAATATTTGATATCGGAAATGTGCTGGCGGACTTTACGTGGGAAGCGCATTACCGCAGTTTCGGGTACGGTGAGGAGATTTTTGAGCGGCTGGCAAACGCTACGGTTAAAAGTCCGTTGTGGAATGAGTACGACAGAGGCGTGATGAGTGATGAGGAGTTGCTGCGGGGCTTTATCGAAAACGATCCCGGTATTGAGAAGGAGATCCGGGAGGCACTGCGCGATGTGGGGCCGATGGTAATTCGCAATGATTATGCGATTCCGTGGATACAGGAGCTGCAGGGGAGAGGATACCGCTGTCTTTATCTGTCAAATTTTTCAAAAAGGTCGCATAGGGAATGTGCGGCATCCCTTGATTTTATTCCCTACATGGACGGGGGGATTCTATCCTACGAGGACAAGGTGATAAAGCCCATGCCGGAGATTTATCAGCTCTTGATTGACCGTTATGAACTGGTGCCGGAGGAGTGTGTGTTCATGGATGACACGCTCCGGAATCTGGAAGGAGCGGAGAAGTTCGGTATCCATACGATTCATTTTCAAAATCAGGCGCAGGCTGTCTTAGAGCTTCGGAAGCTGGGCGTGGAAGCGTAAGGAGAAACACTCGTTGGCTGTGGTTGTAATTTTTTCGAAAACAGGAGAAAAGCGGTTCCCTGCAAAGAGGAGCCGCTTTTCGCGTGATATCTTACATAGGCAGAATTAACATTTGCATAGCTCCTCCGCAAGCGCTTCGATCTGTGCAATGTTTTCATCCGTCAAAGCGGAGCGGATCTGCACGGTGTTTTCTGTGAAAGTGATATCCTTACATCCCTCTAATCTTGCCCGCATGGCTTTGGCCGCCATGGGTGCCCAGGAGCCGTTCTCCATAAGGGCGATGGTGCGGTTCTGATAGTTGTGGGAGATCAGTTCGTCGATAAACTCCCGCATGAAGGGGAACATTTCCGCGTTGTAGGTGGTAGTAGCCAGAACCAGCTTGCCGTATCGGAAAGCGTCCTCCACACATTCCGCCTTATCCTCCCTTGCAAGGTCTGCGACAACTACTTTCGGACAGCCCTTGGCTGTCAGCTTTTCCGCCAGCAGCTCAGCCGCTGCTTTGGTGTGGCCGTAGACGGAGGTGTAGGCGATCATAATACCCTCGGACTCTACACCGTAGGACGACCATGTTTGATATAAGTTTACATAATATTCCAAATTTTCTTTTAAAACGGGGCCATGCAGCGGACAGATGATCCGGATGTCGAGGGCGGCCGCCTTTTTCAGGAGGTTCTGCACCTGCATACCGAATTTGCCGACGATGCCGAAGTAGTAGCGGCGCGCCTCGCAGGCCCAGTCCTCGTCCGCATCGAGAGCACCGAACTTACCGAAGCCGTCGGCGGAGAAGAGAACCTTGTCGTGGGCGTCATAGGTGACCATGACCTCAGGCCAGTGCACCATCGGAGCGGCCACGAACTGTAATGTGTGCGCGCCCAGAGATAAGGTATCGCCCTCCTTGATGATCTGGCGTTTGTCGGCGTAATCTGTGCCGAAAAACTGTTTCATCATGGTGAAAGCGGGAGCGGATGCCACGAGAACCACATCCGGGTAAGCGCTCGTAAAAGCGTCGATGCTGGCGGAGTGATCCGGCTCCATGTGCTGTACGATCAGGTAGTCGGGGGTGCGGCCGCCTAGTACGGCGTTCAGGTTGTCCAGCCACTCCTTTTCAAAGTTGGTGTCCACTGTGTCCATCACGGCGATCTTCTCGTCCATGATCACGTAGGAATTGTATGCCATGCCGTTTTCCACAACGTACTGTCCTTCAAAGAGGTCGATGTCGTGGTCGTTAACGCCTATGTAGTGAATGTCATTTGTGATCTGCATTGTGGTGTCTCCTTTTCGTTTGATTTTCTTCCGAAAAGATTATATCATAAAATGTATGGCAGGGCGAAAATTTTTTTGGAAAGAATTTTTGTAACCAAATAGCTGCTTTGCGTTATCTTTGTGCGTTGTCTGCAATGAAAGAAGAGGATAATCCACATGCATTCCACCGATTTTACACAGGGTAAGGTCTGGCGCAATATTGTCGCACAGTCTATCCCGTTGACTCTGGCACAGCTTGTACAGCTTTTATATAATGTGGTAGACCGTATTTATATCGGGCATCTGCCGGGGGCGGACAGTATGGCGCTTACCGGCATCGGTCTGGCGTTTCCGCTGACGACGCTGATCGCAGCGTTTACTTTTTTGTTCGGATCAGGCGGCACGCCGCTTTTTCCATTGCCAGAGGGGCAGGGCAGGAAGCGCGGGCGGGGAAAATTCTGGGCAATACGTTTTCCCTTCTGCTTGGCACGTCGGTGGTGATGTTTTTGCTCTGTTATCTGTTCCGCAGGCCGGTGCTTTATCTGTTCGGCGCAGGAGATGCTTCTTATCTGTATGCCGATGCATACCTGAAAATTTACCTGTGGGGGACACCGTTTACCATGCTGGCCACAGGGCTGAACGGGTTTATCAATGCACAGGGATTTCCCCGCATGGGCATGATGACGGTGATCAATTCCACCAGAGAGATTCTTGCCCTGCCTGTCAGCGGTATCTCGAGCGGCGCGCAGCCTGTGCTTGGATATAATTACGGCGCGAAGGCGTATGCAAGGGTACGGCAGGGGATCCGGTTTACTGCCGTTTTGGGAATCTTGTATACGCTCTTGGCGTGGCTTCTGGTGATCTTGAGTCCGCATCTGCTGTTATCTGTATTTACGGAGGACACCGCCATGATCGAAGCGGGGATGGCGCGATGCGGCTGTATTTTTTCGGCTTCTTCTTTATGGCATTTCAGTTTACGGGGCAGTCCGCATTCACGGCATTGGGGGACTCGCGCCACGCTATTTTTTTCTCCCTGCTTCGCAAGGCGGTGATCGTGGCGCCGCTGACGGTTCTTTTGCCTAAGTTCGGGCTTGGGGTGGACGGGGTGTTTCTGGCGGAGCCGGTCTCCAATGCCATTGGCGGGCTGGCGTGCTTTGCGACGATGTATGTGACGTTATACCGGAAGCTGGGATGCGGGAAAGTCTGACGTTGTAGCATAGTTTTGCGCGGCTGCGGAGTCATATTACAGCTATTGAAATCGTATAAAGACAGGCGGCTTTTGCAGAGAAAAGACAGCGGAAAGAAAAGAGGGGAAAACATGCGGGAAGAATTTTGCAGGACAGAAATGCTTTTGGGAAGTGCAGCCATGGACAGGCTGGCCAGCGCGCGCGTGGCGGTGTTCGGCGTGGGCGGGGTGGGCGGCTATGTGTGTGAGGCGTTGGCACGAAGCGGCGTGGGCGCTCTTGATCTGATCGACAAGGACAAGGTGGCGCTCTCGAATATCAACAGGCAGATTATCGCCACACGGGAGACGGTGGGAAGAGAGAAGACCGGGGTGATGCGGGAGCGGATTCTCTCCATCAATCCGGATGCGGTGGTGCGCGTTTACTCTTGCTTTTTTCTGCCGGAAAATGCGGATCGTTTTCCTTTCAGTGAATATGATTATGTAGTGGACGCGGTGGACACCGTGACGGCGAAGATCGAGCTGGTGATGCGGGCGAAAGAGGCGGGTGTGCCGGTGATCAGCAGCATGGGAGCGGGGAATAAGCTGGATGCTGCGGCTTTTCGTGTGGCGGATATCTATGAGACAAAGATTTGTCCTCTCGCGCGGGTGATGCGCAGGGAGCTGAAAAAGCGGAATGTAGCACATTTAAAGGTGGTGTATTCGGAGGAAGAGCCGGTTACTCCGGCATATGCTGCGGCCAGTCTGCCGGAGGAAGGCATGGCGGAGACGGGGGCACAAAAAAAACCGCTTCCCGGAAGCATAGCCTTTGTTCCTTCCGCGGCGGGACTTATCATCGCCGGGGAAGTGGTGAAGGATCTGACGGGAAACGGATGCTAAGGAACGAAGATGCGCCGCTTTGATGACTGGTCGTAAATCCTGCCAGCCAAATAGAAAAATGCGGATTTACAAGGGATCGCCGTTTTCGGATGATGATTTCTTCATCCGCTCCAGACACCATAAAAACAGCCAGAGCAGAATCGGCATCCCGATGGTGGCGACCAGACATCCGGCAAAGAGCCGTCCGGAGTCACCCAGATCCAGACAGGCGACCACAAACGCGCCCACATACATGCCCACCAGAAGGACGACGCAGACGAGCGCGGCGATTTGTTTTGGAGTTGTTTTGCGGCTGGTTTTTGTTTCTTTGTCACTTTGGTGGCTCATGGGTGGTGTTTCCCTTTCCTTTATATGATAAACTGGCAGTCATATTGTGATTGTACCGCCGCTTATGGCTTCTCTTGTACGATATCATATTTGGAAAAAAAAGAAAAGTGGGCAATGCATACGAAATCTGGTGTGGGTGTGAAAGGTGACGCGCATGCAGAAAAGAAATAGGACACGATACACGCGTTTATTGTGACAAGAAAAGGCAGACCGTTTGAGAAAACAGGGGTGCCCGAACGGACTAAAAAACAGAAGGGAACGGGATAATACAGATGGAAAAAATGACTTTAAACGGTGACAATTGGCGGATGCAGATCATAGGGGAAAGGGATATGTATGGCGTAAACGGGAAGATACTTCCCGTGAAGATTCCAGGCTCTGTCTATGGAAATCTATTAGAGCAGGGATTGATGCCCGACCCTTATGACAGGATGAACGAGCTTACCGCACTTCCCCTTATGGAGAATGATTTCGTGTTTGAGACGGATTTTTCGCTGACGGAGGAACAGCTCGCAGGGGACTTCCTGCTGCTTCGCTTTGACGGCATCGACACATTGTCAAAAGTCTATCTTAATGGAAGAGTTTTGGGAGAAACTGATAATATGCATCGGGTCTGGGAATTTTCCATAGAGGAGGAGGCGAGGGCAGGGCAGAATACACTTCGGGTGGAGATCGCCTCGCCCACCCGCTTTATTGAGGAGGAGAATGAAAAAGTCTTTACGGGAGGTTCCGCGGAGGCCATGCGCGGTTTTCCCCATCTGCGGAAAGCCCACTGTATGTTCGGCTGGGACTGGGGGCCGAGGCTGCCCGATGCGGGGATATGCCGGGAAGTGTCAGTTTTATCAGGGAAGTGCGCAAGAATCGGACAAGTTTACATAACACAGAACTGGAGTACGGCAGGGAAATCTGCGGAGAAAGACACGGACAAGCAGGGCGGCATTGTCTCTGCATCAGAGAATGGTCAGGCTCAGGAAAAGAATCCGATTGACATAAGTCATAACGCGGCGGCTGGGGATGCGGTTGACATAACATGTGCCGTGGAAATTGAGGACTTCACAGACGGGAACGGATATGAGATTCGCACGGCTCTTTATGATCCGGACGGCGTACTGGTCGGGGAGAAGTCTTCCAGGCGGGGCACGCAGGCGGGGATGCGCAGGAGCCGGAGGAGCAGACAGAATGTGCGGAAAATGTGGCCTGCGCTGACGGGGCGGAGGGCTGGGACACCATCACCGTGCACGGCCCGAAACGCTGGTGGCCAAACGGTTTCGGGGATCAGCCCCTTTACCATGCCGAGGTGACGCTTCTGGATGAAGCGGGTAATGTGCTGGATCGGTGGAGCCGCCGGATCGGGCTGCGTACTTTGACAGTGAATACGGACAAGGATGAGTGGGGAGAATGCTTTGCCCATGAGATTAACGGGGTGAAGATTTTTGCCATGGGCGCGGACTATATCCCGGAGGACAATATTTTTTCACGTATTACGCCGGAGCGCACCCGCCGTCTTCTGGAGGATGCGGCGGCGGCAAATCACAACTGTGTCCGTGTCTGGGGCGGCGGTTATTACCCGGATGACTGGTTTTTTGACATCTGCGACGAGCTGGGGCTGATCGTCTGGCAGGATTTTATGTTTGCCTGTGCATCCTATGAGCTGGACGATGATTTCGAGCGCAGCATCAGTGCGGAAATCCGTGACAATGTGCGCCGGATACGCCATCATGCCTGTCTGGGGCTGTGGTGTGGAAACAACGAGATGGAGACCCAGACGTTGGACGGCGCATGGCAGCCATCCATCAAGCAGAAATGCGATTATATCAAGATTTTCGAGTATATCATTCCGAAAATCCTGGAGGAAGAGGACCCTGTCACGTTCTACTGGCCGTCCTCTCCATCCTCGGGAGGAAATTATGATAACCCCTGGGACGAGAATAGGGGAGATACCCACTACTGGGATGTGTGGCACGGCGGCAAACCTTTCACGGACTATCGGAACTACCATTTCCGCTACATGTCCGAGTTCGGGTTCCAGTCCTTTCCGTGTCTTAAGACGGTGAAGACCTTTACTGCGCCGGGGGATCGTAATATTTTCTCCCGCGTGATGGAAATGCACCAGAGAAACGCGGCTGCAAACGGCAAGATTATGACGTACCTGTCCGCGACCTATCTCTATCTGTCAGACTTTGAGATGCTTCTGTATGCGTCCCAGCTTTTGCAGGCGGATGCCATCCGCTATGGGATTGAGCATTTCCGAAGGAACCGTGGCAGATGTATGGGCACGGTGGTGTGGCAGCTAAACGACATCTGGCCGGTGGCTTCCTGGGCAGGCATCGACTATTACGGACGCTGGAAGGCTCTGCATTATGCACAGAAGAGAGCCTTTGCTCCGGTGATGATTTCCTGCGAGGAAGTCGGTGAGCTTTCAGAGAGACCTTTCTGTGTGGCGCAGCCTGCTCCTATCGAGAAGTCCGCCAGACTGCATGTGGCGAATGAGACGATGGAGCGGGCGGACGGCACGGTGAGATGGAGTCTGAGAAAATCGGACGGCGAAGTGATTCTGGAGGGCGCGCAGGAGGTCCGTGTGGAACCGCTGTCCGGTCTGTGGCTGGAAAAAATGGATTTCTCCTCCTATGACGAGCTTGAAGTTTACATAAGTTATTCCTTCGAGAAGGAAAATGAGACGGTTTCTGAGAATACCACGCTCTTTACCGCGCCCAAACATTTCCGTTTCCATGATCCGCAACTGTCATGGCGCAGGGAGGGAAACAGCCTCATCGTCAGTGCTGCAGCTTACGCGAAGAATGTGGAGATAGCAGGCGTTGACGGGGATGTGAAGCTCTCCGACAATTTTTTCGACATGAACCCGGGGAAGAAGCGGGTGGAGATCGTGTCGGGGGACGCTTCGGCGTTTACTCTGAAATCGGTATATCAGATACGTTGAGCCTGCCCAAATCAATCATTGTCGGATGGGGGACAAAGAGGCAGAGGCGAAATGCAGCTCCGGGTTTACTTTTCAGGATGAAAGGGATAGGGGATGAAAAGAAAATTTATCATTTTGTCAGGTGTGATGGGCATGGGCATTCTTTTTCTGACAAGCTGCGGAAGGGATGCCGCAGGAAAGCAGGGGGAGACCGGTGCCGTATCTGGTACGGACGAAGAGGAAGACAGCGTAGAGGGGGCGCAAACGGATTCCGCCGTGCTGTCTCGGGAAAGCCGTGAACAGGCGGAATCAGACGCGGGGCAGACAGAGCCGGGGAATAGGGAAGACACAGAGCAGGAAGAGAAGACGGAACAGAGCGAATCCGAAACCGAAACGGAGAAGGCGCCGCAGTTGCCGGAGACAGGCAGCCGGCTTACAGATTTCGTGCCGGACGGCTGGGAACTGTGGGACAGTGTGGAAATGGATTTCAATGAAGACGGCACGCCCGATTATGTGGGTGTGCTGCAGGCGGTTGTGACAGATGAGGAAGGAGACCAGACATTTCGACTGGAATATCCCCGGATTCTGTTTGCTGCGGCAAGCGACAAGACGGCGGGGTATTGTCTGGATTTTCAGGATGTGAACGTCATACGCACAAGGGATGAAGGGGGGCGTTTACGGAGATCCCTATCTGCCGCTGACTGCGGAGGGTACGTCTTTTACCACACACGCTTACGGGGGCAGTGCGTGGAGATGGTCGGAACGCTATACATACACATACCGGGAGGGGGAATGGTGGCTTGCGTCATCAGAGAGCACTTACGGATTTTACGATTATATCACGGATTATGAGAAAAATGACTGGGAAAGCGGTATAGGTATCAGAAAAGAGAGAGGTTCAGAATTTAGTGATATGGATGAGAATATGGCGATGACGGAAAACGGTGACTTGGAGCCGATCGCTTATGATCTGGAATACGAAGTGCCTCTGGATGAACAGATGACGCTGGAACAGGCGGGCAAACGGTGGTGGCTTGCGCCTGAGCGCGTGACGGACTGGGAAGTGAAGGAAACGATCATTGCGGCGGATGTGGATATTGCGGCGGACAGGATAAAGCCGCCGGAGGAGACATTTACGGATTATTGTGATGAGAATTGTCTGCTTTACACCTTTCGTGCGGATCAAGATACAGACGGCAGTCCCTATTACCTTGCCATGTACGGCTGGCAGGAGATGATCGGTCAGGTGCCGGAGTAAACCGGAAAGTTCCTGTTGCAAACTCACCTTATTAGCATTATAATAATCGTACAAAAAGCGCTCCGTAAAGCAAACGGTTCGCCTTGGTTTTTAGTTACTTATAAAAAAGCAACCACTATCCTTGGTCGGGGCGGTTGCTTTTTTGATTTTCTCTATTCTTGCGGTTTTGCCATATGCTGACACCAGTAGTTAAAATACTAATGAGTGTTACAGCAATACCGACAATTCCTACAAGCACATCGAATCTCATATGTACCTAAGTACCCTTTCGTAGATTTTCCATTGATATACCTCCTTTGTTTTTGGAAGTTCTCAGATGAATCATCCGGCAAAAGGCGAACCGCTTACCTGTCTTGGAGCGCAAAATCATTATACTATACAGATAAAAATTGGCAAGTTTTCGCATTTTTAGGGTTTTGCGCACAACTCAGAGAGCGGAATCTTCCGTATTTATAATATAGGGCTTGATAAAAGTCAGCTCGTGGGGCGCGTCGGGATGGTTCGTGCGGAACAAAAGCCGCATCGCCATCCGCTTTCCGAGCAGTCCGGTGGGGACGTAGGCGGTGATGATGCGTCCGCGGACATTCGGGTATTGTTTACGGGCATCCATGACAGGGATAACGACCGTGAGGTCGTACAGGCCGACAAACAGGCCAATTTGCTGCGGATGTACGAGGATAAACCGATCTACTTTGACAACTGGGATATTGATATTTACTATACCGAGAAATTCTGGGATGTGGATCAGGTGGAACGCATGGAATGGACGGAGATGGGGCCGGTGCGCGCCGTGCTGGAGATCGACAGAAAGGCGTCCAATTCCACGTTCAGCCAGAAAATCATATTCTACGCAGCCAGCCGCCGGATTGACTTTGTCACCCATGTGGACTGGAAGGAACATCAGACGCTTTTGAAGGTACATTTCCCGGTGGCGGTACATACTGATGAGGCGGACTTCGATATCCAGTTCGGCAGCCTGACCAGAAAGACGCACCAGAACACAAGCTGGGACGTGGCGCGTTTCGAGAGCTGCGGACAGCCGGTACCGTGGATGAGGCGTATAAGCTGAACCAGCCGCTCACAGCCCTGACGGGCACGCAGGGCGGAAAGAACTTCTCCTTTGCCAGCATTTCGCACAGCAATGTTGTCATCGAGACGATCAAACAGGCCGAGGACGGCGACGGCATCGTGATCCGTATGTACGAGTCGGAGAACGCCCTCACTAAGACGAAGCTGACGGTAAATATGCCCTTTGAAAAGGCGTATATCTGTAATCTGCTGGAGGAGACGGAGAGCGAAGCGGCGGTGTCGGGTAATAGTATTGACGTCGTGCTGAAGCCTTTCGAGATTGTGACGGTTCTTCTGAAATAGAAGGCGGAAGTTTTATGAGATAAATAGAAAAGCCCCGTACCTGCGATTGATGCGGTGACGGGGCTTTTCTTAATAGGGGAGGATAAGTATTTCTTATCTTTTGCTTGGTATTATTGTTGCCTGTTTTGCGGAGCTTATACACTTTCTATAAAAAAATTTCAAAATTTTTATCTGCGGGTAAGCCCTGAAAGGGTTTACCTTACATCACAGATCAAATAAGAATCACTGTTAAACGGTCTGCTTTCCAAACATTTCAAAATATTCCTGTGCTTTTTGAAGCGATACATTGAGCTTGTTTTGGAGCCTTTGCAGAATATCATTTTCCGAAAGTCCAAAATCAAAACCTGTTTCAATAATACCTTTTGCTTCGCCTGTAATTTTGCCTTCTTTTTCAATTTCATCAAATAAAGTACACATAGTAACATCTCCCTTCTTGGATAATGCATTGTAATCAATCTTGAGTTTAGTGGC
>CAMTMP010000047.1 GCA_947073545.1 uncultured bacterium
CACAACGTGGAGAGTTGAAATACTTTCATTGCTATTTGTGCCGCCAGCCAAAGGCGGCGGAATGGAGATTTTTATGAATATACTGCAGCATGATCTGAAGCTGCGCCTGCGTCCGCACCGACGTCTGCGGTGCCGGCATATTTCCTGTGATATCCATATTCTCGTACAGCAGCCGCCACAGTTGTAACAGCAGCTGCGCCGTCCTGATTTCACATCCATTCCCGTTTTCCTGCACGTCAAACACGGCCAAAAGTGTGCGCAAAATCTCTCCCTGCACCGGACCATCGGCAGAAAAGATCTGGCACTCTGCCGCTGCGTCAAGAACAGGCTGCACATACTTCCGATAGATCAGACTGTCCTCCGGGGCAATCAGGGAGGGGGAAAATACAATGTTAGGAATAATGACGCTCTCCGCTGCCTCAAATCTATGAATCACCTGAGAATTGATAAAGAGACCCGTTCCCGCTCCAAGGACATATCTCTCACTTCCGATCAGAAAATCCGCTGTCCCCTTTTGAATCAGGACAAATTCTACTTCCGGATGCCAGTGCCATTCGATGCAGTGAAAATCAAACTGCCAGATATCCTCCAGATAATACCGGAACGGATAGTCCTCGCTTCCATGGGGAACGGTTTCCCGCAGCGATTCATCGGTTACGATCCTGATATGTCCCTCATGTACCTGCATAATTCCGCCCATCCTCCTCTCTGTTTGTGAGATTGTGTAATAATATTGGGATATATTATATTGATATCCCCACTTTCCTACTATATAATACAACTCATTACAGAAAGGAGCAATCACTGACATGACGAAAAATTATAAAAAAACACTGACCGCCTGCTATCTTGGTTTTATCACGCAGGCAATCTGTGCCAACTTTGCACCGCTGCTGTTCCTAACGTTTCACACTGTTTATCAGATCCCGTTAGGGCAGATCGCACTGATTTCCACCGTGTTCTTTCTGACCCAGCTTATTGTGGATGTCCTCTGTTCCTATTTCGCAGACAAAATCGGATACCGCAACTGCGTTGTAGCCTCGGAATTGTGCGCAGCGGCAGGACTGATCGGGCTTGCCTTTCTGCCTGACCTTCTCCCGAATCCGCTGACCGGGATCATCGCAAGCGTCATCGTCTACGCCATCGGCAGCGGACTGATCGAAGTGCTGTGCAGCCCTATTGTGGAAGCATGTCCCTTCGACAACAGGGAAGCGGTGATGAGCCTGCTGCACTCCTTTTACTGCTGGGGCTCTGTGGGAGTCATCCTTCTGTCCACCGTCTTTTTCGCCGTTTTCGGTATCGACAGTTGGAAGTGGCTGGCCTGCATCTGGGCTGTCATTCCTTTGTACAACATTTACAACTTTGCCACCTGTCCCATTGAACATACGACCGACGAAGGCAAGGGTATGGGAACCGGCAGTCTGCTCCGCGTTCCGCTATTTTGGATCGCCATTGTCCTGATGGTGTGCGCCGGAGCTTCCGAGCTTTCCATGGCGCAGTGGGCCTCCGCCTACACCGAGTCGGCACTCGGCTTCTCCAAGGCAATGGGGGATCTGGCCGGTCCCTGTATGTTTGCGATCACCATGGGAATCAGTCGGGTTATCTTCGGAAAATACGGCGACAGGCTGGAGCTGATGCGGTTTATGATGGGGTCGGGCGTCCTGTGCCTGAGCTGTTACATTGCGGCCTCTATCTCGAACAATCCGGTGATCGGCCTGATCGGCTGTATTCTGTGCGGCTTTTCCGTTGGCATCATGTGGCCCGGCACGATAAGTATCTGCTCCGGGCGGCTGCCGGAAGGGGGAACCGCCATGTTCGCCCTGCTCGCCATGGCGGGGGATCTGGGCGGTGCATTCGGCCCGAGTCTGGTGGGCAATATCACCCAGAATGCGGGCAATGATCTGCGAAAGGGGATGCTTGTGGGATGCGTTTTCCCGCTGGTGCTGATCCTTTCCCTTGTTCTGCTGAAAGGTATGAAAAAAAGCAAAAAGGTATAAGAAAACGGGATAACAGAAAGCGTTTCATGCGCCTTCCGCTATCCCTAAGTATCCCCTTCTCAATGCAGGTATCCATGGCTGTGTGAATGGCTTCCTCACTGCGCATTTCCTTTCGTATGTTCACAACCGTTCGTCCGTAGGCTTCCCCGTCACCTATGCTCCGCTCTGCTGCCACGGTACACGAGCCATAAACACCCCGCCGAGGCCGCCAGCAAAACCGCGCACCCCACCGGTGTAAGCAAAACCGCCTGCACACCTTCCATCCGCGCCGTCGTATACACTGTCAGATTCGCCACCGCATGAAAAAGAAAGGACGTCCCGAATTTCCCGCTTTTCTCGTACAGATACGCCATGAGCATTCCCAGACACGCGCCGTACACGCCCTGCACCGGATTGCCGTGAAAGACGCCAAAGAGGACACCGGAAGCCACAATCCCGATCATCGGATTGTACAGACGCCGCAGACGGTTGTATATCACGCCGCGGAAAACTATTTCCTCCGCCAGCGGGGATATCAGCCCATAGAGAACCAGCCCCACCGCAAAAGCCACCCCATACTGCCTGTCCGCCACCTCCTGATAGGTCTGGGAACTGTCCGTGAATCCGATCAGCGTAAGTAAGGCATTCCATCCCATGGAAGCAGTGACCGCAAGAACCACCGTCAGCACAATCACGTTTATCCCGTTTTGCTCTACGACATTGACCGGATCAGTCATCCTTTTCGCCGTTATGCGCGATTCCAGCTCTTTCTTTAGCATCGGCAAAAGAGGCAAGATACCAGCCAGCATACACAGTCCCCCCATCACACCCACAACGGTGGCCGCATGTGCCGTCATAAACTGGCCGTACGCCCCGCCGAAACGCTCCACCGTCGCCTGATACGCAAAGGCAAGGATCAGATAAGCCGCGTTGTAGGCTAGATAATATAACAAGTATGGAAATAATACCTCCCATGTTTTTTGAAATTTTTCCATGTCACTCTCCCGAAAATCCCTTGACAATTTTTCCGCAAGACCCTATAGTTAAAAAAGCGGATATATCCGCCGCGGCTTGGACCGCATAATTGAATAACTTGCTAGGGGAGCTTTTGCTGAGATTGAGCCTGCACACTGCGTACAGGGCTCTAACCCTCATTACCTGATGCGGTTAGCACCGCCGTAGGGAAGCACATGTAACTACTGCCCGGCACAGCAGCTCTGTGTCCTGCCGTATTTACTGTTCCCCTCCTTGCTTATTCTAAGACAAAGGAGGATTTTTTTATGTTCTACAATGTTGTTGTCAATGACGGGGGCACAACCACTTACATCCCCACCACACCGGGCAAAGTGCTGTTAATGGTACTTCTTGCATTACTGCTTGCCGGCGCCGTCACCTTCGCAAGGCGATATGCAGCCAGACAGAATCCACAGCCCGGAGAAACCGCCAGAAAGGGCGGAAAGCTGACAGCCAAACAGCTCGTCTTCTGCGCCATGTCGATTGCGCTGGGCACCATTCTCTCGGAAATCAAAATCATCGACTTTCCATGGGGCGGTTCGGCCACGCTGCTGTCCATGCTCGTGATCTGCCTGCCGGGCTATCTTTTCGGGCTGGGCGCCGGACTGATGACCAGCCTTGCCTATGGCGTGCTGCAGCTTTTAATCAACCCCTATGTGCTGTTTCCCATGCAGCTTGTGCTGGACTACGTTCTGGCTTTCGGCGCACTGGGACTCTCGGGTCTGTTTGCAGGCGCTAAGAAAGGTCTGCTCAAGGGCTATCTGGTCGGCATTTTCGGCCGTTATGTATTCACCGTACTGTCAGGCTGGATATTTTTTGCGGAATACGCGTGGGAAGGCTGGCCCGTACTGCCCTATTCCCTTGTGTACAATGGCATTTACATCTTTGCGGAAGGCGCGATCACCTGCGCGGTTCTTCTCGTTCCAGCTGTAAGTAACGGTCTGGCCACCGTAAAAAAGATGGCGCTGTCGTAGTCTTACCCCATCTTATGCGTGCCTTCGTATATGAACAAGCCCCCTTCTGCCGAAACAGTGGGGGGCTTCTGCTTTCCATATGCTCCAAATTCCCATAATCCAAACAGGCAGGGAACTTTCTTCTCTTTTTATGCGAAACGGCAAACTCTCTATGCGCCCACTCTCTCTATACTGTCGCAAACATTTCATATGCGCTGATCGCCTGCTGCATGCGGAAACTGCTGATACCGCTTCCCGCACCGTTTCCATCAAATGCCGCCATCTGTGCATCCGTCAGCACATTTGCCGAAAATGTCTCGCTCTCAGGCTGTACGTCTTTTGCCGTCTGCTTTCTGTCAAACTTTGCCAAAGCACTCTCCGCCGGCTCAGCCCCCTGCAAAGCACCCGTCTCCGATTCATCCGCCGGCTTCATAATTCTCGCCGCATTGCTTCTGCCCCGCCGCATCTGCATATCCAGCATATCCTGAAAGTTCAGAGTTTGTCCCTTTTTCAGCGGATTTTCATTTTCTACAAGCCCGCTGAAATCCGTCTTTTTATCCAGAACATTGTCCGAAATTCTGGTCAGCCTGTTCATACTGACCGGACTGATCGCATTTACATTATAAACGTAAGGTTGAAAACTAACTGCTCCAATTGTCATATCCGATTTCCTCTTTACCGATACCATTCATCGCTTTTTGCATTCGGAATCACTCCCGTTTCTTACAAACTTATCATAAAACTTCCTGCGAAAATATACAAGCCCGAATTGCAAAATTCCTATCAAATGATAGAAAAAGTGTTACTTTTCACACCCGCACCATGCACTTGCTGCATGGTGTCGGAGCCAGCGCCAAAATGCCGGTTTTTGGGCATTTTGTGTGCATCATCGTTGCAATTCACACTGAATAATCGTAAATCAGTACGAAATCTGACATTGGGTGTGAATTGTAACGAAAAAGTCATGCCAAACCGGCTCTGTATCGCAGCCCGCCTCGGCCTTCACCTCTCGCGGTCCACAATTTCCACATCCACCGCCGTCATCTCCTGCTTTAGTATCTTCGCGTTCTTATAGATCCTCGAAACGATCCACACATTGGAAAGACCGTCATAAATCAGGAATAGCCCGATCATCATGACCACCGTATCTATGGCGGCAAAGGGCCTGCATACCAATAGCACGCCGAATCCCACCGTGAGCACGCCCAGAATAAGAGCCACCCACCATCTGTCGTACTTATCCCGCCAGAGCTCCACCGCCTGCTGTAAATTATGTAAGCCATGTATCGCAATGACGATTCCTACAATAATGGGAATGATCGCCATCACCTTATCAGGCTTCCACACAATCCAGACACCCACTACCGCCAGCACGATGCCGAAAACCAAATTTGCCTGTGAGAACAGACTGCCGTCCCTTGCGGTAAAATAATCAATCATCCGCATGGCACCGGATAAGACCAGCACTACGCCGACAGCCGTGCAGACAATCCGCATGGACAGCCCTGGCCGAAACACAAGCACCAGCCCGAGAATGACACACAAGGCGGAAGAAACCACCACATTCGTCTTAATCTTTTTTAGTAACCCTTCCATCAAAAAACCCCTTTCTTTTCCTGCATAACTGTATCAGACGGTAAATGCCAAAGCCGAGAGACGCGCCGACACAATTTAGTAAAATATCATCCACATCAAATGCGCCGAAGGCGCTGAAAAGCTGAAACACCTCAATCCCCAGAACAAATACAAAGGCGTTTAAGAGCATCACGAAAAACCGCTCTCCCTCCTTCGCCACAAAAGGAAAGAGAAAGCCAAGCGGCACAAACACCAGCACATTTCCCGCCAGGTTCTCCACGCTGTTCAGTTTGTATGAGTAGTCTATATACATTTTTATTGTTTTAAAGGGCTTAAAGTTCGCCGTGCCCAATCCCTCTAATATGACGTCCCTGCGCCATGTAGCCGCAATCTGCAAAAGCTCCTCATAGGGATATTTGAAGATAATAACCTTTATGACAACCAAAATGTAGATAGCAAAAAAGAGTTTCCACCAGTTTCTTTTTTGCAAGTGCTTTCTCCCCGCTGTCTACTTATTCTTTTTCTTATCCTTAAACTTTTTCATAATGAGCGGCTCCTCCAGTTTGATCCGTGATGTCTCGTGCATCTGCTCGCGGGCCGCCTTATTCTGTCTATAAGTGTCTTTCGTTTCCCTCTCGTACTCTTCCACCACAGCCATGTCGTCAGGCCGGATCTTTCGGAAATGGTTAAAGCCCGCCGCCAGAATCCGCAGACTTTGTCTGGTCGTGTCAAAAGCGCCCTCCTCATAAAGATTGACGACAATAATACCGATCGGCACTGCCAAAATCATTCCCAGTACACCCGCCACGCGGTAACCGATGTAAAGTAAAAACAGGGTCGGTATGGCGTCCATTCCAATCGAATCTCCCACAATTTTCGGCTGGATCAACTGCCGCACTAGCTGCCCGACCAGCCAGATGGCAATTAATCCAAACATCATCCTGTAATTTTCCGACAAAAGTTCAATGACCGCCCACGGAACCATCACCGTGCCCGTGCCGAATACGGGAAGAAAATCCAGGACAGCAATGCCGAAAGCAGCCAAAAAGGCGTAATCCACTCCAAGAATCATCAGACCGATCACCAGCAGAATATAAATCCAGCACTCAATCTTAAACTGTGCCCTGAAATACCCGCCGACCGCATTGCGGAAGCTTCTGCGAATCAGGTCAAAATGATACCGCACCGAGACCGGTACAAATTTCTCCACCGCTGCCGCCATATATCCTTTATCGGCCACAAAAAAGTAGGCTGAGAGCAGGCACATCACCACGGCGAGGAAAATATCCGGGATCTGCTTCGCCGCATTTCCCACCGCCTTAAAGGAGGGCAGCTCGAATTGCCCCATCATACTGCTCATATAATTCCCCATTTCCAAAATTATATGATCGATTGTCGCCTGCGTATCCGCCGGCATCCTGTCATAAACACCCTGCAGATTTGCCCCCACCTTGTTAAATTCCGCCAGAATGGTATTCCAGATATCCGGCAGCTCATTGATAAAGTTAACGCCCTCCCTCACCAGTTTGGCGATCAGCAGATAGACAAGAAGCACCACCACTGCCAGAACGGCCACAATCACCAGCGCTGTCATGGCCTTTCGCTTCACTTTCAGCTTCTCTTCGAAAAAACGCACCACGGGGGACGCAATCAGCGAAATGAGCCACCCCAGAATAAAGGGCATAAAAAACCAGATCAGTCTGGGGAGAAGAAAAATGCATAAAAGCACTGCCATAAGTGCGGTAAACAGATTCAGCGTTACTTTCAGATAAATCTTTAAGGCTCTTCTCATAGGTTTTCCTCTGTATCCTCAACCATGCCGTCTAACAGTTCGTATATTTCTTCCCGTCCCTGTTTGCTCAGAGAAGAATACGGTATGACAACTGTGTCATCTACTATGTCAAGCGTGTCACAAATGAGTTTTAACTGCTTTGCCACCTGACTTCTCTTAATCTTATCCAGTTTTGTGGCAATGATAATCGGCCGATATCCCCGATCCAGAATCCAGTCGTACATAATCCGGTCGTTCTCCGAGGGCGCATGTCTGATATCCACCAGCAGAAAAACCGCGCGGATCTGTTTTGACTGATGCAGATAATCCTCGATCAGCTTCCCCCACTGCGCTTTTACCTTCTCATTGGCGGTAGCATAACCGTAACCTGGCAAATCCACAAAGTACATCCGGTTGTTGATATTATAATAATTGATGGTCTGCGTCTTGCCCGGCGAGGAGCTGGTGCGTGCCAGCGACTTGCGGTTCATCAGACCGTTAATCAGGGAAGACTTCCCCACATTGCTCTTTCCCGCAAATGCAAACTCCGGCAGCGCATTTTCGGGAAGTTTGCTGGTGACACCGCACACCGTTTCCAGATTTACATTTTTTATAACCATTTTTCCTTTTCTCCTCCGGCCGGACGCAGTCCCATATTCCGCTCCGGCGTCAATTGGCATTTCCCTCATCCGGCAGCTTCCTGCTACTACGTCAGCAATGCACGATCGGCCACTTCCTCCATCGTCTCCACAAAGACAATCTCCAGCCCATCCTTGATCTCCTCCGGAATCTCCTCGATATCCTTCTCATTTTCCTTCGGTACAAGGACGGTTTTTACCTCCGCCATCTTTGCCGCCAGTATCTTTTCCTTCAATCCGCCGATGGGAAGCACCCTGCCCCGCAGAGTGACTTCTCCGGTCATTGCCAGATCCGCCCTCACAGGCGCATGTACTACTGCCGACAAAAGCGCTGTCGCCATCGTAATTCCCGCGGAAGGACCGTCCTTCGGCACGGCGCCCTCCGGTATATGGATATGAAAATCTTTCTTTTTGTAGAAGTTCTCCGCAACTTTATATTTCCCGCTGACAGAACGGACATAGCTCAGAGCCGTCCGCGCGGATTCCTTCATGACGTCTCCCATCTGACCAGTTAAGTCAATCTTCCCCTCTCCCGGCATGACGTTGACCTCGATCTGCAGGGTATCCCCGCCCACACTGGTCCATGCCAGTCCTCTGGCGATGCCGACCTCCGGCTTTTCGTTGATCTTATCCTGCCTGTACTTCGGTTTTCCCAGATAATGTTCCAGCTTGTCGGGCGATATAGTAACCTCCTCGGTCAATTTTTGTTTCCGGCGGTCAACGATCGCTCTTGCCTCCTTCCGGCAGACGGCGCCGATCTGGCGTTCCAGCCCTCTGACTCCGGCCTCTCTCGTATAGAACCGCACGATATCGCGGATCGCTTCGTCGGAAAAGGCAATTTCGCCCTTCCTGATCCCGTTCTTTTGAAACGCTTTCTTTACCAGATGCTCTCTGGCGATATGGAACTTTTCATTGGCGGTGTAACTGTTCACCTCTATGATTTCCATGCGGTCAAGAAGGGGGCGGGGTATCCCGTCTCTGCTGTTTGCGGTCGCGATAAAGAGTACCTCCGACAGGTCGATAGGGATCTCCACATAATGATCCCTGAACGCGTGGTTCTGCTCTACATCCAGCACCTCCAGAAGCGCGGACGCCGGATCACCCTTGTAATCGCTGCCCAGCTTATCGATCTCGTCAAAAAGCATCAGCGGATTTTTGACACCCGCCTGTTTAACCGCCGCCACTACGCGCCCCGGCATGGCCCCCACATAAGTTTTTCGATGGCCCCTTATCTCCGCCTCATCCCGCACGCCGCCCAGACAGATCCGCACATACTTCTTCTTAAGCGCCTCCGCCACACTCTTCGCCACGGAAGTCTTGCCCGTGCCGGGCGGTCCCACCAAACAAATAATCTGGCTCCCCGCCCTGCCTGTCAGCATCCTGACGGCGAGAAATTCCAGCATCCGCTCCTTCACCTTTTCCAGACCATAATGCTGCTCGTTTAAAATTCTTTCCGCCCCTTCCAGATCCTTGCTGTCCTTGGACGCTTTATCCCACGGAAGTTCCAGAAGCGTTTCTATATAGGCGCGTTCCACCGCACTCTCCGAACTGCTGCCGGCCACATTTTTATAGCGCTTGATCTCCTTACGGATTTTTTCCTTGACCTCCGGCTTCGCCTTCAGCTTCTCCACCTGTGCGAGAAACTGTTCCACATCGGAGTCTGTGTTATTTTCTCCCAGCTCTTCCTTAATATACTGTAGCTGTTCCCGCAGAATATAGTCACGCTGGTTCTTGTCAATCCGCTGCCTGATATTCTTTGCCAAATCATTCTTAATACGAATGACCTTCACCTCTTTGGTGAGTATCTCCGTCAGGATCGAAAACCGCTCCCGCACCGATACCGCACTCAGAATCCTCTGCTTATCCGCCACTGCAAGCGGCATATTTATGGTGATGCTGTCCAGAAGTTTTCCAAGCTCCATCCCCTCTTCTATCTGGTCCTGCACAGCCTTCCCCACCTTGGGAAAACAGGCGCCATATGCCTCCAACGCTTCTTTGACTGTTCTGGTCATTGCCTCGGCCGCTATCTCGTCAATGTCCGCTCTGTCGTCCCTCTCATACGACACCTTCGTCACTATTCCGTTTTTCGTCTCGGAAAGTTCGTGAATGCGCGCTCTGGAAACCCCTTCCACCAATACGCGCAAAATATGTTCGGGAAGTTTACTGACCTGTCTGATCCATGTAACGGTTCCCACATCGTAGATGTCTTCCATCCCGGGATTTTCCTTAGCTGGGTCCTTCTGGCTGACCACAAGCAGCCGTTGGTCTCCCAGCATAGCCTGCTCCACGGAAGCCATGGACTGCTCTCTGCTGAGATCAAAATGAATCACCATGCCCGGCAAAATCGTAAGACCCCTGAGCGTCACCGCCGGAAGGGTATCCTCCCGCAGAAAGGCCACCGCCTCCGCACCGTCCTTGCCGTTCTCCAGTTGATTCCAGTTATCCATAAAATCACCCTCTGATTGTCAAAAATCAAGCGCCGCCGCGCTCGATCTCCGGTTTCACACTGTCGCTTTTTTCTTGAGTCAGAAACGCCGCCAAGGTTCTGGCGACGCTTATCTGTTTCACGCAATCTCTGCGATCGCGCTTGTTCCATCTGTTATTTTGCCTGCAATAATCTGTCGCGGTATCTGACAAGCGGTTTCTCCTCGCCGTCCACCGCCTTTTTCGTCAGGATGCATTCCGCAATGCTGTCGTCCGAAGGGATCTCATACATCACGTCCATCATCACTTTCTCCACGATAGACCTTAGTCCTCTCGCGCCTGTCTTTCTTTCATGGGCGAGCTTCGCGATCTCAACCACCGCATCGTCCTCCACGGAAAGCTTCACCTCATCAAATGCAAAGAGCTTCTTGTACTGCTTGATCAGCGCGTTCTTCGGCTCTTTCAAAATGCGCACCAGCGCTTCCTGATCCAGCCCGTCCAGAGCCACCGTCACCGGCACACGGCCGATAAACTCGGGAATCAGCCCGAACTTCATTAAATCCTGCGGCGTTACTTCTTTCAAAATCGCACCGATCTCCTTGCCGCTCTTCTCCGCCACCTGCGCGTTAAAGCCGATGGAGTGACGGTCCAGACGCTCCTCCACAATCTTATCCAGCCCGTCAAAGGCGCCCCCGCAGATAAAGAGAATGTTTGACGTGTCGATTTGCAAAAGCTCCTGATGGGGATGTTTTCTGCCCCCCTGCGGCGGCACACTTGCCACCGTTCCCTCGATGATCTTCAAAAGCGCCTGCTGAACGCCCTCACCTGACACATCTCTGGTAATGGACACATTTTCCCCTTTTTTCGTAATCTTGTCAATCTCGTCAATATAGATAATGCCGTACTGCGCCCGGTCGATATCGTAGTCCGCCGCCTGGATCAGCTTAAGCAGAATGTTCTCCACATCCTCGCCCACATAACCGGCTTCTGTCAGTGTGGTCGCATCCGCAATCGCAAAAGGCACGTTAATGATTTTCGCCAGCGTTTGCGCCAGATACGTCTTACCGGAACCGGTGGGGCCGACCATCATGATATTGCTTTTCTGCAGTTCTACCTCATCGTCGTCGTCCTTGGGCGCCATCACTCTTTTATAATGGTTATAGACGGAAACCGCCATCACCTTTTTGGCTTCTTCCTGACCGATCACATAGTCATCGAGAAAGCTCTTGATCTCCACCGGCTTTAGAAGGTTGATTTCCATCTCCTCGGTTTCCGGCTCATCCTCATATTCCTCTTCTATAATGTCTGCGCAGATATCCACGCACTCATCACAGATATAGACGCCGCTGGGGCCGGCAATCATTTTCTTGACCTGATCCTGCGTCTTATTGCAAAAAGAACATCTTACTTTTTCCTCAGAAATCTTTCCTGCCATTTTAGTCCTCATTCCGGAGCATTTATGCGACAACAGCGGCACAAATCTCACCTTTGTGTCTGCCGTCAAGACATATTTGTGATGCTCCTTCACAAATTGCCGATTGAAAAATGAGTGCATCGCCATCCCTTTTCAATCTAATCATTCTCCGCATCGCTAAAAATTCTATGACTGCCCCTCTGTGCTGGCATGACTGGTGATAATGCGGTCAATCAGTCCATAGGCAAGCGCTTCCTCTGCGCTCTTCCAATTATCTCTCTCCGTGTCAGCCATAATTACCTCGAAATCCTGACCCGTATTCTGCGCCATAATTCTGGCCATCTTTTCCTTTGTCGCAAGGATATGCTTCGCTGTGATCTCGATCTCGGTGGCCTGCCCCTGCGCGCCGCCAGCCGGCTGGTGTATCATGATCTCCGCATTCGGAAGAGCCATTCTCTTGCCCTTCGTGCCGCCGGCAAGAAGGAATGCACCCATACTCGCCGCCATACCGATGCACACGGTCGATACATCACATTTGATAAACTGCATCGTATCGTAAATTGCCATTCCAGCGGTAATCACACCGCCGGGGCTGTTAATGTAAAGATTGATATCCTTCTCCGGGTCCTCAGACTCCAAAAACAAGAGCTGTGCCACGATCACACTCGCGCTCGCGTCGTTTACTTCCTCTCCCAGAAAGATAATTCTCTCCTTCAAAAGTCTGGAATAAATATCGTAAGAACGCTCACCTTTCGACGTCTGTTCAATGACATAAGGTATCAAAGCCATGTATTACACCTCCGTTAAACAATCCGTTTCTCAGTAACAATTTTGCCATTAAAATGGAACGGTTCCGTTTATTTTGCCTTGCTTTCCTTGGCATGCTCCGCAATGAACTCAGCCGCCTTCCTGACAGCCAAATCCTGCATGATGCCCTTCTTCTCACGCTCTCCCATAAGATCCCTGACCTTATCCACTTCCATCTGATAGACTTCAGCCATCGTCTTTAGCTCGTCCTCGTACTCTTCCTCCGCAGGCTCCAGTTTCTCAGCCTTCGCCACCGCCTCAAGCACAAGTCTGGAACGGATTCTCTCCTCCGCCTGCGGTTTCACGCGTTCTACCATCTGCTGGTAATTGGTGCCGGTCATCTGCATATACTGCTCCATGGACATCCCCTGCATGGTGATACGCTGCGCAAATTCATCCACCATCTGCCTCTGCTGCGTCTCAATCATAGCGTCCGGAATCTCCATCTCGGCAGCGTCCACCGCCGCTTTCACAGACGCGTCTTCCTTCTCTCTCTTCGCGTCTTTGGTCTTCTGCTCTTCCAGATTTTTCTTGATATCTTCTCTGTACTCCGCAAGCGTTTCAAACTCGGAAACATCGCTTGCAAATTCATCGTTCAATTCGGGAAGTTCCCTCTCCTTAATCTCCTTCACGGTACACTTAAAGACCGCTTCCTTACCCTGCAGGTGCTCCGCCTGATAATCCTCCGGGAAGGTAACCTTCACATCCGTCTCCTCACCGATCTTCGCACCAACAAGCTGCTCCTCGAATCCCGGAATGAAAGCGCCGGAACCGATCGTCAAGGGATAATTTTCTCCCTTTCCGCCCTCAAAAGCCACGCCATCCACAAAACCTTCGAAATCCAGCGTAGTCATATCGCCATCCTTCACAGGACGGTCCTCCACCGTGATATTTCTGGCGTTATTCTGCCGTTCCTTTTCAAGAGCCGCATCCACTTCCTCGTCGGTCACCGTCGTGTCTGTCTTTTCCACTTTTACGCCTTTGTACTTGCCAAGCTTAACTTCCGGCTTAAGCGCAACCGCAGCCGTGAAGATAAAAGGCTTTCCTGCCTCGATCTGGGTCACTTCGATCTGCGGGGAAGAAACGATTTCCTCCTCACACTCCTCCAACGCCTTATCATACGCATCGGGAATCATAATATTCGCAGCATCCTCGAAAAAGACCTCTTTGCCGTACATCTTCTCTACCATCTGACGGGGCACTTTGCCCTTGCGAAAACCCGGTATGCTGATTTTTTTCTTCTGTTTCTGATAAGCCTTCTCGATGGCCTTCTCAAACTCCTCCACGCCGATCTCGATCGTCAGCTTCGCCATGTTCTTCTCTAATTTTTCCACCTGTAAACTCATGTTATGGGTTCCTCCTTCAATATCTTCTGACAGTTGATTTCCATCTATTATAATGCCCATACGGGCTTCCAGCTGCAGTCACCCAAACATTATAGCACAGGCCTATTGAAAATGCCACAATTTTTTCCGCGAATAAGCAGAGTCAGAAGGCGGCAGAGGCTAGCGCCCACACAACGTGAAGGCGCCCCGCCTGTGTTTCACAAACGGGGCACCTTCGCTTTTGTTTCTTTTACTTCATCTGCTCTTCCTGCTTCTTGATCATTCTACGAACCATCTCACCGCCGATAGAACCTGCCTCCTTGGAAGTCAGGTCGCCGTTGTAACCCTCTTTCAGGTTTACACCGAGCTCAGACGCAACCTCAGTTTTGAAACGATCCATAGCTGCCTTTGCCTCAGGAACTTCTACTCTATTGGTCTTGTTGCTTGCCATTTCTTTTCACCTCCGAAATACTTTGAATCTTTTGATTCTTTATCTATATTGAGACAAGCGCATTCTCCGTGCGCCTGTCCGTCGGTTTTGTCCGCTTAAAGCACACTTTGTTTGCCGCTTATCTTGATGTTAGTATGTTCGGATGGGATGAAAATATAATGGAAACTTTTTACATGTAAACGATTTTTTTACCCATCGCCTCCGCCGCCTCTTTCCCCTGCAGCTTTTCCAGAATCGCAAGCCCGAAGGGAATCGCCGCGCCCATGCCGCGCCCCGTGATGATATTGCCGTCGATTACAGCAGGCTCCTGCTTCACGTCCGCGCCCTCCAGCTGGCTTTCCATATCGGGGAAGGAGCACGCCTTCTTTCCCTTTAAATGCCCGCGATGTCCCAGAATCGAAGGCGCCGCGCAGACAGCCGCCACGATCTTGCCCGCCTTCACAAAAGCGTCCACCTGCTCCATCAACGCCTCACATGCCTCAAGGTTCTTCGTACCCGGCATCCCGCCCGGCAGGACGATCACATCCGTCTCGCCAAAATTGACTTCCGAAAGAGTCTTGTCCATCGTCACCTCCACGCCGTGGGAGCTTGTGACGCTGCGCTCGTCCGTGATGGACACCATGGTGATCTCCTCTCCCGCGCGCCTCAGGATGTCCACCACCGTCAGCGCCTCGATCTCCTCATAACCTGTTGCGAAAAAAATTGCTGTTTTGCTCATGTGTTCCTCCGTTCCGGGGTTTCTTGTCCCCCTGCTTTCTATTATTTGTGTTACCAGCGTATCAAAGCTTCTTTCTCACTCAGATCCCTTTTCGCGCCGGACACTTACTTTATCCCCTTTTATTAGTTCCCTTTTATCCGTTCCATCCGGCACATACCTGAATACTACAAATTCCGTTATTTCATCCGTATCATTTTCAAAGGTATGCACACTGTCAAAAACTCTTACCACATCATTTTCTACGGCATAACAGGATTTTTATTTTTCACCGTATGTACCGCCCCGCCGCATCAGCACAATTCCCGTCACATCCGCAAGCGCCCAGCCGATGGGAATCGCCCACCAGATACCAAGCACACCGATTGCCGGAACCGCCGCCAGAATATATGCCAGCGCAACCCGCGTTCCAAGGGAAATCACCGTCAGCACAAGGGACACGCCCGGTCTGTTAACGCCCCGGAAATACCCGTACAGCAGGAACAGGACGCCGATGCCAATATAGAAAGCGCCCTCGATTCGCAGATACTGCATACCGATTTCTATAATCTCTGTCTCACCGGCATCCACAAAAATCAGCATGAGAAACCTTGCAAACGCAAATACCAGAACCGAAATCGCCCCACAGAAAACAGCGGAAACCGTCATCGCCTTCCTCGTCCCCTGCTTTACCCGCTCTCGCTGTCCCGCACCGAAATTCTGCGAAATAAAAATGGAGTAAGCATTGCCGAACTCCTGCGCCGGCATATAAGCGAACGTGTCAATCTTTACCGTAGCCGCAAAAGCCGCCATCACCGCGGGGCCGAAGCTGTTGACAAGGCTCTGCACCATCAGAATGCCGAAATTCATCACCGACTGCTGCACCCCGGTCATCAGAGAATAGCCGCAGATTTCCCCCACCGGCTTTTCTTCCCGCAAAAAACGTCTCAGGGAAAAACGATAGTACGGTTCCCTAACCCACAGATAAATGCCAAGCCCCAGCCCGGAAACCGCCTGCGCGATCACCGTCGCCTCCGCCGCCCCGGAAAGTCCCCTTTTCAGACTGCACACAAAAAATAAATCAAGCGCAATATTCAGCGCCGACGCCGCGCCCAGAAAGTACAGCGGCGCGACGGAATTTCCAAGCGCGCGCAGCAGGAAAGCAAAATAATTATATAAAAAGATAAAGAAAATCCCCCAAAAAACAACCGCCAGATATTCCCTTGTCATTTCATAAAGTTCCGCGGGCGTGCGAAGCAGTGTAAGAATCGGATGCACCAGCGCCTGCGAAGCCAGCGTGAGCGCCACCGCCAGCACACCGATCAGCACAAAAGCCGTCTGCGCGCAGATGCGCACCCTCTCCCTGTCTCCCTTTCCTATATAATAGGAAAAGACAGCGCCGCCTCCCATACTAAGACCAATCAGCAGAGAGTTTAAAAACGTCATCAGCGCGTAGGATGAGCCGACCGCCGCCAGCGCATCCGCGCCCACAAATTTTCCCACCACCCATGTGTCCGCAATGTTGTAGCACTGCTGCAGCAGATTCCCTAAAATCATCGGCGCCGCGAATAGGAGCAGCGATTTTGTCACATTACCTTTTGTCAGATCTTGGTTTACCATATCTCTATCCACTCATCTCATACCGACACTGTCTCTCTAAAACAACAAATACCAGACCTTCCCTCATTTTATGACTCGATCGGCAAATCCTCAATGTACCTGCATTTCGGAAAATTGGAGCACCCCAAAAACTGTTTTCCCTGACGTTCCCCTTTCTTTGCCGTGCGCATAACAAGTTTTCCGCCACAGCGGGGACATATCGATTCCTCAGCCTTTGGCGTTTCCATAACGACAGGGACGGACTGCAAAACACTCTTTTGTGTTTTCTGCTGAATATTTTGAATATGCGTCATTTTTCTAACTTCGTCCACCTGTGTAAGCGGATACAGTTTCTCAAATAAATCGTCTATTTTTTCCGGCGATAATCGTTTTCCTACCTTAACTATATTTTTTCGAACTGCAAAAAGTATCCTATGTCGGTTCATAACATAATGGTCTGCGCTGGTCAATTTGATATCCTTCAGTGTGCATCGGTCACTGAATACTATGTAAGAATAAAAAGGCAATGCCTGTTCCACAAGAAATGCTTGAAGCCATTTTATATGCCCCTTGTTCTGCATGATTGGATTAAAAAATTTATTTTTCAGCGACCGTCCCCGCCCGGCAGGCAAAGTCTGTGTCCAATATTTTTGAGTTTCTGTTCCAAAAATCCACCCGCTGTAATTTTTTGACTCAAATACATAAATGCCCGATTCGTGCAAAAGAACAACATCTAGTTCTGTAGTTTCCCCGTTATCTTTCGGAATATATAAATTGAACAAATAACGTTTATACCCATCAAGCGGCTTAAGATCTTTATATGTGTAAAATTCACCCAGACGTCCCTTATCAAAAAGGACGCTCAAATAGGAATTTTTAGTCTGCTCGTAATATTCAGTCTTTTTATACTGCCAATTCTGTAATACATATATTACAATTACTGCAATGACAAAAAGCAGCGCATACAAATACATCCACATGACCGTTTTCCCCTTTTACTATAAACAATATGCCATAAATCTACCAGTTTCACTCCTAAAATATTATAGCACAGAACATCCGAAGGCAGACAAACCAATTTATCATTATATCTCTCACCTCTTTCAAAAACACAATCGCTTGACATATTACTCTGCATCATGCTACGCTATATCCATCATTTACATTTGGTCTGTATGGCTGTTCCAAACCATATCTGTCACGGCATTTCGCCGGGAAAAACCGGGAGAAAATTATCCTTCCAAAATCTCATCAATTTCCCGTCTCTCCTCCTCACTGAAAGACGTGTTCCCAATCATCCCGATATTATCCAGCACCTGAGACGGACGAGACGCGCCGATCAGCACACTGGTGATATCGCCGTCCCTGAGAATCCACGCCAGCGCCATCTGCGCAAGGGACTGTCCTCTCTGAGCCGCGAGCGCATTCAGTTTTTTGATTTTTAGAAGCATATCTTCTGTTATGGCGCTCTCCTTTAAAAAACGCCCGTCCGCCCGCACGCGGCTGTCTTCCGGAATACCATGAAGATAGCGGTCTGTGAGAAGCCCCTGCCCCAACGGGGAGAACGTAATCACACCAATCCCGTGAGCCGCTGCGTAGTCCTTGAGCCCGTCCTTCTCAATCGTCCGGTCAAGCATGGAGTATCTTCTTTGATTAATAATAAACGGTGTTCCCATCTGCTTAAAAAGGGCGGCAATCGCCTCCGTCTGCTCTCTGTCATAGTTGGAAATGCCCACATACAGCGCCTTTCCGCTTCTGACTATGCCATCCAGCGCTCCTGCCGTTTCCTGAAGCGGCGTCTCGGGATCGGGTCTGTGGTGGTAGTAAATATCCACATACTCCAAACCCATACGGCGCAGGCTCTGATCCAGACTTGCAACCAGATATTTCTTACTGCCCCAGTTTCCATAAGGACCCGGCCACATATCATATCCGGCCTTCGTGGAAATGACCAGTTCATCCCGATAGATGCCCAGACTCTTTTTCAAAATCCTTCCGAAATTTTCTTCCGCCGCGCCATACACAGGTCCATAATTATTCGCCAAGTCAAAATGTGTAATCCCATGGTCAAAAGCCGTATGGCACACCGCTTCCATATTTTCAAAGTTCCCGTTGGAACCGAAATTATGCCATAAGCCCAGAGAAACCGCCGGAAGCAAAAGTCCGCTGCTGCCACAGCGGCGATAGGGCATCGTTTCATATCTTTTTTCGTCTGCCATATACATGATCGATCTATCCTCCATATCGTAAATCAACGTTATTCGTTATACTAACATATATCACCGATACGTACAACTGTGTATTGCCTTTTCCGTTACCATCTAATTTTCCCGCTTTTGCAACAATTCACTCGCAAAATGAAAAATTCTATGAGATAATAGCTACACTGACAGCATCAATGCTCATAGTGCACTTCTGATATGCATTCCGTCCAAGCCGCTGTTTTGAAAGGAGTCCTACATGGAAATCGAACGCAAATTCACAATCAAAACCCTTCCGGTCAATCTGGAATCCTACCCCTGCCGTATCATCGAGCAGGCCTACCTAAACACTGACCCGGTTGTCAGAATCCGCAGGGAGGACGACTCCTATTATCTGACCTACAAAGGAAAAGGACTGCTCGCCAGAGAGGAGTACAATCTCCCCTTAAACGAAGAGTCCTACTATCATCTGCGGGAAAAGGCGGACGGAAATATCCTCTCCAAAAAACGGTATATCATTCCCATCGAGCATCCGCAGTTTGACCCGACATATGTGTCGTCCAAAGGAAATTTAATTGATCAGTTCAGTCTATGCGTCGAGCTGGATATCTTCGAGTCGCCTTTCGCCCCCCTTATTATCGCGGAAGTGGAGTTCCCGGACGAAGAAACAGCGGAAGCGTTTCTCCCTCTCGACTGGTTTAGTCAAGACGTCACAAACGATCCCGCCTATCATAATTCTAACTTGAGCCGCCGGATTTTTTGACGCTGCACCTTTGTTTCCACCGTCACTCTTTGCAAGGCCCGGTCGATTCCCTCACCACAAGTTCCGCCGGAAAGACAATCTGCTGATGCTCCTTTCGTTCCCCAATCACATCAAGCAGCAGACGGATGGTCTTTTTCGCCATCTCCTCCACCGGCTGTTTAATCGTGGTCAGCTTCGGATTGTAATACTCTCCCATCTCAATGCCGTCATACCCGGCTACCGATATATCTTCCGGAATCCTTTTTCCGGCTTCGAGCACGGCACGGCAGGCGCCGATCGCCAGCGCGTCAGCCACCGCATAGATGGCTGTCACTTCCTGCCCGGACTCTAACAGCTTCTTCGCCGTCAGGTAGCCGTTTTCCATGGAGTAATGCTCGATGTCATCCTGCACATAGCAGATCAGGCCATCCGGCACTTCAAGTCCGCATTCCGCAAAAGCTCTCCGGAAACCCTCCATACGCAGCCGGCCGATGGGCCGCTCCGACCGCTCCGTTATCAGGGCTATTTTTCTGTGCCCCAATCTGAGCAGATACTCCGTCATTTTTTTGCTTTCCATCCTGTCGTCCACCGCAATGTTGGAAAACTCCATCTTATTGATCTGATCCGGCACATTGACTCCTATGGTACTGAAAATAAATGGCACTTTCAGCTTCCTGATCTTTTCCTCGGAATGTTCAAATTTACCGCCGAGAAAAACGATGCCTCGCAGGCGCTTCTCCTTCTCCAGCTCAAGCGCCACGTCGATCTCGTCCTCCTGTTCCTCCACATGCCGGAGCACAAGCGCATATTTGTTTCGCTGTGTCTCTTCCTCTATAATCTGAATCATACTACTGAAAAACGGGTTCGTAATTCCCTTCACCAGCACTGCGATGCATTTGGCATCCGTTCTCTTCAAGTTTCTGGCACTGTTGTTTGGAATAAAACCGGCCTGGTCAATTACCTCAAGAATCATTTTCTTGGTTTCCGGATTGATATCCGGATGATTATTGATTGCCCGGGAGACCGTACTGACGCCCACACCGCACTGTCTCGCTATGTCTTTTATCGTAATTTCCGCCATCTGTATCCCCCGCCGCACATTATGATCTCACTCTGCCATAGAGCTTTGACATTTCCTTAATCCGTGCCGCCAGCTCGCTCGTAAACTGTCCGGACAGCATCCGCCACTTCCAGTTGGTTCCCAGCGTGGAGGGCATATTGGTTCTGGCTTCCGTGCCAAGTCCCAGATAATCCTGCATCGGAATCACGCAGGTATCGGAAACGCTGGCCATGGCCGCCCTGATAAACTCCCACTGCACGTCCTTTTTCGCCTTGATATTCAGATATCTCTTTGCAAACGCCTTATCCTTGCGGTTCAACTTCTCAAACCAGCCAATCGTCGTGTCATTATCATGTGTTCCCGTGTAGACGATGCTGTTAGCCACATAATTGTGCGGAAGATAATCGCTTTCCTCTCTGGAGTCAAAGGCAAACTGCAAAATCTTCATGCCGGGATATCCGGTCTTTTTCACCAGATCAATGACCGATTTGGTCAAAAATCCGAGATCCTCCGCGATCACCGCCTTTTTCCCAAGTTTCGCCTTCATGGTCTGGAAGATATCGTAGCCGGGGCCTTTTTCCCAATGCCCGAACTCCGCCGTCTCGTCACCGAAGGGAATGGAGTAATACTCGTCAAACCCCCTGAAATGATCGATCCGCACCACATCATAGAGCTTATAACAGTAGTCGATCCGCTTCATCCACCACGCATAGTCCGTTTCCTTATGATAATCCCAGCGGTAGAGCGGGTTTCCCCAAAGCTGTCCGGTCGCGGAAAAAGCGTCCGGCGGGCAGCCCGCCACAGCCACAGGCGCCAGCGTCTCATCCAGTTGGAAAAGCTCCGGATTTGCCCACGTATCCGAGCTGTCAAATGCCACATAAATGGGAATATCCCCGATGATCTCGATCTTCTTCCCGTTCGCGTACTCTTTCAGCGCAAACCACTGCTTGGCGAAGAGATACTGCTGGAACTGGTAAAAAGCCACTTCTTCCGCGTACTTTTCGGTATACCTCTTCATCGCCTCCGGCTTGCGCAGCTTGATATCCTCATCCCACTCAGCCCAGCTCTTGCCGCCAAATGCATTCTTCACCGCCATATAGAGCGCATAATCCTTCAGCCAGTAGGCATTCTCCTCCACAAACTTCTGATACGCCTCGTCCTCCTCGATATGGCTGTTTTCAAACGCCGTCTTTAACACCTTAAACCGGGACAGATAAATCTTTTCGTAATCAACATAAACGTCGTCATCCCCAAAGTCATACTGCTCACAGTCCGCTTTCGTCAGACAGCCTTCCTCAACAAGCGACTCCAGATCAATATAATAGGGATTTCCTGCAAAAGTGGAAAAAGACTGATAGGGAGAGTCCCCATAGCCTGTGGGGCCAAGCGGCAAAATCTGCCAATAGGACTGCCCCGCTTCTTCTAACAGATCAATAAATGTATATGCCTCTTTGGAAAACGCGCCGATCCCATACTTGGACGGGATAGCGGAAACAGGCAGTAAAACACCGCTCCTTCTCATAACATCCATATTTCCTTTCACACATTCCGAACCGTTCGGAAATCGATTTCTATAAAATTTTACAATATTTTGTCGAAATAAGCAAGTTCCATCAGCATTTTTACCCTGATATAATCCGGGGAAGCGGTGAACAAATCAGCGCTTCCCCATGATTTGAGTGGAGAATACCGCATCTTTGGCATTCTCTTATGCGAAACATAGTACTTCTTCTCTTTATCCTTTGACCGCACCTGCTGCCACGCCCTTGATGATATACTTCTGGCAGGACAGATAGAAAATGATAACAGGAATAATGCTCATCAGGATCAGCGCCATCGTCGCGCCCAGATCCACCGTGCCGTAGCTTCCCTTCAAATACTGGATATGAATGGGAATCGTGCGGTATTTATTGATGTCAAGCACAAGCACAGGAAGCAGATAATCGTTCCACACCCACATGATTTCCAGAATGCCCACGGAAATCATGGTCGGCTTTAACATCGGCACAACCACCTGAAAGAAGATGCGCACCGGGCCGCATCCGTCGATGGATGCCGCCTCTTCCACCTCCAGCGGAATCGCCTTCACAAAACCCACAAACATGAAGATTGCAAGCCCGGCGCCAAATCCCAGATAGACGATCGAGATCGACAAAGGTGTGTTCAGATGCAGCTTATCCGCCGTCTTAGAGAGCGGAAACATTACCATCTGGAACGGCACTACCATGGAGAATACGCACAGGAAGTAAACAATCTTACATATCAGGGAGTTGACTCTCGCGATATACCATGCCGCCATGGAAGTGCACAGCAAAATCAAAAATGTGGCAAGCAGCGTAATCTCAACACTGTACAGCACACTTTTCACAAAGGGATAGTTACCAAACGTCATACCCTTTATAAAGTTGTCAAAACCGGCGCTCATTTCCCCCGTGGGAAGCGCAAAAGTATCTGTTTTTACAAATGTATTCTGCTTAAAAGAGTTGATCACAACCGCCAGCACAGGAAGTACATAGATAATGCTGACCATAGCCAATATCACGGAAAGAATGGTTTTTGTATTCTTTTTCATTACTGCTGCACCTCCCTCTTACGCGTATAACTCAACTGAAGCAGGCCGAGTCCCGCCACCAGAATGAAGAAAACCACTGCCTTCGCCTGCGCCACACCCTGAGAAGTCGTGTTGGAACTGTAGAAGGTGTTGTAAATATTGAGCGCCAGCATCTCCGTCGTCTTGATGGTCGTTCCGCCCGGCTGGATGATAAACGGCTGTCCGCCGGTCAGCGCCAGATTCTGGTCAAACAGCTTGAAACCGTTTGTCAGGGAAAGGAAAATGCAGATGGTAAAAGAACTCATCACGTTTGGAATCGTCACTTTAAAGAGCGTCTGCATGGAAGTCGCGCCGTCAATGCGCGCCGCCTCCAGAATATCGCCGGGCACATTCTGCAGTCCGGCGACATAGATAATCATCATATAACCGATCTGCTGCCAGCACATCAGAATAATCAGTCCCCAGAAACCGTACTTGCTCTCCAGCAGAATCGATGTCTGATAGCGGCCGAGAATACCGTCGAAGATCATCGACCAGATATAACCCAGCACGATACCGCCGATCAGGTTTGGCATGAAGAATACGGTACGGAACAGATTACTTCCCTTGATCTCCAGTGTCAGGATATATGCCACGATAAACGCCAGCACATTGATAAAGACAAGCGATACGACTGCAAACATTGCCGTATACCAGAATGCATGACGGAAAGAAGCGTCCTGAAAGGTCTTCACATAGTTGCCAAAACCGATAAATTTTGCATCGGAGATCAGGCGGAACTGGCACATGGACAGCCAGATGCCTTGGATGAAAGGCCAGATAAATCCAATGATGAATGCGATAAGTACAGGACCCATAAAAAGGAATCCCCAACGTTTTGTCGCCTTTTGAAGAGAATTCGTAGCGGTTATTTTCTTGCTTTTCATGGTATCACCCCCAAATATATTTTGCCAACTGATACGATCTCATTTGAAAAGGCGGGGCGGATAAAACCGCCCCGCCGCATGGTTTACATATTAATTTTACTTGTTCACCGATTTCTTATTAGTTGTTCACCGCATTGTATTCTGCTGCCCAGCCGTCTACGAACGCCATGCGTACGGTCTCCCAGTTTGCATCGGACTGGTCTGCGTTGTACTGGTTCAGAGCGCTTACCAGAGTCGCGCGGTAAGAATCTACGTTAGGCTGGAAGTTAGTTGCCCAGTTCATTACATAGCATCCGTCGGATGTGTACTTGTCAGCCGCAGCCAAGAATCCGTTGGTGGACTCTGCTGCAGACTTATAAGGCATAACGCCGAAAGTGTCTACCAGCTTGCGGGAAGCGTCAGGATCGGTTACACACCAAACCATGAAGTCCATCGTAGCCTGCTGATCCTCTGCAGAAGCCTTGCTGTTGATTGCCCAGCAGTTCTCCGTACCACAGTTTAAGCCAGCCTTTTCCTCACCTGCAACGCCGCAGTAGTAAGGGATCATCGTAGCGTTCGGCACATCAGCCTTAACCGCTTCATATTCCCAGGAACCGTTTACGAAGAATGCAGCCTGACCTGTCTTGAATTCGTTCTCCGCGTCATGTCCGCCGGTAGCCAGCTCCTTCGGATCTGTCAGGCTGTTGTTGATGCAAAGGTCATACAGGTTCTTGAAGTTGTCCAGATACTTGCCGGTGATGGTAGGCGGGCACTCCGTCCAAGCCGTTCCCTCCTGCTCGTAGTAGTACTCAAGGTTAGCCATATGTCCCGTAAATCTCCAGGAAGAAGAGTCATCCATATCGGAGGAGGAGAAAGCGTCAAATCCAAGCTCGTCTGCGCGTGCATGAATGTCCTCTGCCACCGCCTTTAAGCCGTCAAAATTCTTGATCTCGTCCATGGTGTGGCCAGCCTGCTCGATCAGGTCAGGATTTACGATGATGCCGTAGCACTCGTAGCAGTAACCGATGGAAACCAACTTGCCTGTCTCATCATAAAGGTTGTAAGCGTCTGTGTTCAGCTCGTTGGCAATTGCTGTGCCGTTCAGATCCAGCGCGTAATCTTTCCAGTCCTTTACGCCTGCCTGGTTACCGATAACAAACAGTGTCGGAGGCGCGGATTTATCCATTTCGGATAACAGTGTGGTGGAATAGGTACCGGAAGCTGCGGTAACCACCTTTACTTCCACACCCGTCTTAGCCGTGTAGTCTGCTGCCACTTCCTGTAATACTTCGTCGGACTCAGGTTTGAAGTTCAGCCAGTAAACCGAACCGCCGCCCGCTGCCGGAGCTGCTGCTGAATCATCTGCCGCAGGAGCCTCTGTCGCGGAATCATCTGCCGCAGGAGCCTCTGTCGCGGAATCGTCCGCTGCGGGTGCATCCGCAGTACCGCCGTTGTCTGAACCGCCGCATCCGGCTAACATGGTAGTAATCATCGCTGCACAAAGCATTGTGCTGACAATTTTCTTTTTCATTTTGTTTCCCTCTCCCTTTCAGTGATTAAATGATTGTTTGTGGTTTTGGAAACGATTACGGTAACGGTTTCGGTATCGTCACCGGTAACGTTTCCGTTTGCTTGGTTTTAATATACCACCGTCTCGTCAATCTGATGAATATTATCCCCCTTGGGAGCCACCAGTTTCCCGCTTCAGAGCCACCCGGAAATGGTATTTTCCACCTTCAGAGCCACCACAACATATTGTGGCAGCACACATATTTGATTTCACTATAAATCTCCTTATAGTTATTCTTGGAGAACTGCTGATGCAGTATCACCAAATAATCTATAGGGAGGTCTTTTTATGTTTAAGAAGACAAAAGTCAGAAGTATTCTGGAACTTCTGGGAAAAAATCTAAGCGCAAGGGAGGTGTCAAAAGTTTTAGGTGTATCAAGAAATACCGTCGCTGAAGTACAGGCGTTATTCTTACAATCGGACAAATCATGGGATGATATTTCTGAATGGGATGACGACAGGCTTTATGAACTGTTCTATCCGGATAAGTTTAAATATAAACCCAGATATGCTCCGGTTGATTATTCTTACGTCCATAGAGAGTTAAAGAAGACAGGCGTCACAGAAAAGCTCCTTTGGGAAGAATACTGTGCCAGATGTGAGAAAGACGGGGTGAATGCATGTTCTTATATAACATTTGCCAAAAATTACAAGAAATTTACGGCAGATAAAAACTATACGAGCCACATAGAGCATAAACCCGGATTAGAGGTTGAAGTCGACTGGTCAGGTCCGTCAATGAACTATATGGACCCTGATACCGGTGAGCGTGTAACGGCATACCTGTTTGTTGCAACAATGCCATACAGTCAGATGATCTATGTGGAAGCCGCAACAAGCATGAATGAAAAAGCATGGCTTTCCTGTCATGTGAACATGTTCCGGTTCTTTGGCGGCACACCAGTAAAGATTGTCTGTGATAACCTGAAAACCGGAGTGACCCTGCATCCTAAAAGAGGCGAGATCATACTAAATGAGGCCTATCTTTCCCTTGGCGAGTATTATTCCGTTGCCATCATGCCTACAGGTGTCAAAAAGCCGAAGCAGAAAGCAAGCGTTGAAGGTTCTGTGGGTAAGATCGCCACGGCTGTCATCGCAAAACTCAGGAACGATGTATTCACATCATTAGCCGCATTAAATGCTGGTATCCG
>CAMTMP010000048.1 GCA_947073545.1 uncultured bacterium
TACAAATTTATTACGTTGAATGCTTTTAAATATAGAAAAACAGCGAATAAACAAAATGTTTACTCGCTGTAAAAAGATCCTAACTGCAATGTTGTCCTTATCTAAATGACATTGGATTTCTCTCTGCCGCTTTGCTGATTAAGCATATATAATTTCCTCGTTCACAATCTCCCTCGCACAAGCCCTTATGCTATTGAGCTGCCCTATCCATTCTAAGGCGTTTTCTTCTTTTAGTCGTTCCGTTATGCCCTGTGCCTGTTTCATGCCCTTTATGAGCCTTTCAAAGCGTTCCTGCGCCTGTCTGTCAATGTCGGCAAGGTATGTATTCAGCTTGCCGCTTGTGAGAATATTGGTGTATGTAACATTGCGGTACTGCTTCAAATAGTCCAGATGCCGCTGTCCCCATATACCTATCGGTTGTTCTTCTTCGGCGGGTACAGTCAAGCGTGGTATTAGATAATCCCCTTGCTGTTCATATTCGCCGCCTAATCTCTCAAAGATTGATTTTGCCATTTTGCAATTCCTCCGTATGATTTGAATTTGCCTACAATCCAATCATTCTGGCTGATTACAAAGTCTTTGAATTTAACATCCTTATGTAATGCCACCCTTCGGCGGTTCTTTTTATAATGTCCCGTTTATAGGACTTATAAAATGCTATAGTGGTCACAACAAGGGGGTGTGACAGATGAACAGGGGTTTAGGCATGATCACGGCGTTTTTGGTTCTGGCTGCCGCTCTCAGTGTGGGCGGCACGGTGATGAGCAAGGAGCGGAATGACTGCACACGGGAAAACGAACGATATGCGCTGCTCGAGGATGCTTTCACGGAGCGGACGAGAGGGATTCTGGAGGAGCGGGGGTATCGAAACAGCGGCGTGACGGTGACATGGACGAGAGAAAACGGCGGTGCGAGAAGCTACCGCGTGGAGATTCACCACAGAATGATCGGAAGCCTTGGCGAGGACGAGAAGGAGAGACTGACCGAGGCGCTGCACTGTGAGACGTTTTGCGGTGAGGTAGAGGCGCTTTCTATTGTATACACATAAAGAAACGCCGAAATTGTCATAGCATCAGGTTGACAGATTAGAACGTTTGTTCTATAATTATTTAAAGGAACAAATGTTCTATATGGATGATTCTTTGGGCGCAGACAGCCGAGTCTGCGCTGTGGGAAAAAGAAAAGAGCCACAGTGAAAACCAATTAAGAAAGAATTGCGAAGCAATTCTTTAGGAGCAGGCAGCTGGGCCTGCTCCGCGGATAGACATTTTAATATTTTGGGATTATACTAGTAGAGAAAAATTACGCAAAAAGGAGATTCCTATGAGACATAATCCCAGACCGCAAGAAATGTACAGGCATTTTAAGGGCAATTTATACCAGATCCGCTGCCTTGCGAAGCACAGTGAGACGAGGGAGCCGATGGTGGTTTATCAGGCGATGTACGGCACTTTCGAGATATTTGTGCGGCCGCTGTCCATGTTTATGGAGGAGGTAGACCGCGGGAAATATCCCGATGTCAAGCAGAGATACCGTTTTGAACTTCTGCAGGATATGGAGGATGAGGAGCCGTCGGCTTTACCGGGGAATCCCGGGATGAAGGGGACTGCCGTTTTACCGGAAATTTCCGTGGACAGGGAGCCGGCCTCTTTATCTACAGACACGGTGGAAGAGACGCGGAATGCGGATTATGTCACTGAAACTATTATATCTGAAACTGTTCCGGCGAAGACAGAGCCGGAGGAAGGGCAACTGAATATAGATCCTCTGGTGTTGGCGTTTCTCGATGCGGATTCCTATGAGCAGAAACTTTCGATTTTGGATTCCCTCCACAACCGGATCACGGACAGCATGATTAATACCATGGCGGTGGCGTCCGATCTGGAGATCAAGGAGGGAGATCTGGAAGACAGGTATATGGAGCTTAGGAACTGCCTGCGCACTTTTGAAAAATTTGAGTGTAACAGATTGAGATAGGCGGTTTTTCCAGGAACCGCGCCCCCGCCGGAGAGATCATGGATGGGGGGTGCTTTATGGCGTACGATCTGGAAAACAAACTTGTAGTGGGCGTTTCGTCCAGAACTCTGTTTGATTTGACATTCGAAACCAAAATATTTGAAGAAGAGGGCATGGAGGCGTACAGCCGCTATCAGGTGGAGCATGAGGATGAACTGTTGCGTCCGGGACCGGGATTCCCGCTGGTGCGGGCGCTTTTGCATCTGAATGAACTGCCGGGGATGGAAGGGCGTGTGGAAGTGATCATCATGTCCAGAAACAGCCCGGACACATCGCTGCGGGTCTTTAAGGCGATCAAGAATTACGGCCTGCGCATTACCCGGGCAGTATTGTCTGGCGGCGCCTCGCTTGCCCCGTATCTGACGGCGTTTAAGACAGATCTCTTTTTGTCGGCATGGGAGGAGGATGTACAGCGTGCCATTGACTCGAATATTGCGGCGGGCATTATCTGTACGGAAGGAATTTCGACTTACGACTGTGATCACAGGATCAGACAGATTAGAGTGGCCTTCGACGGCGACGCGGTTCTTTTTTCAGACGAGTCCGAGAGAATTTTTCAGGAGCAGGGCTTGGAGGCATTCGAGGAAAACGAGAGACGGAATGCGGGTAACCCTTTGCAGGCCGGGCCTTTTGCTAAATTTTTGAAAACATTGTCGGAACTTCAAAACAATTACCCGGAAGAAGAAAGCCCGATCAGAACCGCGCTTGTCACTACGAGGTGCGCGCCGGCTCACGAGCGCGTGATCCGCACACTGCGGGCGTGGGATGTGCGTATTGACGAGGTGTTCTTTCTGGGAGGAATACGGAAGAAGGATGTGCTGCATGCGTTCGGTGCACATATCTTTTTTGATGACCAGTCCGCACACACGCTTCCGGCTTCCGAGGTGGTGCCCGCTGCCCGGGTTCCCTATAGAAATAGGGAAACGTTTGGGGAGATAGAGGCGAAGGACAGCAGTTAAAAGGCACTGGCGGCACGGCCGTGCATGGCAGCGCTAAAGGAATAGCAGAATATGAAGTATACAGAGATTGTTTCCGCTGAATTTATAGAGCGGCCCAACCGGTTTATCGCCTATGTGGATCTGATGGGCGTGCGGACGAAGGTGCATGTGAAAAATACAGGCAGATGCAGGGAGCTTCTGACGGATCATGCCAGAGTATATCTGGAGAAGAGCGGCAATGCCTCACGCGCCACAGCATATGATCTTGTGGCGGTGGAGAAGGACGGGCGTCTGGTCAATATGGACTCCAATGCGCCGAACAAGGCTGCGGGCGAGTGGCTGCGGGCGGGTGGACTTTACAAGGATGTCAGTCTGGTCCGGCCGGAGAAGACCTTTGGCAGCTCCCGATTTGATTTCTATGTGGAAAGCGAATCCGGAAGGAAGGCTTATATCGAAGTAAAGGGAGTGACTTTAGAGCGGGAAGGTGTGGCGGCGTTTCCCGACGCGCCCTCCGAGCGTGCGGTTAAGCATGTGGAGGAATTGATGGAAGCGCGCAGGCAAGGGTATGAGGCGTACCTTCTGTTTGTGATCCAGATGAAAGGCGTTTGCTTTGTGGAGCCGAATTGGGATACCCAGCCGGCCTTTGGAGAGGCGCTTAAGCGGGCGAGAAGAGCGGGCGTGCGGCTGCTTGCCTACGATTGTTTGGTGAGAGAGGACAGCGTGGAGCTGGATGCGCCGCTGCCTGTTTATCTGGACAGTCTGGACAGAATCGCCAAGCCTCTGCTTGCGTGGTATGACGCGGGCAGGCGCATCCTGCCGTGGCGGGAGGAGCCGACGCCTTATCATGTGTGGCTTTCGGAGATCATGCTGCAGCAGACCAGAGTAGAGGCGGTGAAGCCTTATTACGACCGTTTTCTGAAAGCGCTTCCCGATATTGAAAGTCTGGCGGCAGTGGAGGAGGAGCGGCTGCTCAAACTTTGGGAAGGGCTTGGATATTATAACCGGGCCAGAAATCTGAAAAAAGCCGCGGAGATCCTTGTCTCGGAATATGGCGGTGAGATGCCGGACGACTACGAAAAGATAGAAGCCCTGCCCGGGATCGGCAGCTATACGGCGGGAGCTGTCTCATCAATCGCGTTTGGGTGTGCACGCCCCGCCGTGGACGGCAATGTACTGCGGATTCTTTCAAGGCTGCGGGCTGACGAGAGGGATATTCTAAGCGCGAAGGTGAAGAAATCCGTGGAGGACGAACTGCTTGACGTGATGCCAAAAGACCGTCCCGGAGACTTCAATCAGGCACTTATGGAGCTTGGCGCGACGGTGTGCATTCCAAACGGCGCGCCGAAGTGCGGGGAATGCCCGTGGAAGGAGCTGTGCCTTGCGAGGGCCAAGGGACAGACAGCGGCGTTTCCGAAGAAAGCGAAAAAGAAACCGAGAACCATTGAGGAAAAGACAATTTTGGTGATACAGGATGCGGAGCGGGTGGCGCTTCGAAAGAGGCCGGAGAAAGGGCTTTTGGCGGGCATGTATGAATTTCCGTCTCTGGAGGGACACTGTGAGGAGGCGGGGATATCCGCTTATCTCAAAGAGATCGGATTTCTGCCTATCAGAATCCGGAAACTCCCGCCTGCGAAGCATGTGTTTACCCATAAGGAATGGCATATGACAGGTTATCTGATCCGGGTGGATGAGCTTGCGGTGAAGGGGGCGGGACAGGAGCCGGAGGGTTTCGTCTTTGTGGAGCCTGAGCAGACGCGGACAGATTATCCGATTCCGTCAGCATTTGCGGCTTACGCGGAACAGGTGGAGATGAGACAGGGGAAGGAAATACGGTCATTATGAAGCAGGGAACCGGCGTGTTAAAAATAAGGAAAATATAAGATTCTCGTAACAATATACGGGGAATTATATGCTAGAATAGACAAAGACTGTTCGGCGGGAAACGCCTTACGTAATTAGCATGAGAAAGGCATGGATATTTTGGCATGAAACTATTATCAGTCGCAATACCTTGTTACAATTCGGAAAAATATTTGAAAAAGTGTATCGAATCGCTGCTGCCCGGCGGTGAGGATGTGGAGATACTGATTGTGGACGACGGTTCCACTGACGGAACGGGAGAGATCGCGGATGCTTACGAGAGGATGTATCCCTCTATCGTAAAGGCGATCCATAAGAAAAACGGCGGGCACGGCTCTGCCGTGAACACAGGGCTTGCCTGTGCGTCCGGCCTTTTCTACAAAGTGGTGGACAGCGACGACTGGGTGAAGGAGAGCGCCTACCTGAAGATTCTTAAGGTGCTGCGGGATATCGTTGCGGGGGACACTACGCTTGATATGTTTATCAGCAATTTTGTCTATGAAAAAGAGGGAGAAAAGAAGCATAAGGTGATGAAATACCGTCATGCCCTCCCGCAGGACAGAATTTTTGGATGGAATGATGTGAAGCATTTTCACAAAGGACAGTATATTCTCATGCATTCTGTGATTTTTCGGACGAAGCTCCTTCGCGAATGCGGGTTGGAACTGCCGGAGAACACCTTTTATGTGGATAATATTTTTGTGTTCGAGCCGCTGCCTGTCGTGAAAAATATGTATTATCTCGATGTGAATTTTTATCGTTATTATATAGGCAGGGAGGGGCAGTCGGTCAATGAGGAAGTGATGATCGGCAGGATCGACCAGCAGATAAAGGTTAATAAGATCATGATCGATTATCTCGTGGATATGAGGGCGAAAATCTACGGGAAAGGCAAGTTGAAAAGATATATGATTAATTATCTGGAAATTATTACTGTGATTTCCTCAATTATGTTGATCCGCTCCGGTACGGAGGAAAATCTGGAGAAGAAGACGGAGCTTTGGAAGTACATCAGACAAAAAGATCTCGGTCTGTATATGAGACTGCGCTACGGCGTGCTCGGCAATTCCATGAATCTGCCCGGAAAAGGCGGCCGGAAGATATCCGTGGAAGGATATAAGATCTGCAGGCGTTTTTTCAGATTCAACTGATGACATATAAAAAGAGGGCATCGCTCCATCATCTGATTTGATGATCTTGCGGCGCCCTCTGTTTTTTTCTGAATCCTTGCGGACTGGCGACGATTGTTATACGAGCGTACCCGGTTTGCGTTTCCGTTTGCGCGACAGGCCGTGATAAAAATGGATGAGCACGTCGGAGCGGTATACGATACCGTACATTACGGCGGCCATGATAAATGCGGTGGTCACGTCGAAGACGGAATGCTGCTTGATAAACATGGTCGATAAAATAATTGAGACACATAAAACAAACGAGCAGGCCCGGATTCCCTTTTTCTTTTCAAGACTCGCGCTCCTCATAACGGCAATGTGACAGCCGAGAGAGTTGTATACATGAATGCTGGGCCAGAGGTTCGTTGGCGTATCCGTACGGTAAAGAGAAGATACCAGCCTCGTACAAATGTTATCCCTTGGCATGACGACGGGACGAAGATCGTGCCCGTTTGGCCAGATCGTGCTGATGACCAGAAAAACGGTCATTCCTGTAAACAGGAAGGTGCATGCCCGGAAATAATCGTCCTTATCCCGGAAGAAGAAATAAACGATCACCGCCGCCACATAGGCGAACCATAACAGGTAGGGGATGACAAATACCTCGCAGAACGGAATGAGGTCATCCGGCCTGAAATGAATCAGCCGGTAACGGCTGTTTACGGTTATCGTCTTTTCCAGATAGGCAAACCACTGGATATAAACGATTCCGTAAAGGATGAGCGGCAGTGCATGTCTGTAATTTTTCCAAAAGTTAATCAGTGTTTTTTTCGTTTTCATAAGTTACATCATAGCAGATAGGATGGAAAAGTCAAAATAAGATTTCCATAAAGTTTTCTTAATTTTCCATGAAAATGTATCCAACATGCCAAATGGATATCATGAACGGCAGTTTATGGGGCGTGCCATAAATTTTGTTTGCAATACATAGCATAATACTTTATAATATTGTTTTGAAATTGCCTCTATATTATTTATGCACTTATATAATTATAGAAGGAAATATATGTGAGTAATATGTGAATGTGAGTATCAGGGTGGAAATTATCAGAAAGGCAGGAACGAGGAATGTATTCATTCGATGAGGTAAAAAATGCTGATCCGGAGATTGCGCAGGCGATTGTGGACGAGCAGAACAGACAAAATTCCCATATTGAGCTGATTGCTTCTGAAAACTGGGTGAGTAAGGCAGTTATGGCGGCTATGGGAAGTCCGCTTACAAACAAATACGCGGAAGGATATCCGGGCAAGAGATATTACGGCGGCTGCGAGTGCGTGGACGTGGTGGAGAATATTGCCAAAGACCGCGCGAAAGAGCTTTTCGGCTGTGAGTATGTCAACGTACAGCCTCATTCAGGCGCACAGGCGAATATGGCAGTCTTCTTTGCAGTGTTGGAGCCGGGAGATACCTTTATGGGCATGAATCTGGATCACGGCGGCCATCTTTCCCACGGTTCGCCGGTCAACATGTCCGGCAAGTATTTCAAGTGCGTGCCTTATGGCGTGAATGATGACGGATTCCTCGATTACGATAATGTGAGAAAGACTGCGCTGGAGTGCAAACCGAAAATGATTGTGGCGGGCGCGTCCGCTTATGCCAGAACCATTGACTTCAAGAAATTCAGGGAGATCGCAGACGAGGTCGGCGCGGTGCTGATGGTGGATATCGCGCACATCGCCGGACTTGTGGCTGCCGGGCTTCATCCGAGTCCGATTCCTTATGCACATGTGACGACGACCACTACCCATAAGACACTGCGCGGGCCCAGAGGCGGCATGATTATGTCCAGTCAGGAAGTGGCGGATAAATATAATTTCAACAAGGCTATTTTCCCGGGTACACAGGGCGGGCCGCTGATGCATGTGATCGCGGCAAAGGCGGTGTGCTTCAAGGAGGCGCTGTCCGATGATTTCAAAGTTTATATGAAAAATGTGGCGGACAATGCGCAGGCGCTCTGCAAAGCGCTGCAGGCGAGAGATATTAAGATCGTTTCCGGCGGAACGGACAATCACCTGATGCTTGTCGATCTGACGAACTATGACCTTACCGGAAAGGCGTTGGAGAAGCTGCTCGACGAGGCCCATATCACGGCCAACAAGAATACCATCCCCAACGATCCGAAGTCTCCTTTCGTGACAAGCGGCATTCGTCTGGGTACGCCGGCAGTTACTTCACGCGGATTAAATACGGCGGATATGGATCAGGTGGCGGAGGCCATTTCCATAGTGGTCAAGGAAGGCGAGGCAGGCATCGGCAAGGCGCAGGCTATTATCAAGACTCTGACGGATAAGTATCCGCTGGTATAGCAGTGTGAGAAGAACTTCTAAATTCACTCGCAGCAAAGGCTGCTTCGCGAAGAAGTTCTAAATCTCACACGAGAGAATGCTCCGCATTCTCTTGGAATGATTTATGCTGTCGCAAAATAAATATGCAACGGAGGATAACGATGATTCAAATAGCGGTTTTGGGGTATGGCACCGTGGGCAGCGGCGTCGTGGAAGTAATCGAAACGAATAAGGCGGATATCAATAAAAAGGCGGCCGAGGATCTGGCGGTAAAATATATTCTTGACTTGCGGGATTTTCCCGGCGATCCTTACGAGAGCAAGGTGGTACATGACTACAGTATTATTTTGAACGACCCGGAGGTAAAGATTATCTGTGAGACCATGGGCGGCACGAAACCGGCTTATGATTTCACGAAACAGGCGTTGCTTATGGGGAAGAGCGTGTGTACCTCCAACAAGGAGCTTGTCGCAGCCCACGGGCCGGAACTCATAAGAATCGCAAAGGAGAAACACTGTAACTATCTCTTTGAGGCCAGTGTGGGCGGGGGTATTCCGATTATCCGCCCCATCAATTATTCTCTGACGGCGGAGCATATCGACAGCATCACGGGCATCCTGAACGGAACGACGAACTACATTCTGACCAAGATGGACAGAGAGGGCGCCGATTTTGAGGATGTCCTAAAAGAGGCGCAGGATAAAGGGTATGCGGAGAGGAACCCCGAGGCCGATGTGGAAGGCTATGACGCCTGCCGCAAGATTGCCATTCTCTCTTCCCTTATGTCCGGCAAAAATGTAAGTTATGAGGATATTTACACAGAGGGAATTACGAAGATTACCGCGGCTGATTTCAAGTATGCGAAACAGATGAACAAGTCCATCAAGCTATTAGCGCTCAGCAGGGATACGCAGGATGGCTTTTTTGCCATGGTTGCGCCGTTCCTGATTTCCAGAGAGCACCCGCTTTACAGTGTAAACGATGTGTTTAACGCGGTGTACGTGCACGGAAATATGCTGGGAGATTCCATGTATTACGGGCGCGGCGCGGGCAAACTGCCGACGGCCAGCGCGGTGGTCTCCGATGTGGTGGACTGTGCAAGACATCAGGGCAAGACCATCATGTGCTTCTGGGATGAGGCAAAAGTGGAGGTTACGGACGTGACAAGCGCCAGAAGGCGGTTCTTTGTCCGGATAGCGGCAGATAAGCGTGAGGCGGCGATGTCGGCTTTTGAAACGATGGCGGAAGTGAACGTGGGCTTGATGAAGGAATTTGGCTTTATGACCCAGGAGATGACCGAAAAGGAATTTGATGAAAAGATAGAGAAGATCGGCGGATGCATCAACAGAATCCGGATCATGGCATAGCAGGGGGATAGAACATGAATAAGGTAGTTAAATTTGGCGGAAGTTCTCTGGCGAGTGCGGAGCAGTTTAAAAAGGTGGGCGCGATTATCCGCGCGGACAAGGAGCGAAAATTTGTGGTACCCTCCGCGCCCGGAAAGAGATCGTCGGATGACACGAAGGTTACCGATATGCTTTACGCCTGCTATGAGCTGGCAGAGCGGGGACAGGATTTTTCCGGCCAGTTACAGGCCATCAGGAACAGATATCAGGATATCATAGACGGTCTGGAGTTAAAGATTTCTCTGGACAAGGAGTTTAAGGGCATCGAGAAAAACTTTAAGGAGAAGGCCGGATCTGATTATGCGGCTTCCCGCGGCGAATATTTAAACGGTATTATCATGGCGCAGTATCTTGGCTATGAGTTCGTGGACGCAGCCACGGTGATCCGCTTTAGGCCGGACGGTGAGCACGACGCGGAGCTGACCAACCGGCTGCTGACAGAGAGGCTTGCTGGCGTGGAAGCGGCCGTGATTCCCGGGTTTTACGGTGCATTTGAAGACGGAAGGGTTAAGACCTTTTCCAGAGGCGGCTCCGATATTACGGGTTCCATCGTAGCCCGGGCGATCAAGGCGAATGTGTATGAGAACTGGACCGATGTTTCGGGCGTGCTGGTTGCCGATCCCCGGATTATTTATAAGCCCGAAGGCGTGGAGACGATTACATACAGAGAGCTTCGGGAGCTTGCCTATATGGGATTCTCGGTTCTGCATGAGGATGCCATTTTCCCGGTCAGGAGCGAGGGGATTCCAATCAATATCCGAAACACCAACGCGCCGGAGGACAACGGCACATGGATTGTGGAGAGCACCTGTCAGAAGTCAAAGTATGTGATTACCGGCATCGCCGGAAAGAAAGGCTTCTGCGCAGTCAATATAGAAAAAGAAATGATGAACTCGGAAATCGGCTTCGGACGCAAGGTGTTACAGGCATTTGAGGAGAATGAGATTTCCTTTGAGCACGTGCCTTCCGGGATCGACACCATGACGGTGTTTGTGCATCAGGATGAGTTTATGCATAAGGAGCAGAAGGTGGTGGCCGGCATTCACAGACTGGCTGATCCGGATTCCATCGACATAGAGGCGGATCTGGCTCTGATTGCCGTGGTGGGACGCGGCATGAAGTCCACCCGCGGTACGGCGGGAAGGATATTTTCCGCACTGGCCCATGCCAATGTCAATGTCAAGATGATCGATCAGGGTTCCAGCGAGCTGAATATAATTATCGGTGTAGCGAACGCTGATTTTGAGACGGCAATTAAATCGATTTATGATATTTTTGTAATTTCCCAGATTTAAAAATTGGTAAATATGGCGAGAATGCATTTGAGAAGGACAAAAAAATTGTTTATTTTTTGTCCTTTTTATGTTAAAATAATAAAAAAATTGTACAAATAGTATAAACAAAAACAAATGTTATTCACTTTGGAGGGTACGATGGCGAATCAACCGTTAGACGCGCTGGTCTATACCAACGACAACTGCGTAGGATGTAACAAGTGTATTTCTGCATGTCCTGTGCTGACGGCAAACCGTGCGGTAGAGGAAAAGGGGAAGAACAAGATAATTGTGGATGGCAGCCAGTGCATCAGCTGCGGCGCGTGTTTTGACGCCTGCGCGCATAATGCGAGAAGTTATGAGGATGACACGGAGCGCTTCATCGAGGATTTAAAGAAGGGGGAGAAGATTTCCCTTCTGCTTGCGCCCGCTTTTCTGGCTAACTATCCGAGAGAGTATGCTGCGGTTTTGGGCGGCCTTAAGAAACTGGGCGTAAACCGCATTATCAGTATCAGTTTCGGGGCGGATATCACGACCTGGGGATATGTTAAGTACATAACGGAGCACAATTTTACGGGCGGTGTTTCGCAGCCCTGTCCTGCGGTTGTCGGGTACATAGAAAGGTATCTGCCTGAGCTTCTTCCCAATTTGATGCCGGTGCATTCCCCGATGATGTGCGGCGCGATCTATGTGAAGAAGTACATGAAGGTGTCGGACAAGCTTGCCTTTATCAGTCCGTGCATTGCGAAGAAAAACGAGATTGACGATCCGAACTGCGGCGGCTATGTGTCCTATAATGTGACCTTTGACCATCTGATGAAGTATGTGAGGGAACATAACATTTCCGGCCCTGCGGTGACGGATGAGATCGAGTACGGTCTCGGTTCCATTTATCCTATGCCGGGCGGCTTAAAGGAAAATGTTTACTGGTTCTGCGGCGAGGATATCTTTATCAGGCAGATTGAGGGCGAGAAGCATGCCTATGAGTTTCTGAGTGATTATAAGAGGAGAGTGCTTGGCAAGAAAGAACTGCCTTTTATGGTGGATGCGCTCAATTGTGCGAAAGGATGTATTTACGGGCCGGGCGTGGAGACGGAGAAGACCAGATCGGACGATACGCTCTATGAACTGCAGAGGATCCGTGAGGCGAGCAAGAAGAACGATAAGCGCCATGCCTTCAGTAAGAATCTGACCCCGAAACAGAGACTTGCCAGACTGAACAAGCAGTTTGCGGATCTGGATATAAACGATTTTATCAGAAGATATACGGATAAGTCATCGATGGTAACCGCTAAGAAAGCCAGTCCTTCCGAACTGGAAGAGATTTTTATCTCCATGGATAAGCGCACGGATGCGGAACGCAGTATCAACTGTTCTGCCTGCGGTTACGATACCTGCAAGAAGATGGCGACTGCGATTCATAACGGCTGCAACAATATTTATAACTGTATCCAGTTTGTAAAGAGCGAAGTGGAGAAAGAAGGAGAGATCGCAAGGACGATGGCTGCCGAAGTGGAGCAGAAGAATGCACAGCTTCAGGCGAAGAATGAAAAAATAGCGGCGTTGATTGCAGAAGTACAGGTAAACTTTGACAGTCTGGATGTATCTATCAGTGAAATGTCGGAGGGCAATAACAGCAATGCGGAGGAGAGCACGGGTATCTCGGTGTCCATGAGCGATGTAGTAAATTTCTGCGATCAGTTAAACGAAGCGCTCGGAAAGATACAGAGTCTACTTGTCAAGCTGGAAGAAAATAATGAGGAAATAACGAACGTGGCGGAGGAGACAAATCTCCTTGCGCTGAATGCGAGCATTGAGGCGGCAAGAGCCGGGGAGTCAGGCAGAGGGTTTGCCATCATTGCCGAGAATATTAAGAAGTTGGCGGACTCTTCCAAAGATACGGCCAGCGACTCCGATGCGAATAAGGAACAGATACGGACGGCAATCTCCGAGCTTTTGACGGATGCCGAAAAGCTGATCAGCGTGATTGACGGCGTGAATCTTCGGGTGACGAATCTGGCTGCGTCCACGGAGGAAATTGCGGCATCGGCCGATATGGTGAGCACGATCTCGGGTGATTTGAAAGCTAAGCTTGCAGAACTGAACGGTTAGACCGTGCAGCGGAAGCGAAATGCGGAAACTGAAATAAAAGTGAAAGCGGAATAGAAGAAAAGGAATCGGGCGCTTCACGGCTCCGATTCCTTTTTTGTATACCTATGTTTTTAGTATCCAAGCTCCTCGCCTACAAGATAGACTTTGATCCTGCCGGGATGCATACTCCGCCTCGTCACGACAACCTGACAGCAGAAGCACTCCGGGGAAAGGCAGTCATGGCAGACACCGGTTGCAGCGCAGGGCAGGTTTCGCTCCAGACGGATCGCGTTGGCGGGTGAGGCCGTGTTTCTGACTCTTGCTATCCCGCTTTCTATGTCGGGAACAACCTTATTCATGCCAGCAACAACGATCACGTTGGAAGGACCCTGGATCAGACAGGCGACACGGTTGCCGTTGCCGTCGATGTTGATCAGTTCGCCGTCTAATGTGATGGCATTCGTGCTCATAAGGAAATAGTCCGCAAGAACGGTTCTGGCGTAGATCTGCCGGGATTCTTCCGGTGTTTTCGCGGCGCTGCGATCCAGCAGTTCATAAGAGCCGCCGTGGATAGCGTCCATCAGCCCGCATTCTTTTAAAGTTTCGCTGCCGCCCCAGCCGATAATTGCCCCCGAAGGCATCGCAGAGAGAATCGCCTCGACGCAGGCTGACGATGTATCAAAGTAGCAGCCTTCTATATTTCTTTTTTCCAGATTTTTGATAATGGTTTCTGCCTGTCTGGCCAGCGCAGTCTGTTTAGGTGACATTTGTATTTCCTCCATACCATAGGATGATTTGTAATGCTTTTCAATTATTGTACACTGTACTTTGGGGTGGTGCAAGCAGGGAATTAGTATCATATGGCAACTGCGCCAAATCGTCACGGGCGCATACGAAATTGGGTGCGGGTGTGAATGGTGACTGTCATGTGGCATGCAAAATACTTGCTTTAGGGGATAAATTAACTGTCAATTTATATAAATATGTAATATAATGAGAAAGCAATGGTCAATACAAAAGAAAGTAAAAATTTTTAAAAAAATTCAAGAAATGTGTTGACAAATTATATTGAGGTGTTATAATAAACTCATAAAGAAACACTTCACATAGATAAACTAAAAGAAAGGGAGGTACGGTCCACCAAAAACTTAAAGTAACACATCAGAGAACTACAAGTGAATAGGAGGTTGCTAAATACGAACGAAATCGAGTACATGACAGAGGATGGCGAATCAGAAAAAGAGTCCCGGAAAAGCTCCCAACAGAAGAAGAGAAGAGGGCGGATGACGGAAAAGAGCAGAGATTCGGAGGAGAGAGGGAACAGGACGCCACAGTATCGAGGATACGAGAGAAGAGATGGAAAGAGGACGTGAGGGAAAGACGGAGGTAAAGGCCATTGGACAATGAGTTTTAGAAACGGGTATTGATTCTTTAGAGAATGAATACCCGTTTCGCATTGTCTTTTTTGCGTTCTTATAGGAATCTTAATAAAATCAGGGTGGCTTTTCCACTAAAAATAGGTTATAGTATACTTATGCATACTATATCTTGTATGCGGTGGAGTTTAAGGGTCTGTTATATAGAAAGCGACGGATAAAAGATATCAGAAAGGACATGGTTACAGCCGATGGGAAAGCTGCATAAGAGAAGAAAGGGATATTCGGACGAGGAACTGGATGAGGAAGACGCGGATTTTGAGGATGAAGAAGGGGAAGAGGATGAGATAGAGGAAGACGAAGAAGCCGACGATGAGGATGAGGGCGACGACGAAGATTATGACGAGGATGAGGACGACGAAGATGACGAAGACGAGGACGAAGACTATGATGAGGAAGAGGAACGTCGTGCATATAGGCGCAGACGAAGGATTCGAAATCAGATCATAGTCTATCTTGTGATCTTTTTTATGGCTGTGGGAATTGCCGGAGGCGGCATTGCAGTCGGAAGGAAGGCGGCTTCCTTCGTGAAACAGAAAAAGCAGGAGGCAGAGGATGCGAAGGCGGCGGAAGAAGCCGCGAAGCAGGAAGAGCCGGAGGAGGAAATGGTTATCGATACGCCGGAACCGGCAGAGGAAGAGCCGGAGGAAGAAGAAGATATTTTGGGCGGACTGGCGGAGTCCTATTATTCTGAGATGTCGATTGAAAATAAAGTGGCGGGGCTGTTTATGGTGACGCCGGAGGCAATAACGGGAGTCAAAACGGCGACGCAGGCCGGAAACGGCACCCAGGAAGCGCTAAATCAGTATGCGGTGGGCGGTCTGATCTATTTTGGTCAGAATATTCTGGATAAGGAGCAGATCACGACGATGCTTTCGAATACGGCATCCATGAGCAATTATCCTGTTTTTCTTGCTGTGGATGAGGAGGGTGGTGACGTCAGCAGAGTCGCGAACAGCAAGGTTGAGGTGGAGGAGGTGGAAGACATGGCTTCTATCGGCGCGGGAGGAGACGCTTCTGCGGCCGCCGGTGCCGGAACCACCATCGGTTCTTATCTGAAGGAGATTGGCTTTAATGTGGATTTTGCGCCTGTTGCGGACGTGGCAGGAGAAGGCAGCGTGCTGGGTAACCGTTCTTTTGGTTCAGACCCGCAGATGGCAGGCGAGATGGTATCCGGCGCGGTAAGCGGCATCGAGGGCGCAGGAGTGAGCGCTTGTCTGAAGCATTTCCCGGGGATTGGCAGCACTACGGAGGATACCCATGACGGAAGGGTGGAACTTACGAAGTCGATAGACGAAATGCGGGCTTCGGATTTTGTGCCTTTTTCCGCGGGAATAGAAGCCGGTGCGGATTTTGTGATGGTGAGTCACGCTACGGCGCCTGCGCTGGACGAAGATAATGTGCCGAGTTCCCTGTCGAAGAAGGTGATTACCGATATCCTGCGTGGGGAGCTGGGATTTGAAGGCGTGGTGATTACGGATGCGCTGGATATGACGGCGATTACGGATTATTATACGCCGGAGGAGGCGGCTGTAATGGCGCTGGAGGCCGGAGCTGATATGCTGCTTATGCCGGAGGATTTTGAGAAGGCGTACAATGCGGTGCTTGCGGCGGTGCAGGAAGGGACGCTTTCGGAAGAGCGGATCAACGATTCGCTGGATCGGATTTACCGTGTGAAGTGTGCGGGGAAGCTGGAAAATTAAGGACAGACAGATTCATGAGATAGGGCGGGAGCGCTGCATGAGGCGGCATTCCGCTCTTTTTTCGTGCAGCGCTTTTGTTACTTTTTAAACCGCGCCATACATTTGCTGCACGGTGTCCGGGCCGATGCCCAAATATCTTCCTTGTGATATTTCTTTTCCGCCTGACGGCACAGGTTTGCTCCTAATGTTGACTTTGCTTGATTCTAGTTTTATAATATACTTAGTATTACATAGTATATAAGATTTTTGAAGGTTTGGTGAAGGGGATACACCCGATAGATGCAGAGGCTGGTGAGGAAAAGAAGGGGATTATGACTGATAAGTATGAAAGGCAAATGAAGAAAGGCGTTTTAGATATGCTGGTCCTGAGACTGCTTAAGTCCGAGGCCAAGTATGGTTATCAGATTATTCAGGAGATGAGGGAGAAAAGCGAGGAAACATTTCTGTTGAAGGACGGTACATTATATCCGGTTCTTTACCGGCTGGAGGATGACGGACTGGTGGTAAGCAAGTGGAGTGGTGCGGTGGGGAAGCAGGTGCCGAGAAAGTATTACGAAATTACGGAAGAGGGAATACAGATGCTTGCAAGGATCGAGGATGTCTGGCGGAGGATTTCCGACGGAATAGGAAAAATCATGGAGGAATAGGCGATGGACGAGAAGTGGTATGTAAACGCTGTTGCGAAAAAACTTAAATGCGATGGAAAAAGGAAAAGGGAGATCAAAAGGCAGCTTCTGGCAGACATTCAGGCGCGGGAAAATCAGGGAGAACGGCTGGAAGAAATTATTTCCCGGATGGGTAAGGCGGAGGAGATTGCGGACGGCTTTAACGAAAATATTTCAGTGGAGGAACAGAGGCGGTATGCCAAAAACAAGGTGTTAAAGATTGTAATTCCTATTGTTCTGTCAGTGATTTTTATTGGAATGGCTGGTTACTTTATGTTTCCGAAAACTGTGGATATAGAAAAGAGCACTGTTTTTGACAAAGAGGGAGTGGAAGCGGCTATGAAGGAGACGGTCGAGCTGCTGGATGCGGAAGAGTACGCTGCATTACAGGAAAACGCCATTTCCAAGATGCAGCCTTTGTTAAATGCAGCGACGAGGGAAAATATGCGGCGGACGCTGTCCGACGACTGGGGAGAGCGAAGGCAGTTTGGCGTGGTGTATATGGTTGAGCTGATACAGGGAAACAGCCATTTTGCGGTCGGCGAGATGACGGTGACTTATGAGAATGTAAGTGTCACGTACCGGCTGACATATGATGAGGATATGCGCTTGGCAGGTATCTATGTGAGATAAAGGAAAAACGCCCGGATTGCCGGACGGCATACGAGGAGGGTGGGGATATGACAGGGGAGATTATTTTTTCGTTTGTGGTGTTGCTGATCGGCATAGGTCCGATTTTCATATTGGGAATTGTACAGTGCAGGAGCAAGGAGCCTGTCGGGTTCTGGGCGGGAAAGAAGCCGCCCCGGAAAGAGGAGATCACGGATGTGTGCGCTTATAATCGGAAGCATGGTATCATGTGGATTTTATATGGGGCCGGATTGATCGGTTGTTTTGTGTGCGGACAGCTTTTTGGGGGATTGACGGCGGCATATTTGTGCATGGCAGAGGTATTTGGGGGGCTTCTGGGGATGATTGCTTATCATAACAGGCTGAACCGCATGTACTATAGAAAACGGGGTGATCTATAACCGGGGGCTATAGATCTGCGCTGAAAGAGACTTCCTCCGAAGAGGCGTTATGTGCGGGAATGGGATTGGGTTCGTGCTTCAAATCGGCAGCATGATCTGATTTCCGGGCCTGTTTTCGGTAGGACATAGGACTGACGCCCTGTATGCGTCTGAAACTTTGGGAAAAATAGCTGGGAGAGGAAAAGCCCAGCATTCCCGCAATTTGAGACAGTGACAGGCTTGTTTCCGACAAAAGATGCATACTTTCCTGAACCCGGCATGAGAGCAGATAATTAATGGGGGAAGTGCCGTATTCCCGGCTGAAAGCATGTGACAAGTAATACTTGCTCACATGAGCAATGGCAGCCAAATCATCCAAGGTCAGGTTTTGTTTAAAGTTATTTTCAATATAGCGGCGTACCACGGCGCATTCCTTGCTGGATTTATGTACAACCGGGATGAATGTGACGGTAAATTTGCTGTGTCTCATGAGGAGAAGCAAAACGACTTCCAGAAGATCTTGGCAGACAGTGTTGTAGCCGGGAAGCTGGGTTTCAATTTCCTGCAGCAGGCGGCGAAGGTAGAACAGGATTTGCTCACCGTCAGTCTGAAAATGGATAATAGAGTAACCGTCTCCACCGTCATCCCCGGAAATGACGTCCATGCCGTCTACGCCCATGACAATATATTCCAGCGGGTCCTCCTCTGAACTTTTTTCTGTATGTTCAATGCCGGAATTTACAATAATGACATCGTTGATACCGATAGACACGGCGTTGCCGTCAAGCAGGAGGTGGCCGGAACCGCCGGTGACATAGAACAATTCGGCACATGGATGTGTGTGAAAGAGTGAGTGCCATTCGGGACTGTAACGGGTGACGGTTACATAGCGGAGTTTTGTGACAGAACGGTCTACCGGATTGACTGCCAGAGGGTCAATCACATAATGGCTGGTGCTCATAGGACGGGGAAACCTCCTTATTGATATGAAATCTTTAAAAATTACAATTATTATAAAATGTTTTTTTATGAAAAACAAGAAATAATCTACATAAACATTTAAAGAGAGTTGGGAAAAAATGAAAAAGAAACCAGAAAAAGGATAAAACAAGGGTGTAAAATTTGTCAATTTGTATAGATGTAAAGGGAAAATATCTATTAAAATTGAAAAAAAGTCTAAAAAGAGCAAGATGTATAAAAAAAAGAGCAAGAAAGGTATTGGAAATAAGAGCTTATATTGTTATACTTGTATCAGTTGATAAGGAGGTGGCATAAACCTTATCGGCTAACACTAAATAGGAGGTAGATTTTATGAAAAAGGTATTAAGTATGCTTTTGGTAGGTGCTTTGACGGCATCTACGCTGGTCGGCTGCGGCGGCAGCGAACCGGCACCCGCGGCAGAGACTCCTTCTGCTCCGGAGGAGAAGGAAGAAGCTCCGGCTGAGGCTCCGGAAGAAACACCGGAGGAGGCTGCAGAGGAAGCGCCTGCAGAAGGCGGAACCATCACCGTTGCAGCAATTGAGACTGCTTATGGCAGCCAGATGTGGACAGATGTTTGTGCGGCGTTTACAGAACAGACAGGCATCAACGTAGAACTGATTACGGACAAGAACTTAGAGGACGTGATCGGACCCTCTATGCAGGCAGGAGATTATCCGGATGTGATTCATCTTGCTACAGGACGTGAGAAGGCTCTGACAGAGACCTTTATCAAGGATCAGAATATTGTTGATATCACAGATGTTTTGTCCATGACCGTACCTGGCGAGTCTGTTAAAGTAAGCGATAAGATCGCCGGTGGTTTCACAGAGACAAGCCTGACCAATCCTTATGGAGATGGCAAGACTTATCTGGCGCCTATGTTCTATTCTCCTTGTGGTCTGTTCTACAATGCAGGCTTGTTTGAGGAGAAAGGCTGGGAAGTACCGACTACATGGGATGAGATGTGGGCGTTAGGCGATGCGGCTGCTGCTGATGGAATCGCTCTGTTTACATATCCTACCACAGGTTACTTTGACGCATTCTTCTATGCGCTTATGTACTCTGTAGGCGGCGCTGATTTCTTTGATCAGGCTACCAACTATGCAGAAGGCGTTTGGGATACCGAAGAAGCGAAGACCTGCTTTGAAATCGTAAGCAAACTGGCAGGTTACACGGAGAAGACGACTCCGGCACAGGCAAATGATCAGGACTTCACAAAGAACCAGCAGTTAATTCTGGACAATAAAGCACTGTTTATGCCTAATGGTACTTGGATTGTAGGCGAGATGGCAGAAGCGCCCAGAGCAGACGGTTTCCAGTGGGGTATGACGGCTCTTCCGGCTGTAACGGCTGGCGGTGACGGCTACAGCTATACATGGTTTGAGCAGGCATGGATTCCCGGCGGCGCAGAGAATCAGGATGGAGCAAAGCAGTTCGTTGCATTCCTGTACAGCGACGTAGCATGTGAGATTTTTGCAGGCGCAGGCGCTATTCAGCCGGTTCTGAACATTGCTGAGAAGCTGGAAGGCGACAACCAGATGTTCTACTCCATCTACGACAAGGGCGCTAAGGCGGCTATGGGTAACTTCGCAGCTTATGACAGCGCTACAGTAGGTGTAAGCAACCGTGAAGTATGGTTTGATCCGGTAAACTCTCTGGTATCCGGCAATATGACAGAGCAGGAGTGGGTTGACGGAATCAAGGCAGCAAACGATCAGATGCGTGCTAATTTGATTCAGTAATTTGAAATAGCAGTAAGTTTAAAAATGAATAGAGAAACGGCGGTGGCAGGGCTGCTTACCGCCGTTTTTTAAAAGCAGGAAATGCTCTGAGGGATAAGGGTACCCAAAGACATGGATTGCCAGGAAAGGAGTTCTGACGTATGAAGAAACGTTCCGGCCGCAATGGATTTATCTTTCTTTGTGTGGCGCCCGCGGTGATATTGTTTGTTGTTTTCATGATCATTCCTACGCTTAACGTTTTCAGGATGTCTCTGTTTCAGCGTAGTGCTTATTCTACAAAGGAAGATTTTGTGGGATTGCAAAACTTTATCCGTTTGATGAGTGACACAAACTTTATCCGCTCCATGCAGAATACAATTTTGCTGATTGTGGTGGTGACCATTGTAACTTTCGCATTTGCGTTGGTGTTCGCTGCTATACTGACCAGAGAAAAGATCAAAGGGCAGAATTTTTTGCGGATTATATTTTATATCCCCAATATTTTGTCAGTCGTGGTTATTTCAGCAATTTTCAGTGCTATTTATGACACGAACAATGGTACTTTGAACAGCCTCTTATCCCTGTTTAGCGGAAAAACCGTTGCGGTTTTGTGGAAGGGAGAGGATATGGTAATGATCAGTTTGATTATTGCCATGGTGTGGCAGGCAATCGGCTATTACATGGTTATGTATATGGCTTCCATGGCCAGTGTTCCGCAGAGTTTGTATGAGAGTGCAGGATTGGATGGCGCCGGCCGGGTTACGCAGTTTTTCCAGATTACACTTCCGCTGATTTGGACAAATATCCGTACAACGCTGACATTCTTTATTATCAGTACGATTAACATGGCATTTCTGTTTGTAAAGGCTATGACTTCCGGCGGGCCGAACGGGGCATCCGAGGTGGCGTTGTCCTATATGTATAAGCAGGCATATACCAATTCTTCCTATGGTTATGGAATGGCTATCGGTGCGTTGGTGTTTATTTTCTCATTTGGACTATCGGCGGTGGTCAATGTGGTTACCAAACGGGAACCGCTGGAATTTTAAGGAGGGCAGTCTATGGAACGGACAAAAAATACGTCGGCGGATCGGCTGTATAAGGCGTTTATCTATGTGGCTTTGATAACTTTGGCTGTGACCATTATTATACCAGTGGCCTGGGTATTTATGGCATCTGTGAAAGAAAACAGTGAGTTTTATGGAAATCCATGGGCGTTCCCCGCAGGATTCTATATCCAGAACTTTGTTGATGCCTGGGGCAAAGCCAGAATGGGAGAATATATGTTAAGCTCTGTTCTGGTAACGGCATTGGCGCTGGCGATTCTTCTGGTGGTAGCTTTACCGGCAGCTTATGCACTGTCCCGTTTTGAGTTTCGGGGACGCAAATTTCTAAATGCGGCTTTTATGGGTGGGCTATTCATCAATGTGAACTATATTGTAGTGCCGATCTTCCTGATGCTGGTAGACGGAGATAAATTTTTACGAGGCGTATTGGGGAAGGGGCTTCTGCTCAATAACATCTTTGTGCTGGCAGTTGTGTATGCGTCTACGGCGTTGCCTTTTACCGTTTATCTTTTGTCAGGATATTTTTCTACGCTGGCTCATGATTATGAGGAAGCTGCTTACATTGACGGGGCTGGTTACGGCAGGACGATGCTGAAAATCATTTTCCCCATGGCGCAGCCTTCTATTATTACCGTGATTTTATTTAACTTCCTTTCCTTCTGGAATGAGTATATTATAGCGATGACATTGTTGTCAGATCCAAAGGGTGGAAAGACGCTTCCAGTAGGACTGATGCAGTTGACGCAGGCACAGCAGTCAGCGGCGCAGTATGGTCAGCTTTATGCAGGTCTGGTTCTTGTTATGCTGCCGACCCTGATTCTCTACATTTGTGTACAGAAGAAGCTGACTCAGGGTATGACACTGGGTGGTCTGAAAGGGTAAGGTGAGAATATGAAATTCTGGAAAGAGAACGTAGGTTTACGGATTTGGCTTATTACAGTGCTTTTTGCAGCGGGCTTGGGCCTGGTCATTGGCGGATGGAAGATGACCGGTGATATGATGGGGCTGATCTTGATGATTATAGGTCTGGTTTTCCTTTTGACGGCTATTATGATTTATAATAAGCCGTTTGAAGATCCGAAAGGCCGGTGACAGCCTGTTACAATGCAGCGGCCCTGTTGAGGGGTGTATAGGGTATAAAATAAATTACTGAGGTGTTTGTAGATGGACAAGAAGATTGACATGAGCGGCCGTGTTACGATTCCCACTGATGTGGACGTGGTACCGGAGACTCTGGAGTTACTGGAACGGTGGGGGGCGGATGCAATCCGTGATTGTGATGGAACAGATTATCCGGAGGCATTAAAAGGTGTGAATGCAAAGGTGTATTCTACCTATTATACCACCAGAAAGGATAATGCCTGGGCAAAGGCGAATCCGGATGAAGTGCAGCAATGCTATATTATGACCGGATTTTATACGGCACAGGAGGAACCTTTACGGATTCCGCTCATGGCGGGTATCTGCCGTGAATTATTAGCTGTAAATACCAGAGACGACAAAAAGCGCTGGTGGGAAGTGATGGACAGGACAGAAGGGGGTCCTGTAGATCCGGAAGAATGGATGTATGAAGAGGAGAGTGGCTGTGTTGTTTTGCCGAATCCCAAAGCATGGCATGAATATACGGTCAGCTTTTTGGCTTACCTGATTTGGGATCCGGTGCACATGTACAATGCGGTGGTCAATGACTGGAGTGATTTTGAGCACCAGATTACTTTTGATGTGCGCCAGCCAAAGACAAGAGAACATACGATGAAGCGGCTGCGCCGCTTTGTGGAAGAACATCCTTATGTGGATGTGATCCGGTATACTACATTCTTCCATCAGTTTACGCTGATATTTGATGAGTTAAAGCGGGAGAAGTATGTGGACTGGTATGGCTATTCCGCATCGGTTTCTCCTTATATTCTGGAGCAGTTCGAGAAAGAAGTGGGATATCGTTTCCGCCCGGAATACATTATTGATCAGGGGTATTATAATAACCAGTACCGGGAGCCGAGCAGAGAGTATAAAGATTTCATGGCTTTCCAGCGCCGGGAGGTGGCGGCTCTGGTAAAGGAAATGGTGGATTTGACGCATGAACTGGGCAAAGAAGCCATGATGTTCTTGGGAGACCATTGGATCGGTACGGAACCTTTTATGGATGAGTTTTCTACTACCGGTATCGATGCTGTGGTGGGTTCTGTGGGCAATGGTTCCACGCTGCGCCTTATCGCAGACATTCCGGGAGTGCCTTACACGGAAGGACGCTTTCTGCCTTATTTCTTCCCGGATACCTTTAAGCCGGGCGGTGATCCGGTGAAGGAAGCCAAGGAAAACTGGGTGACGGCGCGCCGGGCGATTTTACGAAAGCCCATTGACCGGATTGGCTACGGGGGATATTTAAAGCTGGCTTGCCAGTTTCCGGATTTTATCGAATATGTGGAGAGCGTATGTAATGAGTTTCGGGAACTTTATGACAATATCCGGGGAACGGAAGCTTTCTGTCAGAAACGTGTGGCGGTACTCAATTGCTGGGGACGTATGCGTTCTTGGGGATGTCATATGGTGCATCACGCACTCTATCAGAAACAGAATTACAGCTATGCCGGTGTGATTGAAGCGCTGTCGGGCGCGCCATTTGACGTGAAGTTTATATCCTTTGATGAGATTAGGGAAAATCCGCAGGTGTTAAAGGAGATAGATGTGCTGATTAATGTGGGGGATGCGGATACGGCTCATACCGGCGGTATGGTCTGGGAGGACGCTGCCGTGTCATCGGCCATCCGGGAGTTCCTTTACAATGGCGGTGGACTTATTGGTGTAGGAGAGCCTTCCGGCCATCTTTATCAGGGACGGTTTTTGCAGCTTGCTTCGGCCTTGGGTGTGGAGAAAGAGACAGGCTTTACTTTGGGGTATGATAAATATAACTGGGAGGAACATCCGGATCATTTCATTCTGGAAGACTGTAAGGAACCTGTGGATTTTGGTGAGGGAAAGAAGAGCATCTATGCACTGGAAGGAACGCAGATTCTTGTTCAGAGAGAAAAGGAAGTGCAGATGGCGGTCAATGCCTATGGAAAAGGCCGCTGTGTGTATATTTCCGGCCTTCCCTACAGCTTTGTCAACAGCCGGATTCTCTATAGGGCGGTTCTATGGAGCAGTCACAGTGAGAACCAGCTTCACCAGTGGTTTTCAAGCAATTACAACGTGGATGTGCACGCATATGTTAAGAATGGAAAGTTCTGCGTTGTGAACAACACCTACGTGCCACAGTCTACCATTGTATATAAGGGAGATGGGGAAAGCTTCCCGCTGGATCTGGAAGCCAATGAGATAAAGTGGTATGAGATTTAAAAGCAATAGGTAAACAGAAGGGAAAGGAAAGAGGCTTTTGCACCGATATCGGCATTAGCCTCTTTTATATTGATCGAAAATAAATGGTTATCACGGATCACTTTGAGGATGTTGCTGCACGGATGAGCGGAAGCATGAGGCATCTGGTCTCGGAGAAAAATCCGACATGGCTGACTGATTACGATGCAGCATATGCATGAATTTAGTAAATCTGTACAGCCGGGAGTCTGTGATCCGCGCCGGCCTGTCCCGAGGCGGCATCTGTTTGTGCAGATTTGACAAAAAGAAACAATGGTTTTATTTTTAATCGCCATCATGAATGATGTAGCTTGCCACTACATCATCCATGATGGCGATGGTCATGACAACTAGCCCGAAATGAAAGCCCCGGAGTAGCCGCTCCGGGGTTTTCGCTTGTGCATACGTAGAAATAATGGTTTCTTAATTGCCTTATCGGCATTATAGCATATGCAGAAATGGATTGCAAGATACGCAGCCAAAGAAAACAGCATATGTGATATTTTAAAGCAGTTGTGCAGTTACAAGGGAGTGGAGATCATAGAAGGGCATCTTATGCCTGACCATGTGCA
>CAMTMP010000049.1 GCA_947073545.1 uncultured bacterium
TTTTATATTTGTTCCAATATGGGAATGGATACAAACGTTGGAGTATGCAGATATTCGCTTAATCAGCAGACACTAATCAAGTATGCTGATTTCATTTGTTTTGCTAAAAAATAGTATGTCAGTCAATTTTTATTTCTAATGTATTTAACAGATTGACTACTTCCGGGAAAGAAAACTTTGCCTGCTTTAATTTGTTTGAGGATATATCTATTACATATCCCATTGCACCTCTAAAATCAGCTTTACGAATATCACATCTATATATTTCTGTGGCTTCTAATCGACAATCTTTAAAACTGCTTTCCTGCAAATTGCATTCTTCAAACATACATTCTTGTATTATGTTGGTTGAAAAATCGAATTTTATGAAACTCATTTCTGCGAATGTATTATACTTTAAATAGCAGTCTTTTAAACAATCAATACAGTGTGCATATTTTCCGGTGGGAAGTAGTTCATTCCAATGCACACCAATCAGATTGCATTTTTTTAAAGCAGCATTTTTGATTTCTGAATGTTTAGAAGCCAAACTTATAATACTGCAATTTTGAAATTTACAATTTACAAAAAAGCAGTTTTTTATTTGACAACTTTCAAATGTGCAGTTTTCAAAATTACAGTCTGTGAATTTACAATTTTCTATTATAGTATTTTGGAATTTTTTGTTTTGGATACTTTGTTCCTCGTAATATTCATTTTGTATTTGCATATCATATTAACTCCTGTTCTTATCAATAATTATTTTAATTTTAAATCAAATGAAAATGTTCACACGCTTTTAAGATACCGTCATCATCAATTCCTGTTGTTACATAATCAGCTATTTCCTTTAACTCCGAAACAGCGTTTCCCATTGCAATTCCAGTACCAGCGGCTTTCAAAATTTCATAATCATTCATGCTGTCACCAAAAGCATATGTATTTTTAATATCTGTTTCCCAATAATTGCATAAAAATTGTAACCCTTTGGCTTTAGAATTTCGTTTTTCCACTATATCAGCCCCTTTTATATCCTCGCATAAGGGACATTTCAGTTCGGGAAATTCCTGTTCTATTTTTTTTGCGCCTTTCGCTTCTCCGACATAAGCCATAGTATATATTTTTTTATCCAACAGTTTCCACGGGTCATTATATTGTCTTTTTAACTCTCCCCAAATCTTCCTGTCACGTTCAATAACCTGTTCTGTATGGGTATAGTAATCATAATCTCCCAAAGTTGCTCCTACAGATAAATTTTCCCGTTCCGCAATTTCAAAACTGCTTTAACCAAACTGTTTGACATATAAGTTTCATAGATTACTTCACTTCCTGCTGTAATCTTTGCTCCGTTACTATGGATAATGGAATTTGCCTGAATAATATCCCGAAACTGGCGACTGAAATAGTTATCCATATCACGTCCAGTAGCAATGACAATATAGTAGCTTTTACGAAGTCTGTTAATCGCTTCCATGGCACTATTCGGAATTTTGTGCGTCTTAGGATTTAGCAACGTCATATCCAAATCAAAGCTGATAATTGATTTCATAGACTGTTCTCCTTAACTGAATTTAGTTTTTCCTGCAATTTATTATAAAACAATGAAATATGGTAGCCATCTACAATAGCGTGTGATACCTGTATTGTAAGCGGTATAAAAAATTTCCCATTTAATTCTGCATATTTTCCCAATGTAATCATCTTAATAATTTTATCATTTTCATTATTGGAATTTGAAGAAAAATGCTCATAATGCAGTTTTTCATTCTTCTTTATATTCTTGTTCTAAGTATTTTACATATTTTTCAAAAACTGTAATAAAATCTGTTGAAAATTCTTTCTGAATTTTTTCCATAGCGTATTGTTCTGCTTTTTGCATTTTATGTGTAACTTTATATGCAAAATTCTTTCCATTGTCAGTAAGAGAAATTAACTTCTCTTTCGATTGTTTTTGTGATAAAAGAATGATATATCCGTCATTGATACATTCTTTTATAATTGTGTTGAGTGTTGTTCTGGGAATATGCCAATCATCACATATCTGTTTTTGAGAATGCTGCTTTTGGTCACTTAATATATCTAATAGCAATAATGTATTTTCTTTTACCCCCATTTCTTTTGCGATTTTGTAATAGACACCTATACATTTATTGGTTGTTAGCATGAGTTGGTATACTTCTTTTCTGTAATCTTTCATTTGGTTCTCCTTTTTTCAATACGGATTCGTATTGTATTTTAATACGAATCCGTATTGATGTCAATGTTAGAATATAGATTGTCGCAAAAAGATTTTTGTTCTTAACAAAAAATACCGGGAAACAGCAGTCCGCAGACTGCCATTCCCCGGCGTTCCATTACTCCATATCTTCAGCAGGCAGAAACACATGCTCTGCAAATTCTTCCTCGGTCAGCTTCTTCAGCTTTTCCGCTGTGCGCTCCGCAAACTCCCGTATCTCCGCTTCCATTCAGCCCAAAGCGGATATTATAACGTCCGCTTTCTTTGTCGAAAATCAAAGCTCCCTGTTTCATAAGGTGTTGTCCTCCCTGTCTTGTGATAAGAATACGCCGCTTGCCATATCGTGAGCGACAAGGGCGATGTAATAGCTGTCAATGGTGTTTGGTGCGTTGAAAAGAACCGCAAGCAGGTACTTCTTGATCATCAAGCCCTTCAAACCGGGGGAGGTCACCCCGGAACTGGCCCTGGATATTGCAAAAGAATTTGCCGCCGAGCATTTGGCCGACTACGAGGTGGTCATCGGGACACACGTTGATAAGGATCACATACCGCATTATTCGGCGCGCTATTTGTACTGGTCTGCGACATGGCCGGACGTATTGTCATCGCGCCCTATGAGCTGCCCATTGAGCTGATTATAGGAATCATCGGAAGCATATTGTTCATCATGCTCCTGTTCTACAGGCTTCGTGGCGGCAGAAAATCTGTCAGGCTGGTCTACCTTGCCACCGACAGCGAAAAGGGAGTCGTGGAAAGTGTTGGCGCCAATGCGCAGACCATTGCTTCTATCTTTGGGCTGGAGGATCAGGTGGATGACAAGATGGCCGGCTTCGGGGATCGAATCGCCGCCCTCCGGTCCTTTGCGGAAGGTAAAAACGCCATCGTAGGGCTTGTCACAAGCGGCGGTTTAAATGTACTTGGCAATGACGGAAGATGCTCTGTCATAGGGCGGGAAATCGGCTTCGAAAACATAGGGGTAGATGCCAATATCGACACTTCGACCCATGGAAATGAGGCTTCCTTTGAGTTCATCGTGGAAAATGAACTGGTTATGGGTACTGATGTCTATAAGAACGGCAATATTATATATCTGGTCCATCCGGCAGTATGGTATACGGCGGAAGGCGGCATCACTGCATTGGATCTGATGCTTCAGGATTTGGAAACAGAGCTTTTAGACTGAGCCTTCGGTAAAACGCTGTCTGAAACATAATCAGGCGGGAGTTCGGCGATATTACTTTGCCGGACTCCCGTTTCATGCATCATATTAGGGAATTGTGCAGAGGTAACCTGTTCGTTTCATAACTGCTTTTGCAACCACTCCTCATTCACCGAATTGATACTGACAATCACAGAAACTTACAGCGGCTGCCGGTTTCCTCCAGTGCCTTCCCCGCCTTGTTTCCGGCCAGCCCGTTCCGCCTGCAGAACGCCACGATAATGAGCCGGCCAGATCACGTCTGCGCATTCAGCTTCCACCCGATAGCTTCCTTACGTCCAAGAACAAAGTCCTTATAAATCCCCTTCTGACCGATCAGCTCTTCGTGTCTGCCCCGCTGCACAATCCTGCCCTCATCCACCACAAGTATCTGGTCGGCATTCCGCACGGTCTTTAACCTGTGGGCAATCATAATGATCGTCTTATCCCTCGTCAGCTCCTCGATTGCCTTCTGCAGCCGGTCCTCGTTCTCCGGGTCCACATTGGCGGTCGCCTCGTCAAGGATAACAAGTGAGCCTTTTCTTCGGGAGGTAAAGGAGATTTATACCGACCTTATCAATCGGCATATCTCCGATCCCGAACAGCAGTTAAAGGTATTTGATAAGAACAGCGTTTATCTTCCCACCAAGAAAATCGGTAAGAACAATCCCAAAGCCGCCGAGATTGAAGCGGATAACGCCGCAAGGCAGGAATGGAACAGGACAGCGGATATGGCGTTGTTATCGGGTATTTCCGAAGCAAAGATTTTAGAGGTCAAGCAGACCGAGATACACGAAAAAGCAAGCCAATCTATCAAAAGCAAAGGCTGGCTGCCCAATCTGTTCCGTGGGATTGTGGCAAAAGCAAAAGATTTTCTGCAAAACCTTATTCGGGAAAAAGATATGCCGCCTAAACCTACACTTGATATTGATATGGCAGAGTTCCGCCATATGCGAAACCTGATGATAAAAGTACAGGATAAGGCAAAGGAAATCAAAAACTTGCAGGACAAAGTTCTACCACAGTTGAAACAGCAGCTTGCCGATACAAAGGGGCTTTTCAAAGGCAAAGAACGAAAAGCGTTAGAGGTAAAAATCAAAGAAACCGAAACGGAGATTGCCGACAGGTTGGATAAAATCCCCGATATACTCAAAGCGGACGGTTATCCTGATGTACAAGTTTTTATGCGTACTTTCCGAGAAATGGAAAGCGTTGTAGAACAGTACAACCGTGACCTTGCCGAGTGGGAATATCAAGTCAGCAGGAAACCAACAGTCGCCGCCAAAGGACAGTACAGACCGCCTGAAAAGCAGAGCGTGTTAAAACATCTGCGTGAGATACAGGAACGCAACAAGCAGAAACCACCGCAAAGACAGCGTAAGAAATCCATTGACAGAGATAGCCGATAAAAGAAAACACCGTTAGCAGCCTGCTGACGGTGTCTACATAGAAAAACAATGCTATTAAGTTACTTTTGCTCAATATCTATTTCCTTTATTAGTTCATGCAATTCTGGACTGTCTTTTAAGAACTCGGTTTCTTCATCTGCGTTAATTGACTGAATAATAGCTTTTTGAAGTTTTGGTCCAAATGCTTTATCAATTTCTTTTGTTTGGATGTGTCGATATAATGGCGATTTGTTAATATCCCATTTTTTTGTGAGTGATTTTAACATAGGCAATAGTATCTTCAAAAATTTAATCCTGTTTTTTGTGGCTTCATAAAGCTGAGAATGTGCAACATAGGAATTATATTCCCACAAATCAAATACTTGAGCCGCCTGCTTATCAACATCAGCGATATACTCAGCATCGTCCATTCGTTCTTCTTTAAGTGCAATCTCCATTAAAGTCATTAACGCTGCGTGAATTTCATTTGTGGCAGATAATAGTTTTTCCTCTATCAGTTTCGCTGCCTTTTCTAAATCTCCTTGTGCAATATATATATTTGCCTGAGCCTGTTCTCTGTCCACAGGACTTTTCTTGGGGAGTGTATTGAGTATTTCCTGCGCTTGCTCATAATCTTGTTTTCCCATCAATTTAGAAATTAGACACGCTTGTGCTTGCTCTCTGATAGTTGCATCTTCACTTTGTGCTGCACGATAGTATAAAGATTCAATTTTTTCTCGATACATTTCATTTGACTTGTTTTTGCTACCATGAAGCATCAAGGCACCGTCTAACAGCATGGCTAAATTGCTCACCAGTAAATCGCAAGTAGGATATTCTTTTAACTTTTCAGTGGCAAGCAAATATCCTGCTTCAAAACCGTTTTTATCCATTGTTTCAGAAACTTCATTCATAAACAGTGCAACTTCTTTTTCTGACAAATCATCTTGAAAAGATAATAGCGTATTCAGGTCTGTATCGAGAAGTCGGGCAAGTGCTGGCAATAAAATTATATCGGGATATGAAGTTCCTTTTTCCCACTTATTTACAGCAGGTGCAGAAACCCCAAGGTAATTCGCAATCTGTTCTTGCGTAAAACCTTTCGCTAAGCGTCGCTCACGAATTATTTCATTGATTTTCATAATGCTATCTCCTTTACGAATTAACTTTTTCGTACCTATATTGTAGCATTAAGTACTTATATTTTCTATTTACCACTTATTAACTTTCGAGAAGAAATATTAACCGATAATTAAGTTCTTATCATTCAAGCGGTGTTTCTGTTCCTCAAGCAGAAACACCGCTATGATTTTATTGATAAATAATTTCGCTATTTACAACTTCCATTGCACGGTTGTGAATGTTATTCATCAACTGCACCCACAACATTTGATTTTCGGCTTTGAGCTGTTCTGTCACTTTCTCTTTTGTAGCCATTTTCTTAACCAACCGACAAAGCATATTTTCAGCTTGTTCGTTGATGTCAGCAAGATAACTGTTCAAATTGCCACTTGTAAGCAGCGAAATATAACCTGTCCGTTTATGTTCCTGTAAATAGCGTTTGTGTCGCTGTCCCCATAAGCCGATAGGCTTGTATTCTTTTTCGGTTGGTAAAGTAAGACAAGGAATATAATAATCTCCTTGTAGTTCATACCAAAGACCATTGCTTTCATCATAAATGTACTTATCCATTAAAAAATCCTCCGTTATAATATATTCGCACATACATCACATTTCCCCGATTGCCACACTCTGTTATATCTTGTTATGAGATTTTCTTGCCCTTGATTTTGCCCTTATGATTATGCAGAACAAGGGTAACATTGTGTGAAACCATATAAAGAATTAAGGTGTACTGATTGCGATAAATCCTTTATTTTCAAGGCTTTTGGAGGATTTTATTAAAACCCTATGGGGTGTGATAAACACCTATAAAATTATGAGTTTCTAATTGAAATTTGAAAAGTTTGTGAAAATTTAAAGCAACAAATTGAAAAAGCCAAAATCTTTATGGTATACTCGTAAATGCCTGAACTTAGGAACTGTGAGCAAGGATTGTATTTACAGATTCGTTTTCATATCTATCAAAAAATAAGCGGTAAAATGCATATCAAATGCCAGGCTTATTGCGGATGGCAGTTCGCATTACAAAACACTCCAAGATAACAGAATGGAGGAATAAAAAATGTTGAAAAAAAAAGTTACTCTTACAATGGCAGCACTGATGACCTGTCTGTTGGCAGCCTGTGGTTCGTCATCAGCCGGCCAATCTAAAACAGAAGATACTCCACAGGATGGAAGTATTGTCACAAATCTGGAGAAAATAGATATGTCAAAATGGATGTACCATTCCGACGATAACGTCTATTATCAGACCGGCATACCGTATTGTGAAACGCCTGCGGACACAGCCTATGAAACACTGGCTGTTTTTGTACCGGGTGATTACTTTTCCGGAACAGATAATGGCGACGGAACGTACACCTGCAAAGTAAATTCAGATGCAAATGTGAATGGTTACACGGCCCAAAGCGCTCCGATCGTCATGCCGATTGAGACGCCGGGGTATTCGGCTCAGGCTGCATTAACCGGCTATACAAGTCTCACAGAGTATATGGAGGCAGGGTTAGTGTATGTTCACGCAGGATGCCGCGGAAGGGATGCGGGCGCGCCGGCCGGTGTCACGGATCTCAAAGCCGCAATCCGTTATCTGCGGTATACAGATGAAACCACGCCCGGAGATGCAGAAAAAATCTTTGTATTCGGTATGAGCGGCGGAGGCGCACAGTCTGCCATTGTCGGCGCAGCCGGTGACAGTGCGCTCTACGAGCCTTACCTTGAACAAATCGGCGCGGTACAGGGTGTCAGCGATGCCGTTTATGGTTCCATGGACTGGTGCCCGATTACCAATCTGGACAGCGCAGATGAAGCCTATGAATGGATGATGGGCGTAACAAGGAGCGGGCTTTCGGACGATGAGCAGGCAATTTCTGATGCGCTGGCAGCTTCTTTTGCTGATTACATCAATCAGGCGGGGATAAAAGACGAAGCGGGAAATGTCCTGACTCTGGAAGAATCAGCAGACGGTATTTATCAGGCAGGCAGCTATTATGATTACATATTGGGCGTGATTGAAGCGTCTTTGAACCACTTCCTTTCCGATACGGAATTTCCGTACGATTCCTCTGCTTCCGGAGGAAAGAATGGTGGAATGGGCGGTTTTGGCGGGCCTGGAAAACCCGGTGATTTGAACGGTTTTGGCATGCCGGACGGCAAAGAAGACGGCGGCCGAAAGATGGGCGGCAAAGATGACTTTGGCGGACCGGCGGGAGAAAATGACATAGGCGGACCGGATGGCGCAAAAGAAGGCCCTTATGAGGATTTGGATGATATAACACGTATCGAGGCTTCAAACGGTATTGCAATCTCCGGAACTTATGAAACTGTCGGCGACTATATTGACGCCCTCAATGCAAACGGCGCATGGGTTACCTATGATGCCGAAACAAATTCGGCTTCCGTTACAAGTGTCAGCGATTTCGTAAAAGCCTTTAAGGGCGTATCGAAAAATCTTGCTGCGTTTGACCAGCTGGATGCCGGACAGGGTGAAAATGTGCTGTTTGGATACGGAGACGGAAATGGAGCCCATTTTGACGCTTTGCTTGCGGATATATTGCATGAACTTGACAATAGCTATGTTTCAGATTTTGAAGAGGATCTTCAAAAAACAGATGCTGTTGGTTATACAGCGGCTCAGAGACTGAACATGTACACGCCTCTTTATTATCTGCTGGAATCTGAGGATGGATACAGAAGCAGCACGCCTGCAAAGCATTGGAGAATCCGCACCGGCATTGCGCAGAGCGACACTTCGCTTACCACAGAAGTAAACCTTGCCCTTGCGCTTCGAAATTATGACGGCGTGGAATCTGTTGATTTTGAAACCGTCTGGGGCCAGAAGCATGTCAAGGCAGAACGCACTGGAAACAGCACCACGAATTTCATTGCGTGGGTCAATGAGTGTATGAAGTAACTTTCCTTATATACAGCGCTTTGGGAGCAACGGACACATTACTCCATTGCTCCCAAATTATAACAGCCGCCGGCATGTACCATCTTATACGGGCATCCTATTCTTTATTTAGCTCCTGCCCATCCGTCTGATATAACTGCAGATCATGTCTGCTGCAGCCTCCTCGCCCACCGATGCGTCAATGCACAGCTCATAGCCGTGTGGATTGCCCACTCCTGCCCGGAAATGCTTTTATAATATGCGCTCCTTGCGGCATCCGATTTTGCAATGCTCTTTTTCGCAGCCTCCGGACTGTCCCCATACATCTCCATCACCTTTTTCTCCCGGAAGCTTTTCGGGGCATAGATAAAAATGCGGATCACATTCGGATAATGATGCAGCACATAGTCCGCCGAGCGCCCTATGCTCTGTTTCGTCAAAACCGTCATAGGATACGCATAAAACGTAAAAGTTTTCCGACAGCTTTGGGATAACTCCTTCAAAGCTTATCCAGTGACAGCAGGTTCCCGGCAATAGCATGACCGTCGGATTTTCCTTTTTCCCAAATGTATAAATCTTCATTTTTGCCCCATATATCCGTCATGTATTGTCTTATCGTTTTTTGTCCTGCTTCAGCTTTTTACGGCATGCTGCCTTTATTTCAGTGCAGAAAACCAGTACCAGAAAAGCCACTGCAGCTGCAATAGCCGCACTCTGTAACGTATTGATCCTTATGCTCCTCCGCTTCCTTCCGCCACAAGCGCCTTCAGCGCCTGATAGCTTTCATTGCTGACCGCATGCTCCATCTCACAGGCATCGGACGACGCCGTTTTCTCGTCCACGCCAAGTTCCGTCAAAAGCTGGCAGAACGTATTGTGCCGTTCATAGGTTCTTCCGCAATCCGCATACCCTTTTCCGTCAGGTGGACTTCACGCGCATCATCCATGAGAATATAGCCTTCCTCCTCCAGCGCCTTCAAGGACACGCAGACAGTCGGCCGCGAAACGCCAATCGTCCTTGCAATATCCGCCCCGTGCACGTCCTTTTCCCTGGAAAGGATATAGATTGTTTTCAGATAATCCTCCACCGATTTTTTCTGTTTCATGCCTGCCTCCGCGAAAACAGCCCCTTTTTCTCATACGGCGCCCAGTTCACGCTCATTACATCATACCCTGCCTCCGCAATGACTTTGCGAAGCGCCGGTTCGGGTATCTCCCTCTCCGCCAGGATGACGGTTTCTTTCCTTGTGTGCGAACTGGTCACTTTTTTTACCGGAAAGGCGTTACGCACCGCCTCGTTAATATGCGCCTCGCACATCCCGCACGCCATACTGTCAATACCCACTGTAATCTTAACCATAAACAATCCCTCTCGTTCCTTTCTGATTAGTAAAATCTAACCAGTGTTTTTCAAAAATGCGGCACACTCTTCAATGCCGCAAATATTTCCAATTCATTCCTCTGTCATAAAAATTAAAGCTATGAAGCAATGAAAAAATGCATCCTGTCCATTTTGGGGCGGGACTGAAACGCATCCTTTCTGTTCAGCCGCGCCATTCGCAAAACCGCACCTGTTACAATAGGTCCTGCATACTTTTCAGGCCGATTGCCAGCGTCGAAGTGTTGTGCAAAAGCGCCGAGGATGCGGGCTGCAAAAATCCACCAACACCAAGCAGGATCAGCGCTGTATTGAAACCGACAATCACCCTGTAATTCCCGTGAATCCTCCCGACCAGTGCATTGCTCAGCTTTTTCAGCTTCACAAGTCCGTATAAATCATTTGCACCGATCATAATGTCCGCAATCTCCCTTGCAATTTCCGCCCCGTCGCTGACCGCAATGCCCACATCCGCCGCCGACAACGCCGGGGAATCGTTGATGCCGTCCCCGACCATGACAACCTTTCTTCCGGCTCTTTTTTCCGAATCCACAAAGCGCGCCTTGTCCTCTGGCAGCACTTCCGAATAATACTCGTCAACGCCGACTTTTTCCGCAATGGCGCGGGCTGTCCGCTCGCTGTCGCCCGTCATCATCACAATCTTTTTTATCCCGCACTCGCGTAGTGCGCTGACCACATCCGCCGCTTCTTCCCGCAGGGGATCTTCAATACAGATCACCGCCGCCAGTACGGAATCGACCGCCATATACAGATGGGAATATTCCGCCGGCAGGGAGTCAAACCGCTCCTGCATCCCTTCGGGAATGGTGCACTGTTCGTCCTGAAAGACAAAATGATAGCTCCCGATGATGACTTTCTGCTCCCCGATGCGGGAAGAAATCCCGTGCGCCACAATGTACTCCACCCTGGAATGCATCTCGCTGTGTTCCAAATCCTTCTGCCCTGCAGCCTCCACCACGGCATGCGCCATCGAATGAGGAAAATGCTCCTCCAAACAAGCTGCGGTCCTTAACAGTTCATCCGGTTCGTCCCCCAGAAAAAGCACCACCTCCGCCACCACCGGCTTCGCCTCCGTCAGCGTTCCTGTCTTGTCAAAAACAATCGTGTCCGCCTCGGCAAGCGCCTCCAGAAACTTCCCGCCCTTGACCGTAATGCGGTGTTCGTTTGCCTCCCGTATCGCCGAAAGCACAGAAATCGGCATCGCCAGCTTTAATGCGCAGGAAAAGTCCACCATCAGCACCGCCAGCGCCTTTGTGATATTCCGGGTAAGGGCATAAACGCCGCCAGTTCCAAGCAGCATAAATGGCACCAGCCGGTCTGCCAGATGTGCAGCCTTCCCTTCCAAAGAAGATTTTAACTTCTCCGACTCCTCATCATCGTGACAATCCGCTCAAAACGGCTTGCCCCGCCCACCGTTTCCACGCGGACAGACAGCTCGCCTTCCTCCAGCACGGTTCCCGCATACACATATCCATGCGCCTGCTTAAAGACCGCCGCGGATTCCCCTGTCAGGGACGCCTGATTGACCATCCCTTCTCCCGAAAGCACCACGCCGTCAAAAGGAATCACATTGCCCATGCGCACCACGATTTCATCACCGACTGTGATATCGGACACCGGCGCCAGTATCTCCTGCCCGTCCCTGCGCAGCCATACCTTACTGATATTGAGGGACATGCTCCTTGCCAGATCGCCTACCGATTTTTTATGCGTCCATTCTTCCAGAAGCTCGCCAATCCCAAGCAGGAACATGATGGAGCCTGCCGTTTTCATGTCGCCGCGCAGTACCGAAACGCCGATTGCGGTTGCGTCTCTCCCGCACGAGATATAGAGCTTCTTGGCGTCCCGCCCAATGGCGGGACGTCTTTAGAAGCTCTTCTCGTGCTATTACTGGTGTTTATAACCGGTATATAACGTCATAAAAAGGCAGGCGATCATCGCCCATGCCCAGAATCGGTGTTTCTTCATAATTTATAACCTTCCTCTATCTTTCATTTCTTATTTTCCCATAGCTTCCGGCTTTGCCGGATGGCAGGCGCCGTTCATGGCACAGCCTGCGCATCCGCAGCCGCAGGATGATTTTCCTTTTCTCTTACCGCGTACCATACTGACAAGAATCGCCGCCACCACAAGAACCAAAACCATGCTGATGATGATTGTCGCCATATTCTCCATAAGCCATGTCAGCATTGAAATCCCTCCTGTTTCCCTGTTACAAATCTAAATGCAAAACCCGGCGCCCCGTATTATGGCGGGACGCCTTTAGAAACGCTTTTCGCGCCGTTACTTCGCCATTTTCAGTTTCATATTTGTTGTCAGTTTTGTCGCCTCTTTATACGGTCTGAACAGCATATAGATCATGCCGCCAAGAATTACGATGGCCGCAATCAGACCAATGACATTCAGGTTTCCTGTAAATGCCGAACCAATCTGATAAACCATCAGCGCCACCACATAAGCCAATCCGCACTGGTATCCAATAGCAAACCACGTCCATTTCGCATTGTTCATCTCCCGCTTGATGGCGCCAATCGCCGCAAAGCAGGGCGCACACAGAAGGTTGAACACCAGGAAGGAGTATCCCGCAAGCTGACTGAAGTTTGCGCCAATCTCAGACCATCCGCCGGGATAAAGGATACCCATTGTACCAACGATATTTTCCTTCGCCACAAGACCCGTGATGGACGCCACTGCCGCCTGCCAGTTGCCCCAACCAAGCGGTATGAAAATCCATGCAATCGCACTGCCAACCGCCGCAAGAAGTGATTGATCCATTTCCTCCTCGCCAAGCATCCGGAAGCCTTCCGCAGTAAATCCAAAGTATGTAGTAAACCAAATAACGATAGTGGAAAGCAGAATAATCGTGCCCGCCTTCTTGATGAAGGACCACCCGCGTTCCCACATGGAGCGCAGCACATTGCCCACCGTGGGCATATGGTAAGCCGGAAGCTCCATAACGAAAGGAGCCGGGTCGCCGGAAAACATTTTCGTTTTCTTTAACATGATACCGGAAATAATGATTGCCGCCATGCCTACAAAGTACGCGCTCGTTGCCACCCATGCAGAGCCGCCGAAGATTGCGCCCGCCACCATGGCGATAAAGGGAACCTTCGCACCACAGGGGATAAAGGTAGTTGTCATGATTGTCATTCTGCGGTCACGCTCGTTTTCAATTGTCCTCGACGCCATGATACCCGGAATGCCGCAGCCGGTACCAATGAGCATCGGGATAAAGGACTTGCCGGACAATCCAAACTTGCGAAAGATCCGATCCAGTACAAATGCGATACGCGCCATATAGCCGCACGCCTCCAAAAAGGCAAGAAGCAGGAACAGAACAAGCATCTGCGGCACAAAACCAAGCACCGCGCCCACGCCGGCTACAATACCGTCATTGATCAGCCCTGCAAGCCAGTCTGCCGCACCTGCCGCTTCCAACGCATTTCCTACAAGAACCGGAATGCCCGGAACCCATACGCCGTAAGCCGCCGGATCAGGCTCGTCACCGTACTGCTCCATCACTGCAAGCGCAGCCTCGTAATCCGCAAGGGTAGCCGTCTCCACCGTCACTTCCAGCGTTTCATCATCCGCCACCTCATAAGGGAAATCGCCCGTGGGCGCGGTGCCGTTTTCTTCCACATAAGCATCATAGCCATCCACGATCAGCGCTGCGTCGCCATATTCTCCCGCCGCATCTTCATAAGCGGAAGATCCGATGCCAAGCAGATGCCAGCCGTCGCCGAACAGTCCGTCATTTGCCCAGTCCGTAGCGTTTGCCCCCACCGTCACCATAGAGATGTAATATACAAGGAACATAATCGCCGCAAAGATCGGAAGCCCCAGAAAACGGTTTGTCACAATCCTGTCAATTTTGTCCGAATTTGTCATCTTTCCCGCCGACTTCTTTTTCAGACATCCCTTGATAATGCTTCCGATATAAATATACCGCTCATTGGTGATGATGGATTCCGCGTCGTCATCCATCTCCTCCTCGGCAGCCTTAATATCCGTTTCGATATGGGAAAGGACAGACTCACTCAGGTTCAGCTGCTCCAAAACTTTATCGTCCCGCTCAAACAGCTTGATGGCATACCAGCGCTGCTGTTCCTCCGGCAGCCCGTGTACCGCCGCCTCCTCAATATGGGCAAGGGCATGTTCTACGGCTCCTGCAAAAGTATGCATCGGAACAGTCTTGCCGTTCTTTGCCGCATTGATTGCCGCTTCCGCAGCTTCCATGATGCCGCTGCCTTTCAGAGCTGAAATCTCGACAACCTTGCAGCCCAAAGCCTTCTCCAGCTCCGCCGTATTAATCTTGTCGCCGTTTTTCTCTACCACGTCCATCATGTTGATGGCAACGACAACAGGGATGCCAAGCTCGGTAAGCTGTGTGGTCAGGTACAGGTTTCTCTCTAGGTTCGTGCCGTCGATAATATTTAAGATGGCATCAGGGCGCTCGCTGATGAGATAGTTTCTCGCCACTACTTCCTCCAGTGTATAAGGGGAAAGGGAATAAATACCCGGAAGGTCGGTAATGGTCACGCCGTCATGCCTCTTTAACTTTCCCTCTTTCTTTTCCACCGTAACGCCCGGCCAGTTCCCGACAAACTGGTTGGAACCTGTCAGGGCATTGAATAATGTCGTTTTCCCGCAGTTCGGGTTGCCCGCAAGGGCAATTCGCATACTCATAGTTTTCCTCTCCTTCTATATATTAGTTTTCACTAACCATCTGTCTGAAAATAAAGGGGATAACCCCCTGTCAGTCAACCTCAATCATTTCCGCGTCCGCTTTCCTGATGGAAAGTTCATAGCCACGGACAGTCACCTCAATGGGATCGCCCAGAGGCGCCACCTTGCGGATCTGCACATCCACGCCTTTTGTCAGTCCCATGTCCATGATCCGGCGTTTGACCGCGCCTTCCCCATGGAGCTTCACCACCCGGACGGTATCGCCGACCTTTGATTCTTTCAGTGTTTTCATTTTCAACCTGTCCTCCTCATTTCATAATAGACTTTTGACCATAGAATCCTTTGCTGGATTCTATGGTATTAAAACATTTAGTAACCCCTTGCAGTGTTCTTTAGGAACTGTTAAGAAATAACTTTACACTTTGACGCAGGATGAGTTCACAAAGGCAAGGCAGAAGATGGAGTCGATGCGGGCATCGACGACTGATGACAACGCGGCATTTGCGGACTCAGACAAGTCAAATGTAAAGATTTATTTCTTAACAGCTCCTTACTGCCACAGGGTTTCTGAATGCTTTGCTCAGACCATAATCTTCTGTGCCATTTCTTTGCTGACCGCAACACGGGAGTCCTTCACATTCACGATCACATTGCCTCCGATAGCGTTTACCACCGTGACCGTCCCTCCCACAACAAAACCGAGGTTCTCCAGGTGTGCCTTGACCTCCTGCTTCCCTCCGATTTTTCTGATGATGTTTTCCTCTCCTGCTTCTGCTAATGTAAGCGGCATCATGCATTCACCTTCTTCTGAATATGTATTAGTTTTTACTAACCTTATGTGTTAAACAGAGGTTAGCACTAGCTAACCATATTTATAATATGACTCCGCTTCCTCTTTGTCAACGTTATTTTCATAACTTACTCCAGTTTCATCATACTAACCAATATGTTAGGAAATGCTAACTCATTATTTTGTGCAAAATATCTATAATCCCTACGCCAGCGCCGCGCCCAAGGCCTTACAATCGGACAGGGCATCTTCATCCGGCGCTTCCCTGCAGATAACGCTGTCACAGGCAAATACCGCGCCGTCCGACCGGCAGGTATCCTCCCAGCTTCGCATCCATTCCCCGTCTCCCCAGCCGTAAGAGCCAAACAGCGCAATCTTCTTTCCGGCGAGTTTTCCCTCGCAGGCGGTAAACATCGGTTCAAAATCCCCTTCCTCAAGCTGTTCCGAGCCCATGGACGGACAGCCGAACGCCACCGCGTCAAAATCGTCCATCCGCTCCGCACCGAACTCGCCGCAGAACATCAGGGAAACCTCCGCCCCCTTCTCCTGCGCGCCCTCTGCCACTGCGGTCGCCATCGCCGCCGTGTTTCCCGTACCGCTCCAATAAACCACTGCTACTTTACTCATAATCTCCATCCTTTCCATTATGTATTTGTCTGTATATTGTTCTGTACCAATCATAAAACTATATCCCGTAAAAATAACATTTACGAACACCTCACAACAAGCCTGTCAAACGAACGATGTTTCTGGAATGCCTCCCAGTACAGCCTTGTGCATTTTTTGTACTGCGCAAACTTGCGCTGTGCGGTTTCCACGTTTCCGTACACCTTCCATGTCCCGATACACTTTGCCCCCGCCGCGCCGTTTCTGATAAACCCGTCCACGTCCTCTGGCGGATAGCCGAGGAACAACCCAATCTCATGCGGAAATGCTTCCCCGTCCTCTAAGCGGCGCACCAGTTCCACAATGCATTTCTCCGATTCCTCCACGGGATAATCCCGCTCCGCCAGAATCTTCCGTGCCCTGCTGTCGCCAAGATCCTCCCGCAGCCTGTCAGGGCGGTACATATAAACCAGCACGCTTTTCCCCATCTTCTTCAGTGGGACAATCCGCACGCCCCGTGGAAGCAGACGCCTGTTCATCTCCCGGATATTTTCCAAGAATGTCCTGTTGTTCTTAACGGGACAATTAAACAGACTGCCCGTTTTCAGCCCTGCCATTGTCGGCGAACAGTGGAATATCACCAGCTCCTCCGATATATTTTCTGTATCCACAGCTTCCATTTATCCTCTTCCTTTCTGGTTAGTTTTTCCTAACTTATGAGGTAAATAAAAATGCTCTTTGGCATTTTGTATCTTCCTTTTTTGGTTAGTTATTTCTAATCTTATACAGAATAGCATGATAAGGGATGTCCTGTCAATACCATTTTCAAAACTGTCAAACCGATCACAAAAATATATGAACCAAAACATTTGGCAGAAACAGCCCCAGAATATCCCGTTCTATGAAACCGTTCCTGCCCGCCTTCCTACAGCTTCCACCCTGCAGCCAGTTCCCTCGACTGCACGAACCGCTTATAAATGCCTTCTTCCCGCATCAGCTCCTCATGCTTTCCCTGCTGGACAATCCTCCCGCTGTCCACCACAAGGATTCTGTCCGCATTCCGCAAGGTCTTTAATCTGTGGGCAATCATAAAGATCGTCTTCTCCCTTGTCAGGGTGTCGATTGCAGCCATCAGCTCCTGCTCGTTCTCCGGGTCAACGTTTGCCGTCGCCTCGTCCAGAATGATGACTGGCGCGTCCTTCATAATAGCGCGGGCAATGCTGATGCGCTGTTTCTCCCCGCCGGAAAGGCTTGCGCCGCTCTCGCCGATCACCGTGTCATACCCGTCAGGCAGCGCCATGATGAAATCGTGGCAGCACGCCTTTTTCGCCGCCTCCACGACCCGTTCCATGGGCGCGTCCTCCTGCCCGAAACGAATATTGTTGGCTATGGTGTCCTGAAACAGATAGACATTCTGGAACACAAAACTGAAATTGCGCATCAGGCTGTCATAGCTGTACTCCTTCACATTCCTGCCGCCAAACAGCACACTACCCCTGTCCGCGTCCCAAAAGCGTGCAATCAGATGGCACAATGTCGTCTTTCCGCCACCGGAGGGCCCCACGATCGCTGTGGTGGTCTTTTCCGGAATCCGTAGGGAAACATTGTTAATAATTTTCTTTTTCTCATAGCTGAAATCCACATTTGACAGCTCCACGTTATGATTCTCCGGCACGATGTTTTTCCCCTCGATATCCAATGCCGGAAGGTTTAAGATATCCTGCGCCTTATCCACGGTCAGCCCGATTACCCGCAGCAGCGCCGAATAGTTCCCCGCCTGCTCCAAGCTTGCAAAGACCATAAAGGAACAGATCGTCATTCCGATACAGGTCAGAAGCGCCATACTGCCCTGCAGATAAAACCAGATGGAAAGCAGCGTCATAGCAACGCCCGTCAGCTTGATCACGCCATTCTGCAACGCCATAAACGGCACATAAATCAACTCCATTGCGATATTGACCTCCGTATTGTTATCTATTGCCGCCTCCAGCTTTTTCGCCGTCTTTCCCGTCAGATTGTAACCCTTTACCTCCGCAATGCCCTGTACATACTCAATGACCTTTTCCACAAGGGCGGAATCTCTTTTCGTCTTTCGCGGGGCGATTGTTTTTGCCTTCTGCTGCATCCAGCTGTTTAACGAGGCAGGTTGGGAAGTGGGTGGTGGTCTGTACCGCAGTTTCAACTGTGATCCTTGGGATGATGGCTGTTCTAAGCTGTTTGGTTTTACATTATCCGGCAGTCCTTTTCAGGGTATTGTTTCTGACTTTCCTAGCTGCTGGCTTTTTGATATCAGCTGTGTTTTTCTTTCTTGCCGGCAGGAAGAAAAGAGATGGAAGTGGTCCGCTAATGGCACTCACAATTTCTGGAGCTGCTGAAGGGATTGCTCTTTTGGTTCTTTCCTCGCTTTTTGATTCGTTGGTACGCCAAGGAATAGCGATACAGGCGTATTTGACGATGCCACCAGTCTTTGCACTATTGCTTCTTGTATTTTCCTTGACTGCTTTTTTAGCAATCTTACTTGGCGGCTATCAAAAATGATTCGCAAGCCTTCTGCCAGATACTATCGGAATCTGTTCTGGCTTGGGCAAATCAAGAGCAGAATGGGAACCAGTTCCAAGACGATGGGGGCATCTCCTGCGTCCTGACAGCAGCTCTGGTCCTCTTTTCCTATCTTCCCATTCTGGCGCTTCGGATTCAATCGTACCAGCTCGCTCTTTCCGTATACGATGTGCAGGTAGGGACGATGTATCGGGCAGAAGAATCTTTGTTACCAACAGGGACTCTGGACTATGATGCGATTACCGACTATCTGGAACAAGGGGGATACTCTGTAACTGGAAAGGCGCAGGGAGAGCTTTACTTCCTTGAGAATGAGGATATTGGCAGCGGGCAAAAGAAAATTCCGTTTCTTGCAGTTTCGTTATCTGACTACAACGAATTGAGGGCGTTGTCCGGCCTGGAACCGGCTGCGTTGCCCAATGATACATTTGGGGTTTCTTGGAACCGGGAAGCAGTAGAAACGGAGATGCAGGAAATTGACCGAAATATCCGTCAGATCCAAGTGAATGACATTGTTCTTAATAAGGCCCAAGACGCCGACTTTCAGGATTCGATAGGAATTAACCTATTCACCAGCAGGACAAAAGCGGTTTATGTTTTGCCGGACGCCGCTATCTCAGACCTTCGGATTGCGACCACATTTTATTCTGCAAATACCGATAAGCCTTTAACTTATGAATTTGCAAAACAATTTGAAGAAAATATGGGCACATATCAGAGAGAACTTGGAAATTTCCCGCCGGAGTCTGCATTTATTCGTTTGAATACCTTACAGTCCAATGAGGGTATTTCAAATATGCTGTTATTGTCACTGATTGGCACCTATGCGGCGCTTGTGTTGTTAGTAAGCAGTTTTACTATGTTATCGGTTCAACAGCTTACAGACACTATTGAACAAAAACATCGTTTTGACATCATTCGTAAATTAGGAGTAGAGCGTAAAGAATGCCAGAAAACTGCTCGTCGGCAAATGTATTTCTGGTTTGGACTTCCGGTTCTGACGGCGATAGTTGGAAGTATTGGAGTTTTTTCCTATTTACTTTGGAACAACTACAATGAGATTATCGCCTATGTTATGCCTTCGCAGATTGGAATAATCCTGACCCTATCCTATATCTCTTTTATAATCGTCTTTGGATGTTATTTTGTGTCAGCCTATTACTTGTTTCAAAGAAACATAGAAAAACACTAAAAGAAGGGAGGTCGTAATGATGTACTGGAAGTTAGCAATTCAAAATATCCGCAGAAGCCTGCGGGATTATATCATTTATTTTGTGACGCTTACCTTGACTACGGCATTGATGTACTCATTTTTGGCATTGGGCTTTTCATCAGATGTTATTGCTATGGCAGAAAATATGTCGATGCTGACTACTGGAATTTTGCTTATGTCAGCTCTGGTTGCTTTTATGTCCTCGTTTGTGATCGGTTATGCGATTCGCTTTATGCTGGGACGACAGAAAAAGGAATTTGCAACCTACGAACTGATTGGCATGGAAGCAAAGACAGTACGGAATTTGTTCCTTGCTGAAAACAGTATCATCGGTACAGAGCCCTTTCTGCTTGGTTCTTTGATTGGCACAGGGCTTTCCGATTTGCTAAATCAAGTGGTAAAAAATATCTTTGAGGTGCCGCATACCTATCAGGTTTCTTTTTCTCTCCATGCATGGGCAGTAACATTTTTGTTTTTTGCCTTGATGTATAGTTTTGGGATGTTTCGGGCGGCAAAGATTATCCGGCATCAGAAAGTGATCGATCTGCTGTATGATAACCGCAAGAATGAAGAATACCGTTTCAAATCATGCAGTCGTAGTCTTCTGGTAGTATTGCTTTCAATCGCTGCAATGGTTACAGGCGTGATTTTGTTTGGGCGGATGCTTCAGACACAAACCAATGAAGCATTTTTGTACCTTGGCGGAGCTTGCTTGCTCATTCTGGTGGGTGTTTACGAGCTGCATCGTCAGATTCCGCTTTTGCTGCACCGATTTGCAAAACAAAATTTGCGCCATAAGTACAAAGAAGAAAATCTGTTCTTCCTGGGGCAGATTGGGCGGCGCATCCATTCTGCTGTCCGGACAATGGCTGTGGTGGCGATCCTTTTGACCATATCTCTGGCAACCAAGTTTGTGGGGCTTACAATGGGGCAGGCTACAAAGCCAATATTAGCCACTACTGTTACAACTTTACTTTATCACAACAACCACTACAGTTCCTACACTGAAACTCTAATTGCACTTCTCGTTTCCACAAAGTAAAGTCTGCATTATCATATATTACGTTGTGAACAGGCAGTCCTTGTCCACCCGTGCTGTGAAATTTTGTCTTTATCTGCTCTGTATCTTCTATAAGCTTTACTAAATCTTCCTTCATCTACATAATCCCCTAATCACCCCAGTAATCTTCTCCTTCTTCAGATATACTGCTAATTCCGAATAGCAACTGTAAAAAATCCTGTTTTTCATTTAGAATACGGATAACCCTTACGGTATCACCCTCAACCCTGTAAAAAATATAATTAGGCTTTACAACCAAATAATGATAATCTGTTGGATATTCTATCAGATCCTCTAAGCAAGGACCTTCTCCCGGAAACAATTCTAACTGTTTGACAGTTGATGTAATCTCCTTGGTACAGGATTTTGCCTTGCTTTCGCCAAACTGCTTGGCAACATAAGCCTTTATCCCCTGTAGATCATCCAACGCTTTTGGTGTATAAATCAATTTCGGCATTTCACAATCCCAACGCAGCCTCTACTTCATCCGCTGTTAACCAACCCTTTTCTCTAGCAGACTGCTCTCCTTCTTCCAGTTTTGTCAAAAGCTGAATAGTTGCTTTTAATCGATCCAATTCGTCAACATCCACAATAGCGTATGCTCCCCGACCATTCCGAGTCAGATACACTGGTTGGTTTGTTTTTACTTCTTTTAATACTTCTGTATAATTTCGCAAATCTGATATTGGCTTAATGTTTGGCATAGTCATCATCTCCTTTGCATTTATTATATGCAATACACAGATAAATAGCAAGAAAATTAACGTGCTAATTTACAGCTTATAAATTACCCTTCATTTTCATTTCTGGCTTGAAGATCACATATAATTACATTGTTAACCATCCTCTCCCCTTTTGTTCTAGTGGCAATATTAGTAACAAGAAACATAATCACCAAATATATAACACATTCTATTTTGAAAGGAACTAATTGCAATACTATTGAAAATATAAAATATAACACCAAAATAACAACTGTCGAGCTAGTCATATCCCTTGTCGTGGTCAAGCGTTTTTGTAACACTTGTGGCTAAAAAATATCTGTTTCTTTTTACGATGTTACCCTTGCCTGATAGGGTGTACGGTAATTATTAAAACTATGAGGACGCACATGGTTATAGCTGACATATGCAAATTCTTCTACCGCCTGATAGAGCACTTCCTCTGTCCGAAATTTATACAGATTGGTGCATTCGTTTTTCAAAGTGTTAAAGTATCTCTCCATTGGCGCGTTGTCATATGGGCATCCTGCCCTACTCATGCTCTGGGTTACGTGGACAGATTCGCAGAATTCTACAAACGCTTTTGATGTATACTGGAAACCCTGATCACTGTGAAGGGGAAGTTCTCCCTTGACTGCAGGCTGCGAATCCAGTGCTTTTTGCAGTGTGCGGATCGCAAGGTCACTGGTAATGTGGCGGTCTGTGATACTGGCAACAACACTCCGGTCATACAGATCAATAATAGTACAGTTATATCTTGCTTCGCGGTCTGCTATGAACAGATAAGTAAAGTCAGTACACCATTTTTGATTCACTTTATCTGCGGTGAAATCCTGCTTCAGCTTATTTTCAAATATTTTGTGTGGTGTCCCTTGTTCACAGCCCGGTTTTTTCGGACGGACGATGGAACGCAGGCCAAGTTCCGTATTCATATATTTGTGTATGGTCACGGGACTGTAATCATATCCTCTGCGTGCCAGATAAACTGTCATGCTCCGGTATCCGTCAACTCCATTATGGCTGTGATAGATGTCCCTGATCTGTGCCATAACCTCAGATTTTTGAGTATAATAATCCGCCTTCCGATGTTTTCGGTAGTTGTAATAGGCATTCGGATATATTTCCAACCGGCTTAGCAGCCATCGGATACCGAATTCTTCACGGTATTTGTCTATGAATCGATAAGCCTCTAATCGATTTCCTTCGCAAAGAATGCCGCCGCTTTTTTTAGGAAAAGATTCTCCTTACGAAGTTCCTCGTTTTCTCTTTTCAGTTTGAGTAACTCTTTCATGTTATCGTACTCAGATTTTGATTCGGGGCTCGTGTGGCATTCTTCACGTAATTCGCGGCACCATTTGGAGATGCTGGCTTTGGATACTCCATATTCGGAGGTAATGCTTTTGTAAGTGCGTCCTTCTTCCTCGTGAAGACGGACAATCTTCTTTTTAAATTCCGGAGTGTAATTTTGTGGCATAATAAGTACCTCTTTCTTAATTATTTTTAGTATATCTTATTAGCCACTACTGTTACAACTTTACTTTGTCATCACAACATACGGAGACGCCGGCAAGATACATCTCGATCAGGGCTTCTTCCACGGTGGATTCCCTGCGGCGGTAACGTTCGATGATGGCAGTTTCAAAGGGGACGCCTTTTAACTTGGGAACATTAAGTTCCACTTCCCCGGCAGTCGTCTGAAAATTCCTCTTATAATGCCCGGAACGGTAACCCTGACGGCCACTGGAACGTTCGTACTTCTGGGCGTTGACCAGTTCATCCGCTTCTTTGTCGAG
>CAMTMP010000050.1 GCA_947073545.1 uncultured bacterium
AGCTGTTTCCAGCCGTCTTTTCCAAATTTATCTTCCAGTTCCTCATCCGTCATGGAATGTTCCACCACAACTACCGGCAGCCCGTCCAGGTCTTCTTCCCGTTTGCCCTGCTTTTTCTTCGGCTTTCTGCGGGAAACGCTTTCCGGTTCTTCCTGTGTGTTTTCCTCTGCAGCAACAGCTTCGGCTTCGTTAAAAAATACGATCTTCCCATCCACTTCCATAAAGGACATCTGGTCTTCGATTTCATGTTTCTCTGATGACCTGCCAAACCGGTGCCGTTTTAAATCCGCCATCTGCTCCAGAACAAGCTGGAGCGTATGGTCGATATTTTCAAGCTGCTCCTGCTGCGACAGGAACAGCCTGATAAGCGTTTCACGGTCAAGGCTGTTCAGTTGTTCTTCCGTATATTTTAATGCCATGCTGTTTTCTCCCGGTATCCTGATAGCCTTATGATACCATGGATACGGGATTTTTGCGAACCCGGCGCTGCCGGATGTCCGTCATAATGCCTATGGTTAAAACAGTGGATGCTGCCTTTGTACGATGCTGTTTCCGGAACCCTTTTCGGGAAGGAAAAGCATGTCTGCGTCCATTCCGGACCCTTTTATGGTGTGCAGCGTGGTTCTGCAGGAATAAGGCGGGACATTTTTTCCAGCAGGAAAAACGTCCGAAAATTTCTCCGTTTTGCACAAAGTCATCCCATGTATTCCGGCGGTTCCACCGGCCTGACCGATTTCTTCGGGGTGATCGTCAGCCCTTCCATCAGCCATCGGAACTGCCGCGGCGTTAATTCACGTACATCCTCCGGGGTGCGCGGCCACTGGAACCGGCTTTCTGAGAGCCGCTTGTATAACAGGAGCCATCCGTCCCCTTCCCATACAAGCCCCTTGATGCGGTCTGTGCGTCTCCCGCAGAAAAGATAAAGGGTGTCCTTTCTATACGGCCGGTTCCCGGTCTGTGCTTCCACGAGTGCCGCCAGCCGGTCCATCCCGGCGCGCAGATCGGTGTAGCCGCAGACAATGTAGACGGCTTTAAAGCAGGTGGCGTCATTGAGCATCCCGCACCACCTTAAGGACTGCCGCAAGCAGCGGCATTGGTGTGGATTCCGTTACGTGGATGGAAAAACCATTTACAGAAACGGAAAGCCCCTGCTGTATACCGCTGCCGCTTTGTGTTTCCTGCTGCAGAAAGCCTGGGTTTACCGGGACAATCTGCTGCACCAAAGCCTCTGGCGCAAGGGATTCCAGACACGCTTCCCTTACGCGGCGCAGTCTGTAATAATAGGTTGCTTTCGCAATGCCGTGGCTGGCACACCAATCGATGACACTCATGCCTGCGGGACGGTTCTGGCATTCTCTGATCTGTGCAGCCCATTCTTGTAAACGGTACTGTACAGCTACTACCGTTGTTTCTGAACTCATAGACTTACCTCCGTATAGCGGTATCAAAAGTTGAGACTTAACTTTTAATACCCATGATAGAAATATAGTCTATTGTCACACATTTTGCCGCCATAGTCGAGGTACGCACTATCTACCGTTTACGGTTATTTTTCTATCCACCATCTTATTTGACGCTTACACCGTTTCGGCACCGCTTTACATATTTTCACTGTTGCAAAGTTTCAAAAAGGGCTTCCCGATTTCTCGGAAAGCCCCATAAAATCTAGCTTTTTACTGATTACTCAATAATCGTAGCCACACGTCCAGAACCAACAGTTCTACCACCCTCACGGTTTTCTGTGGTGGAAATCAGGGTGATTTTGTGTGATTTTCAGGGCTTTTTCGGCGGTTTTTTCTTTGATATGCACCCTGTATCTGAGGTTTTGGGGATTTTTGTTATCATGGTGTTATCATAAAACTCTTTCTAATTCATTTGTGCAGACGGTCTGCACAATTTATTTTTTCATTTCAATCCTACTCCTAATCTCCTCCGGGTCTGGTAAAGCATTTTTCAAATCCAGCGGAAGATCTGTACACAAATGATATTCGCTTACACCAATAGGTTTCGACATATCTCTTAACGCATATTCTGCAATGGTTCTATTCTCATCTCTACATAATATTAGTCCAACAGATGGATTATCGTCTGGGGATTTAACCAAATCGTCCAGAGCTGACAAATAGAAATTCATTTTCCCTGCTTGCTCCGGTTTAAATTCACCTATCTTTAAATCAATCGCCACATAACATCTAAGCTTTGTATTATAAAAAAGAAGATCAATATAAAAATCCTTTCCGCCAATTTCAAGATGATATTGCTGTCCCATAAAGGCAAAACCGATTCCTAATTCCATCAATAGCGAAGTAACATTCCTTACCAACTCATTTTCTATATCTGTTTCCAACATATCCTCTGTATAATTGATAAAATCAAACATATATGGATCTTTCATAGTGCTTATAACAATATCCTTCTGTTCAATAGGCAATCTGTTTTCAAAATTGAAATCTTATTTGCTACAACTTGCCTCTCATACAGCTGACTCTTCACTTGGGATGTCAAATCATCTACCGACCATCCATGCTCTAAAGTTTTTTCCAAATGCCACACATATTCTTCTTTGCTTGACACCTTACTCATCAACACTTGATGATGGCTCCAAGTAATAATCTCCATAATTGGTATGTGTGCAGTTGAATTGGTAAAACGGTATTTACTCAATTCAAATCAACTTATAATTTGCCATGTTTTCCACAGCATTTTTTAAATTTCTTGCCTGAACCACACGGGCATGGATCATTGGGATAAATCTTCTTAATTGAATTAGCCGCCTGACCAGACACATTGTTCTGAGAAGAATTGTTTGGAATAATCGCTGCGTTACTGTCAAAGTCAACACATATCCCCATCTCTTTCAATTCCTCCGATGCGCTTTTCAAAAGACTAGCTGCCTCCGCACTTCCGGGTACAACTGTAGGCCTTTGGGAAAAGCGACCTTCCTCCATCCCTTTTCTCATCATTTCATTCGGCGTATGTCCTCTATGTATCTGCATTCTGGTGCTATTATTTAATTCTTGGAGAAGTGGAATAATTTCCTCAATTTTAATATCGTCTAATAAATCTTCATAAACATCTATAAAATATTGAACAATCTCAGTAAAATCTATGTCAAATTGTATTTTATCCCATATCTCCATTGCCTCTGCATTGGCCTCGTCAAATGTCATTCCTATTTCATGCTGTAAAAACTCTCTAAAATTCTGATATGCTGGTTCTTGAGATAAATATAAGTTTCTTGAATAATCCAGTACTTCCTGAGCATTAGGAATATAAAAATCCTTGCCCGCTTGTATGTCCAATAAATTTTTATAGCGGTCATCATATGCCAAATACTCCGCGACAATAAATCTTTGCCCTTCTTCCATATGACATTCCGTCATGTCGTCGGGAAATTCACTACACATTTTTTCTAATTGTTCCTCTGAAATATGATATCCCTTTCTCACATTATATATTTTTCGGAGTACATCTTTGTCAAAAACGCCATAAAAAGCCTCACCAAAATTAAGACACTGAGATAACCATGACATTTTACGGGCATACTTCCGAAATTCCGGCGTATTTATTTTTTCATAAGCTATTTTCACATCTACCGGAACATCAAGCTGTTCCCTTTTATTCAGAAATGCGTAATCGCTTTCATGAAGAAATAAAGCGTCATCCATTTCTTCGGGTGTCGGAATGAGTGGCTCTCTCATCGCACGTTCCAATAGTATTCTGCACTCCGGTGACAGCACAGCGATTCGCCTTCTCATGACTGTTGGCATAAGCAACTCATTCGCTATTTTCTCTGCAAGTTCATCCTTTTTTAGTCCTGATGTTCCTTTTATTTCCAAATCTCTTGCATAATTCAACAGGCTCTCTTTATCATACATCCTCAATATATGCTTAAGCATGATACCTTCCGGTCCATAAAACACCTTTCGCATAGCCATCTTACTGTTTCTCCTCAAATAATGATTGATTATCTCTTACACTCTTCAAAAGATAAGAATTCCAATTTTTTATCTTTTGAATATATTTTAGGGTAGTCTCATATAGCAGAAATCTTTGTTTTGGAGTAATTTTAAGGCACTTTGGGGTAGTTTTGGAGTCATTTTGGGGTGGTTTTGGGGTAATTGGGGATACAATATCCAAAATCATTTTACTTCCCAATAGCCTCCCCGTGAAGCGCCTATATGCTCGATCAATCCTTTTCTTTTCAATTTTTTTAACTGATATTTCACGCCATCTTCTGAAATCATTAACAGCTTTGACAATTCCTTTATTGAAATATACGGATTATTACGCAAAGCATTCAGAAATACTTCTTCTGTGCGTTGGACATATTGTTCAGCTGCTTGTGAAACATCATTTATTTCACTTTTATTATCTCTGTTTTCCCCATAATTCAAATTTTTCAATATAACTGTAAATTCCACTCTTGATGAGATAAACTGCGGCGCTTTACTTTCATCATAATTATTTGCATTCTTGTATGCATTTATTATCTTCGTCAGTCCACTGCCCTTACGCTCCATATATCCTAACCGCTGAAACACATCTGCCAAAACAGGATTGCGCCTTGTCGAAGGAATTGCATCTATAACCCGTTCCTGTACTAAGGTTCCGTCCGGCATTCCTCCGGGCGAGTATATCACCAGCCGATCGTCAAACATATCTATATGGACTTCACTGCCATTTACCAAATAATCCCGATGCACCAATGCATTAACTAATGCTTCAAAATAGCTCCGTTCACAATATTCGGGCATATCAATTCTTGAATTGGCTGTCTTTTTCCACATTGTTTTCATATTTCGCTTGATAAATGCTGCTCCTTCATTCAAAAGACTGATTAAACTTCCTGAATATTCCGCATCATCAAGAGCATCCATAATGCCGCCACCCTTATCCAATCCATTCCATCTCGTGCAGAAAACCCTTGACCATCTGATAGGCGAATTATCTGCCAGCAATGCTCCGGCATTTGTAAGTTTCCCTTTATCATCCACTAAACCAAATGACACAAGCTCTTTATCCTCCAAGCTTTCTCTTGTCCATGCTTTGTACCGCTCGCGTAATTTGCTGAACGAATAATCCGATACACTGTAGGTTGTAGCCAACGCATCATAGGATGAATTCTTTCCACGCTGTACCAGTCTCTTTAATTCTGTTGCGTCTGCTTTTACGCTCTCATTTCCCAGACGGACATATGCTTCCATTACACCATCCGCCAAATAATAATACGGAGTTTCCTCCCCCTGTCGAATGTTTAACAAAATCAATGTCTTATCGTCTTCCGTTCTAAAAAAACTAAGATGAAATTCCGAAATCGGGTCAAGACGTGTCTTTATCTGCTCACTGATAATCTCTGCATCTTTCTCTGCATCCAAGAGCCCTCTTACTTCATTATCATTTGAGACGCCAAAAATCAAAGTTCCACCAACGCCATTTGCAAAAGCGCTGACACTTTTGCACCAGCTTTTTGGCTTTTTCACTTCCAATGCAAGTTTTTTATCATAATCCGTTGTCTCACCAATAATATCTTTTAAATTCATCCTGCCCATCTCCATTATATATTCACCACACACTATTTTCTGACATTCATTAAATGATTTATCTGCGTGTTCTAAATCTATACTCCTGCTTTAATCTCTCAAATATTTCAAAAGCTACCGGACATATTTCTATCGTATCTAATATACTCAGCAAACTTGACAATCTTTCAGGCTGGTCGGTATATGGATATTTTTTGCAGCTATCAGGTTTACAATCGCCCAATTTACAGTTACCGTCTTCCTGCAAAAAATCACATGGTTTATGCTTGGTCTGATAGTTTATGCCATAATCTTCTTTTTCCAAGTAAGTATCAACAAACTGTTCAGGCGTTATTTCTAAATATTGTGCATCCCTGTCAATATCTTCCACTGGAATACTTCCTTTATACATCTTGCAACAGTTTCTGCATTTGCTGCAGTCATAATCTGCAAAGAGTTCTTTATGTAAGTGTAGGAATTGCCAGTCTAACTCTTTCTCATCTGCATGGCATTTTAAGAAAGTGCGAAACTTAAAATTTTCGTTTTCTTTCTTCTTGGCTTCTGCTCTTATTGTATCTGGATGTATCATACACCTTCTCCTTTCGCATCCCAAACAACTCAATTGATTATTCTAATTCCTTTAAAATATCTCTGAAATTTTCTTTACATTTCTTTAATGTTTTATCCCAAAAATCTATATCATTTGATGCCGATTGTTTTGCATTCATATAACCATTCAGTACAACTTGCTTATGCTGCATTATCTGATTACTTAACATATTTTCTCCTGCTACAGAAAGATATGTGCCATTCTCCTGAATTTTCTCTATACTATCATAAGAAAGGAATGTATAAATCCTTCCATCTTGCAGCAATTTATTTGTCGTAGTAAATATTGCCGAAGATAAATTAAAATATCCACTAAATTGGTTAATCCTATCACTATTGACATAATTTCTTAATTCGATAATCAGCTCAAGCCACTTCTCTATTTTAGATAAGTTACATCTAATTTCAAATGAAAGATTCTTTTTGTCATTAGCATTTTGCTTTTTGGCTCTAAAACAATCTACTCCAATAGTAACCCCAATACCCGCAACGATTCCAACAAATACAGATATTCCATACATAATTCCATCAATCATCTTAACATTCTCCCTATCGCTTTAGTTCCTACAATAGCAATACTTCAATTTCATGCTCACTAAATACACCTGATTGCTTTAATAACTTCTTAAAACACGCCTTTATTGTCTCTTTTGCCACACAATGCTTTGCTTCATTCAGATATATAAGCCCTATCACAATTTCCAATTGCCTTGCCACATCTTTTTCTGATACATTTCTATAAAAATCTTCATCTACCCGTCTAAGCTGCACGCCATTAGCCATTGTAAACAATTTCGGATGCTTATGTATGTACTCCTGCAACACATTCCACATTGTCTGCTTGTCCTTCGTTTGCAGCGCATCCTTTATCTTACGTGATTTTAATTTAGATTGCGCGGCAACATCACGTGTTTTATCAACTGCCTTAATAATGTTTTTACAGTATGTGATTACTTTTTCTTCATCTGTACACATTATATTTTGCACATATTGTTCCATGTTCCTATCCTCATTATAGATTAAACTACCCGCCTCTTAATAATTTTTAATCCTGTCCGTGCCGAAAAAATCTTTGCATCGTATGATGTTTCATCATTTATAAAACTATCCAAAATTTTTTTCTGCGACTCAGGCGTCCAATACACCTTCAAATTTTCTCTTGCTCTCGTAATTGCCGTATAGAAAATATTATGTGTAATCATTTCATCTACTTCTTTCGTAATAACAATTTTGACTGAATTGTACTCTAACCCTTGCGCTTTATGAATGGATACCGCATAAGCAATTTGGAATGGTACATTAGTTTCTGCATCTTCATCATCGTTATCATCATCTCCGGCATTTTTCTTTTTTACTGCAAGTCTTACAACTGACTTACCCGGATTTAATTTTGGCATAAGTTCAAGTCCCGTTCCTGAAACATGGATGCTATTTAACACCTTGTCAATCTCAATAGAAAAAAGTACCCTGTTCTCCTCTTCCTCAATATTTACTATTTTTCCTCCAAGGTTATTATATAGTATAGAATCATATTTTGAAGAATCACTAAATAAAATCGGATCACCTATTTTATACGTCCAAACTCCCAACACAAATGCTTTGTTTGGATTATCACTTTGCAGAAATCTGTTAATATTATTGATTCCATATAAACCATCATAATTAAGGCACAGAACAATTTCACTTTCTGATGTCCGCTCAAATATTGACTCATCTAACTTTGTCGTATATCCACAATGTCCCATCCATTCAGTAATATTATCTTGATAATTGCGCACCCTACTCCACAGTTCTTGTAATTGCTTGTTTTCTGTCCTATAGAGTTCTGTTAATTCATATTGTGCTTTTACAGGAACAAAATATCTTGCCAAACTAAACCAATTCCCAAACTGAATTGATTCTATCTGGTAAATATCCCCCACCAAAACCAACAACTTAAAATTCTTTTTTCTAAGAACTTCTATCATATCGCGATTGCTAACCATGCTACATTCGTCTATAAATAATATATCCACATTTTTATCCGCTGGATATGAACAAATAAACTTTTTAATAGTTAAATATTCACCGCTATTGTCTTTAACCTTTCTTCTCAGGTTCTCAACTGCCGGATGGGTATTTGCTATATAGACCTTAGAACCATCTTCCCAAAACTGTGAAATATGTTTTATCAAAGTTGATTTGCCCGTTCCTGCTGCCCCATAAATCATTGCAAGACTTGAGTTATCAAACATTCTAAGCAAAATAGCCCTCTTTTCGTCACTATCTATCACCTTCGGATTCTCAATAAGCCAATCTTCCACAGAGGCATTATAATCAACCACTCCCTCTTCTGTAAAAGAAATCAGGCTTTGAATTATTTCTTTTGTATCATCCTCATAACCTTTCACAAAAAGATTTTTACCCATAATTTCCAATCTTCTATTTTGATGCTTTCTATATAGACTATCATTATAAATCTTTACTAATTCATCAATATTCTCAAACCCTGCCAGTTCATCTGTTTTTGTATATAATTTCCCATATGTATCTGCATTTATATTTATACGACGAGCTAACAACTCGTGTTCTCTTCCTTCTGTTTTTATGCATGAAAGCAAATCATATATTGATGGGTTATGGTTGCAAAGACTTGAATTAAATGGCATTTCCTCAAATGGGAGAACTTTAATATCTAAATAAAGTCCCTTCATTCTATAATTTTCTTCCTTCGACAACTGCGCTTTTATTATTTTGTTATTAAGACCGTATAACAAATAGCGGACACTATTACTGCCTAACCTATTTGTTCTTATCCAATCTCTTGTTCTATCAAAAATATCACATAAAACAATTTTTTGTGCCTTTTCCGTAATTCTTTCTTTAAATGCCTGATACCTTCTATCTGAAAATTCCAGAATTTCAACTAAATTAAGCCCTGTTCTTGATATATAATTCATTAATCCAATATATTCCGAAAGATCGCTACGCACCTCAATATTATATCCAAATATTTTTGCAAAATTTTTCAACTCACATGGTCTTATAGATACGCTCCATGCAGCCACAATCTTAATCGGCATAAATTTTCCGGATATTTCAATGATATCATCATCCAAATCTACCTTTATCGCATAATTAGCAGGAATCTTAAAGGCTGAGAATACCACCAACTTATTAAATTTGCTGGACTCATCATTTGTTGGAATTAATGTATTTTCGTAATAAACATGATGATTCACAAAAAATGGTTTTGATTTTTGCAAATAAAATCGTTCATTATATGTCTCATAAGCTCTTTGATAACGAACTTTATCTAATTTCTCTACAATTTTTTCATAATACTGTTGCAGCGTATCATCCAAATCAATCGGAAACTTGTCTATATTGGAAAGAATCTGCATCCGATATCTTCTGTATACGAAATCTTTAATCTGTAGTAAATATTCATAATATTTTAAAAGCAGCCGTTCCGCCCCATCATTATCTGGTGTATAATGAGAACGCGATTCCTGCAACATATGATGAAACTTCCTAAGAAAATAAAACTCATTGCTTGTCTTTAAAAATTCAATAGCCTTTGGTATTGTATCATAATCTACAAAGGCATTTTCGTGTTGCTCCGAATACACCCTGACCGCAATATGTTCCACAAGATTACGAAAATAACTCAGCATATTCTGCGCAACCTTATCCCTTGTCTTATACTCTAAATCGTCTATATTCTCACATATTGCCTTATCATCTGTTTTTATGTATTCATCTATTGTTTTCATATCATCATCTGCTTTCTGCAATTATAGCCTTTACCTTACCGAGTATTGAATTTTACATTAAATTCTCCATTATTACAAACATTTATCTAACTATTTGAATATTAATTTCTACTATCACAGCTATATAAAAACACATTATTTTTCCAATAATTCCTTAAAATTAGAATATACCCTTTGAATCAAATCAGGTTCATTCATTGAACGAGCAATCAAATCATACATCTTTATCAAAAATTGTGGTTCATATTTTCTACCATTTACTTTAGAATATGGTCCATCACTCTCTATTAACAGCTTATTTTTAGGTATCCTATCAATAATTTCCATTCTTTGCAACATATTGGCATTAACAGAAAAATAGCAGCCTAATTCTATAAATTGTTCCTGCATTATAACAGAACCCGTATACCAATGTAAAATACAGCGTTTGGGATTATATTTACTAATTATTTGTACAGCTTCTTCCTCTGCACCTCGAATATGCACTGATATTATTTTGTTCTGATATGCACACAGTGCCATAATCTTGTCAAAAAAGCCAATCTGCTTATTTTTCTCAATTCCCTTTTTCCGCGTGAAATCTAGTCCAACTTCTCCAACATAATTAGTATATTCCAATAAATGCACAAAATCATTAATATCCCTTGATGTCAAACCCACATTTAAAGGATGAAAGCCTAATGCAAATTTTACATATTTACTATTTTGAAATAAATCTCTACAACTCAAAAACACCCCCGGCGAATTCGTCATACAAAGAGTATATTGTTTTTCCACTTCAAGATATTGAAATATTTCATTATAATTTTTATACATATCTAAATGAAAATGTGTATCAATTAAACCAATCATATTATTTACCTAACATTTTCTTCATATCACTATTAGCGGAAAATAATTCATCCAAATCCTCCATAGTTGCTTTATACAAACGTAAAAACTTATTAACCTCTTCCTCTGCTAAATGCCCAGCCAACCTGATTTTATTTTTAATATCACTATCTTGCATACATTTGTATTGATATACTGCCGAAATCACTGCCCTCAAATCATTAGATTTTTCAGATTCTCCATATTGGTTCAAAAAATCTTTGGTTTCAGCAGAAAACGAGTATTTAAAATCTTGTGCGTTCATTAATGAACTTTTTCGAATCAAACAAGGATAACAATATCCACAATTTATAGGATATTCATTATTCCCTTTCTCATTATAACGGGCAAGACAGGGATGGGAACATGATATTGTATCCTTATAATGACTTTTAAAAGCTTCCGTATCTTTTACCAAATCTACAATTTCTCTCTTAGTTGAATATGCAAAGAAATTGTTAATTGTATTATGAATTCCAACACTTTTCAATATTTCAGAAAAACAATTCAAAAAATATGGATGCGTTGTCCTAGTGCTGCATGTCCCTTTCCTGCTATTCGTGAGGGGAATATTCAAGCCTATAAAACCATTCTCCGGTATATAAACAGGTACATTCTGCCCCAAAATTCCTGCTATTGATAACGCAGCACATAAGAAAAGCAGTGATCTTCCCCTCGATGTATTTTCTGTTCCCACCAAAGATTCTCCTAGCAGATTCTTAGGTGCATGCGAATTGGCTGTAAAACTTACAAATCTCACTTCTTGCCCTGGATACAACTTTTGAAAAGTTTCTGCAAATTCGCTCTGTTTACTCCTTAATTTGGGGTATTCATTATGCCCTATTAAACAAGGCTTATTTCCATTTTCTAACAACCTGATTGCACCGCAATAAGAATCCAGACCGCCAGAAAATAAGCATACACAATTACATCCTCCCAGATTCAAATGCTTTCTATTCGGATTTTCCCTCTTGCTAAACTGTTTTTCACATTTTCTAAAATGAATATCCCATATGTCTCCTGTCAAAAAAGTCAATGTCTTGTTCCACAGTTCTTCTGTTTGTTTCCACCGTTCTATTTCTAAAACTGGTATACTTACACTTATGTTCCTTGTCCAGCAATCAGGAAACTTGCGTCTATCAATCCTCTTGTCCAACGCAAATACACTTATACCAATTATGAATAAATCTTCATATATTTCAGGTATTGTAAGCTGATCCATTCTATACCATATATCAGCTATATTTGTAAAAATAGTACTGTAACCCCTTCTAATCAGTGTAAAAATATAAGCACCATCCCATTCTTTATTGGGAAACATTTCGTTCTCCTTATCAACCCAAAATCTCATTTAGTCTGCCTCCCCATAAAATAATTCAAATACCTGATAAGCATCATTTAAAGCATTTTCTACCAGCTTTGAAGTTTCTAATTTTGTAAAGTCTACACTTTTTAAGTCTTTAATGCCTAATTTTTCATGTAGTTCGTTTGATATGTATTTATTCATTTCTTTTAAAAGTTTTTCTGTCTCTGATGGACTTTTTTTCATCCGAATCTTTTCTTCATACCGAAAGGCGAAACTAAACTTAATATATTCAATGAGGATTTCTGTTAATATTTTCTCACATGGAATATCCTTTAGCTGTTCCATATCAGTGACCTGTAATTCCTTTAGGGCAGATGAAATTGCCTCCGCCGAAAGATAATCCTCTGTTGTACTTCCGTAATTAGTAAAGTCTTGCAGAAGTTCATTAAACACTGTTTCTGAACTCTTTCCTATTAAATCATCCCTACCAAAATCATGCAATGCCTGATTTAAGCCATTTCTTGATACAGCATTAGCAAAGGCAATCACATTTCCACTTGCCTTGAAAAAGCTTTCAGATGAGGATATATCATGCCTCATGGCTTCTGCAAATTTCCCTGCTGCATTTGCTCTTGAACCACTATCTCCATTATTTATATATGAAGTAACCGCTCTTTTTGCCTGCGACCAATGTGGTGTTTTGGGTGCAATGTAACCTTTTGATGTTCCCATTTTATTTATTCACATCCTTTATCTTTTTAATAACAGCCTGTGTGATACGTTTATCCGACAAAAGTTTATCTAATAATTCACTTGTTATAGCTTGATCTGCAGTATACATAGATTTTAGAGAGGGCAATTGGCTCGGTTCTATTTTACTCTCATCCTTTAATATCCCGTCAATTATGTCTCTCCTATAATCGGTAAATTCCTTAAACAAAGAAGCATAGAAATAAGATTCAATATTTCCCTTTTCAATTCTTTTAATAATTATTGTCATTACATCATCTAAATCACTGGAATTCATTTGTCGCATATCATTTACCACTCTGGGAACCAACGGAGCTGACAAATGACCTATTCTATCTAGCATTGCTTTGCTTGCTTCACTTAAATTTGATTCCAAATCATCGCTTTGAATTAAGATTTCTCTTGTCAAATAGAAATACCTGTCAAGATTTTCCTTTTCCAACTCCACTGGTGGACACATTACCCATGCCTTAATACGTGGTTTATACCATTTTTGATATTCAGAAGCAGGATTACTCTCTTCTATTCCCTGCCTCATTAGTTTATACTGTTCATTTCCCGAATCTGTTTCTTGATTAAAATTTGAATTCCATACATTTAATTGATTAAATAAATCCGGATTCAATTTGTGCAATATAAGTAATTTTGCCATAATACACATGTCTAAATCATCACCATAATACATTTTAGATAGCTTTCTCTTCAAAATAAATGTATTTAAAAATCGTTTAATCTGTCTCGGATTTCCCTTAAGCGTATGGGATGCAATTTTTCTAATCTGTAGAATAGCACCCACTACCTCTTTATACTCCTTCCTATCTTCAAAGGAAATACTGTCGTTCAAACTGCCATATATTTCTTCCAATCGCTCCACTTCAATTACATCGGACTGAACCATCAGTTTTTCTTGTTCTATTTTAGATACAAGTATTTCAAATCCATTTGGTTCCATGTACTTTTGCAGCACAAGTAGCAATAAATAATTTTGTACATCCTTTGTTGATAATTCCGGTATTTGAATAGGAACTTGTATCATCTTCTCAATATACTCTTTATCTAATTCAATATTGAATCCGTCAATATTAGGATATTTCTTCTTTATTGCATATTGAATTACATTCTCATCAGCAGCTATGATAAAGGTTGTCTTTTTCACTGACAAAAATAACTTAATTGCCTCCAGAGTTTCAATAATCCTCTCTGGCTGGCAGCGATCCAGATCATCAATCAAAACAACGACTCTGTTTATTTCTTCTGATTCAAGCGTTTTCTCAAATTCATTTCTGAAATTTCTTATATTATTAACAACACTATCATCTACCGTTTCATCGTCCTTTAGATAGTCATCTTTTATTCCTCTTACAGAATCAGACACACTTTTAATAGCTGTTTCAATTTCTTTTGCCTCATTAGGTAAATTCAAAACTAATGGCAATGGATTTCCCGTAACAAAACTTGCTATAACAGGTGCGGCTGTAGCTGCCGCCTTTGTTCCGACTTTCAGAAAATCTATCTTCTTAATCAATGAAACAAATGATTTTCTTATTTTTATAGGTATCTTTTCGTTATCTTTTAATTCACGAAGCAAAGCCTCCATAATAGCGGTCTTTGCATCTTCGTAATTTTCAAACATCCAAGCATTAATAGAGACATAAATAGCATCTTTGTTCCCTTCATAATTCTTACCAATTAGATTTAGGAGAGTGGATTTACCCGCACCCCATAATCCAAATATACCCACTGTCAGCGGCTCCTCATCTGTACCAATGGCTGTCTCTGATACAATATCAGCATATGGTTTATAAAATAACATATCTATTTTAGATGCATTATCTGTCCACATGAAATAACCTCCCTTATCTTTTCTACAATTCGAATCTGCTCAGCATATGGCGGAAGTGGAATATATACAAACTTCTTGATATCTTCGGAGCCTAAATTACCTTGATTTACAGCTCCTGTTTCCCTTTCAAAAATAATCTTCCTTATTTCTGTATTTTGTAGTGCTATAACTAAGAACTGCGGGTACACTCCATCTACTACCCTTATACAGCCTACACGTTGATTCAAATACAACTTTTTTCCTTGTAAATCCGATTGTTCAACACATTTGGCATAAAAATAATCTTTCTTTCTCCTCGTTCCGGTCATAGTTATCAAAATATCATTCTCTCTAATTCTATAATCCTCGACTTCTTTGGCTAACTCATCCGAAATAAAAACAGGTCTTGCATCAACTAATAACACATTCTGTTTTACATTTCCCAAGCGGATTACCTGATTATCAGAATCCTCAACATATAAATTGCTTTTAAAAGCATATCCCCCCTGAAACCACGATATCTCACCCAACCTAACCCATTTCCAATTTGGAGGAATGTCAAACGGTATCTCATCCTCTGTTATTTCAGGCAGTGCTTTTTCTTTTTTTATCTTACACGCTTTAACAAGTTTGGCTTTTTCAGCACGAATCTCTTCATATAAATCTGCTGCATTTCCATCTTCTGAAAGCTGTTCAGTTAATTTGCCTTGAATACCAGAATCAATTAACTTAGCTATAAGAATTTCTATGTCATTGGTATATTTTTTTTGCGCTTCATCAATACAATTAATTTCATCCATTATATTTTCAACTAATTTAACAATTCTTTCTTGTTCCTGTATAGGAGGAACTGGAATAGGCAAGTTAACCATAAAACCAGCATCTACTCTCGGCATTTTTATTCCATATGATCTTTTATTAATTACTCTGTCTACATACGAATTAGTCAGACAATACTTGATATAATTCGCATTAATATCAGCATATAAATCAAACGAAATTAATTCAGGCGTTGAAATTCCATTTTCATCAGCAACCAATACTTTTTTAAGATACGGGCGTAATTTACTGTATAATACCTGTCCCTTTTTAAAAACGGTCTTTTCTCCAATAGACTTTCTGCTATCTGCTCGCTTTTTTACTAAAAGTCTCCCTCCTGCCTCTATATCTTCTAATTCTAATATCCATGTATTATCTGTTACGTCTATAGCCATTATTTTAGTTGCGGCATCTCCATAAGATGAAATTTCACCTAACTTCATCCATTTCCAGTGTTTTGGAATCGAAAACAACTCATCATATTCGTATTCTTGTGCCAGAAGTTTTTTTCTCTTAGTTGACACTACAGGTAATTGAGCTAATATTTTTCTAATACTATCATCACCATCGCATATGCTTGATAGTTGACCTGATGTAGCCAAGTCAATAATTGATTTTCTTAATGCTGCCGTATCTATCAAACCTCTATTCCTCCCAATAAGGTCTGCAGTCTTTCAACTGCTGCTGCAATACTGTCAGACTCCTCTTGCATATCCCGAAGTATCTCTGCCACTGTTCTCTCATCCTTCTCTTCCAAATCAATCCACTTAAAATCAAGATTATCTGCGTTGCTAACCTCTTCCTCTGTGAAACACCTCCACCGTCCATTCGGATTATCAATACTATAAGTGGCAACTCTGTCTTGCTGATGACCAACACAATAGCAATCCACAAATTCCTGAAGATGCGCTCTCGTCATTGGTTTTGTTGCTAATGTATGCTTAATACCCGTTCTGTAATCATAAATCCAAATTTCCTTAGTTGGCTTCCCTTTCTCAAAGAAAAGCACATTTGTTTTTACTCCGTTTGCATAAAATATACCCGTGGGCAGTCTGAGAATGGTATGAAGATTGAAATCTTTCAAAAGTTTTTCCCTTACTTTCTCCGTAGGTCCCATATCCGTAAGAACACTGTCCGGAAGTACCACACCAACACGTCCATCCTTTCTAACAATAGACATGATATGCTGTAAAAAATTAACCTGATTATCTGATGTTTTTACAAATTCAGGTCTATTGACCGCAACCTCCACACTTCCCTGCGGTCTGGTTCCAAAAGGCGGATTTGCCAGTATTACATCAAACATCCTGTCAGATGTATCTATCAAAGAATCCTGATATGCAATAGGACTCTTATTGACACCAATATCATGCAGATACAAATTCATAGAAGCAAGCGTTACAACCAAAGATGTATTGTCCGCTCCAAAGAGCGCATTGTTTTTCAGAAACTGCTGTTTCTCTATATCTTTGCTTTGATTCTTCATGTGTTCATAAGCTGCAAGAAGAAAGCCACCAGTACCGCATGCCGGATCTGCAACCGTTTCTGTAATTTTGGGGTCTACTACTTCAACCATAGCCTGAATAAGAGCTCTCGGCGTAAAATACTGACCTGCTCCGCTTTTCTTGTCCTGTCCGTTTTTTTCAAGAATTGATTCATAGATAGCGCCTTTAAAATCCCCCTCCATCATATACCAGTTTTCTTCACTGACCATTTCTATGACTTTAGCAAGCATAACCGGACGGTCAATCTTATTCGTTGCCCTTGTAAAAATAGTTCCGATTAATCCTTCATCCTTTGAAAGCTCCCTCAATATTTCTTCATATTTTTCAACAAGATCCGTTCCATTAAGACCAGCTAAATCCTTCCACTTATATCCCTCGGGAACAGTACTGTTAAGCCCAAGTTCTTCTTTCTCCTCATCCATTTTCAGGAAAAGAATATATGTAAGCTGTGTGATATAGTCTGTAAATCCGACACCTGCCGCTGCCAAAACATTCGCTATATCCCATACTTTTTTCAATAAAGCCGCTTCACTTTTTTGATTTGCCATTTTAAGCCACCTTCAATATAAATTTTGATAAAGCTGACATCTCCTCTTTCAGCGTAGATGCTCCGAAAATTGTTACAGCCTTCCGCCATAAATCTGTATCTACCTCATTCAATTCTGCTACTGAAATTGCTCCTGCATCTATCACATATTCTGCAATCTGTCTCATAATCTGCTCCTGCTCATTTGTTAAAACACGTTGATTCTGTCCGCAATATAGGTTAAATCTCTGTCCATATCCTGTGAAAAGGCTAGTAAGCTTCTGATTTCTCTTATACGCATAACGCACGATCTGAATTAAATGTGTCAACGCATTTACATTTGTCTTAATATCAAGTTCTTCAACCTTACCCTCTGAATCAAGAATCTTATAGTTTCTCCATATCTGATAAATACCATACTGTTTGTTTTCTGCAAGAAGCCTGTCTCTAAGTTCTACGAGCATAGTATGCGTAATTACAAGGTCCTCCGAATTATACAGAATCCGAAGCGCCTCTATGCTATCACGATTCTCATTCAAATATTTCTCAAAATGATCAATATAAGCCATCGCTGACTCTTTTGAAAAGCCGGCATAGATTACTTCATCTTCATCATTTGTTATCGCATAATAACCTCGCTGCATTTCAAGTAATTTCTTTCTTGCCGGAATATTGCTAATCAATTTATAGATAAGTCCCATTCTCATAGAATTATCTCGTGATGGACTAATATACTCCACCATAATTCCTTCCGAAAATGCGTTATTGATATTATTTGCTACAGTTCTTGGTGCAAAACCATAGGTTGTTATAAAATAATCAAGATGTCTGCCAAATAATGCATCATTTTCGTAACGCCTATTAATCGTTGCACAATAATCTCTAAGGAGCATTAAGTTCTCATCGCTGACTTCATTGTGCGACAAATGTTCCAAAAGCTGATCCAGGCTTAGTGTCCTCTTTCCTCCTCCGGAAGTCGCTATTGGATGTGGCATATATTTTTCATGCTCTGTCACACCTACAGCATCTACAATGTAATAGCATTCTTTTGTATCGGCATTGGGCGTCACTTCTTTCAGCTTATCGTCACTGATGACACGACAGCCTCGTCCCTTCATCTGGGTATAAAGCACATCAGAATGTACGTCTTTCATAAAAAGGACAATCTCCAATGGCTTCACATCCGTTCCCGTAGCAACCAATGTAACTGTTACGGCAATACGAAAATCTTTCTCTGCTCTTAACTCTCTGATAAGCCCATTTGAATCTTCTGATGAATAGGTGATTTTTTTCACAAAATTCTGCGGAACTTTATTATTTTCAAATTCGTCCCGAAAAACTTCTTTTGTCATATCAACAATTTCTGTAGCATGGTTATCATCCTTGGCAAAAATCAATGTCTTGGGTATATATTCCCATTTTTGTTCCCGTTCCGGATATAGTTCTGTATAGATAGCATTTTTATAAGCCATCAATACCTTTCTTATCTGATCCTGATTAATAACTGACCTGTCCAACTGTATAGGCGTATATTCTATTGGCTGTGTCGCTGTATACGCAACAGGCTCATTCCTGCGACGTGGTATTTCTATAATTTCTGTTCCAGCCTCAATCGTTCCCCCATGCTCAGTAACATCTGTCATTATACGATAAGTTCTTGCTGGTACATTTACACCATCGACAACAGAATCATCATATGTATACATTTTGACGATATTATTGTTAAAGAAGCTGTATGCCTCTGGTGTAGGTGTCGCAGTAAGACCAAGTATTTTCGCATCTGAAAAGTAATCAAGCACGGCTTTCCACTTCCCATAAATAGATCTATGACATTCATCCACAATAATGAATTGAAAATAATCTGGCAGAAGCTTCAAATCATTGCCAAGCTGAATGCTTTCTGCTGATTCCTGTTCTTCCTCTTTCTTTATGTTCTCATCTTCAACATCCTCATTACTTTCTTCCAGCGCTTGTCCTGTCAAGACTGAAAAAAGCTTCTGGATTGTTGAGATAATAATATCTCCTTTGATATCCTTTTCCTTTTTTAAACGCCTTATCTGATATAACGAACTCATAGTCTGACGATTTTCCGTCTTGTCAAACAGGCTAAACTCCGACTCAGTTTGTCTTGCAAGGTTGTTTCTATCGACAAGAAACAAAATCCTCTTTACCGATGTATAATTCAACAGGCGATAGGATGCCAAACACGCCAAATATGTCTTGCCGGCGCCTGTAGCCAGTACCGCCAAATTCTTTTTATTGCCAGCCTTAATTGATTTTTCAAATTCTATTTCAGCATCATATTGACAGTCACGAAGTCCTCTTTTCTCAAGCCTTGGCAAAGCGCCATACTCAGATACCTTGTTTATAATCTGAAACATTTTCTTAGGAGAATGCATTTCAGTCAGTTCTTCATATTCACTGTCCGAAATGAGCATATTTTTATAGCAAATCTTGTTTCCATTTGCCATATACACAAGCGGGATTAGGCCTTCAAACCACAAGCCATACCATGACTGCGGATGAACTGCATATCTTTCGGCTTGTTTCTCTACTTCTTTTCCTAATGGATCAGATTCCTTCTTTGCTTCTACAACAGCTATCGCTTTATCTTCCACAAAAAGCAGATAGTCACTTTCTGTATTTCCCTGCATTAATGCTTCCTTAACCGCTGATGCACTATTTGGGATATATTCATGTCTGGAAACAACATCCCACCCAGCATTGACAAGCTGATTGTCTATTTTTATGCGTGCTCTTTCTTCTGGCAACATAGTAATTGCACCTTTCATATTCTAACACCACTTTACAACTTTTGAGCTAAGCTGTTTCTCTCAGGCATAGTCTTCGTAAGGCTTTGATAACAGCCATTG
>CAMTMP010000051.1 GCA_947073545.1 uncultured bacterium
AAATCCCTTATAATAAAAGTCCTCCCATGAGTAAGGCATTCCTACATACTGCATTAATGTTCCACCCAAATCGAAAACTACAACTTTCATAATTATATCGCATCTCCCATTTCCAAAATTCTTCTGATAAATTTGTTCCTCATTCTTTAATGCTGTACCAGTCTATGTTCTATACTGCATACTTGCTTTCCTACAAGGCCAAAATCCCCATTGCATAAACACAGTTTGTGCAATGGGTGTATTTCGCTCACAAATGCCAAAGACTTATTGTTTATGTTCAATAATCCATTGTAAGATTTCCTTTTCGCCAATGTTACCGGATGCCAGTGCAAGAATTACATCACTTAACTCCTTTTAGCTGTATGACAATTCATATCCATTCAATGCAAGAAAAACTAACATAACATGCGTACCAAGTCTTTTGTTTCCGTCCAGCATTGCATGATTTCTTACCAATCCAAAACAAAGCCGTGCCGCCTTTGCCTGAATGCTTGGATAAAGCTCTTTTCCGCCAAATCCAGCATTCCCTCATCACGAATACCGTCACTTCCTCCAGTGGTTTTGATTAAACTTGTATGAAGTTTTAGTACTTGCTCATTGCTTAAAATAATCATTTGGCAAGAACCCCATATGCTTCCAGATTCTGTTTTATTAATCGTTCAGATATCGCAAATACATCCTCATTACTGGCAACTTTTTCTTTTTCCGCTTTACTGAAATCAATAACCAGATATCTGGGCACATTATTTTTCAGAATAACCGCTGTTCCATGTTCGTCAACTACTTTGGCTACTTTTGAAAAATTTTGATTCGCTTCTGTAATTGAAATCATGGTGTTTGTATCTATTGTCATTTTATATGCACCTCACTTCCGCTTATATTATATGCAGATTCTAGCTAGAAAACAACCTATTTTTCACTGCGTGAGGCTTGAAAAACCTTGAAAAATAAGAAAAGTTCAGGAAATTCATCTGCAAACACCGATTTAGCTTTGTATCTGTTTTATTACAAGCTTTATATTTTCTTCAATGGGTTTTGTCCCGTCAATTCTTATGATAGGACAGTTCAAAGACTGTATCCATTTTTCAACAGTATTCTCGGCTCTGGATTTGACGAAAGCAAAAAAGCGTTCTTCCTGTTCATATAAATCTCCGCCTGATAACATCCTATTACCAAATTTCTGAAAAGAACGGTTTCTAACACGTTTCATCCGAACGTCTTTGGGAACATCGATCAATACGGCATATTGAAAAAAAGGATAAATGGTCTCTCCATAATCACCCTTTACAGACGCAAAAACAAAATCTTCATGTTTTTCAATCTCATTGAGCAGAAGCTTTTCAACCTCTTCACGAGTGCGTGGAGCTGCATAGATATAAGCAGGGTCTATTTTAGGAAAATACAAGTCTTCATTATCTATAAAATAAAAATGCAACCTCTCTGCAAGAGCCTTTCCCAGTGTACTCTTTCCAGTGCCATTTAACCCGCATACAAGAATTCCTGTTCCCATAAAATCCTTCCTTAAACACCGATTTGTCACTGGCTCCATTCTACCACAACCACTTTCCGGAGGGAATAGTCTTTACAAAAAATTCATTTACCAAATTCATTTACCGGGATAAATATGAATCCCTTGAATCTGCCCTTGTACCGTCTTTTGTGATGATAAACTGCCCCTGCTGGCATTTCACGGCGATTTTATCCCCTGCGGAGAATCCGGCCTGTTCCTGTAAAAGAATCTGCGGCGGAGCTTGCTTGTAATTGCCACGTCCATAGCATAGGAACTGTAGAAAAATTATCGCTTAAAGTTTAAAGCCTTTTATGATGTATGCCCATCCATGATGTGGACCTGTGTATTCAATGTCGATTTCATCAATGCTTTCATCAGTCACCTTGATGCCCGTTTCATAAACATTTTTATCAAGCATACATGTAACAGACAGTCCATTCCCAGTAGTTGTAGACTGAATCAGGTTCACTACGGTCTGCACATCAACCAGCGGTTTGCCCTGCCAGTGTTTTGAGATGTAACAGAAGAGCCGGTGTTCAACCTTATTATATTTAGATGTCCCTGGCGGATAATGGATGACTTCTATTTCCTTATCGATTTCTTCAGCCAATTCTGCCAGCGCAAGCTTCCACAGCCTGTTCCGGCTTCCATTGCTTCCGCCGCAGTCACAGGTGACCACAATCCTGTCGGCATACCAGAAGTTTTCCTTGCCTACTGTGTACCACCAGCGGCGGATGCTTTCTACTGAAAACAGGCCTGTGTCGGCGCTTGTTCCCAGGTTTACAAATGCAGCATTGTTATTCAGGACGTATATCCCATAAGGGGCAACTTTCCCAAGCTCCGGGATAAAGAAATCATGGTCGGACACCATGCGCGGCTGTTTTGAGGCCCGATACTCCGTACCATCATTTTTGAAGTTGCCTATATTCTCTTTTTTCTTTGTATCAACAGAAATGACGGGAATGCCATCCCTCAGGGACTTATCTGTTTCTGAATGGATGAACTCAAACTGCACGCCCCTGTCAGGATCCGGATCACCGACCTGTTCCATTTTGCGGTTTTTCTGGCGGCTGTAACCAAGGTCCCGAACAATCCGCTGTACTGTACTCTTTTCAATGAGGATGCCCTTATCGGACAGTACCTTTGTGATTTTTCGCAGGCTGCATGACATCCATTTGCCACCTTCAGGCGAACCATAAGTTTCATCGTCGAGGATTTCCTGTATGAGGTTTACGATATCCGGATATATCTCTTCTACTGGTTTGCGTCCTGCCCCTGCACAGCGAACATGCCCGTCATCAGCTGCCTCCTGCGAAGAAAGTTCGGCAATTGCTCTGCGTATTGTGGAGATTGCTACCCCCGTGCGCTGGCTGAGGACGCTTATGGAACCATATCCGAACCGGACAGCTGTTTCGGCAAGAAAAAGCCGACGTTCCCGTTCGTTCATAACATCACGGATCCGGTTGAAAGCATCTGCATATATGTTAAGTTTATTGAGGACTTCGATTGTCATGTTGGCTAACCTCACATTTATAATATTTAACCAACTATAACATATGCTTCAAATTTAAGCAATTATTTTTCTACAATTCCTTACGCTTAGTTATGGTGATTTCCATGAAAATAAGGCTACGATAAATCCGCTTACCGTAGCCCTGTCCATATTTATATTAAAATGCGTCAAAATCAATCAGATCATTGTCTGGCGGCTCTGTGGCGCTCTCTGCCGTGTCCTGTTCCAGCATATCCTCTGCATTCTGCATTGCCGCTTCCGTATCTGCCGGATTCACAACAACGGGAGAAACTGTGCCACCCGTCACATTTCCGCTGTCTGCGCCGTTTAATGATCCCTGCCCGTACACCATGCCGCCCTGTGCCGCCTGATATGCTCCCATAGGGACGGATAAAGGGAAAAACTGCATCTGCGCCATATACATCCCAAAAAGTGTCGGGAGATTGGACATCACTTTCTTTTCCACCGTTTCCACGATGCGCTCTGCAAAAGCGTCCTCTTTCTCCCTCGTTTCCAGATAGGGATCATGCTTTACCACCACACAGCGGTCATAATAATCATTGACTGCTTCTATCACAAATCTGTTCTGTGATTTGAACATCTGCCGTACCTGCGGGGAGTGCAGGAGTTCCCACGCCCTGCACTCATCCCCTTTCTCCATGTTAAAACGGATATTGTGGTTTTTGTTTTTCATTCTGATGCGCCTCCCCTTATCCGGCTGATGCCATTGCTTTCTGTCTGCGTAGTTTCATATAACAGAAATATTCGTATCCTTTGGCGTTTGCCCGTATATCATGGTTAAAGGTAACATTATCGTTGTCATAGCTGCCCACAAGCTCCACAATCTTTGCCCCACCGCCCATGACATACAGCTTCATAAGGTTAGGATTATAGCCGTGCGCTTTCAGTTCCGCAAATATCTTATCCACATAAGATTTTGCCGCTTCTTCCATAAACGTCTTGTATTCATCTCCTATATCAGTGCTGCCATATCTGAGATAGTTTTCAATGATTTCTGCCGGAAGTTCCTCTGCTTTTTTATCCAAAATATAGTCACGAATTACCTTAAAACACTCGCCCACGCCAAGCCGCACTGTCCAAGATTTACTCTCGCTCGCCTTACCATTGTTGAGTATCATCACATTCATTGTACCGTTGCCTATATCCGCTACCATGTGCATACCCTTAAAATCCGGCAGGCTCTCCGCTATTGCCGCATAGCACTGTGGCATAACCGTACAATCCACGATGTCAATTACATAACGCTTACCCGCATACTTGTAATCTACATGGCGGTTCTGCATCATATATTCACGGAACGTATCCCGCTGTGTCTGCACCCATTTTAACGGAAGTCCCACCGCAAGGTGTATCTTTGCTGTTGACAGCTCCCTTGCTTTCAGCTCCTTCGCAATGGCGGCAAGGGTAAGGATATAATTATCATCATCCATGCTCTTTTCCGCCACAAAATCCTTATGCCCCTCTCCTATGGTGTAATAGTTTCCGTCATATTCCAGAAAGTTCCTCGTAAAGATAGGCGGCTGGTCGCTCCTGCTCACGGAAGTCGGGAAACAGCACCTCGCCGTTTTATAGTTCCCATATCCTGCATCCACGCCTAAAATAATTGTCCCATTCATATTATAATCTCTAAGTTTTGCCATTATAAAAGTCTCCTTTCCAATCTGGTCGGTGCTTAACTGATGCCCCGGCATTTATGCCTTTGGCATTGTGCGCCCTCTTTTTTAAAGCTGCTGTTAATAATAAAATCATCTGCCATACTTGCGTTTCACTTCTTCTTTCGTCGGAAGGCTGCCGTCTACGATAACTTTATTTTCCCCGGCTACCATAGCCGCAACCTGCTCCATGCTGTCTGTATGCAGGAGTTCGTCTGCCGACTGTCCGGCTTCCTCTATCTGCTTCTGCTTTTCTGCCGCATTTGCGCCCTCAATCAGCCGCCGGATTTCCGGTCTGTGCTTCTCCCTGTATGCTTTCTGGTACGCTCTTCTGTACTGGCGACGTTTCCGCTTCTTTTCTTCCTCTGCGATTTCTTCCTCCGAAAGTTCCTGCGCCGGAAGTTCCACTTTTCCAATATAATTTAAGAAAATCTCAATCTCCTGCACACGGTCGCCGTCCGTTTTTTCTATCCTGTGAACCATAACCTTGTCCACAAATTCATTGACGATGGCAGGCGTAAGCTCCTGAATGTCGGTGTACTTATGGACAAGGCTTAAAAATTCCTCCGTCCTGTCCGTGTCATCTTCAAACTGCATGAGTTTTTCCCGGATCTCTTTCATGGAAATTTCAAGTTCCTGCTGTTCCTTTTCATAATCGGAAGAAAGCATTTCATACCGTCTGTCCGGCAATTTTCCCATTGCGTTGTCCTCATACACTTTTTTAATCAGCAGGTCAAGGTCGGCAGAGCGTTTCTCTTTTTTCGCAAGGTCTGATTTCAGTTTTTTTACCTCGCCTTTGTCCCTAATCTCCGATGCGCTCCGCATACTTTTTATAAATGCCGCCTCGTCCATGCGGACACTTTTTAAGGCGTATCGTATTGTTTCAAGAATAAGCTGCTTTGCCGTGTCCTCCTTGATGGAGTGGGAACAGCACACCTGCTTATACTGTTTTCTGCTGCTGTTGTAGGTGCTGCAATTAAAGCCTGCGGAAGTGTGCTGGACTTCCCCGTTCGGAATCCCACGCCAGTCCCTGCCCGCCCTTGTCGTGCCTCTACGGTAGTGCATTTTGCCGCCGCAGTCCGCACAGTAGAGTTTTCCAGTCAGCAGGCTTCCTTCCCCACTGGTATCCACCCTCCGCACCGTCTTTCTTAATTCCTGCACCAGATACCAAGTCCTGCGGTCTATGATCGGCTCATGGGTATCCTGAAAAATAAGGATGTCCTCACTTCTATTTTTGACCGCTTTCTTATCTTTATAGGATTCCTTATGGCTGCGGAAATTCACTGTGTCGCCCATATATTCCGGTCTTTCCAGTATCCGCACCACCGATCCGCCCGTCCAGTTGTAGGGAGTTTCAAAATCGCACATGGTCTGATAATTGCCCCTTTGTCTGGTTGCCTGATAATATGACGGTTTCTCCACCTTTTCCTCCATAAGCCGCTTTGCAATCTGGTACGGTCCCATGCCCTCCACGGTCAGGCGGAAAATCTTTTTCACAACCTCCGCTGCTTCTTCATCGACAAGCCAGATGTTTTTATCATCAGGGCTTTTCACATACCCGTATGGCGGGTTGCTCGTGATCGGTTTCCCCTCTTTCCCTTTTGCCCGTAAAACTGCGGTAATCTTCCTGCTGCAGTCACGCAGATACCATTCGTTCATGATATTCAAAAAAGGGACGAATTCGCTGCTGGTGTTGTTGTCACTGTCAACACCATTGGAAACAGCAATAAAACGGACACCTTTTTCCCGGAAGAATACCTCGGTATAGAATCCAACCTGAAGGTAATCCCTCCCGACACGGCTCATATCCTTTACGATAACTGCCGCAATGCTGCCTTTCTCAATCTCAGCTAACATCTGCTTCCATCCCGGTCTGTCAAAACTGCCGCCGGAAAATCCGTCATCCGTAAAATGTACCGTGTTCGTGTACCCGTTATTTTTTGCGTAGTCCTCCAGCATTTTTTTCTGGTTGACTATGCTGTTGCTGTCCCCTGCAAGCTCATCGTCCCTTGAGAGTCGCTCGTAAAGAGCAGTTATTCTGTTGTCACCAGCCGTCCTGTTGTTCATGTTGAACTCCTTTCCAGCGGCTGGCTCATCTGTGGTGAATCCATCTTAACATAACTTTCTGTGCCTGTCACCATTTCATTCAAAATTAAGCGGGGAATTTTTTCATCCAGCGTGTCGGCATACCCTGAACCCGTATATACCCTGACTTTAAAAAGCGTCCCGCCGATTCTTCTGTAAAAAAATCCAGCCTCATGCGGGCTGGTGTCCATCATTCTTTCATTATCTGTTTTTACTGTTTCCATGCATCCTCCCTTGCGCTTCCGGCTCACTGCCGTTATAATGTTTCCTGTACTTCCGTATTCCGTAATTGGTTTTGTATTTTATCCGTATCCCATAAGTTTCTCTCCTTTCTTGTAACTGATTCTTTAATAAAAAGAATTACTCCTTTCACTAATGGGAGAAAAACGGCTATAAAAACGGAAGTGTTTTTGAAAAAAATGCTACAAAATTTTATTTTTTTGCAAAGGACTGACCGCAAATGCCGAAATACGCTGAGTTCCAGACATTCAGGGAACAAAACTTAATAACCGATGCTGACGGGGATATGCTGCACCGTGAAGCCCGTGCGCTTGCCCTCCGGCGCATTGAGGAGAGCGCACGGACAGAGGAAGATTTCAAAGAAGTCATTCAATGGTGGGATAAACTGGATGCCAACAGGGAACGGAAGGAAAGGGATCATGAAAAAGGGCGTTCCGTTATCCCGCTTGAATGGGGATCAGACGGACAGTATCTTTCTGACAGACCTTCCTATGACACGGTTTTGAAAAGGCTCATGCTTGCAGGCGATTTCCTTGACCTCATATTTGACCAGCCGGAAACGCTGCATGAACTTGTCACGGATGTGGATTTATCGGAAATATTGAAGGAACTGAAGCCACATCTTAAAAATATGCTTTATTACCTGTTCCTGCATGATTACTCTGCTGCGGAGTATGCGGAAAGCATCGGACAGTCAGACCGGAATATCCGGGGCATCCGGGAGACTGCACTGAAAAAGATACGGAAACTCTACGGCGGCGTGCTTACATACAGGAAAGAAAATAATTTGCCAATGAGTATTGATGAAAACTATTTCTTGGAAAATGGTGTGCGAAAAAAGGACAAACACCAAAAGGGTAAAAAGAAAATGTCAAACAGCTTGACCACTAATAGGTAACTGCTTATAATATAGGAAGTATTACATCAGATGATGTGATGGATTGGAGCTAATTTTCTATGAAGAATTTATTTGAACATACCAGCGCACCGTGGATCAGGTACAGCGGCTATGAATATAAGACAGGCAATGACGGCAGTCTTTACATAACCGTTTCCAAAGATAGTAAACCGGAAATGTACCGTCCCATGCAAGAAGCAGGGCAGCTTGTTATTGATGCGGTAAATATCGGGCTTGCCTCCATGCACAAAGTCCCTGAAGAAGAACTGAAAGGATCTGTCCTCAGTTTTGTGCAGAAGTACGGTTTTCTCGGCTTTATGACCGCCCTGCCGACAACAGCAGATTTTATAACCTATGAATCCGTATATCTTCCCAAAAACCACTTTATAAAGGAAGAAGCACTGTCCACAGAGGACTATCTTGCTTATTTCTATCCCTTTGACAGACTGGATTTCAAAAGAAGCGGCGTAGAATCAGGCTGGTCTGTGACTGACCGTGAAGGCATTGCGATTACAATGGCTATGGGGAATGCGCCGCAGGCTGTGACGATGGGATTCCAGAAAGAATATGCGGAAAGGTATGACTGGATTGTAAAAGAATTTACTGACCTTGCGTTTACCTTTATGACAAGTTTCCTTTATTACCTCGATTATGATTCGATTGATGAAGATACCCGCAGCCTGTACCGTCAGGGCATTTCCGCTTTCGGCGGTATAGCGCCGACTTACCGGATTGCTCTTGAAAAGGATGCGCCCGTTATCGTATGGGATTTCCACTCCTTACTTATCATGGTGCAGATGTGCTTTTCCTTCATGCTCACGGATAAGGACAGTGATATGCGTTTGTGCAAACACTGTAAAAAAGCCTTTATTGCAAGCAGGAAGGGAAATGAATTTTGCAGCCCGCAATGTAAGAACCAGTATAACGTCTATAAATCAAGGGAAAAGAAGAAAGGGAACAAAAGAAATGATTGAAAACAGGAATGTAAACATCATAACCGATGCTGACGGTAAAAAGCTGGTTTTGATTAACGATATACGGTTTAAGGCAAAAGTGCGGGATGACTGGACAGTTATAGAAGAATATCTGAAGGAGTATATCGGAGATTTTTACGAAATTGAAGAAACTGCTGAGAAAATATATATTTCAACAGATTTTCCCGATGAATATGCAAGTTCAGAAAGCCGTATTGCCTTAAAGGGTGCAGTTGCAAAGGCAAAAGCCAATGCTGCACAAGCGATTCCGGAACTTATAAGGATAGCCGCCAACCCAAAACATGAAGCAAACCGGAAGCAAAAACATAAGACGGATGCGCTGTACGGCTGGTATAGATATGGCATCAGGTTTGCACTGCCTGTATATGATGATAAAACCGGGAAAATAGCAAGGCATAACATATATTCTGCAAGTATGTTAGTCCGTCATGCGGATGATGGCAAAAAATATCTGTATGACATTCTGGCAATAAAAAAAGAAACGAGCAGCCCGCTTGAGTGAAAACACTGTACGGTAAAAACCCATTTCTTATTGTCAATAATAAGCTATTTTTTCCGTCCTGTCAATCCCCGATTTTGATTTTTTCAGGATACCGCATTGGCATTTCTAATGCAATGGGGGAACTTTGTTCCCCCTTGACCACTCCATAGCAGGAAGCGCAGATAATGTCAAGACCGCCGCAGGCGAGGCGGAGCCGGTGTCTTGACATTATCTGCGCCCTGCTACAACCTGCGGGTTTTCAGCAAAGTTAAAGGGAATAAATCAGGTCATGCAGCACTATTTCCTCTGCCCTGCTCCTGATGCTGTTGATTTTTTGAAGCCAGCACAGCCAGTCATCGGATTTTAGCTGTTCCGTCACGCCCTCATTCTTTGCCATCTGCCTTACAAGCCTGTCCATCATCTCATTACATTCCTCATCAACTTCTGCAAGATGTTTCCATAAGGTTTCAGACAAAAGCATATAAGAATAAACACCCCTGTGGTTTTCTTCCAAAAACCGTTTTCTCATCCTGCCATACTTCCCAATCTGATACTCCGCTGTATCCGAAAGTTTAAGGTCAGGGATTAGATAGTCACCTTCCCAATGATATGTGATTTCCATATACAACCGCCTTTCTTTGTGCTAAACTGTTCACAGATACGAATAAAAAGAATTTACCACCTTCTTCCTTTATCACAACATCTGCAATTATCCATTCACCACAAATGAGCCAGCCGCATATGTTGTATTTTAGCAGATGCACATTTCCGCTAAAATACTGCATTTTCCGGAAATGTTTACATCTACAGTTCACAACATATCACATCATTCATGTAGGATGCCGCCGTATCAAGCAGTCTGTAACCGGTCTTTATCGCGTCATATACAACCTGCTCGCACTGCGCCGCATCCAGAATCTGGAATACGCCAAATCCCTCAAGCGGCATTTTTGTTCCTGTGTTCAGTGTTAAAAATTCCATGATATTTTCCTCCTGTCATATGATTCTTGTTTAGAGAGTCCCTTATGTTCTGCATGCGGTAAATACAGAATCAGTTTACCAGTGCGGTAAAGGTAAACTGGATCAGTTTCCATTCCCCGTTCCGGTTTTGGTAAACCTCTGTGGTCATAAAATGATGAGTGGTCGCTTTGCCGCCCAGCAGCAGGCTGTAATCTACATCTGTCATGCAGACAGATGTATCGCCCCATTCTCTGACTTCCTGCCCATGAATATCAATTTGTGTCGGCTGAAAAAGCTTTTTGTCAAAAGCCTCCATTTCTTCATCCAGACCACAGCTCATGCCGATGTGGACAAACCAGCAGTCCGGATCACAGGCTTCGCGCATTCCTTTGGAATCCGCCTTCTCTAATGACTGCCAAAATTTTTGTGACTGTTCGATAACTTTGTCTTTCATGCTTCTCCTCCTGCAAAAATGCCGTAATGCTACAACGGGTATTTTCCTCGTTATTTCTCCATATTGTCTTCCCAAAACCGAACCGCACTGTCAAACCAGCCTTCTGCCACGGTTCCCTCTCCCAGTCCGAATCCATGTGGCAGTCCCTCAAAAACCTCTATCTCAGCATTCGTCCCCTGCGCCTGTATCCGCCTAATCCGTTCTTCCATAGTCCCGTAATAAGCAATCCCGTCACTCGTACCGACACACGCATAAGTAGGCGGTTCTGCTCCTGTCACCTCTGACAAACCCGTATACTGCATGATGACGGCGCCCGGTCTCGGATAATCCGCCTCTCCGAAAGCAGCGGTTCCATAGCTTCCAAGCCATGCCGCCATGCGCGCGCCCGCAGAGCCGCCCCAAAGGGAATAATCGGACACGTCCACTCCCAATTCTTCCGCATTTTCATGGATAAAAGCGATTGCCCTCGCCAGATCCTCGCAGGCCGTCTGCGCGCCTGGGCGATAGATGAGCGCAAAGGCATTATAGCCCTTTTTCGACAACTCCAGCGCATGGGGAAAGCTGTCGTGCATGGCAGCCACATAAACAAATCCGCCGCCCGCATTGGTAACGGCAAATTTTTCACCGGGCGTTCCACGGAAAAAGAACAAACCGGTATCCTCTTTCGCCGGGTCCGCCGCCTTTTCCTCCTCCGTGTAAATGTCATAAAAAATCTGTTCTCCCAATGCCGCCTGTTCTCTCAGATAATTTGCTATCTCAACCGTCCTCTCGGGACTGACATAGGAATACCATGTGAGGATATTTCCCACATCCCCCAAGGTCAGGCTGTCACTGATCGATCTGTCGGCAGGAAAGATTAGTCGTCCATAATCCCCAAACACCGGATCATGGATCACATCCCACACCTTTGTATCCGCCGTAAACACAGTCTCATTCCCTCCTGCCACACCCCCGTTCTCTGTCATTCCACCGCTGTTTTCCGTCAACGTACCGCCAGTCCCGGACAGCGACTCCTCATCTTCCACAAGCTCAATGGTAATGATATCTTCATATTCCTCAAGCATGGAAGCATCTGATGTCATCTTCCCGATTGGTACAACAGGCACCACCGTTTCCCTGCGGCTTGCCTCGTAAATCATCGCAATGGACGGTCCTTCATCCCAATAGGCCAGCGAACCAGGTTCATATCCGTATCCCGGTTCACCTTTCTCGGCAATCTGCGCCGGCAGGTCAAAAGCCCTCGCAAACCCCGGCGCGGCATGCCATGTTTCTGTTGTGACCGGGAGCATTTCGGCAAACCCCTGTGCTGTCGGATTATCATATAATACGCCGTCTAAAACCGCATCTCCCAACCTTATGCGGATGGCGCACATGACCTCCTGCTCCGGCAGTTCCTCCGCCGGTCCCGTCTGCACGGAAGCTGAACCGGCATGACCGGATGAAGAACATCCTGCCATGCCAAGTGCGAATAATCCCATTGAAAAAAATATCAAAATCTTTTTTACCATAGCCTCTCCCCGTTACAACTTACGGTACAAATACTTATTTCTGCCCGTCTACATCCGGCACCATCTTCACATACCCTTCAAGCATCTGGGGCGTACTCGTATAATATCTCTTATTCTTATCAACAGCCGCCACCTGTGCCATCTCCTCGTCCGTCAGTGCAAAATCAAACAGGTCAAAATTATCGCGGATATGATCCGGGTTCTTGGAACCGGGAATCACAATATTGCCCGCCTGAATATGCCAGCGCAGAATAACCTGCTCATTGCTCTTTCCATATTTTTCAGCCAGTTTTGTGAATACCGGTTCGTTAATCAATGCCTTGTCGCCATGTCCGAGCGGATACCACGCCTGAATTACCATGCCCTCCTTATTCAGAAACGCTTTCAGTTCCTTCTCCTGAAAATAAGGATGCACTTCCGTCTGCAGGATGGCAGGCTTTACTTCACAGATATTCAGGATTTCCTGAATCTGCTCTTTGTTGAAATTGGACAGTCCGATGGCTTTCACCTTTCCCTCTTTATAAGCCTTCTCCATCAGCCGGTAGCCCGCCAGATAATTGCCCGCAGGCTGGTGGATCAAAAGCAGGTCAATGTAATCGGTATCCAGCCTTTGAAGCGTTTTTTCCACTGCGTCCTCCTGCTCATAGAACGCCGGCCAAATCTTAGTTTCCAGAAAGATTTCCTCTCTGGGCACGCCGGACTTTTTCATAGCCCTGCCCACAGCCTTCTCATTCACATAGGCGTTTGCCGTATCAATCAGACGATAACCACCCTGCAGCGCGCTTAATACGGAAGCCTCCGCTTCATCCGGGCTTAACAGGAAAGTTCCGATGCCTGCTACGGGCATTTCCACACCGTTATTTAGTTTCACATATTTCTGTTCACTCATTATCGACTTCTCCTTTTTTATACTTTTTAACCGAGATTACATAGCAAATCTCACAATCGAACTTGTTCAATTTTGTTACATACACTCCATCAAAATCTCATACACCTCATTCCTGCCAAGCTCACGGGGATTGCATTTGATAACATTGCAGGTATCAGCCACCTTGCGCAGCACTTCCGGCGTGATCTCCACCTTTGACCTCAGTTCGCCCATTTTGGTCGGAAGTCCGCACTCTTTTATGAAATCGCTGAGTGCCTGTATTCCCTCCTCTGCTGTATCTTTTCCAAATACAGCTTTTGCAAACCGTTCAAATTTTTCTTCCGCATCCTTCAGAATATGCCTGTAATAAGCGGGATGGATCACTGCAAGTCCTTGTCCGTGATTGCAGTCTGTAAATGCGCCGAGCTGATGCTCGATCTGGTGCGCCTGAAAGTCCGTGACCCTGCCGACTTTCAAAATACCATTCTCCGCCATGGCCGAATCCCACATCAGATTGCTTCTCGCCTGCATATCGTTCACATCTTCAAGCAGACGGCGCATATTGACCACAGTATTGCGCATGACCGCCAGCGCCACATCATCCGAAACATTGTCATGATCGGAATTACCGAGATAGGTTTCCATCGCATGGCTCAGCGTATCAAAAGCGCCGGAAATCACCTGCATGGCGGGAACGGAAGCCGTCAGTTCCGGATCAAGCACCGCAAAAGAGGCATATGCGCCGAACACACCGGTTTTGATCCCTTTTTCCTCATTGGTAATAACTGCGCCGCAGTTCTGTTCGGCTCCTGTGCCGGAAGCGGTAACCACCGCCCCCATCGGCAGATACTCCGCCGGAAATTTACCCTCCGAAAACTCCATTTCCCAGATGTCCTTGTCTGTTTTTGCCTGCGCCGCTATGATCTTACAGCAGTCAATGACGGAGCCTCCGCCTACCGCGAGGATAAAATCCACGCCCTTTTCTTTCGCTAACGCCGCGCCTTCCTGCACCTTAGCGTAGGTAGGGTTGGGCATAATGCCCGGAAAATCTACAACTTCCTTTCCTTCCTTTGCAAGCAGCTCCTTTACCCTGTCATAGATGCCGTTCTTCTTCAGGGAAGCGCCGCCATAAGCGAGCATCACTGTCTTTCCATGTCTGTTTAACTCCGCCTGAAGCGCCTTTTCCAAAGAGTTCTGTCCAAAGTATACTTTTGTGGGATAAGTGAAAACAAATTCGTTCATTATGATGTCCTCCTTTTTATATTCATCAGCAGCATAACAATATACGGGAAGAACGCTGTTTTTGCGTTCTTCCATGTGAGTAGGTTCCGCCCTTTGGAACCGTAGAATTTCTTAGCGGGTGTTTTTTGACCGCTTAGAAATTCTTCTCGCATTGGTGCCGCCGAATACCTCTGACATTTCCATCGCATCGAGCTGTTTATCCAAAACCGCAATCTCTTTTTCCGTCAGCTTAATATCCGATGCCCCCGCATTTTCTTTCAGGCGGTCTGACTTTCTCGTTCCGGGGATTGGCACCAGATATGGTTTTTTCCCAAGCATCCACGCAAGGGCAATCTGACCGGGCGTGGCGTGCTTTCCTTCCGCAACCGTTCTGACCAGCTCCAGCAGTTTCTGATTCTGTTCCACAGCTCCCGGCGTAAACTGCGGCATCATGCTCCGGTAATCCGTACCCGCGTCAAACTTAGCCTCTTTCCCATACCTTGCGGACAAAAATCCATTTGCCAATGGCGAAAATGCCACATAACCAATGTTTAATTCCTCCAGTACGGGGAATAACACTTCATGCCAGCGCGCCATCATGGAATAGCGGTTCTGGATCGCCGTTACCGGGCAGACCGCATGGGCGCGGCGTATCGTTTCCTCGTCAGCTTCCGATAGTCCCCAGTGCGTAATTTTTCCCTCCTGCATCAGCTCCTGCATGACGCCCGCCACCTCCTCAACCGGTACGAACGGGTCAATGCGGTGCTGATAGTACAGGTCGATATGGTCAGTTCCCAGCCGCTTTAGGGAATTTTCTACCGAGACACGGATAACCTCCGGTCTGGAATCCGGCAGAAGCGGTTTATTTACCTGTTTGCTTTCCATGTCAAAATAGATTCCAAACTTTGTCGCTATCACAACTTTATTTCGATACGGCCGCAATGCTTCCCCTACCAGTTCTTCATTGTGATGGGGATTTTCCGGCGTACCATAAACTTCCGCCGTATCAAAAAATGTATATCCGATATCTACAGCCTCCGCAATCAGTTCTTTCATCTCATTTTTATCTGCCGGTGCCCCGTAAGCGTGGCTCATTCCCATACAGCCAAGCCCCACCGCGGATACTGTCAGATCTTTTCCCAGTGTCCTATATTCCATAGCCAACCTCCATGATTTTCTGCAACCGTGTTTTTGCTTTTGCCTTGATGATTTTATTTTAATCAATCCACACCTTTTACAGAAGTTCCGAATGGTTTCTAAGTTATTACCTAAAGGTATCTACACTCAGTTGTTCTCAAAAATTCCTGTCAGCCACGCATCATAGGCAGGAATCCATCCCTCTGTATAGCCGTACCCATGCGGTCTGCCTTCCAGCACATCCACTTCTACCGGAACACCCGCTTCCTTTAACGCCTCCACACATTCTTCAAACTCACCTACAAACGGATCACGGGTGCCGTAGCAGAAATAGGTAGGCGGCAGATTGGACGACGCAAATTTGTCCGTGTCAGTGGACGCGACACTCAGGCGTCCATAAAAGGAATAAATCATGCCGTCCGCGCCTGCATCCGCTGATATACCGTCAAGCTCATCCGGAACATAACTGTCATCCAAGGCACTTCCGTTCACCGTACCGTCAAAATTCAACAGCATTTCCCCTGCAAGAATACCGCCTGCCGAAAAACCCATAACGGCAATATCCTTTTCATCAATGCCATAGACATCTGCATATTTACGGACAAATCGGACTGCACGGGCCAGATCCAATGCTCCTTCCTCCTGTGTATAAGGGCGCAGGCGGTAGTTTACCACAAAACTCTGATACCCCAGTCTGCTAAGTTCCTGCGCTACAGGGGTTCCCTCCATCTGGTCGCTTCTAAACTGAAAAGCGCCGCCTGCATTGATCAGGACAGCACCTTTCACTTCTGTTCCCTCCGGAACAGGAAATGTTACCATATAAGGACGGAAATCCGGATCATCCGCATAATTTCCGTTGTTCTCTGTATACTCTGTGACCGCAGGCATGTTGCCTTTTTCCCAAAGGTATAAAATCTGCTGGTCCACAGGATCAGCCACCGCATCTGCCACTGTATCACCACTATTGTCCGGCGCAATTTCTGTCGCGTTCAGTCCCAGGCTTTCCGCCCATGCCACTACATCTTCCTCGCTGTCCGCTACACTGTTTCTGGATAAGGACAAGGTATTCTCACTTACATGGGCGCCAGGCTGCAGTTCCGATATAGTCCGGATGGTTCCCGAAAAACCGCTGCCGCCATGTGTCACAAAGGGGATAATGGTCTTTGCACCAAAATCATATTCTTCCAAAAATGTATAAACCGGCATCGGGAGATCTGCCCACCAGTTCGGAAACCCTAAAATAATGGTTTCGTACTGTTCAAAATTCTCCACATGATTCAAAAGCTCCGGGCGTTTCTTCTCATCCTGCTCACCCGCTGCCTGATCTACCAGCGGATCATGGTCAAGCGGATATTCTTCTACCGTCTCAATACGAAACAGATCCCCACCGACTGTCTGCTGGATTACTTTTGCCACATACTCGGTGTTGCCCATTTTTTCCCCATCCCTGACTACAATACTGGCTCCGGCAACCGCATCCGTTGTTTCCACATCCTCCGGTATGGAAAAATAGGCAATCAATATGTTGGAGCTTCCTACTTGGGATTCACTGCCTGCATCTGCACTTCCCTGTTTATCCGCAGCGATTTCCCCTGCTCCCGAATCGCCGTTTTCATTTTCACTGCCGGACACTTCCCTTTCTCCTGACTCCTGAACAGGACTGCTCCCTGTACTGTTATCCTTTCCCTCTGCCCCGCATCCGGCTATGCCTAATATCAATAATGCCGTCATGCACAGACACAAAATATTCTTTCGTTTCATCGTCATCTCCGCCTTTCCTTTCCCGTTATATCCCAATCACTTTGAAAACAACCACCCCATAATCTCCTCATCATAGGCAAAAAGTCCTCCTCCGCCATGCTCATTTGGGGCATTCCTCCCGGTAAAATAATCATGCTCCTTAATGTCCAGCACAAGCAGGCTGTCAATTTCTTCTTTCGACAATCCCTGCCGCTCATACAAGTCATAAAGCGTATCATACGCTCTCTGCGTTTTGGCGGAACCGTAATACTCATCATTCCTGCCTATGGCAAAATAAACAGGCAGCCGGTTATCCACAACAGGCTCGTATTCGCCGTCCCACTGTGAACTGACATGAAGATATGCCGTAAACAGATCAGGACGCTTTCCCATTACGATAGACATGGTTTCGCCTCCGCCCGAATAACCGTTCCCATATACTTTCGATGTGTCGATGTGATACTGCTGCAGAAAATATTCCACCAGTGCAATCGTCTGATCTGCCGAAGTTTCTCCCCAGTCGTTAAGCTGCGGCGCAACAATAATCATCTCGTCATTGTACTTCTGTGCCTCAAATCCAAATTCCTCCGACTCGATATTGGCAGCGACTCCCTGAAAATACAGCCCTTCATAACCGGGCAGCGTAAAATACAAGGCATACGGCTTACTGCCATCATAGCTTTCCGGAATATATACATTGTAATGAATATCCCCTGCATCTGCGGAATGGTACACATTGTCAATCACAAAGTCCCGATAAGCTTCTGTTCCCTCCGTGACATTGGGAAGTTCACTCACTTCCGGGTCAGTATCCGCTATATCCGCTTCTGATTTTGTCAAACCGGTTTCTGTATCCTGCTGTTCGTCTGTCTGCTCCAACATGCCAATCCGTTCAAGCCATGCTGATACATCTTCCAAACCGGAATTATGGGCACGGTATCCGTCCAAAACCGTCGCGCTGCCTGAAACCTCCCGGATATAATCCATGCTTACATCAATCCCATTATCTGTGCTGGTACAAAAGGGAACCACTGTTTTCCCTGTCAGGTCATAACTCTCTAAAAATGTCCCAACCGCCATCGGTGCATTAAACCACCAGACAGGATAACCAATATAGATCACATCATATTTATCAAGGCTTTCCGGCTTTGCCGCCAGCCCCGGTCTTAAATTCAACGCCTCCTCAATCCATGCGGTAGCTGCCGTTCCCCAAAAAGCGCTGCGGTAATATCTGTCCGTGCGGATCTGAAATAAATCCGCCCCAGTAAGCTGCGCAATCATTTTAGCCGCAGCCTCCGTATCGCTTTCAGCCTCGTACTGATTGGAATTGGGCGAAGCGGAGGAGGCGGCATCTATTCCATCCGGTATAACACCCTCTCTGGAAAAATAAACGACCAGCGAATGCGTCCCTTCGTCTCCGACAGCCACATTATCATCTACTCCTGTAATCTTTCTACCCATGAACAAATACCATGACGCCCATACGATCAGAACCACCAGTATCACCAGCTCAATCACCGTTCTCTTTTTTATTTTTTTCATACAATCTTCTCCCTTAAACCAGCAGATTTGTAATGAGTCCTGTTATCAGAGAGAACACCATTACGAAAGCAATATATAGAACAAAACGCTTTATTCCAAGCACGATCTTCAATGCCCCCAGGTTTGTGATCTTCGTGGCAGGCCCGGTAATCATAAATGCCGCCGCGCTCCCCATGCTCATTCCGGAGACCAGCCATTGCTGCAAAAGCGGGATTGTCCCGCCCCCACAGGCATAGAGCGGAACACCGATGGTCGCCGCCATCAGCACACCGAACCCCTCATTGCTTTTCCCGAAAAGCTCCGCAAAACCGTCTGCCGGGACATATCTCTGGAACAATGCAGAAAGCAGCACACCAATCAGAAAGTAAAGAGCCGTCGCCCTGACATTCCGCCCCAGATTTTTCAAAAACCGCATAAAAAGATTGGGGTCTGTGTCATGGCTTGCACGGGGCTCAAATCCCGCAAAGTTAAAGAACGGTTTCTTCCCATAGGCAAAATGTACCGCCAGCCCTGCAAAAATCCCACATAAAGTACAGGAAACCAGCCGCACTGCCATGGCCGTTCCCCCAAGCGCCGTGCTGTAAAAAAGAAGCTGCGGGTTTAAAAGCACACTGCTCATCATAAAAGCCGCCAGCCAGTCGTGGCGCATCCCATGTCTGGAAAAAGAAGCCGCTATAGGAATCGTGCCATACATGCACAGAGGCGACGCAATCCCCAAAATGCTTGCCGGGATTACGCCGAATACTCCCCATTTTTTGTCCCTGATTCTTTCAAAACAGTTATGGATGGCGTCTTTTGCAAAAACAGATACCAGAGAGCCGACCATCATACCCAGAATCCAGTAAAAGGCGATCTGACGGAGCTGTACCATGAAATAATAACTGATCTGAACCACTACCGGCTAAAGCCGGTAGGTTCGGTAAGCTGCTGAAGCAGCCTAAAGGGAGCGCATCCCAACTCTTG
>CAMTMP010000052.1 GCA_947073545.1 uncultured bacterium
TGAATCAGAACTTCCTTTACAAGCCCCGTCTCCCTGACAATCTCCATCCGCTGTTCCAGCGATATGGTCGGGAAACGGTTAAAGCCCACCATCGCCTCGTCGGAGAGCACCCCCACATAGATGTCGCCGTATTCGGACGCCCTTTTCAAAATGTTCATATGCCCCTCATGTATGACATCCGTACAGAAGCATGTATATACCTTTTTCGCCATGATCTGATCCCCGCCTTTACCTGTATCAGTTATATTTTACCGGGATCGCAACCCCGTATTTGCACAGCGCTTCTTGAAACACTGCAAAGAAGTCCTCGATATCCTTCCTGTCGATCGCGCCCAGCGCACACAGCCGGAACATCCCCAGCTTCTCCACCTTGCCCGGATAAATCGTGAAACCACGCTCATAGCAGTAATCGTGTATCTTCTCAAAATCCCAGTTCGCATCGTCGGGATAAAGCGCCGCCGCCACCAGCCCGGACTCGTTCTCCTCCGAAATGTAAATCCGGAATCCCAGCTTCGTCAGCCCCTCCCTGATCGCCTGAAAGACCCGGCAGTGCCTCGCCCACTTGTTTTCTTCCCCTTCTTCAAAATACTCGGAAAGCGCCTGCCTCACCGAATAGATCACCTGCACCGGAGGGGTAAAATGCATCTCCCCATGGGCCTTGGCATACGCATACTGCATGTACAGGTTGCAGTAATAGGAACGTTTCGGATAATTCGCGGATGCCTCGATCACCGACTTTTTGCCGATAATATAGGATAATCCCGTCATGGCCATAATGCCCTTCTGGGCGGAAGCCATGCAAAAATCCACCTCGTCTTCCGCTATGTTGATCGGACGCATCGCATAAGTCGATGTGGTGTCCACCACAAACACACCCTGATAGCGGTGAACCAGCGCCCCGATTTCCCTGATGGGGTTTAAAAGACCCGTCCCCGTCTCGTGATGCGTCGTATAAACCAGCGCAATATCCGGATTTTCCTGTAACGTCTGCTCGATCTGCAAAAGATCCGCCGGCCTGTCGAGCGGGAGCTTTAAGTTGATATAAGGCAGACCGTAATATTCACAGATCTCTGCGCCACGGCTGCTGTACGCGCCGTTGTTGACAATCAGTATCTTCTTATTTTCCGGCAGCAGCGAATTCAGGCAGATATCCATATTGATCGTACCCGAACCACAGAACAGAACCGCCGCATAATCGTTGGGATCTGCATGCACAATCCGCAAAAGCCCTTCCTCCACCTCCCGCATAATCGTTACAAACTCTTTCTCGCGGGGACAGATATCAGGAACCACCTGCGCCATTTTCACCGTGTCGGTAGTCGTTGCCGGCCCCGGATTCAGTAATACGTTTCTCTTTACCATCTCAAAACCTCCTGATACACAATAAAATTAGGTTCCTCTTACCTATCTCTCAACGGCCTATGCACCCGTACGTTTTACCAGTTGGTCGATGATATATTTCGCACCGGCCTTTCCGCTTCCACCGTTGTTATATATATATTCTTCCCGCAGTTTCCGCATGGAATCACGGGAGAACTGCTCGTCCGCAAGAAGCTTGTCCACCACAGACACGATCTCCTCTTCTATTTTCCCCGGCACGATCGATATGCCTACTCTGTCCCGCAGTTCTATATCGATGGGCACTGTCTCAAGCTCCTGATAGTCCGGATTCAGGATTTTCATGGGCGTATCCACAAACAGCACCGGCTTCAACGTGGAAAACGAATACTCAAAAGCGATGCTCGACCAGTCCGTGACAAGAAGATCCGCCATATAAACCGTCCTATTGGAAGAAAAATCCTTCTGGAATGTCACATCATGCGTTCCATACTTCTCCGCCAGCGCGTCGATCCGCGCCCCGAAATGCCTTACATACTGCGGATGAGGCCGCACGATAATTTTGTGCGGGGTCTGCACCAGCCGGTCAAGCATCTGTTCGATACAGGAGTCCAGTATGTTGTCTTTCTGCCAGGAAGGAGCGATCAGCACGGTTTTCCGGCTGTTCTGCCCCGTTTCCTCCGAAAGCATCTCCCCATAGGAAACTGTCATATTGTCAATCACGGATGAACCCCATTCTATCAGCCGCTTCTTCGGCAGGCCAAATTTCTCTTCCCGCTCTGCGATCTCCGCCTTATTCTTCGGCCCCGACGTAAAGATCGTGTCAAAATGATCCAGCGCATTCTTATGGAAAGACAAATTCGCACTGTTCACATCATGCGGCACATAGATATACTCGATGTCCTTTTTCACATACGACCGCTTCAGCTGGAAGTTCTCCAGATCAGGCGTCGTCATGACCATGATCTTGGTCTCCATCTTCATCATCAGCACGATCATTCTGTTTTCGTTGATGTAGTAAGGCTTAAACTGCTCACTCTCCAGCCCGAACACCTCGTCCTCCGGGTCGCTGGTGATATAGTGGATGACGATATTGGTCCGACGGATCATTTCCTCGATGATATTTTTATAATACTTGTAGAATCCGTTTTTCTCGGAATAAAATACGATCTTTTTGTCCTGCGTTTTCAGGAAACGCTTATAATCCGCCTTCCCCTTCGCCCGGTAAGGGTTCGACCTGTCCTCCTTCTGCTTCGCGGACATGAACGCCTTCGCCTTTTGCAGCGCCTCCTTGCTCTCCTCCAGCGCCTCGTAATCGATATAGTTCTTCGGGTTGATCCAGATGTTTAAAAGGATTAGCTGGACCACCGAAAGGATGTTGCTGCAGCTCCAGTAAAAGCCCACGCCGATGGAGACGAAACAGCCCAGATACAGCGACAGCCCCACCGAAAATGCCATGGTCCCGTACTGGTTAACACGCCCCTGCTCCGACTGCAGCACGTTCGCCCTATTCTGCACATAACACATGAAAAAAGCGGATAACGCTGCAAACAGCGGGATCAGCAAAGTAATTCCGCCCGTCTGTACAGGAATATCCGTCAGGTCTGTCCCCCTCTTTACGGCCTCCACCACGCCCATCAAGAGCGCAAGCTGGACAAAAAGCGGCACCAGATCCGCAAAGGGACTGTATTTTTCTCTCTTAAAAAGTTTGTACTGCTCCTCGGAAATGGCATCCTGATTTCCAAAATAAGCCGCTTTGATCCGGTTCATTTCCGGCGACATGCGCACCGTCTTGATAGAGTTCTTCTGCACCCACACGGACAGCGGAAGCAGGATTACTTTCGTCAAAAAAGTAAAGATGAAAATCGCTGCCCAGTAATTCCCGCAAAACCCGTAGCACAGATTAATGAGCCAAAGAAGGCCGTTTACCACCGCGTCTGTTATCACACCCATAGCTGCCCCTTAGTCGTCCACATCCTTGAACGCAATCGCCGAACTCTCCGCCTCGCCGTTCTTTTTGTTCTTTTTGAAGAAAGCGAAGATTTTATGTCTGAAAATAGTGAAAGCCGCACCCAGCGCAATCAGGACGCCCGCCACCGCCTGGATGATATAAGTGACCGCGGACGGGTCAATGTAGGCCTGCGCCGGTATAGTAAAGAAATACCAGAAACAGCCTGCAAAATATGTGAATTTGAATATCTGCAACAGATTCTTTTTCATTCTTAAACACACCTTTCCTCAATTAATGTTTACCATTATAAACCATTTAAAAGATATATGCAACCGCCCCACTGACAATGTCCTTTATCGTATTCCAGTCTGCTCCGTCGGACGGCAGCACCCTGTGCCAATATGCCATCATACAAATCAAGTTCCACACAATGCAGATCCCACAGTATCCGAAAACCGCAGCCACCGCCAGCCTATATCCGTTTCCCCCGGCGTTCCGCTTTTTCCAATGTTCCAGCCCGCTGAATAATTCCGCCGTAAAAATGGTAAACAAACACATAAAATCAACCGCTACACGCTGTCCGAAGGACCCGCCATAGTACCACGACCACCATGCGCTGGACACATACACAATCACCAGGAAAAAGACCGCCAACCCGACATAAAGTTTCTCCCTTTTCCTGACTGCTATAACCATCCCAATCACCGAAAGAACCAGTATCGGGCTCCAGAAAAAAAGTCCCTTTCTCACACTGAACAAAAAGTTGCCAAGCTGCGGCGCCAGCCAGTAGAAGGGCTCGTCTCCATAAGAATACGCGAACCAATGACCGGTAGCTGAACGCCAGTAAAGGAGCTGCGGAAAGAGCGTCACAAATCCTGTCAGAATAATCGGAACCGCCCTCGACGGCTTCAGAATAACAACCGCCCTCGCTTTCAGTGTTTCCCAATTTCTGACGCCGTAACATACATAAGTCAGCACAAATAAAATGTTCGTGTTGCGGCACATAAAAATAAGCCCTGCCAAAAAGCCGAAAATACAAGTCTGCCACAGCCTGTTCCGATGTTCCGCCTCCCGCGCCTCGTACCAGCACAGATAGTAAAGAAACAGATTAAAAAGAAAGTAAGAGTAAACATGCGAAAAGCAGGCGTCATAAGAGGCATAATGAAACAGATTTGTACCATAAGTGATTACCGCGCACGCTAACAGGGATACCCTCTTCGAGAAACCCAGATATCCCGTCAGAAGCCGGTACAGCAGAACCGTTCCCGCCATCCAGTAAAAGACGCCGCCAAAAAGCACCATGTATTGATACAGATTCGAATACCCGGTTGCCGTCACACTCCCCGTCAAAGCATCCCGGAGAAGAGAAAGCAGATGTGCCGCAAAGAAGAACGGGCTCTCCATAATCGCAACCCCGACAGGATATTTATTGACGAGTCCCCCTTCCGCCTCTATCAGTTTCAGACTGTGTTCCCAGCCCTCAGCTTCGATAAACCCAAAGGTGAAATCCCCGCGGACAAGCGCCGGAAGATACGCATAATAGCCAAAACCATCAGAATATACTTTGGGAGCATTCAGCACTTTCACGTGATATACCCAGATAATGGTACACAGCATGAGAAAGGCTGTGATGAGCAAAAACGCGGCAAAAGCCTTTTCCTTCCATACCCATTGCACCGATTTTGTTATGCTCGTCTCTTTCTTTAATCTCTTCATGTTCGCCCCTTTACCGCAGTCCGCAGACCATCCTATACAACCACGTGATTTTCTTCTTCATAACCGCTCCCATTGCAATACAGACAGCGTTGATTACAAGTGGCAGCATAAAAAATTCCAAAAGCTGTATGATGCCATACTGTGGAATTACCGACATCAGAACACGTTTCCCCATAGCCATATAAAATTCATGAAACCCATAAACAAAAAAGGTAAACTGAGAACACCATAGAACATGCCTCGCCATTTTGCTCTCCAGAATTTTTCCCGCAATCCGATAATAAAAGAAAATTCCGCACACGATATATAACGAAAAAATCAACTTCAAGTCCTTAAACAAATACAATTTAGCCAAAATCAGCCCTGCAAAAAGCGTTCCGATATACCAAAGGCTGATCTGATCCAGTTTCCCTGCATCCACCGCATACTTCACAAAATAACCGCCCAGCGCAAACATGCAGAAAGAATTATTACTTACAAGCAATGGCAGCGATATCACTTTTATTTGCAACGCTATCATTACAAGCAAAATTAATATCGGAAACCGGTCAATCATCACTTTAATGAGAGCCGCAAAAATGTTTAGTATCATCAAATCTCTCAAAAACCAAAATGGGTAGTACAGCGGCATCGGATTTAAATAAGCCTCCGCTACATCTATCCACTCATTGATCTGATATGCTTCGTCAGCAAAATAATGAGCTGTCATTTCAAAAGAATTGACTGCTCTAAAAAAGATAATCCAAAATGAATTAATCAGCAGATACGGAACCAATATGCTTTTTGCCTTTTTTCTCAGATTGCCAAGCCATGTAAATTCTTTGGCGAACAATAATAATCCTGATATGAAAAAGAACCCATCAACGGCAACTCTGCAGATTCCGTTCACTACAATTTCCTTACATTCAGCCACATACCGGGGTACATCCAATGCATACGGCAAACCGGGCAGCGCATAAGAATGGATAAACACAACACATACCATGAAAACAAATTTCATAATATTTAATCTCTGTGACATATCCTCGTTAATTTCATAATGCCCGAGTCCCATTTGTCCCGTTTATCTCCCATATCTTTCATCATCCGTGTGAAAAAAACATTTCTATCTGCTTGTCCATCAGCTCTGCCAGCCCTTTTCCATCATGGTAGGCAATCGTCCACTCCACAATCATCTCCATCGCCTTCTCCACATTCCAGACCGGTTTCCAGCCAAACACACTTTTCAGCTTCGCGCAGTCCAGCTTTAAAAAATTAGCCTCATGGGGCCCGCCGTCATACTCGTTACGCCACGCTGCCTGCTGTCCGGTTTTCTGATTCCATTTCTCGCAAAACAGCGTTACAATCTCCCCCGTGGTGCAGCAGTCCGTCTCATCCGGTCCTACATTGTAACTGCCCGCATATCTGGGATCTTCATACTGCTTCGCCGCCAGCATCAGGTACACCGCAATCGGCTCCAGCACATGCTGATAGGGTCTGATGGAATAGGGATTCCTAACAACGATCTCCCGTCCCTCCAACACGGCGCGCACACAGTCGGGAATAATCCGATCCGCCGCAAAATCTCCGCCGCCGATCACATTTCCCGCTCTTGCCGTAGAGACAGCCGCAGGCCGTATATCCTGATCTCCGCTGCCATAATCCTGATTCAAAAAAGAGTTTCGATAGCTGCTCGTGACAAGCTCCGAGCAGGACTTGGAATTAGAGTAGGGGTCATAGCCATTTAACTCCTCGTTTTCCCGATATCCCCACTCCCATTCCTTGTTCAGATACACTTTATCCGTAGTCACATTCACAAAAGACCGCACACAGGCATGCGTGCGGGCGCACTCCAATATATTTACCGTTCCCATAACATTCACTTCGTAAGTGTAAACAGGGTTCCGGTAGGATTCCCTGACAATAGGCTGCGCCGCCATATGAATGACAATCTCCGGCTGTGCCTCGTCAAATACCTGCTGCATATGCGCCAGATCCCGGATATCTCCTTTCACAGAACGGATTCTGCTCCCAACCCCGCTCAGCGCAAACACGCTCGGCTCTGTGGGCGGCTCAAGCGCGTATCCCGTCACCTGTGCGCCAAACTGCGAAAGCACCATACACATCCATGTGCCCTTAAACCCTGTATGGCCTGTAACCAGCACCTTTTTCCCTTTGTAAAATTCTAATCCGAAATCCATATTTTCTCCATTTTAAGCGTTCTATGCCGTGTCTGCCGTCAGACATACTCACAGGAGCCAAAGGCATAATCTCAAACTCTGCTCTTTCCCGAGCAGAAGCCCGTCCGGCAAGTTTCTCTGCCGCTGCCTATGGCTTCTCGGCTACTGCACCGCCGCCTCGATCAGCGTCTTCGCCATATAATCAATCATCTCGTCCGTCATGCCCGGGTACACCCCGATCCAGAACGTATCTTCCATAATACGGTCCGTGTTCGTCAGTTCTCCCACGATACGATACCCTTCTTTCGATGCCCGCATTTCGTCAAAGCACGGATGCTTCGTCAGATTACCCGCAAAGAGCATTCTCGTCTGTATCCCGTGGGCTTCCATATACTGTACAACATGATTGCGGCTTATTCCCGCTTTGCAGGTAACCAAAAATCCAAACCAGCTCGGATCGGCGTTCTCGCAAGCCTCCGGCAGGATGAGCTTCTCCTCAATCCGCGCCGCCTCATCCGCCAGCAGCACCGCCTTCAGCCTGTCAAAATTATGGCGTCTGCGCTCCACAAAGGACGGGAATTTTTCCAACTGCGCGCAGCCCACCGCGGCCTGCAGATCTGTTGCTTTCAAATTATATCCAAAATGTGAGTATACATACTTGTGATCGTACCCCGGCGGCAGCTCACCATACTGCCTGTCAAAGCGGTGTCCACACAGGTTGTCCCGCCCCGACGGGCACACACAGTCGCGTCCCCAATCCCTGAAAGACCGAATGCACTTATGCAAAAGCGGATTGTCGGTGTATACAGCGCCGCCTTCTCCCATCGTCATATGATGGGGCGGGTAGAAGCTGGAAGTCCCGATATCTCCGATTGTTCCTGTCAGTTTCCTGACACCGTCCAGCGTATATTCAGAACCAAGCGCGTCACAATTATCCTCCACCAGCCACAAATCATGTGCCTTGCAAAATTCACTGACCGCTTTCAAGTCAAAGGGATTGCCCAGCGTATGGGCAATCATTACCGCCTTCGTCCGCTCAGACAATGCCTCTTCCAACATCGCCACATCTATGTTGTACTGCGGGATCGTCACATCCACGAACACCGGCACTGCTCCGAACTGTATTATAGGCGCTACCGTCGTCGGGAAACCTGCCGCCACCGTGATGACTTCATCCCCGCGCCCGACCGCCCGTTCCCCCAAAAGCGGTGATGTCAGCGCCATAAACGCAAGCAGATTCGCGGAAGACCCCGAATTGACAAGCGAGCAGAACCTAACGCCCAGATACGCCGCCATATTCTGCTCAAATGCATCCGTATACCGCCCCGCCGTCAGCCAAAATTCCAATGCACTGTCCACCAGATTCACCATTTCCGCACTGTCATAAACTCTGGAAGCATACGGAATCCGCTGTCCCTCCTCGAAAGGTTTCTTTACATTGTGGTAAGTATCGCAATAATTTTTTACCAGTTCCAGAATCTGCTGTCTGGCCTGCTGTTTGTTCCGCTGCTCCATATTTATTCGCCCTCCTGCCTGAAATGCACAAAACCAAGGTGTAATGCCATCGTAACTTTGTAGACTTTACACCTTGATCTGTGCGACATATTCATATTATGTGGATGTTTACTCCTTTATCTTGTCAAGTTCTGTCAGATTAATGCCAAAAGCAGTTAGCATAACCTTTAATTCAATATAGCGGTCTTTCATGAGTCTGTATCCATCCGAATCTCTATCGGACGCGAGCATATAATACTGAAGTCTTGCAAACTCTTCGATAGACATTTTGATCATTTCCTTTTCAGTCATGCAGTCACCCACTTCCTTTCCCGTATTTACAGACTATATTGTTATGAAATCAGTGTAACACAGGCGAAGTACAAAATCCAGTCAGTATTGCTTTTTATCACCACGCCATGCAAGTGGTGCCTGGCTTCGAACCCGGTACCGATGTATTAAAATTTTGCATTTCACCAAATTTTCCACGGCGCATTCCCTTCCCTCCACAGCCCTTCCAGATACGCCCGGTCGTGCACCGTATCCATGGGCGACCAAAACCCCGGATGCCTGTAGGCTGCCATCTGCCGATTCGCCGCCAGCTTTTCAAAAGGCGTTTTCTCCAGCATTTCCGAACCGTCCCCCAGATAGTCAAACACTTCCCTGTTTAAAACCATGAAACCGGTGTTCACCCAGGACTGGTCTTTTCTTGCTTTCTCCTTGAAACTTTCAATCATATCATGATCATCGATCTTGATCGCACCAAACCGCCCCGCCGGCTGCGTAGTCGTGATTGTCGCAATCTTTCCGTGAGACTTATGAAACGCGAGCAGTGCCGGAATATCAATATCCGCCACGCCGTCCCCGTATGTCAGCATGAAGCTGTCGTCCTCTCCGATGTAATCCCGGATCTGCAAAATACGCCCCGCTGTCAGCGTTTCCAGCCCGGTATTGGCCAACGTCACCCGCCAGGGTTCCGCCGTTGAATTGTGATACTCCCGCGATTTGTCCTGCAGGCTGAATGTGGCGTCAGACTGGTACATATAATAATGGATAAAATAGTCCTTGATCATATGGCCTTTATAACCACAGCAGATAATAAAGTCATTAAAACCATAGGCGGAATATATTTTCATAATATGCCAGAGAATCGGCTTATCACCGATCTCTACCATCGGTTTGGGTTTTAAGACCGATTCTTCGCTGATGCGGCTGCCCTTGCCGCCGGCTAATATTACTACTTTCATAGCTTGCCCCGTTTCTCTATCCCTTCGTCTGTCTGCCGCTTTTTAGATGTTTGCGCTGCAATCCACGGCGCCGTCCCCGCGTTCCACATATTTTCCATATTGACTCTGTCCCTGTATGTCTCCACCGGCGTCCAGAAGCCGTTATGTTTGTAAGTGATAAGCTGTCCGTCTCCCGCCAGATTATCCGTCAAAAGATCTTCCAAGTTATAGTTACCATTCAAAATGCGGAATATATTTCTGTTCAGAACATACATACAGGCATTCGTCCACGCCCTGCTCTCCCGTTCGCCGTCTTTGTTTCCCATAACACATCCGTCATCCGCAATGCGAAGCGCCTCATTACGTCCCGTAGGTCTGGCAACCGCCATGGTGGCCCTTTTTCCCTGCTTTTCATGATAGGCAAGCATGTCTCTGATATCAATGTCAGAAAGGCAGTCTCCGTTCGTCACGAAAAAGATGTCGTCCTCTATGTAATTCTCTATGCGCGCCACGCGCAAACCGGTCGCGCTGTATAGTCCGGTGTCAACCACCGTTACCTTCCAGTCCTCCGTTCGGTTCTTATGGATCTGTACCGTATTATTCTGCAGATCTACCGTAATGTCTGACTGATAAATATAAAAATCCATAAAGTATTCTTTGATCAGATCCACTTTATAGCCCCCGCATACAATAAACTCGCTGATTCCGTATGCGGAAAAACTCTTCATAATATGCCAGAGCAGGGGTTTCCCGCCGATTTCCACCATCGGTTTGGGAATCCCCTGCTGCTCGTTACTGATCGTACTTCTTGTTCCTCCTGCTAAAATGACCGCTTTCATTGACAATTCCTTCCCTGTTTCTTCGCTATTCCACCCCCATCTTATCACATATCCTTCCAAATAACCACAGATTTTCTGCTTTAGTTAAGGAGCATTTATGGAACTTGAAAGCGGAGAAGCTAAAAAATTATATTTTATTGAAACAGAAGGCATACTCTGCTATAGTATAAGCTGATAAACACGACAGCGAACAATAATGAAAGGCAGATGACAAAGCCGCAGATTAACAATCAGACAAGTCTGCATGTCAATTATTTTAATATTCGCTGTACTAGCCATGCAAAGATTCAACCGGATTATTTTCAAATAACAAAAATTTTCATCAATAATGCAGACCATATTTCTTCCGTACATGACAAACTTTCCTGAAAATTTTGGGTTATAAATTCACAATTCATTAAGCAAAAACAGGAGAAAGGCTCAAATGAAAAATATCCTCACTCCAGATACCAAGAATGTATTAAACAAGCGGTACAATAATTATGATTTACTAAGATGCATCTGCCTGCTTTTGGTTTTCTGTGCACATACCCAGAAAGAAAATGCCTTCCATCAATGTCTAGCCTGTTTTGCCAAAATGTCGGTTCCCTGCTTTTTTATGATGTCAGGGGCACTGACATTGAAAAGCAGCAAAATATATCGTATAAAAGCTGGATAAAGAAAACATGCCACAAGTTAATCATTCCATGGCTATTGGCATTAACGTTCTATCTACTGGAAGGAGTCTGCTTCCAGCTCCTGCATACCGGACAAATTGATTTTAGTGTAGAAATGAGCAGTCTGGCTAAGTTAGGGCATCCTACGAGAGGATGGCATTTGTGGTTTATGTACGCCTTTGTGGAAGTATATTTGCTTGTTCCCCTACTCATAATGTTAAAAAGAAAAAGTCAGATTGTATTTTATATAACAGGGATAGTGCTCTTTATTCGTCCTTTCCTTTTTGACATTAGTCTACCGTGGTATTTGAAGTTTATAAACTATTTAGCGCTATTTATTCTAGGTGATTTTATCCACAATTACTGCTCCCACTTAAACAGAATGGCCAAATACAGTCTAGCAGGGGTATTCAGCCTGTTGCTGTCTTTGCAATCCCATAATATTTATATGGACTTTTTTGATGGTTCCCAAATTGCATTTATCGAAAACATCGGCCCAATGCGCATCATGCGAATTACATCGGTTTTATGTATGATTATTTTTTCAAATTTAAAAATGCAATTTAGCACCTACACTCTCACCAGATATTTCCTTCCGATTTATCTTTTACATATTTTTGCTGGGGATGTCTGGTCAGGAATTTTACGTATACTGCATTGTAGCACACTCAATACATGGTGGATTATTTTTGTAGACTGCTTCGCGATTTTTATTGGCTGTTACATGTTGTGTATATCAGGTGATTGGCTGCAAAATTCTGCAATAAAACTTAGAAACAAAATACATTTAAAACGTTAAAAGCACTTGACTGCTTTTAAAAAATATCCTGCCCCACAATTGATTATAAACTAATTGATTGTGGGGCTTATTTTCCGATCTATTCCGGTTTTACTTGATTTTAAATACCGTTAAAAACATCTGCATTAACGCCACAGACACCTTCATCAAAACAGTAGCACTTAAAATGTTATCATGAAAATCCACAACATCTTGCTTTACCCCCCCCCCTATGATACAATGACTGAGAATAATAGTAAAAATTAACCTGTGGGTTGAGGGGTAACAGATAAAATGCTATTTAATTCAATTGATTTTCTATTCTTTTTTCCAATAGTAACATTACTGTTTTTTATCATGCCAAGGCGCTTACGGACTTCGTGGCTTTTGATCGCCAGCTACTATTTTTACATGAGCTGGAACCCGAAGTACGCTATCCTGATCGCGCTTTCCACAGTTACTACTTTTCTCAGCGGAATATTAATTGAGAAGTTTGAAAAGAACTCCGCCAAAAAGTTTCTGGTTGCTGCTTCTCTCATCATCAATCTGGCTATCCTCGGCATTTTTAAGTATGCGGACTTTGCATTGCAGACGTTGAGTTCTGTCTCTAGCCGACTGGGCTTGGAGGCCATGGACAGACGTTTGGATCTCCTTCTCCCGGTGGGAATATCTTTTTATACGTTTCAAGCGCTTAGTTATACTCTTGACGTATATAGAGGAACCATCTGTGCAGAAAAGAGCATAATCAAATATGCCCTGTTCGTATCCTTTTTCCCACAGTTAGTGGCTGGCCCGATCGAACGATCGGGAAATCTGCTTCGCCAGATTCAGACAATAAGGAACAAAAAGCTCTGGGATTACGCCCGCGTTCGGGATGGTCTGCTTCTAATGTTCTGGGGCTTGTTTCAGAAACTTGTCATTGCTGACAGAGCTTCGCTTCTCGTCAATCAAGTATATGGTAATTATGCGAATTATGGATTTCTAGAATTAGCTATTGCTTCCATTTTATTCGCCTTCCAGATATATTGTGATTTCGGCGGATACACTAATATTGCCCGCGGTGCCGCACAGGTCATGGGATTTTCTCTGATGCAAAATTTCTATCAACCGTATTTTGCCGTCAGCATAAAAGAGTTTTGGCGCAGATGGCATATTTCCCTGACCTCTTGGTTTACGGATTATCTCTATATCCCTTTGGGCGGAAGCCGCAAAGGCTTGCTGCGGCAATATATTAACATTCTCATCGTCTTTGTCGTCAGCGGCCTGTGGCATGGGGCAAGTTGGCATTTTGTTGCATGGGGATTCATTCATGCCGTATATCAGATTGCCGGAAATACCAAAAACCGCATTATGAACCGTTTTCATTTAAAAATCAGAGAAGAAACTGAATGTTCCTTTAGCCGGAATCTCGGCAAAGGACTGGTCACCTTTGCTCTGGTAGATTTTGCATGGATATTTTTCGCGGCGGACAGTCTGTCTCATGTTTATGCCATCCTGCGCCAGATGCTAACGTCATTCCAGATTTCAAGTATTTACGAAATGGGTCTTGATCGTGGGAACTGGTTTATGCTGCTGATGGGAATATGTATCCTCATTGCGGTTGACATTATCCACGAGACAGGAAGCAGTGTATTCCTTTTCACCAACCGACAAATGCTTTGGTTTCGATGGACTCTGTATCTTGGTCTGATATGGTGCATCATTCTATTCGGAATTTACGGGGTTGGATACGACAGCAGCCAGTTTATCTATTTTCAATTTTAACAGAGAGGAACATCCTTATGAAAGCAAAAATGAAACATATCATCTGCTTCTTGTTGTTTTGCGGACTGCTTGTCGGAACGGGTAAATTCTTCCGCTACCTTTTAGTAGATGACACCGCTTCGTATACGAGAATTACTTTTCATGAAATGTACGAGCAAGATAATATCGACGTCCTGTTCGTAGGTTCATCACACTGTGATCAAAGTTTTATCCCCGATATATTTGATGAAAAGCTGGGGCTCAACACCTTTAACGGCGGCACATCCGCCCAGCATCCAGACGGCTCCTATCTGGTCATCAAAGAAGCTGCAAAATACAACGAAATCAAACAAATTTACCTTGAATTATACTTCGGTCTCGCACGCCACAATTATAAAGACCGGACAGAACTGACCCAGTTCTATATTATTGCGGACTATCTGCGCCCTTCAATTGATAAAACTCTCTATCTGCTCAGCATCTCCCCAAAGGAATACTATTCGAACAATTTTATTCTGGCGCGGCGATACTGGACAAAATTCTTTGACGCTGACTATGTCAAAGATGTACTGATCAAGAAAAACACAAATGCCTATAAAAATTATGAATATATATCCAACGGCACCTCATGGTATTATGGGAAGGGTTATCTCGCAAACAGCGAAAAGGACGCGGTAAGGGACTGGAATTTTTTTGACATGCGTAATCCAAGCACCGCCTCATTAGGTGACGTTAGTCAGGATTGGGTCGATTCCCTTGAAGATATTATCTCTTTCTGCGAGAAGAAAAATATCCAATTGACTCTGGTATCCGCTCCCATGTCCAATTATCATCTTGTACGTCAAGGGAACGGAAATTACGATAAATACATTACGACAGTTCAAAATCTGATCGCCGGAACCGATGTCAGGTATTATGATTTTAATCTGTGTAAAGAAACTTACATCCCTAATAGCTCGGAATTGTTTAAAGATGCCGGTCATATGAACTATACCGGAGCTAAATTGTTTAGCACTCTGTTCGCCGATTTCCTCAATGGGGAAATCCCGGAAAACGAGTTATTCTGGGATTCCTATGTCGAAAAGCTGGCTCATCTGGAGCCAACCGTGTTTGGAGTCAGCTATTATGACAGTCAGACCGACAATGACGAAGCACTCAGGCATTGCGAGGTCATCGCGACCCCAGACATGAATCTGGAATATGAAATCATCCTGTCTCCTGCTGAAGGTGAACCTTATAAGCTTCAGGATTTCTCCGCTAACAGGTTTTTTACCCTTCAGCCAGACGAGCATGGGACTGTCACTGTTACATATCGGCCTAGCAGTTCTCCGAAAGAAACAGCAACTTGCAATATAACTTATTAATCTTACCGGCCATGGCATTTGCTTGTCATTTTATTTCTTCGACGCACCAGTGACAATACCAGTGAATATATTTCTTAAGTAAATGTATTCTTCTGTCTTTCTGAAAAACAGCCATGTAAAAAAATTCGGGATGATCAGGCACAAAATGCTCTTTATTACAAAATTAGAAACTGTGACATCCGCAAACGACAGGCTTAAAATCTCCAGTATGCCAATATAAACCGCTACAAATGCAGCCGCACAGAAGTAACGCACAAAATACATTTTGCAGGACATCTCGAAAACATTTCGATAAATCATCCATGGCTCAAACCACCATGTCGTTAATAACCGACTGGCAATTGTGCCCAGGACAACCCCAAGAATACCTAAGCTTTGTACCAGAAGTAAAGACACCGTCAGATTAACAATTGTAGTTGCAACCGGACGATACTTTCCTTTCCAAAAAAGTCCGCAGGCATCCTTATAAACGATGGTAACAACCTGAAAACTTTTTATTAGAAATTCAATTAATATAGCAACTACCGCTGTCTTTTCCAGCAAATAATCGTTTCCCCATGCCAGCTCGATAAACGGGTCAAGCAAAATCCATAAACATATTGTTGCAAATCCAAACATCCAGAACATGGCAAACATCATAACGCGAAATAAAAATTCACTTTTCTTCTTCTCTTCCTTTGCAACGTAATTTCCTATCCCCGCCGTCGCCGAAGTAAATACCGAGCGCAAAAATATAAACACGGTATTGGAAAGCATATGATAGTTATCGTAAACTCCGACAGCAGCCACGCTGATAAACGCAGAGATGACAATATTATCCGTAGAATTAATCAGCATTGTATTCACTTTATATGTGGCCGTACCGATTACATTTTTATAAATTTCTTTTTTCTCTGCCTCTGGCAGGGGCTCTGCTTTCTCCTTTAAAAAGGGATAACATACATCTACCTTATGCGCGATCATAAAATTACCAAGTATATTTACTAAAATACCTATCAACGTATAAAGCACAAACGATTTAAACGTAAAAAGAACCGCGATCTGACAAACAGTTCCTATAATTTTTGCGGCATAGGTATATAGGCTGACGACATATCTCTTCTGATCCGCATTAAATATTAATGACTTATATGCACAAAACCAAAATGAGGACACGGTTTCTATCACATAAAGCATAAAGATAAACGGAATATTTACCAAATCTGTTGTTTTCTTCATCAAATACGGGAGAAGGGGAATCAGCATAATACCTGCCGCCAAGATAAATGCACCGATACAAAAATATGCCCGCCGCAGCATCTGCATAATCGAATTAATTCTCTTTTTATCGTTATTGGCTAACGGAGCATACAGGCTAAAAATCACCGCCGCTCCAAGTCCAAGCTCCGTTACATTCAATACACCAATAATATTTGTAAAAAGACCGGATATTCCCAAATATTCTTTTCCCAAAGTGTATATGAATACCGTACGGCTTACGAACTGCAATATATAAGTAAACATCTGACCGCCCACACCCGTCAACATGTTCTGTAAAAAGCGCTTTACCCTCATATTGTTAACCTCTTATCTTTGACAGCAACCTCTGGGAAAAAGTCTTTCGTTTCTTTTTTGCATTGCGTTTCCTGATCTGTCCTGACAACTCGGGATAATTCATACCCAATTCAATCGTTCCACATATATCAGCATAGCCTTTTCTACTGTCATCCGAAATACTCTGTTTCAAAAAGGGATACCACTGTGTGCCAAGCTCCTCTCTTGCCAGAACCGCATATGTGCAATTGTTTTCCCTCTTTTGTACTCCCTGCGCCCTCCTTATATCTTCCATTGATACAGGTTCTGATATTATATCATTTTGGATTATTTCCCATGCCTTTTTCCCTCCTGCGTCCGAAGAACGACTAGGTTTCTCCCGTTTACCTGCATACTGCCCTTATGATTCACATAGTCATCTCCCAGTGAAATATCCGCAAACTGATTTAACTTATCACAGCAATAGATGCATCTTTTCAATTGAAAAATCTCTTTGACCCTCATTCTTTCCTGAGCCGAAAAAACTCTGCACTTCCGTCCTCATATTCTATTTTTACATTTCCCGGCCACCCTGCCTGTTCTTTTGTACGAAAATAAAATCCGGTAACTCTTTTCTTCGGTCTCCTGCCTTTAAAGTAATCCACAATGCTGTCTCTCTCACATCGGTCACAAAATAATCCCAGCAGCAAGTAATTGGATCGCTCCAGTTGCAACCGGTCAATTACACGTAAAATGCCATGCACCGCACACGACGTACCTGTAATGATCAGTTTTTCTTCTGGATGCTTTTTCATGTACCTGATTGTCTCTGCATGGCTGACTGGTACATATCTTGATTTTTGCGTCCCATCAAGCAGCATACCTGCTGTATACCTTCCACTTTCCACCTGTCCCTCGTACCGATTCTCACCCACTAAAAAGGCTGAGTCATATAATCCCTCAGCAAGAAGTCTCAATACGAGCAAGGTGACTATTCCACCACTGACTGCTTTCTCTCGGATCTCCAAATCCTTACAATACGTGGAAAAACAGCCTATGTCTGCTCCATACAAAACCGTCTCTTCTCTCCATTCACAGCCGTTTAACTGCGCATATTTTTCGTAATCCTCCCCTTTTATAGAAGATGGACATACGTCCGCACAGCCGCCGCAGTGAACGCACTTATCATTATCAATTTGTGGCAAATACTGGCCCTTATCTTTGTGAAAAGAAATGCATGCAACCGGGCAGACTCCTACACATATTCCGCACGATACACACAAACCTTTATTTACAGTTAAGTTTTCTATCGTTTCCGCCATTTTTCCATCTCCACAACGTCAAATACATTTTCTTTTTGGATTTCTTCTAACGTCTCCTTCACCTGTACCACATATCTTTTGTAGTTCTTCTCCATATCCGTAATCATTTCCAGAAACTTTCTCTCATCTACATCTCCTCTCACATCAAATACAAACTTTTTCTGTTCAAAAAGAGAAAGCAGCTCTGCGTATTTTACTGCCCATCCAAGTACAATACAGGGAACCCCTTCTTTATAAGCATGTATAATCGAATGGTATCGAGAAGCGATAACAAAATCGAACTGTTTCACCACTTGTCCATATTCAATACAGGAAAGCTCATCCCGAATTAATACCACTCTCTCTTCCTCCGAAAAAAGATCTTTCAACTTTCCGCATATCTTCTTGTCTTCACTGCTGTGAAAAATCAGATAAACAAAATATCCTCTGTCCATCATCCCGTTAATTGCCGCCCGGTACAGAGACAGTAATTTTTCTTCCCTGCCAAAGCGAAAGGTTTTGGCATTTGGTATAATCGCAATGCTGTGCTGTTTTATTTCAAATCGAAGCATGTCCGGTATTTCTTTGTATACATTTGATAGATCAATCTTCTTATTTTGCAATACAAGGTCACATGATAACCGTACATTTGTTAATCCGTATCTGTCCGTAAGGAGCTCATAGCCCTGCTTTTCACGTGCAAACAGTACCTCTGCACATGACAGCCATTTTTTCAGCAAAAACTCCGCAATCTTTCCTTTGAAACCGCCAAAATCACAGGGACCGAACGACTGTGGCATATAATAAACTTTTGCACCGAATAAAGCGGCAATTTCCCCTCTCAACGCCGCCAGAAGTGAAGTCCGGATTCCCCAGTCCGTTCCAATAGAATATCCACTTATATCAATCAATATATCTGTTTCCCGCCATATCTTTTCATATTCTTTATGGTATATGTTTTTCCCATACCGCATTACCAGAAGAAGTCGTATAAAGGGATTTACACATGCCAATCCTTTCAGGTCACAAATAGCGGCATCTACAATTTCAAACTGAAAAGGTTCGGCCTTTCTCCCATCATCTGCCATGCCAGTCCCTGATGCCAGATATACCCTTTCATCCGGGAAGCGTCTCCTTAACTCGTCAACTGTAATAAACGTCATTGCCTGAGCACCTTTATTTTTTAAATCGCCTCCGGTAATAATCACATTTCCCATCACCCAGATCCTGCCTAACTATTTGATAATATATTTCTTATCTCTCCTTCGGATCATAACCTGCTCCAATACCACCCTGATATAATGAAATGCCTTGGGAATCA
>CAMTMP010000053.1 GCA_947073545.1 uncultured bacterium
CCGTCACGCGCAACCGTCATTTCGTCCTCGTCCGCCTTCGCCCCACTGACCCCCTCGTCCGAAAATATCTCCAACAGAGCGTATTGCTGATTGTTACAGTATCTTACTATCTCCTCCCTCTGCTCGTCCAACGAATACCCATGCCTGACTTGGCTGTCAGTCGATACTCGGACGTATCCTACAGCCTTTATCTCGTCCCTTTCCATGTTATAAAACCCTCCTTCAATACATAAATTTTATAACACTAATTTCAATCCATGTTATTTTTACAGACTGCATTGAAAAATCCGCAAGGTTCTCTCCACATGGGCAGGGCAACTTCTTATTTCCAAAAGATTTCCAGTGTACCGTCTTCGTGCAAAAGTATCTTATTGATAAGGGTATGGGTGACTCTCTTCTTCTGTTCGTCCGACAAACGATTCCATTTGACCGGTATGTCATAAGATAAACCCAATCGGTCGGTAACGCGGGTATCAAGGTATGCGTCTAACTCCAATTCGCTAATCTGCCGTTGCTTTTCTTCTATCTTGGAATAAACTATTCCTGCCGGCTCACCGCCATAAGAAGCCACTTCCAGAAGATTGTCTATCTCTTTTTTTAATTGCTTAATCTTTTTCTCCGCTATCTGTTGTTTCTTGAGATCTGCGACTATTTTCTTTGCCACCTCGTCCAATTGTGACTTCATTTGTATGCCTAGATTTTCTCTAAGCTGTTCAAACTTAATCCCCTTGAAGCTTACGTCACAGCACCGTAAAGCTCTTGCACCATAACATCCTAAATAGGGTTTGGAATACATTTTGATACTGTAGCCGCATTTTGCGCATTTCAATAATCCTTGGAATTCCTTAAGGTTTGTCGGTCTGTTATCTTTTCCTAATTGCTCATTTTGAGCCAACCGTTCCTGCACTTGGATAAAGGTTTTGCTGTCAATGATTCCTGCAAAATTGGTGAGGTAAATACTTTGTTCTTTTAGCGTGGTGTATTTTCGCACATTCGCATTTCCCGGCTTTTTCCCTACGATATGAGCAGATGTGGTTCCATTCCACGCCGACTGCTCATTCAAAAAATGTATACCGCGAATTTCATAATATTTATAGAGAATCTGGTCTGCCACACAGTAAACTGGATTTTGCAGTATACGCGCCAGCGTCACATTATCAAACATTTTGTTTTCTCGGCGGCTTTCATATCCCAAACTCGTCAATTCCCTGCATAAAATACCCAGTGAAATATGCGGTCGCTCCGCATAATTCTTAAAGATGTATTTTACGATATCAATCTCTTTTTCGTTAATTTCCAAAGTAGGTTTATTGTCTGCCGTGCGGGCGTTCTGAAAACCACAGGGCGCCGGACCACCAGCCCAACGCCCATCTGTTTTAATTCTTTGATAATAATTATCTTTTACACGAAGCTGAATGTTTTCTCTTTCCATTTCTGCAAACACCATACTGATCTTCAACATGGCTCTACCCGTGGCTGTTGTCGTGTCAAACGTTTCATTGACGGAGCAAAACTCAACCTTATGCTCTTGAAATTCCTTATACATAGTTGTGAAATCCAAAAGATTACGACTGATTCGATCCAGCTTGTAAATCACTATTTTTGCAATCTTGTTCTCCTTGATATCGGAAAGCAACCGTTGAAATTCTGGTCTTTGTATATTCTTTCCGCTGTACCCTTTGTCTGCATAAACTTCAATCGGAAGTTCATTCGGGTTTGAGTTAATGTTGTTCCTGCAAAACTCTATCTGTGTTTCGATGGACAAACTATCTTTCTTGTCTATTGATTGTCTGGCGTATATCGCTATCTGCTTTTTCATTGGAAGCCGACTCCCTTCTTTCCTTTTCAATCTCGTTTGACTGGTAGATATAGTCCAATAATTGTAAGTAAGTGTGGATTTTTTCCTCCATTGTCTTGTTGGAAAAGTGATTGATTACCATAGGCTTTTACCCTTTTAATCTCTTTTCACTATTATATTACACCTTCTTTACAATTATATCAAGAGTTTCGATCGACCACTGGATCGGGTAGTATCCACACTTGTGCGCATTCGTTATGACATGATTGTCATAATCTCCGTAGGGCGGCCGGAACAGGCACATCTCATACCCCGTAAGCTCCTGCACCTTGGTATGTACTTTCATCAGCTCTTCCTGACACTGTTCGTCGGAGAGCTGAGACATGTTTTTATGATTCTCGCTATGGTTGCCCAGATCGTGGCCGTCCGCCAGAATCGCCCTCACATCCTCAGGGTAGGATTCCACCCATCCGCCCGTCATGAAAAACGTCACTTTCACATTGTGTTTTTTCAGAGTTTCCAAAATACGCGGCGTGTCTTCATTTCCCCAAGCCGCGTCGAAGCTGAGCGCCACCTGTTTCTTATCCGTCTCCACACAGTAAATCGGCAGTTCTCTTCCGCCCACGGAACTGCTCACGGTGATCGACTCAGGCAGGAATCTCGCGATCCCCTGAATCAGCGCCACTGACACCAGCAGAAAGGCCGCCGACTTCGCCGTCTGCTCAACCACATTTTTCAGAAACTGCTCCCTCTTATACTCTTTCTTTGTCTGAGGGCGCTCTGCCGCGCTTACGGAGCCGCAGTACTGTCCGCAGCCCCGCTGCCTCTGACGCTCCTCATTCCACGCCTCCACTTTTTCCGGCTCGGGCCAGCCGCCCGCAGTCCGGCACCTGTTCTCCCGCTGTATTTTATGCTCCAGTTCCCCCATCGCAAGCCAAAACTTGTCGTTCCACTTCCTCTTTTCAGTCATTGCAGTCTCCCGCCGTATCTTCTCATTTCCAATATATGCGGGAAGCCTGTGAATTTTGTACCTGTTTCCTCTGCTGCGGGAAATTCGTTTCCTGTTTCCGCGCCGCCGGATTAACCGCCACTACATTATCCCGAAATTAGAGACTAATGCCAGAAGAATCAAAAATGAAGGCATTGCTGAAGGAACAGGAAGGGGCAGTCCCCACAAGGAGACTGCCCTTAACATCCTTTTCGCTATTCACTTTTAAATGGAAACAAACAATCCGCTTACAGCATCTTCTTCATCTCATCCGCCACAAACTGTACCTTGGTGCCGACAATAACCTGCACCGCATTCTTGCTCGGTCTGATAACGCCGGCAATACCCGCGGATTTGATCTTCTTCTCGTCAACCTTTGTATAATCATTGATCTCCAGACGGAGTCTTGTGATACAGTTGTCAAGAGACTTCACGTTACCTTTGCCGCCGAGACCTTCCAGAATAATGGAAGCCACTTCGGTGAAATTGCTGTTGGAGAGAACCGCTTTCTTCTCCTCTTCCACGTCGTCGTCCTCTCTGCCGGGTGTCTTTAAGTCAAACTTCACAATCGCGAAGCGGAACACCACATAGAACACTACAAACGCTGCGATACCGAGAGGAATAATCATCCATGTGTTGGCCGCACCCGGAAGGAACGCCGAGAAGAACAGATCCGTCGCGCCTGCCGAGAAGCTGAAGCCTGCACGGAAGCCAAGGAGTGTAACAATGATCGTGAAAACTCCATAAAGCAATGCGTAAATCAGATACAGCATCGGTGCAAGGAACATGAAACCGAACTCGAAAGGCTCCGTAACGCCGCAGATAAAGGAGCAGACAGCCGCGGAAGCCACAAGGCCGATCGCTACTTTCTTCTTATTGCTCTTCGCCGTGTGAACCATAGCAAGAGCCGCGCCCGGAATACCGAACATCATACAAGGGAAGAATCCCGACATGTACATACCAAGGCTCCATGTTACGTCCGCACTCGTCTCACCTGCCCAGAAGTGGGACAGATCGCCGAGACCGATGGTATCAAACCAGAACACGTTGTTCAGTGCATGGTGCAGACCTGTGGGAATCAGCAGTCTGTTCAGGAAAGCGTAGATACCTGCGCCTACCGCACCCATTCCTACAATACCCTGACCTACTGCGATCAGCGCGCCGAACACGATCGGCCACACAATCAGCAGAACCGCTGAAGCCAGAATGGAAACCACGCCCGAAATAATCGCTACGCAGCGCTTGCCGCTGAAGAAGGAAAGCCAATCCGGCAGCTGCGTGCCTTTAAATTTGTTGTAGCAGCTTGCACCGATGATACCTGCCAAAATACCGATAAACGGATTCGCAATCTTGCTAAACGCAAGGGATTTGTTCACGTCATCAGCGATGGAGGGTATCATTGCCGTAACCGTGCCGACTGCCAGCAGATTCGTTATCATCAGCCAAGAAGCCAATGCGGCAAGACCCGCCGTGCCGTCATGATCATCCGCCATGCCGACGCCGACGCCGATTACAAACAGGATCGCCATATTGTCGATCAACGCGCCGCCCGCCTTCACCAGGAAAAATCCCAGCAAGTTCAAAAAGCCGCTCATCTCACCGCCCTGCATTGTGGACGGGCAGAGCGCATATCCGATTCCCATCAGAATACCGCAGATCGGCAGACACGCCACCGGCAGCATCAGGGATTTCCCTAGTTTCTGTAAATATTTCATCATAAAACACTACCTCCCAGTCATTGAAATGTTATAAGTTCTCTTTGAAGAAATTTGCGAGCGCTTCATAAGCGGCATCCTCGTCCTCGCCTTCAATCCGGCAGACAACCTCAGCGCCCTGTTTGATACCAAGTCCCATCAGCATGATCAGCTTCTTCGCCTCCGCGCTTTTACCCCCGGACTCGATCGTAATCCTGCTGGCAAACTCGCCCGCTTTCTTTACCAGCAGACCCGCAGGTCTGGCATGCAGCCCCACCGGATCATTGATTACATAAGTAAAATCCCTCATTTCTTATATCCTCCCTCCTTAAATTTATATGTACCCCCGGAAACGCTTCCGCATCCGGGTTATTTATGGCAGCGCTCTCACCGCCCCACGTACCTTTAGCACTGCTGACGCCGCAACGCTCAGCTCATCAACACCTATCTTTAAAAACCATTCTGTCAGCTCTGTATCGGCTCCCAGTTCTCCGCAGATGCCTGCCCAGATACCCGCTTCATGGGCATTTTTCACAGTCATCTCAATCAACCGCATAAGCGCCTCATGGTGGGTATCACAGATCCCTTCCAATTTCTGATTCTGTCGGTCTACCGCCAGCGTATACTGCGTGAGATCGTTGGTGCCTATGCTGAAAAAGTCCACTTCTTTCGCTAATTTATCTGAAATCACAGCCGCCGCCGGAGTCTCGATCATAATGCCAAGCTCCGCTTCTCCCACGGGATAACCTTCTTTTGTAAGCTCCTCCTTCACCATCTCCACGATCTGCTTAATCCGCTGCACCTCATCCACAGATATGATCATGGGGAACATGATGGCCAGCTTGCCATGGGCCGCCGCACGGTAGAGCGCCCGGAGCTGGGTGATGAATATCTCCTCTCTGTCCAGGCAGATGCGGATTGCCCGGTATCCGAGCGCCGGATTCTCCTCCGGCTCCAGTCCAAAGTAGTCCACCTTCTTATCCGCCCCGATATCCATCGTGCGGATCACCACTTTCTTTCCATCCATCTTCTCGAGGACAGCCTTATAGCTCGCGTACTGTTCCTCCTCCGACGGAAATGTCTCTCTGCCCAGATAGAGAAATTCGCTTCTGAAAAGACCGATTCCCCCGGCATCTGCCGCACAGGCCGCGTCTGCATCCCCCACGTTGCCGATGTTCGCAAAAATATCTATCCGCTTTCCGCTCTTAGTGACATTGTCCTGCCCTTTCAGTTTCTCAAGCGCTTCCAGATCGGCTACCCACTGGTTTTTCCGTACAACCTTGTCGGCAAGTATCCCCTCCTCAGGCTCCACCAGAAATTCGCCCTCAAATCCGTCCACCACACAGGTCTTCCCGTGAAGTTCATCCGATAGCTCGATATCTACATTCACCAGCGCCGGCAGATTCATGCTTCTGGCCAGAATCGCCGTGTGGGAATTTGCCGAGCCTTTCACCGTCACAAACCCCAATATCTTTCTCTTGTCAAGCTTCACCGTCTCGCTGGGTGTCAGATCCTCAGCCACCAGAACCACCGGTTCATCCGAGATGATCTCCTCCTCCGGCAAATCGAGAAGTATACGGATCACTCTTCTGGAGATATCCCGGATATCCGCCGCTCTTCCTCTCATGTACTCGTCGTCCATCGACGCAAACAGCTCCGCAAACTGCGTGCCCGCCTGATCCACCGCGTACACTGCGTTGAAGCCGTTGTCTATCTCCCCTGTAGCAGCTTCCAAGTAGTCCTCATCCTCCAAAAGCATTTTGTGTACGTCAAAGATAGCCGCGTGATCCTCTCCCACGTTCTGCAAAGCATCGTCATAAAGCCTCGTAAGCTGCGCTTTCGCCTGATCTACGGCGGAAATAAGCCGCTCCTTCTCAGCCGCCGGATCCGCTATCTTCTGGTCCGTCACCTGAATATCAACCTTCTGATAGAGGTAAATCCTTCCTATGGCAATTCCTCTCATCACGCTCTTTCCGCTATACCTATCCATTCAAATCTCCCCCAAAATGACGTCATCCTTTTCTAATATTTATAATCGTATCACCAACCGCCACCTTGCTGCCCCGTGCCATCATGATTTCCGAAAATTCTTCCGTGTTGCAGACAATAACAGGTGTGATAGTGTCAAATCCCTCGGCCTTGATCTGTTCCAGATCCGCCTCCAAAAGCAGATCTCCCTTTTTGACCTGCTGCCCTTCCTCTACATGAATGGTAAAATGTTTTCCGTTCAGCTTCACCGTATCCAGACCGATATGCAGCAGTACCTCCACACCGTCCGCAGAGGTGAGCGCCGCCGCATGTCCGGTAGGAAACACAGTGTTGACCGTACCGTCCACGGGAGAGAAAAATTGATTGTCCGTGGGAATGACTGCCGCCCCCTGTCCCAAGATACCGTCCGAAAACGTAGGATCACTGACCTCGCTTAAAGGAACGAGCTTTCCTGCCACTGGCGCACAAATCGGTATGATCTCTTCCTTATTTCCGTTCCCGAAAATATTTTGAAAAAATCCCATAACGCTCTCCTTTCTCATAAAAAAGGCGGGCAGCCACGCGCGCCCGATTGTAAAAGCTCCACGTTAACATTCACAAATTATACGCCTGCATTCTTTGCAATTTGGACAAAACGCGAAAGCTCTTTCCTTTTTACATTTTTGTCACTTTTTACTTTTATACGTTTCTATTACTATAGCATTTTTAACAATTTGTGTCAACAATATAAAATATTTGTCGCCATGTTGCTTTTTTTCATTTCTCTTTTGCTTCTTTTTTTGTGTATTTTAGACATTTTAATGCCTATAGGCATATTTTTGTGAAAAAGTCAAGAAAATTCCGAAAATTTTAGTAAATATTTTTTCCCAAACCTCTTTACAAATCGTTTCAAAAGACGAAATAATAAATATAAGAATAATCTGCTTAAAACATATATATGACATGGACGTCAATTATCAAGACAAGGAGGGTAAAGACATGGGAATCAATTTAAACGGTTTAAATTCAGGAATGGCAGATACCTACTCTACACTGCTCGGCGGTATGAGCGGCGGGGATAATGCCGGTGGGGTAAGTTCTCTTCTAGGCGATTACGCCGCCATCAAAAACGGCAGCTACGGAAAAATGATGAAGTCTTACTACGCGAAACTGGAAAAGCAGGAAGCGGAGGAGTCCGGGGAAGTAAAAAAGGCAGGAAAGATCAAGGACAGCGCGTCCGCTTCCGCTGCGGCGTCTCTCTACAAATCCGCTTCCGCTCTCGGCTCGTTGAACTACGACGACCGCAGCGAGGAAAACATCGACAAAATCACGGACTCGGTTTCCGCTTTTATCAAGGATTATAACAGCCTGATGAAGAGCGCTGCCAAGAGCGACAATACCACGGTACAGAAACAGGCGGAGTCTTTATATAACTCCTATTACAGTAATTACAAGCTCTTTTCCAAGGTCGGCATCACCTTAAACTCCGACAAGACACTGTCTTTCGACGAGGATTCCATGAAGAAAGCCCTCGCCGACACGGAACACGGAAAGGGCGGGACGGTGAAAACGCTCTTTGGCGGTATCGGCTCCTTCGCAGACAAAGCTGTCAATAAAGCAAGCCAGATTTACAGGGCTGCAGGGGACGGCGAATCCGTCACCTCCTCCAAAGCCAAATATGCGGGTACAAGCTCATCAACGAGTACCTCCGGCACCTCCTCCACGAAAGATAAAGATAAAAACAAGACCGTCACGGACGCTTCCTCGGCGGCCGCCGCCGATACGCTTTACAAATCCATCGAAAAATTGGGCGCCATGAATATAGGCAATGACAACAAGGACGAGGTCTACAAGGCGTTCTCCTCCTTCGTGGAAGATTACAATGCGCTGATCAAGAACACTGACAAGAGCGCGAACTCCAACGTAGTCAACCAGGCCGGATACCTAAAAAGCATCATAAGCAATAATAAGAGTGCATTCTCCAGATTCGGCGTTACCGTAAACTCCGACAAGACACTGTCTATCGATGAGAAGAAATTCAAAGACGCGGATATGAGCGGTGTCAAGAATCTGTTTGCCGGCGCTTACTCCGCCGCAGAGAAAATGACTGATAGAGTCAACCAAATTTACCGATATGCGACACAGGGCGACACCCTGAATAAGCAGACCTACAACAACGGCGGAAGCGGTGTAAACGTGCCGACCATGGGATCTATGGTGGACGCTATCCTGTAGGAATGACATGTCAGATACCTTTTACATCAGAGAATACCAAAAGGCCGCCGGTTGGCGGCCTTTTGTGGTACCTGCTTATTGGATTCTGACTGTTATGACTTCATAAGGCTTTAACACAACATCGATCACATTTCCCGTGACGGCGGCCTCATATTCCCTCTCTTCCAGCAGATTACAAATATATGCTTTCGCAAAGTCGGCATGAACCGTCAGCTTCGCCTTTGTATAGGCATTTTCGGATTCATACATTCTAAGAATCGTCCCTTCGCCGTCCTCCGCCCTCTTAATCGTCTCGAGTATCACATTGTCATGATCCGTCGACGCGAAAGAGTATGCCGGTCCCGCCGCGGTATTTGGCTGCGCCACAAGCGGCTGGTTCAGCTTATAAGCCTCATCCACCGTACCGGCCGCACGCCAACCCTGCGCATGAGGATACAGCGCGTAGGTAAATACATGTTCCTCCTGATCGGCCACCGGGTTTGGTTCAATGCCTGATTTGATCAAAGTCAGCGCCATATCCGCATCCTGTACGGAATGTCCGTACTTACAGTCATTGAGCAGGGACACGCCATAGTGCCCTTCCGAGAGATCTATCCATTTCTGACCGCAGCTTTCAAACCGCGCCACATCCCAGCTTGTATTCCGGTGTGTCTTTCTCGTCAGATTGCCGAACTGCACGTCAAATACCGCTTCGTCCGTATGCACCGCCACCGGAAAATGCACCTTTAACAAGGTCTGGTGCTCTTTCCAGTCAACATAGGTTTCAAACTCGATCCTGCGGCTGTCCGCATAGAACATGATCTTCTGCCGGATGGTAGAGTTCGACTCCTTCCTCGTCAGTTCGAGCGCTGCACGGACAGGACCCATTTCCGTCCACTCCATCTGCTCCAGATTTTCCACATCCCAATACTTTTCGGTATAAAAAATATCGATATCCCAATTGTCATAATAAATCGGCTTATCCTCATACATGCGCATCAGATTCGCACGCCTGCCGGGCTGTATCACTTCCCTGTCGTTTTCCTTGTCATAAAGGCCTGTAATCATGCCCTGTTCATCCAGTTTCACCCGGTAGAACGGCGTTTCCAGCTCATACTTGCCTGACAGGACAAACGGTTTTGGCACAGCGGACGCCTTTGCCGCCGTATAGGATTTGTACCCTTTGGAAGGCAGATTGCTTATATACGCAATGCTGCCGTCTCTGGTCTTCTGCACCGGATAGCATGTGCCGTCGCTGTCCATAACTGCCTCCGCCTCAAAGTCGCCAAGGCATACGACATCATCCCTCACTCTGCCAACCGTATTAAAGACGGTCACCGCATCTCCCTCCCCGGCAGCCGCCTTCCTGCGCTCCTGCGCCATCTGCGCCATCCGTGATGCCAGCTCTTCATATTCCTTTTTCGTGACCTCGTACACTTCATGAATGGCGGAGCCGGGCAGAATATCATGGAACTGGTTTAAAAGCACCGTCTTCCACATGGCATCCAGCTCTTCCTGCGGATAAGGCATACTCTGCATGGTCAGCACAGACAGAAATTCCAGATCCATCAGTCCAAATTCCGCCTTTCGGTTGCCCCGTTTATTGCGCGCCATGGAGGTCAGCGTCCCTCTGTGGTATTCAAAATAAAACTCCCCTTCCCATACCGGAAGTCTCTTATGGTTTCCGACCCGCTCCTGCAGTTCATCAAAAAATGTCCGGGAAAACTCCTGGCGCACCGCCGGAATCCCTTTGATTCCCTTCTCCATGCGGACAGAGGTTTCCAGCATTTCTCTGGTGGGTCCGCCGCCGCCGTCACCATAACCGTAGGAAATCAAAATGTCGTTGTTGATGTCCTTGTTCTGATAGCGCTGCCAGCCCCCCATGATGGCATCCGGATGAAGCATGCCGTTGTAGGTTGTAAAGTAATCGGAAACGGGCTGTCCAACCCCCAGCGTTGTGATCAGGTGGGTCAGTACTTCCGATCCGTCTATGCCGCGCCAGATCATCGTATCATACGGCACTTTGTTAAACTGGTTCCACGCAAGTTTCGTGGTCATGAAATAGTCGATGCCGCACTTTTTCATGATCTGCGGAAGCGCCCCCGAATACCCGAACACATCGGGCAGCCATAATATCCGGTTATCCACGCCAAACTCCTCTTTGAAGAAGTTCTTGCCGTACATGAACTGGCGGACCAGAGACTCCCCGGAGGTCAGATTACAGTCCGCTTCCACCCACATGCCGCCTTCCGGCTCCCAGCGCTTTTCCGCGATGCGCTCTTTCACCCTTGCATACAGTTCAGGATAGCGCTCTTTCAGGAAAGCATAAAGCTGCGGCTGGCTGGACATAAACTTATAGCCCGGATATTCCTCCATCAGCTTTAATACCGTGGCAAAACTGCGGCCGACTTTTTCTCTGGTCTGTTCCACCGTCCACCACCACGCCACGTCGATATGGGTATGGCCGATACAGGTGGCTATGACGTCCCGGTACCCCGCCATGTCCGAGTACAGCGCCTTGTCAAGATAGTCCGAAGCCTGCTTTAAGGTGTCGTAAAATTCTGCAGAATAGGGCGTCCTGAGATCTAAGAAGTTCACGGCAGTGTTTAAGATCTCCTCTATCTCCTTGCGGTTCCTGTCTTCTTTATCCATTCTGGGAAAAGCTGCCAGAGGCACCCAGAGGTCATAGTAGAGCTTCTCAATCGCCGCGTCGATCTCCCGCATTTCCACAATCAGATTAAACTCCGTGTGCAGCGTTCCCGTATAGGCCTGCAGCTCGATGAGCAGTTCTTCCCCGGCCTTCGCCTCTCCTCGCAGAAACACCTCCCTGTGGTTCATGTCGATGCCCTGCACCGCCTCCCCGTCCACAAACAGCAGAAATTGCGGATTCTTACCGTCATCCCACTCGTCAATCTGGGTGGCCACATGAAGCCACATGGGTTTCCCCTCCAGTTCCTCCGGCACCTTCCACAAAGTCTTAAACCAGTAATGACGGTCTTTGCCGTACCAGTGCATATTCCTGCAGTCAAACTTCTGAAAGTCTGTCCCGTCGGCTGCGGCATCCGCAGGATGCACAAAGTTTCCCTCTTTATACTCCCAATCCTCCACGGGAAATCTCTGTTTGATCTTAATTTTTTTCAATTCGTCACAAATCACATTGACTCTCTTGTCTAAAAAATGCATCTTCATTTTCTCCCTGTTGTTGTAATGTCATATGATACGGTTTATTTCCCTCGCAGACAGTCCGCGTACCAGAACACAATTTGGGCTATGCGGTGCAGATCCCCTTCCCTGCTGCACTTCCGCCACTGCTCCTTATAGGCCATGAACCAATACTCCAGTCTGCCCGCCAGACGAAACGCTCTCTCTTCGTTCCAGGCGCCGCCTCGCTCTTTTTCATACAGAAAGGCTCCTGCCCTGTTCCAGATATCGATGGCTTCCCCCGCAAGCACAAGGGACTCTATGACCGGCTTGGAATCTTCCCGCAAATGCACTGCCGTTTCTTTGATCTGCCGCATCAGAAGCCGAATCTTGTGTTCCGCCGCGGCCACCTCTTCTTCCCGCTCCACCGATGCGAATATGGCCGCATCGTCCTTCTGGTTGTAATGAAGCGCCTGTTTCTCATAATAAGATACGGCCGCCCACCAGCTAAACAACGACTGCTTTGCCAATTGATCCATCATTCCCACCAAAGCCCGCGAGTCATCCCCATATTCTAACAGCGATATCTGACGGTTGATTTCCTCAAACCCTGTGTCCTCATGATTCCATGAAAAGGCGGCCCCGTATATCATCCCCGGCACCGAGAAAACCGGATCGTTGATATGTCCGAAATCTCCCCAGTCCGTATTCAGAATGCCCTGTACATGATATTTCATCCCATATCCGCACATGCGTGTGATATTCCGATAAGCGTTTTCTATCAGATTGATCCATTGATTCCAGCCGCATACGCCCGGACACAGATACTGGATCGCCCCCGCCTGCGCCATGGCGCGGCATTCATCCTCTCTCTGATTTGGTGCATATCCCCATGTAAGGCACAGGGTATCTGCCGGAAGCCGGTTTATGAACTCCGGATTGCCGCAGATAATATCCCCGAAAAACATGGGCCGCTTTCCCTGTTCCACCAGAAAACGGCACAGTTCCCCTACAAAACCAATGTACATCTCGGACACGCCTTCCCGTTTAGCCGTCTCCTTGGATTTCTCGCTTCCCAGATCAAAGGTCTCGTCCGCACAGATATTAAACTTGTCAGAGGTAAACAAGGCCCCGTACTCGGCAATCATTCCCTTGATCAGTGCAAGCGCACGCGCATCCGTCGGATTCAGCGTGTGATGGTCCATTCTGCCGCTGAAGGAAAAAGGCTCTGTCCATGGGTGGCTGCGCTCGCACAAATCACCATAGCTCCTTGTGGAAAGAAGCGTATACAGATGCCCGAAACTTGCCATCGAGGGAACCAGCTCCACATGCAGTCCGCGGCAGTACGCGTCCAACTCCAGAATATCCTGCGCCGTAAGCGGCGTCTCGTCCCGCCACATCTCGGTCAGGTCACGAAACAGATACGTGTGCTCCACATATAGCTGCAACTGATTGATTTTATATCGACTAATATGGTCAACCAGTCTCTTCAATGACTCCAGCGTCAGCACACGCCCTCTCGTCTGGTCAAAAAAGTATCCCCGGACCGGCATATCCGGTGCGTCCTCAATCCTGACGCAGGGTATAACACATCCGTACTGCTCTAACATCTGCCGGAGTGTCTGTACCCCGTAAAGCACCGCCGCACCGTCGCCGCCCACAATGCGGATACCGTCTTTTTCCACGGTCAAATGATATTCCTGTTCCTTAAGCGCAGCACTGCGCGAAAGCAGGATATCTCCCGGTCCGCTCTGCCCTCTGACCACCGCGCAGTGCATACCGGTGCTTTTCTCCAGACACGTCTGCAGCAGGCCCGCATATGTCATGGCGTTGTCGCAAAGGGTCTCGCCTATGACGATCCGGCTCTTAAAGCCAGCCTCGTAAACCCCCTCTCTCTCTTCCAGCTTCCCGGGTCTTGGCAGTATTATCATACAAGTCTCCTTTCTGCTCTTTATCCGAATCTCCTTACTCCATCGCTTCCATCAAACGATCCACCGTCGTAAATGCCAGCCCGGTTACCGTATCCGCGCATCCGTAATAGATGGCGATCCTGCCTGTGGCCGCATCTGTCAATGCCGCGCAGGGGAATACCACATTGGGCACGTCTCCCACACATTCATATAGCTCATGGGGCGCCAGAATATAATTTCTGGTTCTCTTAAGCACCTTCCACGGCTCCTCCAAATCAAGCAGCGCGCATCCGGCCCGATAGACAAACCCGTTGCAGGTGTTGATGACGCCATGGTAGATCAAAAGCCACCCTTCATCCGTCTCGATCGGCACACATCCGGCGCCGATTTTGGTACACTGCCATGCCGAATAGTCGCCTTTGATCGTGCCCATCACGTGACGGTGGCACCCCCAATACTTCAAATCGGGACTTTCGCTCAAGAAAATATCCCCAAAGGGGGTATGCCCGTTGTCGCTCGGTCTGCTGAGCATATAATACTTTCCGCCGATCTTTCGCGGGAACAGAACCCCGTTTCTGTTGAACGGCAGGAATGCATTCTCCAACTGATGGAATGTCTGAAAGTCAAACGTATAACCGATGCCTATGGTCGGATACTCATGATATCCGTTACACCATGTCACATAATACCGATCCTCCAGAAAGCACACTCTCGGATCATAGCGGAAGTCTCTCTTCGCGATCTCCGGATGCGCCCCCCGAAAGACAATCGGTTCATCCGCGATATCCCAGCGGATACCGTCTTTACTGAATCCCGTAAAAATGTCCATGCTGACGGATTTACTGTCGCACCGGAACACCCCTGCATACCCATCCTCAAAGGGAACCACCGCGCTGTTAAAAATACTGTTGGAATTCCTCGTCGCAAACCGCTCTATAATCGGGTTTTCATCATAACGCCACACCGGCATTTTCTCATCGCCTGACGGTTCCTGCCACGGCATATCCGGTAAATTCTTTCCCATAATTTTTGCCATATCACTGCCTCCTGATAAAATATTCCTATTCCTGTTTTTCTTCGTGTTCTAGCCTTTCTCCCAGCCTCCCCCCCATACGCATTTTAAGAGGGGAAATCCCGTAATAATTGTGAAAATGCTGATAAAAATAATTCATATTGGTATACCCAATCTCACCCGCCACTTCCGATATCTTACTGTCCGTTTCCATAATCCGGCAGCGCGCCACATGCATACGGTATGACATCAGATACTCCGTAAACTTCATCCCGGTCTCCTTGATAAATATCTGCCCGAGATAAGTGGGATTCATCCGGAAACGGTCGGCAATGCCTTTTAAGGATATATGCTGCCCATATTCCATGGCAACAATCATCACGATCTTACGGATCAGCGGAGACAGCTCCGGGTAGGGACGTTTCAGGATCGGATCCGTCTCCGCTTCGTTTTCCTCCGGAATCGTTCCGTGCATCTTTTCCACAATAATCTGCCTGACTCTCTGCAAGAGTTTCCCGCCGTCGACGGGTTTCAGCAAATAGTCAAGCGCTCCGCAGCGCAGCGCCTCACAGGCATAGGTAAATTCATCGTAACCGCTCATCATGATATAATTTGACCGCACGCCCATCTCACTGAGGCGGTTGATCAAATCATACCCGTACTCATTGCCGATACGCACATCCATCAGACAAATATCCGGCTTCCAGTCTACTACATGGGAAATCACCTCAAAGCCGCTTTTCGCCGTCCTGATCTGATCAAACCCCAGCGCCTTCCAGTCTAATAATCTGCTGATTCCTTCCAAAATAGCCGATTCATCATCCACAATCATCAATGTGTACATCCTTTTCTCCTTTTGGAATCAAAACAGAAACACGAAAGCCGCCTTCCGAATTATTTTCCACATCCATTCTAAACCCGCTGCCATAAAAATATTTCAGCCGCATATAAACATTGTGAAGCCCGATATCTACGCCAGCCTCATCGCCGCCCTCCATCATGTTATGCCGAATATCCTTAATCCTCGAAGGTTCTGCACCGTTTCCGTTATCAATAAACAATATCTCCGCACAGGCATCCTTCATACTTCCGCTCACGATCAGCAGATTATAATCGTTTTCCTGACGAAATCCGTGGGTAAAAAAGTTCTCCGCCAAAGGCTGCATCCAAAAGTTTACCGTGGGAATATCCGACATTTCCTCTTCCATTTCGACCTGATAGACAAAGCTGTCCCCAAAGCGAAGCGACATGATCTTCAGATACATCTCAAGAGAAGCAAACTCCTCCTTCAAGGTGATGGTGCCGGTCTTTCGAACCCGTACCCGGTACAGAGAACCAAGCATCGTGATCGCCTCCGCCATATCCCTGTCCCCATTGATCAGCGCCTTTGCCTGCAGCATTTCCAGAGAATTATACAAAAAATGCGGATTAATCTGATGCTGCAGGGCACGCATCTGGCTCTCCTGCTCTTTCAGCTTCAGAATATACTCTGTCTCTATAAATCCTTTCAGCTTCATCCCCACATCTTTGAGCGCTTCCGCAATGATCTTATACTCATTCTGCCTGTGCCTGTCCGGCAGTGTGATCTCCTGCGTCCGTTCAAAGTCGCCATGTTCCATAGAAGAAAGCATCTCCATGATCATTGTCATAAAGGCCGCATCGGATTGCAGCCCTGCATAATAACACGCCAGCACGCCGAGAGCCACCAGCACAAAGGCCGCGATCATAACAAGCACCGTTCGATAATTGTCATGCAGCATGGAACCAATGTCTTTCATCACCAGAAAGGCATAGCCGTTATCCCCGGAAACCTGTTCGATAAAAAAGACGGTCTCCCTGTTTCCTTCCATGACCCATCCGGACTGACGGTCTTGTCCGTGCAATGCAAGCAGCCTTCCGATATGCCGCTCATCCGGTCCGTTGTGCAAAAGCACCCTTCCCGCTTCGTCTACGAGCGCCCAATCCGCAGGGACGGCCCTGTCTCCGTACATATCCTGACTGTTCACCCAGAAATCCAGTCTGCCAAGCGTCTGTTCCATATGCGACGGGTCCCGGATGGAACAGGATGCCACCATGATATCCGCGCCGCAATGTTTGGCCATGAACACTTCCGGCTCTTCCAGGCCATACTGAATCCTGACATTGCCATGCTCCCACCAAAGCGCTTTGACGCCGCTGTCCGAATCCATTGTCACGCCTATAATCTGCCGCTGATGATTCATCAGCCTCTTCCTGATATCCGCAGGCATATAACCGATCTGTGTACTGCTGTTCAGGCTGTTTTTCTTGCGGCGCTCAATATATTCCTCCTCGCTTCCGGCATCAAACAAGGCTTTCGTGTCCTCAATCAGTTTCGCGTCTTCATACATGCCGTTCGCATAATCCTGCGCCCGCAGGCGGATGGTATCGAACCGCCTCTCCCGCTCCATGAAGACATCCTGCACCTGCTGGCGCAGATCATTCATCCATGTGTTCATCAAAAAGATCAGCACGCCGGAAAAAACGATGGCGCTGATGAAAAAGACAAAGCAGACTATCTTGATAAATTTTGCTCTGTAAATCCTGTATTCCCACAAACCGAACCGATATTTATTCATCTTATCATCCCCTGCCGCTGCCGCGGGCCTTCCGTTACCAACAAATATTATTATATCGATTGTCGTATGGGCTTTCAAGAAAACCAGTCTTATAACGTTCCAAAAGACCCCCGGCAGCCTTCCTGCCTGGGGTCTTTGTGTTCTTGCCGCATACCCACCGTAGCTTTCCGTTGGACTATGCTGCAATGTCCTTCTTATTTAAAGAACTCGTCAATCTGTTTCTGCGCCTCTGCTATGACGGTGTCAAGTCCTGCCGCCTTAAGCTCTTCTATACATTTCGGCACTGCTGTTGCCGGGTCGGAAGCGCCTGTCAGCATATCGTATTTATATTTATCCCATGTGGTATTGACATTGGACACTTCATTCTGAATATTTGTAACATCTAACGCAAATCCCAGACATGTGGATGCCGCCGCCTCTTCATTCTGCTTCTTTACTTCATCCCACTGATTCGGATCGGAACCTTCCTGATTGCTCATAACAAAGAAAGTTCCCTGTGTGTATGCCGGCCATGACCAGTCGTCTCTCAGACGCTTCACGCTGCCGTCCTCGAGGTACTCAAAGTGGTCTCCTTCCACACCGAATGCACATAAGTCGCGGAATTTCTGGTCGGTATTGATCAGCTCTAATACCTTGAGCGCCTCTTCCTTGTACTTGGAATTTACGGAAATCGCATTCATGGAACCCTGAATCGTCTCCGTCGTGTACAGAGGTCCGAATACCTTTACGGCGTCATACTTCTCCACACCTTCCAATGTCTGCCACTGAACCACCGCGCTGGGCCAGCCCTGTGCGTTGCCGAACGCATTGCCTTTCGGTCCCTCTGTCAAAACGTTTGCGTCCGGATTGATAATGCCGTCCATATACCATGAATGCAGCAGTTCCAGATTCTTTACGATTTCTTCCTGCTCCAGCGTGCACACTACCTTGCGTTCCGGGTCGTCGATCTTGACGCCAAGAGCCTGTATGCCGCTTGCCAGTCCGTCATACTCGTTAAAGAAACCGTTCCAGAGCGAACCCTGATTCAACATAAGAGGATAGAAAGATTTTCCTTCCCCTTCCTTGATGGTGCGCACGATCGGGTCGAGGGAGGACAGGTCTTTTAACGTACTCATGTCAATATTATATTTCTGTACATACTGGTCATCCAGATAATAGAACTGCGTCAAAGAAGAATCCTTATAAGTCGGCACTGCATATACGTTGCCGTGGATCTGAACACCGCTCCAGAGCTTTTCAGGAATAAAGCTGTACAGTTCCGGCGTCACATTCTGCACCATGTCACTGATGTTCTCAAATGCGCCCAGATTAACAAACTTGCTGTAGTTTGTGTTGTTGGTGAACATGATGTCAAAATACTCTCCGGCATTGACGATCGTGTTCATCTTTGTGTCATAATCACCCCATCCGGCAATCTTCACATCCAGTCTGACGCCGATTTTCTCTTCGCTGTAGTCGCTGATCTTCGCGACTGCCTCCTCGAAGTCATCCGCAGGTGTGCCTCCTACCGTCCACCATACAAGCGTAGGCGCCTCACCCGATGCCTGATCGGTACTTTCCGTTCCGGAAGCCGCATCCTGGCTTTCGCTTTCAGCCTCCTGCTTGGGCGCCTCGGTGGCTGCCCCGCCGCCGTCGGAACCGCCGCAGCCTGCCAGTACCCCGGCTGTCATAACGGCCGTCATGCTAAGTGCGAGTAGTTTGTTTAGACTTTTCTTTTTCATAAAAATCTCCATTCCGCCGCCTTTGGCTGGCGGCACAAATAGCAATGAAAGTATTTCAACTCTCCACGTTGT
>CAMTMP010000054.1 GCA_947073545.1 uncultured bacterium
AAATGCAGGAATAACTTTTATAAAATGAGAAATAGCGTTTGGGTAAAAGAAATGATAAAATTCATTCCTCATCGCTGTATTAACACTGATATTGTGGACAGCGAACGGTAGATTATGGTAATATTAATTAAAAATAGAGTTGTGGAGTTGGATGAACAAGATTCATAGTAAAGGAAGTCCTGTATGTATGAGGAACAAAGGCTACTGGCGAATACAATAACGAAATTGCGCTTTTCTGACCAGCCGGATGAGGCCATTGCATTATGTTATCAAGGTATGTCACAATTTCCCGCAAACAGTTTCTTTCCCAAATTGCAGGGTGATATTTGTCGACAATATGAGAGATTTCCTCAGGCTGCGCAAGCCTATTTGAAAATGTTGAGCCTTCTGCGCCCAGATCAGTTTTCTATTTTTGCGACTGCTTACCGTAATCTTGAAAAGAGTGCTCCCGCAGAAGTTATGTATTCATTTCTGAATGATATCAGAGAATTGCTTAACAATACGTGTTTACCTGAAGAACTTGATAAAAATCTGCATACTTTTTTAGGCAGTCAGCTCGTTATAGATGATAACTTTCTCATTTTTTTTAAACAGGCAAATGATGACAACAATATTAACTTTATTAGAAATGAGATAGAAAAATGGGAAGCAGCACAGGATACCTCTAAGATTGAGGCGCTTGCCACGCTAAAGCTGAATACAGAAGGAAATACAAATAGCAGGAAAATCGATGCATTTTTAATTCAAAGATTGGAAAAACTGAGAAAATACGAACTGGCGCTATCCATGATAGCTAAAACCCAGAAACCATATCAAAATAAGTTTATCCTAGCTGCAATGCTTAGAATATGTCGAAAAAAAGGCGACTACTCTTTTGTGGAAAAGGAATTGCGCATTGATGATGATTTTATTGAGCAATCCAGTTTTAATCTGCAATATGAACTAGTCTACTATTTTCAGACAAAGGACGATGAGGAAGAGCTTGAAAAAACCTTAAGGCAGATGCGCAGCAGTGCTGCGAGGAGTATCCCCATTGCCCGTACTTTATATAATTTCTATCTGAGCCTAAACCGATTTGAGGATGCGCAAAGTATCTACACACATATTCAACAATTAGAACAAAGTCAGGCCACTGAATGGGAACAGCGAAAGAAGCGGCGTGCCAATTCAGCCCTTTCCCGCAGTGAAGAACAAATGGAATCTGAACAGGCTGTCTGGCAACGTATGAAAGAGTTAGTTTCCGAGCAGGAGCACAACCGTCAAATGATTGCCCTGCGTGATCTTCTCAAAGGCTTTTCCCACGAATTGGGACAGCCGATCACAAATGTTCGTTATGCTGTGCAGCTATATCAAAAGAAAATGCAAAAAAATCTAGACACCCGACATGCTCTACAAGTTCTGCTGTCTGATATTCTGCTACAGACAAATCGTATCGGCATGCTGTTGTCCAGATTTAGTCCTATTGTTTCTCCTAAAAACGAATCCGGCAAATTCAGCGTCAAAGAATGCGCTGAAAAAGTGTTTACCGATTTGGAGACAAGACTACAGAGCCAAAACATCACCCACCAAATTATTGGAGCTTCTGATCATGTCTTGGCGGGCGATCAAATACAATTTTCTCAAGTATTTTATAACCTAATCTTAAATGCAATGCAAGCTATTGAAAAAAATGGACATATTGATATCAACATTTCTGTGTCCGAATATCATGTCCTTACCATTATATTTGCGGATAATGGGCCAGGCATTCCGGAGCAAAACTTTCAGAAAATATTCGAACCTTTTTTTTCTACTAAAGACCCCACGTCCGGGAACGGCGGCGAAGGACTTGGCTTATACATTGTTTGGAATATTCTCAAAATGTTTAATGGTACAATTCAGATAGACAAAAGCTTTCGCTCAGGCACTAAATTTATTATTCAAATCCAGCAGGCAAAGGAGGAACATTAAAATGAGTCTGGTACTGATTATTGAAGATGAACCCGCAACGGCAGCTCCAGTGAAAGAAGCTTTGGAAATAGAAGGCATTCAGGCTGATGTTGCTGGCAGCGGCACAAGAGGCGTGGAATTGTTCCGGGAAAGGGCATATGATTTGATTCTATTAGATTTAAAATTACCGGGTTTATCTGGCGAGGAGGTTTTAAATACGATCCGTAAAGAAAACCCATTTGTCACAGTTATTGTATATACTAATTACAGCGACTTTGGTGAAATTAAGAAATTGACAAACATGGGAATAGACGGTTATATCAATAAAGGGCCCGAAGCAGACCTCGATGAATTGATCGATGCCATTAAAAGCAAATTAGCTCCCATAGACGGTGATGCAATCGATGTACTTTTTAGAGAATTTTCGAATGAATAAACTTGTTATACTGAAATTGTTTACAAAATCCAGGGAGAGTATAGAAATGCCAAAAGAGTACCTGTTAGATACAAATGCATATTATAATCTTCTAAAAGAATCGAGGGAACACCAGAAAGGAAACTCGCCCTTTTCGACAGAGATCAATATGCTTACCAGTAGTAGTCTGTTCATTTCCGTCATCACAAAAATAGAGATCGTTTCTGTGCTTGGGAAATATGCCCGGGGAAACAGCGGCGGTTTCCAAAAATGCACCAGATGCATTTCCATGACAGGGGACTCTTGTCAGAATCAGTGGTATACGAAACCAAAAGCCCGTTGGAATAGACGAGAAGTCAGCGGTTGGCAAAAACTGATACAGGAAACGATTCTGGGAACCTCTCCCTTGATTAAAGTGAACGTTTTACCATTTAATGATAAGACAATCAAAGCCGCGGAACAACTGATTGTCCATGCACTTGTACATAATTTTGCTTCAATGGATGCCATAATTGCAACAACAGCACAGGAAGCTGTCGTAGTCGGACACGATATGACTGTAGTAACATCCGATAAAGGTCTGAAAGCATGTTTATCAAAGGCAAACATAGACTGCTGGGATGCTTTTCAGGCAGGATAAGTTTTCCCATAATAAGAAACGGAGTTTCCTCTGCCAGCTTGCAATCGGAAATCCCGTTTTCCTATTTCAGTACTCCTTCCTCCGGAACACCCCCGCTGCGACCGGACAGGACAATAAGAACGCCGCTGCGCCGCATGCAATCATAAAAACGCCGCTCAGAACGATCTGACGGGACGTCATATTTCCCGGATATAACTTATTAATCAAAGCGGTCAATCCCATAAGCATACCGACCCCGCCCAGCAGGCTTACCACCAGAATCACTTCGCTGCGCTCCTCCCCGCCGAGAAAATAGAGCGGGATAAAAAACGCTCCCATAAACAGACTGATCCCGATTCCCACCACAAACAGCATAAAAACATCCGTGTTCCTGTCAAAGGGAAAGCCGTGCAGCGCGACAGAGGAAGCGACTGCTGCCGCGGCAAACCCGGTTCCCACTGCCAGCCACAAAAGCTGGCTGATAAAAAAACTTTTCACGACACCCTCTCTTTTGACCGGTGTAGTCAACTTGTATTTTGCCCATTTTGTGGCGCTGTCCTTTCTGATACTCGCTATGGAATTGAGGGAAAAACCAATCATTACCAGAAGCGCATAGCTGATGATCAGCGTTGGAATGGCATTATCCATGGCGACCACAAAAACGCCCAGCAACACAGCGATCCCCGCAAACGCTTTCGCACCCGCAAACGCTCCGTAAAAATTATTTCTTAAAAGTCCTCTCATATCCTCTCTCCCTTCATTAACAGCAGCATAATCTCGTCCACCGAAGTGTGATCCACCACCACTTCCTTATATTTATGTCTCGCCTTACTGCCATCCGCCACCAGCACATCGATCTGCATATCCCGCTTCCGGTATGCCAGAATATCCTCCTTATCCAATGTCCGAAACTGGCTTTCCTTACAGCGCATCACCGCGTACTGATAGATCAGCTCATCTTTCGCCGCCGTCAAAATAAGCCTGCCTTCGTGGATAAACACGATGGTATCCGCCACCTTTTCCAGATCGCTCGTGATATGGGACGACAGGAGAATGGCATGGTTTTCCTCCTGCACAAATTCCAGAAAAACGTCCAGCATGTCATCCCGCATCACAGGGTCAAGACCGCTTGTCGCCTCATCCAAAATCAAAAGCTCCGGATGGTGCGAAAGCGCGGCGGCAATGGCCAGCTTCATGGTCATTCCCTTGGAATAATGCCTGATCTTTTGCTTTGACGGCAGTTGAAATTCCTCCAGATATTTCCGAAACAGCGCCTCATCCCAGTTCCTATAAAGTCCCGCCATCACCTTCGACAACTGTTTCGCCGTCCAGAAACCAGGAAAATTATCCCCATCGTAGACCACGCCTATCCTTTCCCGGATATCCGTATCCCCGTCACCCATTTCCTTACCGAAAAGTTTTATCGTGCCGCTGTCCTTTGCCACCGTATTTAAAATGCAGCTGATGGTCGTCGTCTTACCGGCGCCGCTTTCCCCCACAAACCCGAGAATCGACCCGTAAGGCAGAGAAAAAGTGATCTGTTCAAGTGTAAAATCTGATTTCGGGTACGACTTGGTAAGATTCTGCAATTCCAGTATATTTTCCATATGCTCTTTCCTTTCTCCGGCACTTCTTGGCAAAACGTCTCTGCGCCGTATGATATAGGTTCCTCTCACTCCGCGTCTTCATAAAACAACGCCAATATTTTCGTCAGTCTCTCCAGCGGTATATTACTCGTCCTGCCAATCTCGGCGGCGGCCTGTAAATGCTCCTCGGCAATCCGCTGCTGCTCCTCCTGATATAGTTCTTTGTTCTGCGCCGCCACAAAACTGCCCCTGCCCACTGTGGTATCGATAAATCCGTCCCTCTGCAGATCCTCATATGCCTTCTGCACCGTGATAACGCTCACATGAATGGACTTCGCCAGCGCCCGCATGGAGGGAATGGATTCTCCCGGCTGCAGTTCCCCGCTCATTATCATTGCCTTAATCTGCGATGTGATCTGCTCGTAAATCGGTTTGTTGGCATTGTTGCTGATAATGATCTCCACGTTTTCTCCTTCCAAATTGTACTTAATGTACTTATTAAACAAGTACATTATAACACTTTTCTTCTCATTGTCAACCTGAAACTTAAAATATCACACGCCGCTTTCTTCCACCCTTCTTATCCGTTCACGGTTTTTTCCGACCCCGTCCCCATATTGCGTTCTGCCCCCGCTGGTGCTATACTAAATCGAGCATAAGGCGCTCGGTTCAGAGAATGCTCCGCATTCTCCTCAATAAATTTTGATCATCTCATTTTGCTATAGGATGAAGAACGAAGGAGTTTTCTATTACCATGACGACACAAAATAAAATCTACTTCCGGCACGGTATGCGGGACGGCAGCCCCATCGCGCTTGGGTATTTTGCGGTGGCATTCACGCTTGGCATCGCCGCCAGAAATGCAGGACTCTCCTCCATACAGGCGCTCATTGCAAGCGCGCTGAACAACGCTTCCGCCGGAGAATATGCCGGATTCGCCCTGATCGCTGCGGGCAGCAGCTATGTAGAAATGGCCGTGATGACTTTAGTGGTCAATGCCAGATATCTGCTCATGTCCTGTGCCCTCAGCCAAAAGCTGAAGCCGGACACGCCACTGCGCCACCGTATGCTGATCGCCTACGATGTAACCGATGAGATTTTCGGTATCTGCGTGGCACAGCCCGGGCACCTGAATCCATGGTATGCCTACGGCGCTATCGCCGTGGCGATTCCCGGATGGGCTTTCGGCACTTTTTTCGGTGTGATTATGGGAAATGTGCTGCCGACCAGAGTGGTCAGCGCATTGAGCGTAGGGCTTTACGGTATGTTCTTAGCGATTATCATCCCGCCAGCCAGAAAGGACCGGGTGATTGCGGGCGTGGTGGCCGCCGGTTTTGCCGCCAGCTATCTCGTAAACCGTCTGCCCTTATTTAGCGGTCTTTCCACAGGAATAAAGACCATCGCACTCACTGTTGCGCTGGCCCTTCTTGCGGCGGTTCTGTTTCCGACCAATATGGTCAATTCCGGAGAAAAATCATCGTCCGATAACGGCGATTCCAAGGAGGTATCTTAGAAATGGAACATAATATCTGGATTTATCTTCTGGTGATGGCATCAGTCTCCTATCTGATCCGCATGGCGCCCCTTGTGCTGATTCGTAAAGAAATCACCAACAAGTATCTGCGCGCCTTCCTCTTTTACGTGCCTTACGCGACACTTGCCGTCATGACATTCCCCGCCATCATGGAGGCTACACAGACACCTGCGGCCGGACTCCTCGCCCTGATCGCAGGTATCATCCTTGCATGGAAAGGCTGTAGTCTCTTTCAGGTGGCCGTGCTGTGCTGCGCTGTCGCGTTTTTGGTGGAGCTGCTGCCTGTCTTCTAAAAAACGGCGCAATTTCCAATGATGATAAACATGTGGCGGCATGCCGCCGCCCGAACGGCTGTCTAGAAAAGACTTACTTTTCCCACCACACCGTCATTGATCACATAGTAGGCCGTGAAATCCTCGGGCTTTACGTAAATCTGCATGTTCTCGATGGAATCTGCCTTAAAGCCCTTGGCCACGTAATGTGCCTTGACCCTTTCAGTCACATCATCCATATTTACCTCGTACTCACGGTACTGTAAAATGACTTCCGTGTCAATTTCCTTCTTTTCCTCTACATCCGTCTGAACATCCGCTTTTGTGTTTTCCATTGTGCGCTCCCCTTTCTATATTGCCCCTTCCAGCTTCCCTAAAGCGTGGTTACTGTAAAGTTCTTTTATTAGTGTACCACAATCAGAATAATCTCTCAATATGAAAAACGGTTTCCGCATAATTGTTGCGGATTGTAGCTTTACGGATTTTATGCTATACTCTCATAAAACTTCACAGGAGAAAAACCATGAAAAATAAAGAGGAAAAAACCAACGCCATACGCTCACTGGAGCAGAAGAAGCTGCAATTTCAGGTGCATGATTACTCGCAGTCCGATGCGCTAAGCGGTTTAGAAGTTGCGGATTATCTGGGAGAAAATCCCGGCCGGGTTTTTAAGACACTTGTTACCGTCGGAAAATCCGCCGGACACTATGTCTTTCTTGTCCCGGTAAACCGGGAATTGGATCTGAAAAAGGCGGCAAAAACGGTGAATGAAAAGAGCATTGAAATGATAAAAGCCAAGGAACTGCTGCCGCTCACAGGCTACATCCACGGCGGCTGCTCGCCTGTCGGTATGAAAAAATTCTTCCCCACCGTGATCGACGCCAGCGCGGAAACTTTCGGAGAGATCTTTTTCAGCGGCGGCAAAATCGGCCTGCAGATCGAGATGAGCCTATCCGAGCTGCAAAAAGTCATAACCTTCCGTCTGGCGGATATTTCCTCCGAAGGCTCTGCCGCCCTCTGACCGAAACGCATAAGCGCTGTCCGGCCCGGTTCACGTCCCTATCTCCCGCTCCACGTACTTCTGGAAAACAAAATCAAGATCGGAAAAATTTCCAGACGTCCCGCCAGCATATCCACGATGAGGAGCAGCTTGGACAAAAGCCCGTAATCCCCAAAATTGCATGTCGGCCCCACGCTCTCCAGTCCCGGCCCAATGTTGTTGAAGCAGGCCATCACCGCGGAGAAATTCGTCATCGGCGAAAAGCCGTCTATGGAAATTACGATAAAGCTGAATACGATAATAAAGGCGTAAGCCGCCAGGTACGCGTTTGTATTGTCAAGCACCCGCTCGGTCACCATCTGGCCGTTCACACGCACCACCTGCACCTTCTGCGGGTGAAGAATCTGCCGCACATTGCGCCGCAGGCTTTTGATCAGGAGTAGTGTGCGTCCGCACTTAAACCCACCGCCCGTACTTCCCGCACAGGCGCCCACAATCATAAGCCCCAGCAGGATCGCTTTGGAAAAGCTTGGCCACAGGTCAAAATCCGTGGTGGCAAAACCCGTGGTCGTCATAATGCTCGCCACCTGAAAGGCGGCATGCCGGAACGCTTCCTCAATCGTCGTGTAAACTCCCCGTACATTCCAAGCAATCAGCAGCATGCTGGCAAGCGCCGTCCCCAGATAAAACCGCAGCTCCTCGTCCTTAAACACATTTTTTACCTGACGGATCGCCAGCAGATAGTAACAGCTAAAGTTCACGCCAAACAGCATCATAAACACAGTGCAGACATTTTGCAGGTACGGGCTGTACCCGGCTATGCTGTCGTTCTTGATGCCGAAACCGCCTGTGCCCGCCGTCCCGAACGCGGTACAGACCGCATCAAACAGGGGCATCTTTCCAAGCAGCAGAAAAAACACGTTGAGAATCGTCAAAAACACATAGATGAAATAAAGGATTTTCGCCGTATCTTTCATCTTTGGCACCAGCTTTTCCACCTTGGGTCCGGGACTTTCCGCCCGCAGAAGATGCATGGTATAACCGTCGCTCTTCTCCCGTCCCCTGCCAATGGCTAACACGAACACAAGCACACCCATGCCGCCCAGCCAGTGTGTAAAACTGCGCCAGTAGAGATTTCCCATGGACAGCGGCTCCACCTCCGCTAAGATGGATGCCCCGGTCGTGGTAAACCCGGAAACCGTCTCAAAAAGCGCGTCTACAAAATGCGGAATTTCACCCGAAAAAAAGAAAGGCAGACAGCCCAAAAGACTCATCACAATCCAGCTCGCGCCCACACATACAAGACCCTCTCTCGCATAAAACCCCTTTTTTGCCTTTCTGCAAAGCAAATACAGAAACAGAGCCGTCGCCATTGTAATGACTATACTGGTCAAAAAACCGGACACCGCGTTTGACTCCTTATGAAAAGCACTGATCAACAGCGCTGGAACCATAAATATCGCTTCCACTATAAGAATCCGGCTGATAAATTTTCCCATCATTCGATAATTCATACGACTCACCACAATTCCAATCGTTACGGAGAATATCCGTTTTATGTAAAAATATCATTGAGCTGGTAGATCACTTCGTCCCTGCCGGTCACGATAATCACGGCATCCCCCCGTTGATAAGAGGAGTCGCCGTTTGGTATCTCAAAGCTGTTATGTCTGTTAATACCCGCCACACGGATATTCTTCTTCAGCTTTAATTTCTTCAACGGTTCCCCGCAATGTCTCGTACTGTCATCCACAATAAACTCTATGGCCTCCGCCTGCCCGTCCGCGATCACATTGACCGCCTGAGCCGCTCCCGTCTGGTTGCGGATCGCCCGCACATACCGCACAATGTCATTGCAGCAAAGTTCCTTCGGGCTGATGGTGCTTCCCACAGGCAGCTTATCCAAAATCCGGTTGTTGGACAGTCTGCCGAGTTTGGTGATGATCTGGGGCACCTCTGTATTGCTGCCGATCAGGGATATAAACAGGTTCATTTCGTCCACTCCGGTCAATGTGACAAGCGCATCACATTCCCCGATCCGCTCCCGCTCCAGAAGGAACTCATTGCTGGCATCGCCGCACACCACCGTCACATCGGGAAGCTGGTTGGCCAAAGACAGGCACCTGTCATAGTTCTGCTCAATAATCTCCACCATAATGCCATCCTGATTGAGAAGCTGCGCCAGATAGTAGCTGAGCCGCCCGCCACCGCACAAAAGCACCCTTTTTGCTTTATGGGTGATAATTCCCATATTTTTGAGGAATATAGTCAATTCTCTCGTGGAGGCCGTCACGAAAATCCGGTCCCCGGCCCGCAGCACGAAATTGCCGTCGGGAATAACCGCCTTGCTGTCCCGCAAAACGGCGCAGACCAGAATCTTGCATTTGACCACGTTGGCCAAATCAAAAAGCCCCACGTTACAAAGTTTTGAGTCCTCCCCGATCTTTAACTCCACAAGCTCCACTTTGCCCTTGGCAAAGGTGTCTCTCTTTAAAAATCCGGGATACTTGATCAGACGTTCCATCTCGATGGCAGCCTGTCTCTCCGGATTGACCACCATGGACAATCCAAACAGATGCCGCATCTGATAAATCTGATCCTTGTATTCCGGATTACGTATTCTCGCTATCGTATGAAGATTGGGATTCATGCCATGGGCAATCGTACAGCAGAGCAGGTTGACCTCGTCCGCTCCCGTCATAACGATCAAAAGCTCGGCTTCCTCCACGCCCGCCTTGGAAAGTGTCGCCATGGACGCGCAGTTTCCCTGCACCGCCATAATATCATAGCGTTCCTCGCTTACCTCCAGAACCTCCGCTTTCGCGTCGATCAGGGTAATGTCGTGTCCTTCCGCGACTAGCTGTCTAGTCAGCGTAGAGCCTACTTTTCCGTCCCCCGCTATTATGATCTTCACTGATAGTTCCCTCCGTCATCGTAAAAATACTCTTATTACAGTATAGCACGCTTATCCCAAAAGGCAATCTTCGGATTAACAACAGAAGACACCCGCCTTTACGGATGTCTTTTTCTTTCTCATGTGGGAATCCGCAGCACTTGCCCGATCTGCAGATTGTCGCTGCTTAGTCCGTTCAGCCGCTTGATCGCGTCAACCGTGGTACCGAACCGATTTGCCAAAAGCCAGAGCGTATCCCCCGCACGCACGGTATAATCAAAGTATGACGAAGACTGCTGCGCCGGAATCCGCAGCACCTGCCCGATCTGCAGATTGTCGCTTGTCAGTCCGTTCAGCCGTTTGATGGCGTCAACCGACGTGCCGAAACGGTTTGCCAGAAGCCAGAGTGTATCCCCCGCACGCACAGTGTAGGCAAAGGAACTGCCTCCGGCGTCCGGCGCCGGGTCCGGGTTCGGCGCCGGCACATTCTGTCCGATTCCCTGGTAAGTCCGGTACAGCGCGTTCCACGTGGCAGTCCCCACAATGCCGTCCGCCGCCAGTCCCATCCTTCTCTGGAAAGCTATGACCGCCTGCCTCGTCCCCCCACCGAAGATACCGTCCTGCGCCACAGCCGGAATATCGGGATAGTACTCGGCAATGACATCCAGCAGATATTGCAGCGTGATCACGTCCTGCCCTCTCGCCCCCTGTCTGAGCACAGAAGACGGCGGCACGGTTCCGATTCCCAGATTGGTTCCCTCGCTGTTCAGCTCCGCCAGCCTTGTGACCGCCGTGTACAGACTGGACAGCTTATACCATGTGGATTTTCCCACAATGCCGTCAGGCGTCAGCCCGAAAATACTTTGAAATTTCACGACCGCCGCCCGGGTGCTGTCCCCAAAAGTTCCCACCCCGTCGGTAATCACCGGTATGGCCGGATAGTTCTGCCTGATACGTTTCAGATAGGTCTGGATCGTCTGCACATCCAGTCCTGTGCTCCCCACCCTGAGAGGCGTCCCCGGATAGGAAGTCAGCATATTCGTTATCACATTCGTCGCTGCAATCTCCACGTCATTCGGATAATAGTACCGCAGAATCCGGATCGGCGTGTAGCCCTGACCTGCCAGCGTCACCGTGCCCCACTGGGACATCCCTCTGCAGGTCGTCGTTGTGCCGTTGCAAAAGGATGTGAAATAGGGCGCCTGCTGCCCCTGTCTGCGGACATACTCATTGAAAATCTCGTCTACAATCCTGCTTATGGAATCGTAGATGGGCCTGCCGTAAACGAACGCCTGATCGTATGCGGTGCTGTTTGTAATATCAAACGGGTACCCTTTCGCCCGGTACCATTCCGTGTAAACCCGGTTCAGCGCAAAGGTGATGATGGCGTAGATATTCGCACGAAGCGCGTTCTCCGGCCATGTCGGATAGATCTCGCTGCTGGCCACATTTTTCACATAGTCGGGAAAAGACACCTGCACGTTGGAGGCATAGGCGTCCGGCGTCCCCAAATGTACCGTGATCGGATTGGGAATAACAACCTGACGCAATACCTGCCCGGACTCTACGCCCTGAAAAAAACCGGCAGGTTCCCGCTCCCCCTCCATGGATACCGCTGGCGCGCCCACCATGATTTCCGTCTGCATTCCGCTCCTCTCCTGTCCCTGCAGCGGGATGAGAACAAGCGGAAGATGGGCCGACTCGCCGTCGAAAACCGGAATGTCAGAGACATACACCGGCTCAAATCCTTCCGCCTGTGCGGACACGTTATACGAGACATAGGGCGTGCCCGTAAAATTCTCGTTCTGTGAATAGCTTTTGTCCATCGTTTCAAGCGGCACTCTTCTCGTCTCGCCGTTTTCGTCCGTCGTCAGCTCGTAAATCCGGTTCTGTTCATCGTCCAGAACCGTGACTCGTACACCGCTAAGCGGCAATGCATCGTGGGCAGTTCTCGTCTGCATGGTCAAGTATCCGATCGCCATAGTCCCCTTCTCCTTCACAGCCTCGTTTCAAAATCGCCTATGTTATAGATTATGCAAAACCGAAATTCCCGTACCATCCCCAGCGCTTTCCAAAACTTTCTTACCTTTATATATGACAGCCCCTTTTACCCGTTCCCACAATCCTTTCAAAAAAGGCAGGCACTTCCCGTCTCCCGGGATGTCCCTGCCTTTCTTCTGCTTATCTTTTAATAAATCGACTTCTTCTCAATCGTAAACCTGACCGTCACACTGCCTCCGTATTTTCCTGCCCCGGTGACTGTCACGCTGCCTTTGTTTTTGCCAGAGGCAGTGTTCGCTCCATAGCTTAACGTATAATCGGTATCCACCGCCAGCTTCGTGAGCTTATATTTACCGCCCTGTGCCGTCGCCTCATCCTTCACTTTATCCCTCTTCGCCGCAGCGACTGCCGTTTTCTCTCCATAATATACCGCCACATCCGGTTTGATCTGTCCGCCTGTATATATGTTTTGCCCGCTTCCTTCGGACACCACCACATACAGATTTGCTGTGACCAGTTTATCGGCGTAAATGTATTTCCCAAGCGGAATTTCAACAGACTGATCCGCTGTCTGTCTTTCGGCGTAACCGCCCTTTCCCGTCACCTTCACCACGGGTTCCGGCGGCAGCGTTCCGGCGGCAGCTGCGCCTGTGGACGCATCCGAAGCCGCCAGCGAATCCGCGTAAGCCTGAATGATCTCCGGCGTACACTTCGTCTCGTCGATAACATAATCCTTCGTCTCGCCCATGCTGAGGGTTTTCTTTCCTTCCACAAGCTTAAACTTGAAATCCTTGAACTTCATGCCGTTTTTCCGCTGCACCTGCGCGCACGATACGCTTACAGTCTGATCCGCAATCACTGTCTTCAGCGAAGCCGGTATGACCGCAAAGAACACCTCCACTTTTCCCGCATAGTTACCTTTTCCCGTTACCGTCATAAGGGGTCTCTTGTTCTCAGCCGTCTGCGCTGTAGTTACCGCGTTGTTGTTCTTATATTTTACCGTGTAATCCGTGCCCTCACGCAACACCGCCCCCGCTTCGTTTGTGACCACAAAGGAAAGCTTCGCACCATTCTTGCCGTAAACCGCCTCTGCCCCATCGCTTCCGGTCTGTACCGCCGCGCTGCTATCCCCGCTTCCTCCCGGCGCCGCCACGGTAAGCCTGTCCTTCGACAGTTCCTGCGCCGTGATCCTGAAGGTCTTCTTGAAGCTGCCGATATAGCCTGCCGCGGGCTTCGCCGTGAAGGTCATGGTGGCGGTACCCTTCTTTACATTGTTCTTATAACTGATGGTGTAATGTTCGCCGTAATTAAATTCCTTCGCCGTCGGATTACTCTTTGTCACCTTCGTCGTCAGTCTGACTTTGTTCTGTGTCACCGCCTTCCCGGTATAGGGCATGGATGCCCGGAAAGCGTCTGTCTGCGGCTCACCCGGTTTCGCGCTGTCATATACCTTCACGTCAACGGTATTCGCCGCAAACTTCGCGCCCGTGATCTTGAAAGTGACGCTCTTCGTACCCACATAGCCGTTTATCCCCGTAAGGGTCATGGTCGCCGTACCCGCCGCGCGGTTCGTGCCAGCGTAGTCTATGGTGTAATCCCTTCCCCAGACCAGACCTTCCCCGCCAGCCTTTCCGTTCTTCCCGGCTTTCACAAGGAACATATCATTTGCATTCTCCTCCGCTGTGCCGCTTACCGTACCTGCCGCCGTCACCTTATAGTTTTTCTTTGTCGCGGCATCGTAATATCCGGGCGTCAGCATCACGTCCTGCCCCGTGTAGGCAAACGTCTTCTGGTTTTTGCCAAGGGTAATGGTGGCGTTCTTCATCAACTTCTGCTTTTCGGACACATATACTTTCCGTCTGACTGTCCCCGCATAGTTGCCTTTCCCCGTGACCGTCAGGGTGAAAGCGCCGCTGTAACCCTTGGGGATCGCAGGCAGCGTATATTGCTTTCCTGCATTCAGCGTTCCCTCCGCCTTCCAGTCTGGCACGGCATTTCCTGCCCCATCACGGGCTTCCTGTGCGCCAAGCGACACGGTAAAGTCCGTCCCCGCTTTCATTGTCTTTTTATATTTCATAGAGCCGAATGGCTTTTGGTCCTTCGTTTTGCTCACTTCGAGCTGGTCCGTGTATTTCAGTGTAAAGCCTGCCGCAAGGGGCGTATCGGCCTGCTGTCCCGCTGTGCCCCCGGATTCCGCTTTGTTTCCATCCGCTGCGGATATCTGCGCCGGAAGTATCATAAAATTCCGGTAAATCGTCTCCGCATAATTTCCTTTGCCGGTAATCACCACATAGGGAAAGTCCCTACTGAAATGTCCGACTACATCCGTTATTGTTTCATTGGCCTTCCCCGGGTTTACAACGCTGGCAGTACCGCCTGCCGCCGTCGGATTTCCGTCTTCACCGACCGCCGCCGCATTCGTATTGTTGACATATTTCACCGTATAGTCCTTGCCGGATTTCAGAAGGGTTTTTCCGTCGCTGTCATATACGGTCACCGCCGGTTTTTGTGCGCTTCCCGTATAAAACTGATCCGGAATCTCCTGCACGCACAGCTTCAGACCGTTTCCGTCCTCCGCCGCCGCGCTCAGCCAGCACGCGTACAGAGTCAGATCAGACTGCACCGTGTCCGTGTCAAAATTCCATTCCTTTCCTTTGGCAAAAGTCCTGTCCCGGTACCAGCCTGCAAACACATGCCCCTTCTCTTTCGCGGCCGGCATCCGCTCGCTGTCCGAAAGCTCCAGAAGCGCGCCCGACTTGATACCGCTCTTTCTGAACCCGTCACAGTATCCCATGCCGTCAAAGGTGACAGTGTACATCACCCGTTCCTCCGACACCGTCAGTATGCCGGGCTTGTATGTAAGGCTGTAGTTCATCCCCGCATCCGCCTTCGAGGGATGGATATAATATTCGCCCGTCTTTGATATGTCAATCGATGTAACGGTGTCTTTTCCTTCCTCGTCCGTCGTGACGGTATAGGACGGCCCTGTCGTCAGCCGGTCTCCGTTCAAAAGCCCCGCCGTCTCATACCCGAAGGCATACTCACCCACGCCGTTTTGTCCCACGGAAACCGTGCCGCCGCCCGCCTGCATCGGCACGATCCCATCATTTGCCCGCACGACGGCGTCCGCCTTTGCGATCGTGAACGGGTATTCTTCGCTTCCCGCATAGTCCGGGTCATCATCTTTGACCGATATGGTCAGCCTGTAGCTGCCTGCATCCGCGGGCGGCTTTTCCGCAGCACTTCCGTCCGGCGCGCCGCCCTGTGCGGGGTATGCCGTGCCGTCCTCCATCGTGCCGCTGTAGTGATAGACGAGCGCAACCTTCTCCGTGATATCCGTACCGTCCTCCGCTTTTACCACTGCTTTCCCGCTGTAAGAGACGGGAGTGCCGCTGTACACCACACTGTCCGGCATGACGATTCCGGAGATAACCGCTGCCTTCTTTGCCACCATGGTGACTTTCACGGTCAATTCCGCGTTCTTGTAGTTCCGGAAAGACACCGATATCTTTATGGAAGCCGTTTTCCCTTCTTCCGCCGCCTTGGTGCCATAGGTAAGGACGCCGTTTTTAATGTCCGCCGTGACGGGTGTTTTGGAGAAAATACTGTCCGTATCCACCACCTGCGTGATCTCATAGCCCGTCTTTTTCCCGCAGGCTCTAAAGCTGCCTGTCAGGTCAATTTTCCTGTTTTGCTGTGCCTGTGTGCACTGTGCGGCCGTGACATTTCGCGTCTCCTCAGCGGGAGCCGCCGCCTTGCCGATGGCAAAGGTCTTCGTGACCGTGCCGCTGTAGCTGCCCGTGCCTTTGATGATGACTGTGGGGGCGGCGCTGTCCGTGTCGGGCTGCTCGCAGGCATCTGTATTATTGCGGTAGGATACGGTATAGTCCGTGCCCTCCGTGAGCGTCACCGGAATTCCCGTACCGTTCGTCGACGTTTTCGTGTAGGTCACCGCAGCCGGCTCCGGCGTTTTGGGCGTTCCGTCGTAGGTGTAGGCTGCTGTCGGGAGAGTGACGGTTGTATTTGCGGCTGTCAGAATGTGCGCCACGGTCAGCGTGATCTTTCCCGTCAGCGTCTTCCCGTCCTTCATGTAAGTCACCACCAGTTCCTGCATGCCCGGCTCCGTCGTGGAGAGGGATGCCGCATTGGTGGTATAGCCGTCCGTCTGGCCGTCTGACTGCACCAGCTTCCGGACACTGCCGTCCGCCCCGTAATAGGTCACGGTCAGGTCGTCCGTCCCGATCGTCTCGCCGCAGCCGTAAAGGGTCTTCTTCTTAGAGACTTCCATGCGCGCCGCGGAGACAGCCGGCTTGCTGCCTTTCTGGATCAGGACGCTGTAAGGAAGGTTTTTGGGCAGGCAGTTATCCGTAAGCTTCGTGCCGTCAGCCATGTACCACTCCTCGTCCCCTTTATAATTGTCGCCTCCTGTAATGGCAATGTTAATCTTTACATTATAGGGCGTGTAGAGCATGGTAAGCTTTTCACAGTTATAGAGCGGCGCAAACTGTGACCAGCCATCCTCCAGATATTCATAATTAAAATTGCTCATGTCCAGGGTTTCCAAGCTCGTACAGCCATAAAACAGTTCAGCCACCGGTAAATATTTTTCGCCCTCTTCCATGATCATATGCAGTTTGGCAGTTCCTAGGTTTCCCAGTTTTACCTCCTGCAAGCTGCTACACCCGCCAAACATACTGGTCATAGTAGTTACATTTCCAAAATCCACTACGCTCAGGTCAATCTGTGTCAGACCACTACATCCTGAAAACATAACGTCCGTACTTACTACTTTTGAAGTGTCCAATCCGCCCAGATCAATGCTTGTCAGCTTAGGCTGATTGCTAAACATGAAATTCATGTTTGCCACATTTGAAGTATCCAGTCCACTCAGATCAATACTGGTTAAATCATAGATCCGCTGCCTGTAACCGCCTATGCCACCGCCTCCCACACTCGCAAACATATAAGACATGTCTGTCACATGCTCCGTATTAAGGGTACGCAGATCAATATCCCCTTTGCTGTTGGCGAACATACGGTTCATATCTGTTATCGTATCAGTTCGCAGTTTACTAAAATCCACTCCTGTCAGATCACAAGTACTGAATAATCCTCCAAGTGTTGTCGTAACACTCGTATCCAGTCTCCCAAAGTCAAGCCCCCTCACATTACATCCCTCAAAGATACCGTGCAGCGTCGTGACGCTGCTCAGATCAAGCCACGCCAGATCAAGCCCGGTTAAATTCTGCCTTTCCGGACCAACCTTACACCCGTAAAGACTTTCCGGATCACTGTTGCATGCGAACATATAGCTCATATCCGTAACACTATGTGTTGTAAAACTGCCGCCCAGCACGATCTGCTGAAAGTCACAGTTTGTAAACATATGTCGCATATCTGTAGTCTTTCCCGTATCCCAGCCGCTTAAGTTCATATCTCCCCAATTGGTGCATTCATAAAACATGAAAGACATATTTGTCACACTTGAAGTATTGAAACCGCTTACGTCTGCATTTTTCAGACCACTACAACCACTAAACATGCTGGACATATCCGTTACATTTCCCGTATGAAAGTTTTGTCCCAAGTCAACAGTTTCCAGTTTGTAACAGCCCTGAAACATGCCGGACATGTCAGCCACTGACCCGGTATCGGATCCTGTAAAACTGATTTTTGTTAAGTTATAGCAACCGCTAAACATCCATGAAGCATCCGTCATTCCGATCACTTTAATCTCTGCGGTCTTGATTTTACTCTTCGTATTAAAATTCGTGCACCACGGTCCCCGCGGACGTGCACTGCTTCCTCCTCCAATGCTTGCAAAGTCCCCCGTGCCTTCCACCGTCAGTTTCCCGTCGGCATCGACCACCCATGTGATATTTTCATAAGTACCACTGGCGATCGCATCCGCAGGCACTGCCAAAGCGCGCACTTCTCCTATCACTTCCATGTCGTTCTCCGACACAGAATTATCCGATACGGAATCCCTTTCTTCTTCCTCCGGCGCCTCATCCTCTTCCGGAGCGCCCGGCTCTTCCTCCGGGTCGTCTGTTTCCGTGTCTCCTTCATCCGGGTTCTGTGTGTTGTCCCCGTCCGTTTCATCGCCGGGATTCTGTGCGTCGTCCCCGTTCGTTCCATCGCCGGGATTCTGTGCGCCGTTCCCGTTCGTTCCATCGCCGGGATTCTGTGCGTCGTCCCCCTCTTCTCCGCCGCCGGGATTCTGTGCGTTATCCCCGCCCTTTTCGTCGTCCGGGCTCTCCTCGCCTTCCCCTGCTTTTTCCTCTTCGGGGTTCTGTGTCTGGTTTTCTCCACCTTCTCCTTCGGGATTCGTCCCTTTATCCACGCCGTTGTCTTCACCCGGATTCTCCGCTGTTTCTTCCTTATTCTCACTGTCAGAATCCTGTGTTTCCTCTGATCCGTCCTCATCGAAGCCCTGCGTCTGTTCCTCGGCCACAGGCTCCTTCGCCCATACGGGCATCGCGGATGCCAGATCCGCCGTAAGCAGGCTGATGCAGAATAACCCCGCCAGCAGTCTGTGCCTTATGTGTCCCTTCTTTTTCGCGAACTGCATTCTTTCTCCCTCTCGTTTCCTTCATATTTCGTGTCCCGCCGGATTGCACGATTCACTCCGTTTCATTCTACCCCCCCAGACTGTCCGAAAACTATTCCTATGGCTTCGTTTCCGCTTTCATTTTTTGCACAAAAAATGC
>CAMTMP010000055.1 GCA_947073545.1 uncultured bacterium
GAAGGAGAGATGGTACATAGCCTGGGAGAATAGGCCGCAGGCAGGAAAATGAGACGACATATCTGTGAAGGGAAAAGGCATGGCGGTGGTCATGCTTTTTTCGATGGATAATTTAAAGAAGAAACACAAAACACAGCTTTACATACCGTTCAAACCGCCATTTTAGAGAGTTGCGGGGACGGGGCTATACTTTATGGATGAAGCAACGCCGCATCTGCACATTGATTTTGTTCCGTTCACGACTGGCAGCAAGCGTGGGCTTGATACAAGGGTATCTTTGAAGCAGGCGTTAGCGGCGCAGGGATTCAAAGGCGGCTCCCGTGGCGATACGGAGTGGAGCCAGTGGGTACAGTCCGAAAAAGAAAACCTTGCCGCTGTGATGGGGCGGCATGGCATTGAATGGGAGCATAAAGGCACGCATGAGAAACATTTGTCTGTCCTTGATTATAAAAAGCAGGAGCGGGAAAAAGAGGTCATCCAGCTTGAGGGGCAGATTTCAGAGAAAAAAGAGGAATTTCAAGTATTGTCGGACAGGGTGGAGAATTACGGCAAAGGAATGGAAAACCTAAAAACTCTGGAACAGGTGCTTGACACTTCTCCAGAGTACCAGTTGCCAGAGCCGCAGGGGTTCATGTCGGCGAAGTCGTATAAAAATAAAGTGGCAGAGCCTTTGGTGCAAAAGCTGAAATCGCTTGTTAAAACAGTACTTGTAAGGTGCTTTGAAGCGTGGGACAGCTACTATCGTTTGAATGTCACAAACAGCAATCTCCACCGTGAGAATGAGGGGTTAAGGAGAACCAATGAGAAACTGGCGGGGGAAAATGAAAACCTCCGTGCGGAAAACAAAGATTATAAGCTGCTCCGTAAGGCATTTGGAAGTAAGCAGATGGAAAGCCTTTTGGAGCAGGCAAAAGCGGCGCAGAAGTTGAAACAGCGAGGGAAACACTTTAAAAACAACAAAGAGGAAAGGTAGGAAACATTATGGAAAACAGGATTTATGACGAAAAAAATGGTCTTTGGTATGCAAAGCAAGGCGGGTATTACCTCCCAGAGCTTGTATTACCTCCCGAAGAAGAAAAGCCGACTGGAATTTGGGGGCAACGTCATTTGCAGTATCTAAAAGAGCATAAGAAGCTTGTATATCTCAATCTGCTGACAAGCGGCAGGTTGAATGAATATTTGTCAAGTGTGGATGAACAGGCAGAAGATATGTTTTTTCGGCTGGTAAAGGAATATGCCGACAGGCAAAGAGTGACGGAACAGTTAAAGGCAGAAAATCAGCTTTTATGGGTTCAAAAAATGAATAATATTCGGATGTGCGTGAGAGAAATTGTGGAGAGAGAAATTCTTTATCTATAAAATGAAAATGGCGGCACTTCTGTATTTTTATAGAAGTGCCGTGATATTTCAAGTTGCTTTTTGAACAAAATCATGGTAAACTTATAATTGTTCTATATAGAATTGTTCTAATAGGATTAGAGGTGAAGGATTGGAAACAAAGGGTGGATTTTATATTACGCAGATAAAACAGCTTCAAGATAGGATTTTTGAAAGGCTATTACTCGAAAATGGCATTGAAATAAGTGGCGGACAAGGAAGGATCTTATTTATTTTGTGGAAAACAGATAATCTTACTATCAGTGACATAAGTAAAAAAACCTCCCTTGCTAAAAACACAGTATCCGTAGTAATAAATGGTATGGTTAATAAGGGAATTGTGGAAAGGAATATCAATCCTAAGAATCGCCGTCAGACTATTGTGTCGCTTACGGATTATGCAAAATCATTACAAGCAAAATATGAAGCTGTATCTCAGCAAATGAACATGTTGTTTTATCAAGGTTTTTCAGAAGAGGAGCAAAAACAATTTGAACAGTATCTTGCTCGAATACTTGAAACCTTGATAAAAAATCTGCATTCAAACAAATAATTTTAAAGCAAGGAGGAGTTCTAATGAAAACAAAACAACATATCATCGAATTTATCCAAAAACAAAAAACAATATTTATCGGTTCTGTGGATGAAGAGGGTTTTCCCAATATAAAAGCAATGTTTACACCACGCAAAATAGAGGGAAATTGCTTTTATTTTTCAACAAATACATCTTCCATGCGTACACAACAGTTTATAAGGAATCCCAAGGCAAGTATCTATTCTTATAATAGAGGACGCTTTAAGTTTGAAGGCATTATGCTGACAGGTACAATGGAAGTTTTGCAAGATGATGATATAAAGCGGGAAATCTGGTGTACAGGGGATACTATGTATTATAAGCAGGGTGTAACTGACCCAGACTATTGCGTATTGAAATTTACAGCATTAAATGGCAGGCATTATTGCAATTTAAAAACAGAAAGTTTTATTGTTGAGGATTTAGCGTAATGGGAGTAGAGTGGATCCTTTGTCCTGTTTGTGGAAATAAAACCTGAAACAGAGTTAGAGAGGATACATAACTAAAGCATATTCCATTGTATTGTCCAAAGTGCAGACAGGAAAGTTTAGTTGATGTGAAAGATTTGGTTGTAAGGGTCATAAAAGATTATCAAAATCAGAAAGGATGAAACATTATGGAGGAATTGAGGAGTATTATGGAAAATTTTGCAGCATCTGGATGGGACTTGATTTCTATTCCTGCACATGCATGGTTGAAGGGAGAAAGTGATAAAGATACACTAATTGCGTCTATCAAACAAGCAGATAGAGAATGTGGGAGTTGTGGGTGTGAGTTAGACCCGCTTTATAAAAGATCATTAGAATTATTAAATGAGATTTGCTAAGCATATTGATTTATTAAGCAAAAACGCTGATGATTTAAATGGCGGCATATTGTTATTACCAAAATCTGCATAGCGGGTGTTATCAACAGCGATAACAAAATGATAACGCTTGCTAATATAGGCAGGATAATATGGATAAATCAAATAAGCAAAGATTTACATACTCGACAGGGAATATTTCCTAAATAAAATTTAGTTAGGAAAAGTCGAGTTCGAGTGATATCGATCTGCTTAGAAAGGAGTATATCTGCAGGTGTAAGAGTTAGAAGCTCTCTGAAACACATCCCGGTAGGATATCAGTTCCTTCTGCTATTTTCGGACCTTGACGGTGTCGATAATACTTTCGTGGTGCTTTTTTCCGCCCATTTTTATTGTAAATAGAGAATGGAAGTGGTACAATCAAGTCGCCAGATTAATATATGTTGCCATGCATTGTTATTGAAAGGAGGCGATTGACATGAAAGCATATCAGAAGAATATGAGTCGTGATAAATCCGAAATATATGAGGTGAATTCATATTAACGGATAGAAGCCAGTGCTTCAGAAAGGACTTATATGCTAAAATTAAAATATTTATATGAAAACTACGACCTTGCAAAGCTTGCATTGAAAAATTGGGAATACGATGCAGAGACTCTTGGTGATTGTTTGCAACATTTTAGAATTTCATCAAATGCGGTCTATCCTTTCTTATGGCAGGGAAAAATGCGATTTCTGCGTTTATCTCCTGTGTCGGAGAAAATAGAAAACAATCTAAAAGGTGAAATAGAATTTCTGTGTTATCTGCAAAGCAGGAGTTATCCTGCAGTAATTCCTGTTGCATCCAATTCAGGCGAACTTGTTGTTACACTTGATTCAGTTTGGGGAAAATATTATGCAAGTGTTTTTAAGGGTGCTGACGGTAATTCTATTGAAGATACCGACTGCAACGACCATATTCTGTATGCGTATGGAAAGGCTCTTGGACAGCTTCATATGTTATCCGCTGAATATTCCCCTAAAATTAGAAAATGGACATATCGTGATGTCCTGCTATGGATTGGGAAAACGCTGGGAAAATACCATGCTCCCAACAAAATGCTGGTTGAGGTGGCGGAAGTTAAGCAAGCGTTGGACTTACTTCCTCAGACAAATGATTCTTTTGGATTGGTTCATTACGATTTTGAGCCAGATAATGTATTTTGGGATGAAACCAGGCAATGCTGCACAGTAATTGACTTTGAAGATGGTATGTATCACTTCTTTTTGCTTGATTTGGAACAGGCTCTGGATGCATTGCTGGAGAATATTCCGGCAGACAGGAAATTAATCGCAAAAACTACTTTTCTGCGAGGGTATCAAAGTGTAAAAATGTTAGAACCAGATTATGCTGAAAAGTTAAAGCTGATGCGAAGATTCTGCAATTTATATTCTTATGCAAGACTAATTCGCTGTATTGACGAAGAATATCCAAATGAACCAGATTGGATGATTAGGCTAAGAGAGAAACTGCATAGCAAAATTGTATTTTTAGAAAATAGTGTGACGGGATAACTTTTAATCTTGCTCTTTGCGTAGATATAGTAGGTTATGGTTTGGAAAATACATGTTACAATGTATAAATCAGTTTTCTGGATGAAGTGTACCTATTTTACGGAAAGGGAGCAAAGAGCTGCAACCTTTATTGCAGTTTAAGATAGGGTTGCAGCGTTTTAGTACTTTGGGCAGATAAAAAATAATTCAAAAATTGATTGCTAATTTTCTTTGAGTTGCTATAATAAATGCGTGGCAACATTCTGGCAACAGAAAATTTGCAAGCTAAATTTTATATGGGAGACCAGCTATGAAAAGTCAAGCCTAAATTAGCAAAAAATTACTTTTTTGTATCGGTGGTAAAAAAGGGTAACCTTAATAAAGCTCCCTAAGGGTGCATTTTCAAAGTCTATCGATATTGATATTCAGGCCTCTTAATCGAGGTTGAATTCCACCTCGTCAGTGAGCATCTTCCAGATGACCCTGACGAGCTTGCCGGCGCAGTGCCCGAGGGCATTATAGTGTGTCCGGCCCTCCGCCATCTTTTTGTCATAGTACCCTTTGAAGGTGGCGTTGTTCTTCACGACATTGTGTGCTGCGTTCATAAGTGCGTACCTGAGCACTCTGGAGCCGCGTTTGGACATCCTGGTGCGCTTGGCACTGTAATTGCCAGACTGATAGACAGAAGGGTCCAGACCGGCGAAGGCAAGCAGCTTATTGGGGCTGGAGAAGCGGTGTATGTCACCAATCTCTCCAAGTATCATTCCGCCGTTGATGTAGCCGATACCCGGAATGGTCATGATGACGGAATCATGGAACTTCATGATCTCTGCCATCTGGGCCTCCACACTGTCCAACTGGCTATCCAGTAACTCGATCTGTGCAATAGAGTGGGTTATCTGAATAGATAGTGCGCTGTCACTGGCGCCGACAGACTTCCGTGCGAGAACCCTTAATTCTTTTGCCTGCTCTTTCTTGAAGTGGCCGTGTGAGGCAGCCACGAGGAGATGGCTCAGATGGGTCATATGCATGGAAGCGATGTCCTGGGGCGTAGGAGCCTCTTTCAAAAGTGCATAAACAGCTTTCTGGTGCAGGCCGGACTTGAAGAAATACTGCAGTTCGGGGAAGACCTGGTCGACATAGGAAGTCAGCTGGATTTTTAAGCGTGTCCGCTGCTTGATGGTCTTCTGACGAAAACGGCCGAGCTGCTTGAGGTCCATCAGGTCAAGGTCATAGAAAGAGACGAACCTGTAGGAATCCTGCACCATGAGCGTCCTGGCAATGAGGAACGTGTCGACTTTGTCAGTCTTGGTCTTGCGGATGTTGTCCTTGCGCATGACCGAAGTCTTGATGGGGTTCAACACACACACGCTGTAGTCACAGGCGACAAGGTATCGAACAAGGTTGTCGCCGTAGTGTGCCGTTGATTCAAGACCGATGATGATGCTGTCGCCGGAGCGGGAAAGCTCTTCAAGGCGGGAATGCAGCATTTGGAAGCCATCACCGTCATTTGTGAATTTGAACGGCTTCATGAGTTCCTTTCCATCAGAAGATATGGCTGATGCAAAGTGGTTGAGCTTGGCAATGTCAATGCCTACGTAGATCATGAGGTTGTACCTCCCTTTCATAAAAGTCTGATACCGTGATATCCACCATCGATTATCATCGTAGACTTGATTGAAATAAGAACTCAGGAACAGACGCTCCGGCTCATCCAGCAGATAAACAATTCAGATAAAGGTAGCGGCAATACACTCCTGTTGAGTAGTCAAGCTACAGGAAAATAATTAAAAGTCCACAGTATCTGAGTTGTATTGAACCACGATACAAAATAAAAAGAAAGGGAATATGGTGTTTATGCTTCTATAAACATCATACAAGGTAAAAAATGGAGACAAATGCAAAAATATCAAGAGATGTTTTAGAGGAGATTATTAAAGAAGCAATTGAAGGATCGAAAGCTAGTATTGCCTCAAAAATAAGATTAAATGTAGACGAAAATTCATTCTATCATCCAATAGCTAATAATTTTGAAAAGGTTTTGGAGAAAAGAAAATTGTCTATGTATACCGTTGATACCAATTATAATAGGGCGGCCGAAAGTGATGGCGGGAAAGGAGTTGGTATATATGATGAAAAAAACAAAATAGTGACGATGTCAAAGAATAATCAATTTGATATAATAGTGCATATGAATGGTGCAGGAGATATTATTTATCCTGAAAACCTCATACATCTTGAAGTTAAAAAATACAATAATAACCAGGACAGGAAAAAAGATAAGGAAAGATTGCTGTCTACAACAAAGCATCCAGAGGCATTTTCAACACGTTGTTTGGGAGTAATAATAAATACAGATATTTTTGAATCATTTTATAATTCATATAAAGAGAATCATATCTTTAGAGAGCGTGCCGAACAAATAGAAAAATGTTTAGAGGATGTTAAGAAGTCAAACCAAGAGATATTTACTCAATATTGTATAGATTATTCCAAAACGAATTTATGGTTTTCAAATATAATAGCGGGATATCAGTTGGGTGCTTTTGTTGACATTTTTCCAGATAAAATAGAAATCACTTATTATTATTCTGGTGAAGAAGGGGAAATGGAATCAATAGAATTATAACTCTTTACCAGGTACTTATCAAAGAAAGAATAGCAACATTCTGGCAACATATCAAGGAACAAACTTTAACAGAAAAATGGCCTTTAAATTTGAAGGGCTGTTTGATTATTTATCCCCGGAAATGCCGCTATTTCAGGCATTTTCGGGGATTTTGCTTATTGCGTGATAAACCTGTCTGATAACATTATACAACTAAACGAGAACCTAATAAAGCACGATTTGAAAGATCTTGCCCGCCCCAGTGTGGAAGAGCCCCCAATGCCCTGCCCGACAAAGAAGCTGATGAACTTTTCAATACCTACATTAGGATATAAGGGCGCTGAAGAAGGGTATAAGATTAGTTTTGTGACTATGGCAGTGCTGATTCGGTTATTGAAGACAGAAGAAATCAATTTATGACACCATGAACCGAGTTCGATTATACTGACCTCAAACAAAGGTTTTGAGGATTGCCGTAACTGTTTGGAGATACCAAAATGGTAACGGCTGCACTGGACCGGTTAATGTACCATTGTAATGTGATTGGTATGGATGTTTAGAACAGGCAGAAAGAGTAAAAAGACGCCCCAAATGTGCCCTTGAAATGAGCTGTCAGGAAAGAGAGGATTATTTAGATATGACAGATATGAAAAAGAAAGTAATGATACGGTTTTTGCTAAAACTGTGGCAGATACAGACCTCTACGAAACGGACATGGAAGTGCAAATTTGATAGACTGGGTGTGCCTGTAGATAAAAGAGAACAATAATACAATCCGCAATCCGACCGGGGAATATAAGAAAATAGAGCCGGATTGCCGGGAGGGAGTACGGCGCAGTTGGAACGATAATAAATGTGGGGCGTGGTGGTTGCTATGCTCCTTATTTTTTGGTAAATGGAGTGGGGAAGTGATATAATAAAACTTGCTGGCTGGGATTTATAAAGAATGATAACGGAAGAACTTACCCCAGGCATTTGGCTTGTAGGTAATATAAAGGTAAGGTGAGAAAATATATAGATAAGTTGCTAATAGTTGATGGCAGTAATTTGCTTTTTCAAATGTTTTTCGGGATGCCGGCGAGAATTGTTAATGGTGAGGGAAAAGCAATACAAGGGACGCTTGGATTTGCAGGAGCATTGTTAAAGATAATACGAAAGGTTGAGCCTAACATATTCTTGCTATATTTGATGGAGAACATGAAAATAGCCGTTGCGATATAGATGCAGATTATAAAGCGAATAGAATAGATTACAGCATGGTCAATGATACAGAAAATCCGTTCTCACAGTTGTCGGATGTTTATAAAGCCTTGGATTATGTGGGAATAAACTATTATAGAAACAACCAATTGCGAAGCCGATGATCCGATGGCAAGTTATGTACTGTCGTTTTGCAATAGCGCCAATGTTGTTATATGCTCTCTTGATAGCGATTACTTTCAGTTGATCAGTGAACGTATTTCAGTATTAAGGTATCGAGAAAAAACAATGGTGTGTTCGGCTCAAATATTGTTGAAAAATATGGCATTTATCCTAATCAGTATGCGTATTTTAAATCTTTAGTAGGCGATACTGCGGACAATATAAAAGGAACAGAAAAATTGGTATTAAAACGGCAGCTTCTCTTTTAAGGACATTTGGAACACTGGAAAATATCATTCGTAATGCCGGAGACATAGATAAGCCATCTATAAAAAATTTAATAATAGAGAATACCGACAGAATTAGAAGAAATTACGAATTGATACATTTAGAAAAAAATCAGTTATTGCAATATGATAAATGTGATTTGGAATTCACTGATGTAAGTAAAACAAAAACAGAAGTCTTGAAAGGAATTTTTGTATTTCACTAAAACAGATCCTAAATATATATGCTTCCCCATGTACATGTGAAGATGTAGCGGAGCGTTTGCTTCGCGAGATACGAACACATGAAGAAGGTCTTCTCGTCTGACATAGACCGGACGGGCTTCGAAATCATTTTTTGCGTATAAATTCTGCTGTTCATAATTCTCTTTTGATTATATAGTAGTAAATGAGAAATGGAAGTGGTATAATCAAGAAAACAATTCAGGAAGTTAAAGGAGTAAATGATAATGAAACTTATCATAACAGATATTGAAAATTTTAATATTCCGGTAAGAGGAGAACAAAAGGTCATTAAGCCTAATGGAAGCATTCGCCATTGTATTGGTTGTTTTGGATGTTGGGTAAAAACGCCGGGCAGATGTGTACTTCATGATGGTTACGAAGAAACAGGAGGAGACATGGGTAAATGCACGGAATTAATTTTAGTCAGTCGCTGCTGTTACGGCGGTGTAAGTCCATTTGTGAAAATGGTGCAGGATCGTGCGATTTCCTACATTCACCCAGATTTTGTTATGCGAAAAGGAGAGATGCATCATAAACGAAGATATAAAAATATTATTACATTGTCATTGCATCTCTATGGCGAAAATATTACAGATATAGAGAAAGAAACAGCCAGAGAACTGTTGAAAGCAAATGCAGATAATTATGATAGTTTGGTAAAGGGTGTTTACTTTTATAAATCTGTAGAAGAATTGGAGGATGTTGTTTTATGAGAATTTCGTTAATCAATGGAAGTCCAAAGGTAAATAACAGCGCCAGTAGTATGCTCTTAGAAGATTTAGCAGGATGCTTGGGAGAGAATGCAGAAATTGTAGATTTTGGATTTCATTCACCTACTATTTCAAAAGAAGTAGTCGAAGAATTGGAGAAAACAGAGGCATGGGTATTTTTGTGCCCTCTCTATGTGGATAGTATTCCAGGACACTTGCTATCTTGTCTGATCCAATTAGAAGAAGCACATATACATAATCCTGAATTACACATTTATGGTATTGTGAATTGTGGCTTTTATGAGGGCATACAAGCTGAATTTGCATTAAAACTTTTACAGAATTGGTGTTTAAAGACAGACTTTATCTGGGGTGGTGGTATTGGTGTCGGCGGCGGAGGGGGGCTGGCAATGATGCCTAAACTAGAATCCGGACATGGACCCCGGGCGCCGATTGAGAAAGGATTAGCAGAACTTGCGGATATTATCCTAAAGAAGGAAGTACAAAAAAATAAGTATGTGTCCGTTGCATTTCCGCGTTGCTTATATAAAATGGCGGCACAATTAGGATGGCGCCAGATGATTAAAAAAAATGGTGGAAAAGTCAAGGATTTGCGTAAAACATGGGAATAGAAAATGCGTATAGCCATTCTGATTAGTAGGGAACGCAGAGAAAAAATGATTGTTACGCTTTAGGAGGGTGAAGCAAAAGCGACGGTTTTAGATGGCTATATTTTAGATAAAAAGTATCTTTTTATTGCCGTCATGTGGCAGATTGTATTTCTATTGCTTATTTATGGACGGCCCGCAAGCCGTCCATAATGTCAATATGGAATTTTGATTATAACCTGTGCGCCGCCAGTCTTTTCAGAGTTGCTTAAAATAAGCTGTCCGCCATGTTTGGCTATTATGGAGTCTGCTACATAAAGACCTATTCCATAATGCGATTTGGAATGTCTGCTTTGTTCGTCCATATAAAATTGTTCGGTCGCATGTTTTAACGCTTCGGGAGAAAAACCACTTCCCATATCAGTGATAGAGCATAGGATTGAATTATCTTTTTCATATACTTCAAAGAAAACTGTTTTTCCTGCTGGTGTATATTCTATTGCGTTTGAAAAAACATTTGCAAAAACTCTTATCAGTTGTTCACTGTCTGCAAAGATATATTCCCGATCAACATTCTCCCTCCATTCCAAATAGATATTTTTTACAGCGCACAAACCTTTTGCCTGTGTACGGATTTCCTGCAATAAGGAAGATAATTTTACATTTTTACGGCGAAAAGGAAAATTCTCTTTTGCTTTTGTCATGTCAATTAGCGTTTCAATATAGTCCTGCATTTGAACAACACTGCCCTCGATATAATCCGCACATTCTTTCTGATTATCGGCAAGTATCGTGTCATACAGCAGCTCCGTATTTCCACGGATAATAGTCAGTGGTGTTTTCAAGTCATGTGCCAAAGCTGAAATCTGCTCCTGCCTTAATTTATCCGCTTGCCATTGCTCGGCAAGCGAATTTTTTAGTGCCTGTTTCAAGTGTTCCAATGCGGATAAGGCGCGGTCTACTTCAAATATGCCACTACTTTCAATCTTAAAATCCAAATCCTGCTTCTCAATTTTCTGGGTTACGATAAGCAGTTTGTCAATTTTCCTGCCCGTATATTTCCCAAACCAATGGGAAACAAGGAGCAGCAAAACGATAATCTCAATCATTATCAGCCCGATAAGGCAAAAGTCGGATGTCGGGCATATCCGTCGAAGCGCTGGATTGCTGAATTGTGAAGTCAAACGGTATCGCAAAAGAATGACTTCATTCTCACGGTCAACAATCCGAACACGGTATGGGTGAACTACATTCTTTCCGTTTATGACAGCTTTCTCCCAAAAGGTGTTGGCGGTATCTTCTGATAAAGAACCGTACTGGAACGTACCTGTGGGAGAATAAACGCCATAATCGCAAAAGCTGGGAATGTCGGTTGTATCAAATAATTTATCTGTCTGTATTTTTTCTGCTGCGTCATCAATACTATCCTCAATATTCATGGCAGGAATAATGACTTCTGTATTGATGAAGAGCATATATAGACCAACATTAACGGCAATAATGAAAAGGATACCTCCAGCAACAGTGAATATATACCGCATGAACACAGAACGTAGTTTTTTTACTCCCATTTATAACCCACCCCCCAAACCGTTTCAATAGGGGATAATTTGACAGCCGCTAACTTACTGCGGATATTTTTTACATGAGTGGCTATCACACTATCGTCACTTTCTCCCTCAAAACCAAAAACAGCTTCATAAATCTGCTCTTTTGAAAAAACCTGTCCCCGGTGCAAAGCCAGATATTCACATATTTCATACTCACTTTTGGTTAGAGGGAGTTTATTCCCATTGACTTCCGTTTCCTTTGCGTTGATGTGAAAGATAATGCCCGAAATGGATATGGCATATTTCTTTTCTCGGTTATCTCTGCGTAAATGTGCATTTACACGGGCAAGCAATTCATTTGTACCAAAAGGCTTTGTGATGTAATCGTCGCCGCCAATTCCCAAACCACGAACAATATCACTTTCCTGTGTTTTTGCAGTCAAGAAAATAATAGGGCAATCCACAAGGGAACGGATTTGATCGCATAATTCAAAACCGTCCATATCCGGCATCATAATATCCAGCAAAATCAAATCATATCGTCTGAAATCTATATCAAGAACGGCTTTTGCATTTGCTTGAAGTGTTACGGTATGGGCGTCTTTTTCGAGAATGCGTTTTATCAGTTGAAGCATTGCGTTTTCATCATCAACAACTAATATATTCGCCATATCAATCCCTCCTGTCAGACTTCATTTACGGTCGCCCCAAAAGGCATAAGGGCGAGTTTTGCAATCTTAAAGCATTGCATACCAAACGGTATGCCGATAATTGTACAGCATAGCAGTATTCCATTTGTGCACGCTGTTATGGCAAGCGGAATACCACTGATTATAAGCCATACAAGGTTTGCCAAAGTTGAAATTGCATTACCGCCATACTGAATTTCTTTTCCAAAAGGGAAAAAGGTAAGAGCAGTAAATTTGAAACATTGCCGCCCAATCGGTATTCCAATAATGGTTATGCACCAAAAAATGCCCGATATTGCCCATGCCAAGCCCTGCCATAATCCTCCGCACAGGAACCATATCACGTTTCCCAAACAACCCATATTATATCATCTCCTCACTCATTTGTACACTTTCCCTCGTACCGCAAAAACCACACGAACAAAATTACAATAAACAAAACCGTCATGCCCGCGCACATGCTTATCCCGAATTTAAGTTCTGCGCTAACAGCAGTTAAATCCTGCAAGGCAAATTGAAGTGCGAAATCACTAAGATGTATTCCAAAGCCATATGGCAGCACAAACCACAAGCCTGTACCTAAGCCCGTTTGGAGCAATGCAGCTAATAAACTGCCAATAGCTCCCATTCCTATGCAGACCGTTCTTCCAAACCGAAATGCCAAAATAATAGAAAGAGCATATAGCAGTATATTACTGCTCCACAAGGTCAAAGCTGGTAATACAAGGGATGATGTCGGCAAAAGTAATTTTGTTCCTGTCGCCGGAAGTAACAAAGTAAATAAAAATATGCTCAATAATACCGCAAGCAATCCGGCGGCAATCAGTAACAGGAATTTAGACAAAATGGCTTTCGTTTTGGAACGCAACACTAAAATATTCTGATAATGCCCCGCCCGGTTTTCCTGTCCCGCGATAATCTCACAAACGATACTGATAACAAAAGGATATGCGATTGCGAAAAGCTGAAAGAATACCGCAATTTTGTTTATATCGTTTACAGCCGCAAATGTCGCATACAGTAAAACAAGTGCCACTCCCAGAAATGGGAATAAAACATGTATCCAAAAGAACGAAGAATTGCGCAACTTGTAAAAATCGCTTTTTAGATAATGATATAACTCAATCATGTGTTATGTCTCCTTTAGTGAAAAGCCATGCTGTAAGCAAAAAACACAGTACCGCCAAAATCAAGCTAAGCAAAACGGCAGGAATGATTGTTCCAGTATTCAGCAGAAAAGAACCATTTTCAATAGGAATACCGTTAGGGTGCATTTTGAAAAAGGGGCATACAATGCGTGCTGGAATGGCAAATGGATTGAGATAAAACAAATCACTTTCTGCTCCAATCGTGGATAAAATGTTGCAGCTAAAGGAAATTAGTACAGCGGTAAGATAATTTGTTTTTTTGGCAAGCAACATAATAAGCGGAAGCTGCCAAACGTAAACAAGAAACAATAACATACAGCCCAAAAAACCATTAAGCGGGTCAATGTTCATCACGGTAAAAACACCAAAGAGCGTACAGCCACCCCACATTACAAAATTGGTTAATAAAAGCAGCACAGCAACCGCAAACAGCTTGCCAATCCAGATTTTCTTCATGTCAACAGATAAACAGAGAATATTCTGATACTGTGTGCGTTTTTCACAACTGATAAAGCTGGCACACCAAATAGCAATCGTAATCGGCAGTATCAAAATATACCACCAATTATAGGCTGTAAGCTGAACAAATTTACCACTCAAGATGTATCCTAAACTCAAAGTAACGATAGGAGCCGCAACAAATAGCTTTAATGCAAACGTATGACGTACTTTTAATAATTCAGAATGTATAAGATGAAACATTATTTTTCCCCCCTTTCGTTATTAGCAGCTACAACACGCATAAAAATTTCTTCTAAACTTGTGCCTTTGTTTATTTTGCTTTCATAGCCCAACTTCCCGGCAGAAATAATTCCAATGTGTTCCGCAATCTGTTCTACTTCGGATAAAATGTGGCTGGATAAAATTACTGTAATTCCATGCGCCGGAAAAGAACAGATAAGTTCCCGTAATTCTTGAATACCAATAGGGTCTAACCCGTTTGTCGGTTCATCTAAAATCAACAATTTAGGTGATGATAACAACGCAAGCGCAATGCCAAGCCGCTGTTTCATTCCCAAAGAAAAATGTCCCGATTTCTTTTTTCGGGTGTCTGTAAGATCAACAATCCGTAAGACTTCCTCAATACGGGTATCGGGAAGTCCGAGCGCAAGGGTTCGCACTTTCAGATTTTCGTATGCAGTCAGATTTTCGTATAGGGGCGGCATTTCAATCAATGCGCCAATAGATTGTAAATCGCTGCGGCTCCATGCGTGACCGTCAAACTCAATTTCTCCCGATGTAGGGCGCAAAATGCCAGTGAGCATTTTAAGAATGGTAGATTTGCCTGCTCCATTCGGTCCCAGCAATCCGTAGACAGAATTTCTCTGAATGTTCAGAGATACATTGTTTACCGCTGTCTGCCCTTTGAAATTTTTACAGAGGTTTGTTGTTTTCAAAATCATATCCATAATCATCATGTCCTTTCATTTAATTCTATCAATAGCATAGAGGATATTTTTGAAGATTTCATAAAGAAAATGGAATTTTGACGAGAAATCAAAAGAAATTATTTAAGTCAATATATAGAACTGTGTAGACATATCCAAAAAGAAAGGTGAACAGTAAAATGTAATAGGAATGACAATTTTGAAGAAGATGTTCAGGCTTGGATGCTGGCCCCGGTTTTCCATATACATGATGGAGCGCGGGGTGCGGTCTACAAGCTGGGCAAGATACTCCTGCGTCCAGCCCTTTTCCTCCCGCTTGCGTTTGATTTCCCGACCCAGGGCATGAAAATCAAAATTTTCTTCATATTGGTACATTTTTACATCACCTCTATATCATTCTACATTTCAGGTGAGCACATGAGAACGAAATACAATTTCATCTTTCGGTAGTATTTCATTTCGCTCGACAAGATTGCAGAATGGCTCATGTAGAATCCGCAGGACATAATACTTTTTCAGCCTATGATGGCGGTGAGGCATTGGATGCTTTTGCTCAGCAGAGAATTGATCTTGTTGTTCTTGATATTATGCTCCCTACAATAACAGGACTTGGTGTGTTACATGAAATCCGCAAAAAAAGCTCTGTTCCTGTTCTTATGCTCACAGCTATTAAAGACGAATATACGCAAGTTACAAGTTTTGATGAGCAAGCGGATGACTATGTTACAAAACCGTTTTCTATGGTATTGCTTGGCAGACGCGTTGCGGCACTTTTACGCAGAAACGGAAGCACCGATGTTCTCAATACAATGACCTTTGGTGATGTGATAGTAGATTTTTCTGGATATACGGCCAAAGACCCGAATGGCAAAATTGATATTACCCCAAAAGAAATTGATTTGTTGAGATTGTTAGTAGAGCATAAAGGGTTAGTGCTTACCCGCTCCCAAATTCTTGATGACCTATGGGGGAGTGATGCCCCGATTATTGACAGGACAGTGGATGTCTACATAAGAAATTTGCGAAAAAAATTACGACTTGACTGTATTGTTACTGTCAAAGGAATAGGATATAAATACGAGGTGGACGAATGAAACGGCTGAAGTTATTTCCGAAAATCTTTATATATACGCTTTTTCTTATGTTGATGATAGCTTTATTAGCAAGTGGAATGTTTTATCTTCTTGCTCCTATTTTTGCAAGTGATAATCCCTTAAACCCCGGTACGGCTGGAAATATTATTCCAGCAGAAGTACCGCGTAATGGGGAAGTAACACAAGCTATTCTTGGCTCATTACCATACACAATGGGTATGTGTGTGCTTATTTCTTTAATATCTGCTTTCTTTTTTTCAAAGGCAATTACAAAACCGATTAAGCATATTGTAGATACTACATTTTCCATGACTATTTTGAAAAAAGACGCTAAATGCATGGTGCAATCAGCAGATGAAATAGGTCTATTATCGGAAAGTATTAACAAATTATATTCAAAGTTACTGCAAACGATCGAAAATCTTGAACATGAAAAAGAACAGGTGGCCGAAGTAGAAAGGCAAAAAATAGATTTTCTGAGAATGGCATCACATGAATTAAAAACGCCTGTTACTGCGCTTAATGCTATTCTTGATAATATGGTTATGGGGATTGGAAAATATAAAGACTACAATGCTTATTTGCCCCTATGCAAAGAGCGGAGTGAACAAATTGCTGGAATGATTACAGAAATTTTGGATACATCAAAATTGGGGACAAGCATAGACACTGAACCGTCAACGACTTTTGATGCTACTGCACTTTTACTGCCTTTATGTGAACAGTATCAACTGATAGCACAGGCAAATGGTATGATTTTCAAAATGGTCCTATTAAATCAGTTCCCCGTATGCTTGCCTCCGAAGATGATCTCGAAAGCTATTTCAAATATTTTTGCAAATGCTGTTGCTTACACTATTCCCGGAGGAACAATATCTGTTTATTTTGATAACCGTAACCTGGTTATTGAAAATGAGTGTTTACCTATACCATCAGAGCACCTAAAAAAAATTTTTGAGCCCTTTTATCGTCCAGATTATGCCCGAAATAAAAAAGACGGCGGAAATGGTCTTGGCTTATATATCGTAGCATCTATTTTGAATTATCTTGATTTGCCATATTCCTTTTACCCTATGAAAGAGCCAGTGGGTATGCGCTTTACAATATCGCTATGATTATCGACAAAAATTTTTACTTTAACATACGTTTTATACAGGTTTCATATAGGGGTGCTATCATGTCGATACACTCAAAAGACGAGTGAAATCAAAAAACGGAGGTAATACTATGAAACACAAACCTATCCTTTGTGGGACAGCACTTGCCGTCATCATGCTTTTGTCCATTAGCAGGTTAGCTTTTGCGGCAAATGCAACCAACACTTCACCAAATTCTGCAAACGGTGATGTGGAAGTACGAACCGACTTGGCACCGGGAGGCAAGACGGCCAACCAGCTCGAATT
>CAMTMP010000056.1 GCA_947073545.1 uncultured bacterium
GACGATTTCCTGTAGTTTTCCATTTTCATCACCTCAAGTTTAGTATTTCTGTTTTACGTCATCCTAAACTTGGAGGATGGGGTTGACCTAAAGGTTTCGCCTTAAGGCGAGGGTTTTAACCCCATTATACAGACAATAAATCTTTTCTTATTTTATAGAATAAATCTAGCAGTTCTTTATTATTCTCATCAAACCGCTTATACATTTCCTGTAAGTCGTGCCCCACTATATTCTCCTCTTTCGGAGCTTTATAATGCGTTATCTCTTTATTAAGATATATATTGGAACGCATTTTGTCTTGGATTTCATCGCAAAATTGTATTTCTTCATTAAGCCGCCATACTGTCATCTCTAATATATCTTTTCCTAATTCATTTATTGGAGCCTGCACTACCAGACAATATCCTTCATTATCATCCACCATAACCGGAATATATTCAATTTTGTCATCACACACATTGATCTTACCAATACTATATCCATCCTCGCCCAGATAAAAGCAATCTCCAACTTCCTCTATGCCGCGCCAATCGTGTATATTCTCATTTTTTATAACACTATTGTACACCTCTTCTTCATCAAAATATTGCTTCCTATAACTCTCCAGATTTAAAAGGATATTATTCCCCAAACAGTTATTCCAATATGTAAAATAATAAGCGTACCAATATAGTCCTAAAACCGCTTCATAAGCTTCATCTATCAAGCTTGCAAATAAATAACCAGCCTCCTCTGCACACTGTATGCTAAGGTCACTGTACTCGAGCACATTCAAATATGTCCAGATTTTACTTGTAATATATTTTCTGGCAAACATGGGTATACCCACGCATGACTTAATCACTTCTTCCAAGCGCCTTAGTTGACTTTTGGTCTTAAAATCTTTTGCATAGTAAAAAAGTTGGTTTGCATATCCTACCCCCAATGTCTTTTCAAATAATAAAAGATTTTCAATAGGTGCATTTTGAAGTTTCTCATAAATATCATATGACTTCGGAAAACCATATTTTTTTACATCAGCGTTCTTGTTCCCTTTACTTACGTCAATATCAAAAATACTGATATATTCCGAACTAATCATCACTTTGTGATATTCCTTACATCCACCTGGAATCTTCTTAGTCTTCAAAAAATTATCATTCTCTTTTGCATAAGGATAATATTTTTTTGCACCTTCTACATTTTCTGCATTCCAAGTCTGCGTCATTTTATCATCCATCTCAACTTTACAATTCTCATCTGAATATAGCAGACCCATGAGACAATCTGCCCATAAATCCAAAATAAAAAAATCAACTTTGCTTATTCTCTCAATTATATTTGATATTAAGCAGCTCAGATATTGAATTTCCTTGGTCTTTTCACATTCATTACCACCAATTTTATACAACTCATCTATATACTTTCTATTTAACGCCTTATCCAATTCTTGCTGTGCTTGCTTATAAATCATATCTTCGGATAAACTCTTTGAATTGATTTCTATACCGTACCGTCTCTTGACATATGTTGGTATGTCTATCTTTTCCATAACTTTTTGCCTCATAAAGCTATATCTATGCATAAGCAACACCTCCGTTATTATATCCTGTCCAATTGTAACAGAAAAGCGGGAATGCGGGAAGTACAATATATACCCCAGCCCATATTCCCGCTTTTTTGCAACATGCCCCTTTCTCTACGCTGCCTTCACACTCTTCGTCTTCCCCAGCGCCTCCATCACCCGCTTATACACCGCCTCGCTCATCGTCTCCGGCTTCCCGATCTTGTACCTCTCCTGCACCGTCTCCATCGCTACCCCTGTCCTGTCAAGCTCCGCCTGCAGGTCACTCATCTGGCTGTCAGTAAGAACTGCCTCCGGCGCTTTCTTCCTTGCCGCCTTTTTCTTTCCCGTCCCGGATGCCGCCGCTCCCTGCATCGCATAGACGCAGTCGCCTTTCGTGTTGACGACCACAAGGGACACGATCTCCCGGCTGTCATTGTATCCGATGGATGCCACCTTAAAACGGTCGTTACAGTAAAGCTTGTCGCCTTTTTTCTGGATATCTGCCAGATCGCCCTGAATCCAGATGAACGGGGCAGTATAGAGCTCCCGCCCGATGCCCCAGTTGAAGCACGCCCTCTTGAAGCTGTCCGATGCCTGCCCTTTCTCCTTCTCCGAATAACTGGCCGCTCCCACATCCTGTTTCGCCACCCATTCCTTTTTTATTTCATCATAAATCTCCACCGTGCAGTAAAGGTTCCCCTCTATGCTCTGGTGGCTCCGCTTCCACCCGAAAGCCCCGAAAGTCTCGTCAAGGATGCGCTGGTCAACCCTCGCGTCCTTATAGAGCAGGAGGCTTAACCCGTTTTCTTTTATCACCGATACCCTGCACTCGATCTCCTCCGCTTTTAGAAGCCTGATCTTTTTCGCTTCATCCTTCTGTCCTGTTCCTGCATCCATTTTCTCCTCCCCTTCCTGACTGCCGGAAATCCCTTTACAAAGACCCCGGCAGTCCTGTTTTCCTGTTTCTGTAACCGCGATTCTTCTATAAATATATTACAGACACCGCTTTACGCCGCTTTTACCTCAAACCGCCTGCAGTGGGACACGGTGGCATAATCCGCATAGATCTCCGGCCGCTCCGCTTTGATCCGTTTCGTATCGAGCCTCGTGGAATCCACATTGCCCCATGAGACACGGTAGTTTCCGCTCACCGCCAGTTCATGCTCACCCATCGCCAGCTTCACTTCCTGCTCGATCTGTTTCTTCTCCGTTTCCAGTTCCGCGATCTCCTTAAGGATCGTCCTGCGCCGTTCCAGTTTCCCGTCAAACCCGGCAAGGGACATTGTCCCGCCGGGCTTTGCGCTGCCAAAATACTTCTCTATCACCTCGTCGCAGGCTCTGCTCCCATCCGGCGGCGGCATGATCCCTTTCACCACATGGTTATTCCAGAAATCTTTTTCCACATCTATGAGCCGTTCAATCAGATCATCATCCCATTCCAGTTTTCTGTAGACAAATCCCTGCCCCAGTATCAGTGCCGCTATATACCATACCCTCTTTCCCGTGACCGCCATGTAATGGTAACACTGCATCACATAATGGAGAGGAATGTCCCCGTCAGACCACTTGTCCGCATTGTAGGCGCTGGCTGTCTTGCATTCCAGCCCGGCGTCTTCCCCGATGACCAGCCTGTCCACATCCGCGATCATAAATGGGTGCTCCATGCTGCGGTACATAAAGTTGGAGCGGCGGACTCTTAAGCCCGTCGCCTCCGTGAACCGCTCTGCCACATACTGTTCGAGGTCATGCCCGATACGGACTGCCTCGGTATCGATTCCCTCCGCCTCGTCATTGGTCTTGTCCCGGAATACCTTCATGGCGCTGCTGTAGGGATTTACCCCACAGATCGCCCCCGCATCAGAACCGCCAATCCCCGATTTCCTTAAATGGAGCCATTCCGCATTGCTGACTCCTGCCAGTGATATTTTCTCAAACATGCTGTCCCTCCTCTGTCTTTCGTCATTCAGATGTCCTGTAAAAACATCCCCTGATGCAATGGTTCCGGGAATGCTGCGCGTCTTCCCATACATACCCGGATGTTTTTCGCTGCTGCCGTTTTTCATCAAACAGCGGGTAAGGGCAGCCAGACATAACGCCCGGCCACCCCTTGGTTATTCTTTATCTTTCCCGTGATATACTGTTTCCCCTGAGACCAAAAGATCAAATGTCCCTTCCTGTTTATGCCGCCTTTATAAGCTGGTACGCTTTATCGATCAGCGGGTTGCCGTCCACCGTGCGGGCAAACAGGTTCTCATTATAGTTTGCCGTCCTGCGCAGCGGTTCGCTGTGTGTTGCGAAATCGGATACCGCATTGATAAAGCGGTACGCATTGCTCCCGACTTTCTGCAGATCGGGGGCGTCATAATACCGCCGCTCCATATCCCGGCGCAGTTTCAGGATATTTTTGCTCTGGATGGATGACGGTTCCCCTTCCACCGGCAAGAGCACTTCGATATATTCCTTTACCTGCGCATCCGTCATCTTCTGCCTGCGTAACTGCTCAAACTCAACGCCGAGGCTGTCCATGTATTTCTCCGCCATGAAGAGCGTGTCCCTTGCCTCCTGTATCTTGTCATGGATATTGCCTGTGTGGATCATGCTGAAACTCCGTTTTGCGGCATCCAGTGCAAGGTTCAGCGTATTGTTGCACACCACCCTGACAGGGGTGACTGCCACTTTCACGGAGCCGGAACCGTCATGGGTGTTGCTGAACACCAGATAGGGGCTGATCCGCTCCCCGGCAATGATATATTCCTGCGGGAGCCTTGCCAGGAGCCAGACCTTCTTCCCCTCCTGCAGTGACCCTGCAGTCTCATAGCGGACGCCCTTCCCCAGCAGCTCATCGGTAAAGCTGAATGCGTCCACGTTCTGTACCACCTTATAGCGGTCAGACACCACGCCCAGCACCTTCCTGTCAGAACTTCTCACATTTGCCTTATACCCTTTCACCATTTCATTATAGCCCGTGTACACAGGCTCCTGCACCACCTTCCAGTCAAGTCCCGCAAGCCGCAGCGCCTCCGCTGAGTCAGGAGCCTCCATGACGACCGTGCCCAGCCCGTGCCACGGTTTCTCCCTTACATAAAACATGGTTTCTACATCTGCTGACATTTCACATATCCTCCTTTATGTTTTTATTTTTACGTTTTACTCTCCATGGTTCCATCCTGCGGAATCTTAATGCCATCCGGGAATGCCTTTTTCTAGCAGCCCCTGTCCATAAGCCCGCTCCTCGCACTATGTATCCTTCCCCATCTCCTGCAGTACGCCCGCAATGATGAGGACAAGGCATCTCAATACGATCTCCATGTGCACACACCTCCCTTCACGCCGCCCCTAAAAGTTCCACCGCGTCCTTCTCCCTGCTGTAGCGATAAATGTTATCGGAGAGCACTTCCTCCGGCTCCAGCACAGTCCTGTTCACACCGCCCACCGTCTCCCTGTATGTCTGCCGTTTTTCCTCCAGATCCGGCACAAGCAGCACCTCATGCAGCGACGAGGGCAGGATCACAAGGTCGGTGCCGGTGCTGTCCGCCAGTTCCCTGATCTTCCCGGTATACAGCATGGCCGCCGCCCCGTACCTCCCCGTGCTGTTCGTCAGCACATGGATGGGCGGCGCCTCCCCCATCCAGAACGGTACATTCCTCCTGATCAGGTCACTTAACGGGAACATTTCATCCGGCACGCTGTTTTTCATGTTTTCCATGGCATCCCGGTGCAGTATTTCCGCCGTCTTCCCCCACAGGACAAGGTGCCTGTTACTGATCTGTATCTGTGCCTGCCCGTCCCCGATCTCATAATAGAAAATGACCGCAAGGTCATTCCACCTGGCATAAGGCATATCCCGGAGCAGTTCCGTGTTTTTCCCGTAGTTTACCAGCCTGAGCCGCAGATATTCCTTCACATGGCTGTAATCCGCAAACTGTTCCGGCTGGAAATCCCATTCCGTCTCCATCTCCCGGATCTGGCTGTCATTATGCTCCATCAGCCCCTCAAATATCTCCCCTGCCGTTTCGCCCGCCAGATATCTTTCATAAGCCGTATCCCGATACAGTACCGGGGTAAAACGTTCCCCTCCTGTTACTACCCGGATGCCCCTCCTTGTGACCCCGTTATTTTTCAGAATATCCTGCACGCTGATCTGTGCCGTTTCCCCGAACCTTTCCCGTAACAGTCCTGCCATCTTTTCCTCAAACTCTTTAGACTCCATGACTTCCTCCTCTCTTCCCGGTTCTCCCGGTCTTTCTCCTGCCGTCATCCAGTCTTCCTCCTTCCTTTCATCCATCCGGCTGTCACCCTAACTACTGTAATCTGCCTATTTTACAACCCCTGTCTCCTTGAGCAGCGAAGCGCAGTCCTTGAATCCCTGTAAGTATGCTGCCGCACTGTAATAAGCGCTGCTCTCCGCATTGGCGGACAGGAGCATGTCCACTGTCCGCCGCTCCTTTTTTGACAGTCCGAGCCTGCTGAACGCCCCCATTTCTTTTCCGATCTTACATTCCAGTTTCTGGAACTCCGGGTCGCGGAATAAGATAGCATCCAGCCTTTCATTTGCTCCATGCTCCGCGATGATATCCAGAATGCTTTTTTCTCCTTTCTCCTCCAAAATCTTCACCTCCTTCTTTTCTGTCGTCCGCATGACGCACAGAATAGGGCGGCAGGATATGCCCCTGCCGCCCGGTTCTATAGTCAGCCTGTGTGATTCATAGCTATTATTTATTATTTCACTCTCCTTATTTTACGCTGTCCATTCTTATCTCCCTGAATGTTTACATTCTCTTTTATGCGTCTACGCTTACTTTACTTTCATTCAAGAATATAAGCGGTTCTATTGCTCCTGTCGCCATGATCTGACATCTGCACAATATCTCATTAAAGACTGCCTCCCGCCCTTTGATCTCCGGCATTGATGTATGCCATTTACGCCCATCAATAAAATTAATACTGTTCACGGCAAAATGAATATGGCATCGTTTCTCAGGTTCCCAGTGGACGCCAAACACTGCCTGATGCCCCATCTGATAATATACCTGACTGCATCCCATCCCAACATTCCAGAGCCACTCCGGGCTGTTGGCTAATCTTTCCACCTCCCAGTCCAGCAGATTAAGGACTTCATGGTACATCCTCCTGCCGCCTCTGCTGTTTATCCCATTGACATTCTGCACATAAAGAAACTGCTGTATCATGTCATCCACAGTATGAAAATAATCTGCGCCCACGGCTCCATAGGCAATCAGATCGCCAGCCCTGTCTTCGTTCTTCCTTGTCCTCGTGACATAGTGGATCAGGTTCTCCACCGCATCCAGATTCGTATAATTCTTCTTTTTATAATGTACCGCATTTTCCACGATCTGTTCTTTCGTTTCTCTATTTCTGCTGGGCATCCCTAAAATTGCCATAATCCCGCCATCCTCTCCATTAAATCTAATAACTGTTCCCGGTATCCGCTCTGGTCATTCCCCAGCTCTCTTACCATGTGGTTCATAGCCTCCTGTGTCTCTACCAGCGTTCGTGCCTTACCCTTGTCATATCTTGACCGCCTTCTCAGGATCACGTCAACAGCCTCTTCAAGCAGCCTGCTCTCGCTGGTTTCCATCCGTTCTGCCTTCGCCGCAATCTTCCTCTTTGTCTCTTCCGTACAGCGGATGGATATCTTTGCTGTTTTTCTTTCCATTTTCAGGAGTTTAACTCCTGTCCTCTGGTCCATATTTCTCCCTCCAGTGTATAAAAATCGCGCTATTTCATTTCATCAGGGAATCAAATTATATATGTATATATGCTAGATCTAATTTTTACGGATAACTTTCTTAAATAAGAAAATTACTTTTATGATATAAAGATATATGTGTATAGAATAACAGCATATAGAATTATCAATAGAAATAATGATATAGTTTTCTTAATATTGTATCAATAGTTCATTTATTCTCTTCATTTCATTCCGTTCATAAATGAACTATTGATACAATAAATACGCAAAATGTATGACATTTGTCTTTCCCTCCATAAAACACCACCGCCTTTAGTTTCAACCTTAATATTTTCTTCTTTACCTCTATGTTAGAAACTCTGGTACTTTCTTACTCTGTCCACCTCACTTCCGTTGATGCTCTGCACATCTATTATTTTCTATCTATATGTAGATACACCTGTAACAATTAAATTAAATAAAATCAATCTTGGAGGTAGTTGAAATGCTAAATGATTATCCTGATATCCTGACTGTTGCCGAAATAGCCGAAACTTTATACATCGGGAAAAACCGAGTATATGAACTTTTAGAAAACGGGTCTATAAAAGGATTCCGAATTGGCCGTGTCTGGAAGATTCCAAAAGAATCCTTGCGGGAATACATTCTGTCGCAGAGCGGGCTGCATTAAGATATTTACTGAAGAAGGGGCAGACCGTCAGCCTGCCCCTTAATATGATATTTAACCCACTGCATCAAAATTGAGTGCCTCGTCCAGATAATAGCTTCCTGCATAATTTCTAAGCGGTACACCATATCTGCTCTCATAATCCTCATTGTTAATGGTTTCTATACTCATACCATTATTAAAAAAGGTGACATGGGCATATTCCATATCGCATGACCCATCCACGACAGTATAATATTCCCCGTCATTACGAAGATATCCAGCAAAATCACCAACCTGATATCCTTGCGAATCGGTACAGTAGATTGTAATTACATAAGGATTATCTTCCGAATCCGTGTAAGGCTGGACGTAAGCTTCGTTTCTCCCACTTATAAGATTTACAGCTACGTGATATCTACCGCATACTATATCACCAGGTTCACCGCCTATCCCATTCATCACCTGGTCTACTACCATAGCTTTATGCTCTGCCTCTTTTTGATCTGCAGCAATTTGTTCAAGACCATATTGCCATTCACCATTATCCTTAAACAATGCAACCAGGCCATTTAATTCCAGTTCTATACTGTTTGCAGCATTGGCATCGCTAATGGGCATTGCTGCATAGTATCTGAATTTTGTTTTGCGGCCGGGATTAACGGCTATGGTTTCACATTCAATCCCCGGGAAAATAGTATCCATATATCCATACCATGAGTCGGTATTTACTTGGAAATCATCGACATACATTTTTATAGCTGTGTCTGTGAGGGTAAGTTTATCTTCGTCATCCTTATTACTGACTTCCAGATCAATATAGAAGATATAGTTATCGGTGGAGTCAAGCGGACTTACCGATCTGGCAATATTAATATCTGCAACAGTATACTCCCATTCCATATCACTGTCATTACTTTTGATCGGATAACTGTTTCCTATTTCGAAATAATATCTGCCATCATTTTTTACTCCCAGAGTTTCCTCTTTGGCAGCTGCAACAACTACCTCCTTTTCTTTCTCAACCCTTTCTGTCTCCTCTGTTTGTTCAACCTGCGTTTTTTGCTGTACCTCTTCTGTATTTGAAGCAGGTGTGTTGACGCTGTCATCGCTATCACCAATCCACAACGCCAGCAAAAAGAATATCGCAACTACGGCGATAATGACGTTTCTTACCGTATGTTTCTTCTTTTTTCCCTCTACGATTTCTGCTTTAATGGGAACCATGTTTTTATTCTCTTCCATTTCTTTTACCTCTCTTTTGTTTTTTCGTCGATAATTTCCCCAAACTATTGATAAAACTTATACTATCACCAGCACACCTCCCCCTCCCCCAGATATTTCTATATGGGAAACTCCCTTATCATTGTACAGCCCGATTCGAACATCTTTAGTCATTATGAACATTCAATAAATGCTTATAAATTTTATATGCCCTTTCCAGATCCGCAGACACCTTCGTTTTTACGACAACACCGCAGACAGCCATCGCCGTCCCCACCGCAAGCCCCATGAATGCAATAATCCCGGCAGCCAGCGAACCATGTCCCCATAACGACAGCGCCACCCGTAGCGGTGTACTGCCATTCTGAAAGGCCAGTACGCCCGCCGCGCCTCCTGCTCTCCGGGATATCTGTACGAGCGGTTGCGCTGCGACATATGTGATAATATCCATGACCACGCCTGCAAGCAGAGCAATTATCATGCCCTTTTTCACCAAAGGCATGATCGGTATCAATCCCAACGCCTCTTTACTCCATTTTTCTTCTATCCCGCCGTCTTTCATCCACTGCTACATCCTTTGATCAAAGCGGCAGACCATTCTCTGGTCCGACACCGCCCTCATAATCTGCCTGAGACCAAATATCCATGCCAGAATGCCCATCCCCATTGGAAATAACAGTATAAACATTGTATGACTCCTCCCTCATTCGTTTCCTGCACATTTTTCGTATCGGCCACTCATATCAGCCCGACCAATCCGGCGCTTAATACATCCGCTACCTCGTCCAGCGCCGACTGATACACTTTCCGCACCCGCTCGTCCATCTGCCCACAAGCCGACTCATAACATTCCCTTAGCATATCGTTCAGACTACAAACCGCATCCTCTATCTTGTAGCAGTAGCTTTCGTCATCTTCCTCATAATCACACTGGTCAAAATATGCCCATACATCCCAATATTTTTCCAATGGCCGGTCAAACACGTCTTTGCATATTTCATCCAGCTTTTCTTCCAGTTTCATGGACTCGTACTGCTTTGTGCCTGCGTCCACGATCTCATTCCGCATCTCCTCTGCCCATACCCTCGCCTCACCTTCACAGTACAGGGACACATAGTCATCATAGGATGCCGTAAAGTCTTCTAAAAATAGCCGGATATCCTCCGCCACACACCTTAAAAACTGCCTTCCACCTGCCGCTGCCTTTCTTTTCCCTTCCTCATAATAGTCCCGCATATCAGTAACCGCGTGCGTCAAAGCATCCCTGCACGACACCTTTGCCTGGGACAGCCGTCCGTAATCATAATCACCGCTCCCATAATCGGAAGCATCCAATTCAGGAAGCTCCTCACATACCGCAAAAGTCTCTTCTTCCTCATATTTTTCCGAAGCCTTCTCCAGAAAATCACTGAGACAGTCGTGCATCTCATAGGCAAGATCTTTTATCTGTAGATGATGCTCCTCCGAATAACAATTATCACTCATACGGTCTCGGACCGCCTTTTCGACAGCTTCACGGAATGCGTCCGTCCTTTTTCTGCTAACACGGGCTCTCCCTATATCGCGTATGACCTTTCCCGGAGCCGATACAGTCGAAATATACCCGGATTCCAATATCGGTTTATCAATATTCTTCATAATCTCCCGATAGGACCTCTCTGCCTCTGGAACAAGAGCTGTGTTGATCTTCACTGCCTCCACAGGACCATACTCTAATATGTCTCCCACCGCATCCAGACATCTGATAATCCCTAATAACATAGCTTTATCCTCCTCGTTTTCCATGTTGCAATTACAACTGTTTATAAATTTCGTTTACGATAAAATCAGTATAAAAAGCAACTATGACAGATTATGTCACTATTAGAGGAAATTTATAAATAGACGAAAAAAATCCCAGAGCATACCTCCGGGATTCCCCATATTTATCGTTTCTTCCACTTTTACGTCATTGTTCTATTCTAAATTAGCTGTATAGTTCTACGATCTCCTGTGCCCTTTTCTTCATCTCCTGCCGCAGACTTTCCGGGCGGAGCACTTCTATCCGGCTCCCCTGGCTTAACAGCCACATTAAAATGCCATTACCGTATACCTCCGCGCTGATCGTACACACATGCTCACCCTGTTCTATAATCTGCGCCGTTGGAAGCCGGTCTAATACCGGCTCCGGGTTTTCCCCATAATATTTCAATTGAATCCGCATCAGTTCTCCGGCATACATAAACTGAATCCGTTTGCGAAATTCCCCTTCCTCAAACCTATTCACATAAGCCACCCGAAATTTTTCCCCCGTCTCCCTGTAGGACTGGATCCGGTCTATGCGGAAGATTGCGGGATAGTCGTACTTATGAGACCACGTCCCATCTTTGTTTCGTTCCACAATAAAAGCATTCAGATAAAAATAGTACTCCGAGAAAAGCACTGCCATTGGCTCAATCAGACGTTTCACCGTTTCCTTCATGTGCTCCGCCTTGGTATAGATAATCTCCACCAGATTATGCTCCTGAATGTCCGTCCCAAGCTCCCAGAGTTTATCCTGAATATGGCTCTTATGATGCAATTCTACATAGTGATATTTCTCGTTGGAGAGCAGCTCACTGACCAGCCGCATATTCCGCAGGGGCACGCAACCGTCCACCAGCTTTTTTAAGATACCGCTAATCTCCTTTTTCGTAAAAGCCCGGCTCGCCAGCAGCACCTTGCTCACCGCAAGGATTTCACTGTTTGTCATCATGGAAGTTTCTGCCCCAGTCATAACAAACCCCTTCTGCCTATGGTCATATTCAATCACACGGTGGTCATCGGCTTGATCGGACTGCCTGTCTGCAAGGAAAGCACGGATATCATCAATGTCACGCTGGATGGAGCGCTTGTCCACACCGAAGCGCTGTGCCTCCTGCGCTTTGCTGATGATATGTCCTTCGGTGAGGCGGGTATAGATGTCGAGAACGCGGTTGTTTTTTGGTGATTTTTCTTCTTTCATACAGACTCCTACAATTCCCTTCTGTTATTTGGCATATGATCCACGATAAAATCAAACAATTCCTTTAAATGGTATCCATACTCCGCCGAATAATATATAGGTTTCGGAATCAGCATACCTGTTGCTTCTTTCACCCTCCTTTGAATAGAGCTGACCTGTTCCTCCAAAAAATTAAGCAATACTGTATCTGGCTGTTTTGTTTTCTTATCCCAGTGCCGTCCCTTCATCGCCACATCTGCCTGATTGATGGCAACCAAAACACGATCCCCTTGGATATTTGGTACAATCACATCATTCAACAGTGTATAAGTAGATCCCATATCACGGTTTGATCCCTCAATAATCACCAGTACCATATCGATAAGACCGTATGTATTTCTTTCCGCAGATTGATATTTTGTATTAAGAAGATACACAATCTTCTTTTTATGGCGTTGGTCATTCATAACCCCGTCACCAAGTCCCGGCGTATCCCATACCCGAAATGCATCATTAAGTCTATATTCACCCAGTCTCATTGTTTCCGGCTCAACGCCATTTCCAATTTTAGCTACATCATGCTGAAAAATCACATTTAAAGTGGTAGACTTTCCTGCCCCGGTGACTCCTGTAACCATCAATGTCATCGGCCGGAATTTTGCTCTTTTCAGTTTTTCTTCGATATCCTGTTTCCTATACTTGCTAAAATCCATATTACCAACCACCAAAAAGCCCCTTAAAGAATCCACCCGCTGCGCCAAACACGCCGCCGACAAATGCACCTACCTTCCTAAGTCCAAATATTGCGCCAATCTCACCGCCAATACTGGCACCCTTGCCAATGCCTTGAATAATGGCAGAGCCAAAACCTTCCATGATTCCTGCCTTGTAATCCTGCAGATCATCATCATCCTCCCACATTTCACTGTTGGAATTCATATTGTCCACATAAGAAAGCCTCTTCTCCTCAGGCGTATTGTTGAGAATATAGTAGAACAGCTTAGAAAGATTATACGGTTTACACTGCGCTTCTCCCTCTTCCTTAAAACCTGCACAATAATAAATAGGCTCAGTATTTATTCCTGTCCCTTCTTTAATACGTTTTCTCACTGATTCCACTTTTTCATTTAAAAAATCTACCAGCTGCGGCTCTGGTTTGTTTTCCTCATAATTCCAATATCTTCCCTTCATAGCTACATCCGCTTGGTTAATTGCGACAAGTATCCGCTTTTCCTTTTCTTCTCCCAAATTCGGAATGATGACCTGATTGATCAGTTCATATGATGTACCTAAATCCCTTGTACTGCCGTCCAGTATCACAAGAACCAGATCAATCAGCAGATTACCGTTCTCGTCTTTTTCATTCAGCTTTTTAATGATGTTTTTTGCGTGTCGGTTATCCGCCTCTTTTCCATCACCCAAACCGGGGCTGTCCCATAACACCAGATTATTCAGTTCATATTTTGTTATTTCCATGGTTTCCGGGTCAACGCCGACTCCCACCTTGGCAACCTCTGTATTAAACAGCGCGTTAATGGTAGAACTTTTTCCGCACCCAGTAGCACCTGTAATCATCAGATTTATCTTTTGCTCCTTCAAATGCAGAAAATTTCTTAACAGCTTGTTTCTCTCTGTTTCGGAAATATCCAAATTCATAATATCACGTTCCATTGCTTCAAAAAATTTATTCCCGTTTCCCATCGCATCTTCTCCTTTGTAATCAGCCTACATATTTCTACCAGCAGGTTTTCTCTTCCACTGCTTTACGGATAGCCTCTTCCTCTGTTTCATCTACAATATCTTCCGATGACTTTGGTTCCTCATATTCCATCAAATTGCGATCCAAAATCACAGTTACATCTTTATTAATAGCCCTATTTTCATCTGTTTTACTTAACGCAACATCCGTTTTAGATGGTTCTGTTTCAAGATCCTTCATTATTTTTCTGTAACTTCGTTCAGCCTCCGGGCAAAACGACGTATTAATTTTCACCGCCTCTATCGGTCCATACTCAATAGCATCTACAATCGCTTCACATAAATTTGCCATTCCTAATAGTATGCTCATTCTTTTGTCCTCCCAACTTTTTATGTCGCTCATTTTCCTGCACCTTTATAAACTTTATGTCATAAACCACATCCCCCTCCCAAGGAAAAAATATCTCTCATATTATGACAGATATTTTAGTTACCTATAAATTTAATATAGCACCTCTCATTGACATAAAATGTCACTCCACAAACATTATCCATTTATGGCTAATATCCATTATAGGGCAATAATTGTATTATATCAATATAAAATTTAGGAGAACAATTGTGATTTCATATGAACCATTATGGAAAACCATGAAGGAAAAAGAAATAACGCAATATTCATTAATAAAAAATTTTCATTTTAGTGCCGGACAGCTCTCAAGATTGAGGAAAAACGCCTATGTCAGCACCCATACAATCGATTTACTTTGTAATATCCTTGATTGCAAGGTTGAAGACATTCTAATACACATTAAGGATCATCCATAATTTATTTTGATTTCATTTTCGCCCGGAAGACTCCCTACAGAATGCTCCCTTAAGTCTATTATTATCAAGTCCAAAACATAACTTAATCAAAAGGAATATTTGTCTAAAAACCAAAATTTCTGTTTCACATCTATATTACATTTTTATATTCTATAGTCGTAATCCTATACAAGAAATACTCAACAAGAAAAAACTGAAAAAGACTGGAAAAGCATTTCTTAACTAAATTCTAGTGAAATACCCCGTAGCAAACTACGAGGCATCATAGCTTAAATGTGCAGCAAGCTGCTGGATATTACACGCAGTCGCCAAGGTCATGCAAGCATAACTTTGACTCGTTGCTCACGGAAATAAAATTTTTACATAGTAAAACGCGGAAACAATCATCACGTCCATTGTTTCCACGTCTTATATGAATACGAAAATTCTTCATATTACGGCTGCTCTCCGATTATATTCTTGTCCCAGATCTGAGAAAGGCTGTAATCTTCCAACCATACCTTCACCTCATCTTCGTCCAGCCGGTCCAACATGGTACATCCCGTTTCCCTGTCCTTTTCCGCCACAATAATATCCTTATAATCAAAACTGTCCAGCAGTCTGGGAGACTGTGTCGCCATAATCACCTGTGTACTCTCCGTTGCCTTTTTTACCATAGAAGCCAGAACATCTACTGCCTGCGGGTGAAGACCAAGCTCCGGCTCGTCCACAAAGATCACCCGCGGCAAAAGCTTTGGCGGCTGTAAAAACAGGGTTGCCAGTGCAATAAACCGCAATGTGCCATCCGAAAAATGCTCCGGGCCAAACACATATTCACTATTTCCCTTTTCCACCCATTGAAGCTTAATCCATTGGGGATTCAGCATTTGTGGCTCCAGAAAGAAATCATAAAAAGATGGCATCACATATCGCACATGATCCACGATCCGATTGTAATATTGCACATGGTTCTTTTTCAGCATATACAAATAGGCAGCTACATTTCCCCCGTCGCTCATCAAAGATCGGTTATTGTCTATATTGGCGGCATTCCTGATATGCGCTTCTGCGGATGTATCGTGAAACTGGAATGTCTTACAGCCGGAAAGAATCGCCTTGACAGCCCGCTCACTGGCATGGGTCGCCTGATCCGTAAGCAGAAAACTCTCCTTTTGTCCACTGCTGAGTTCAAATGTATTTTTTCCGTCACTGATGATTTCCTCTGCAAAGATCAGCGTATCATTTACCGCTTTCACAAGGGAAAACTCATAAGTATCAGTGAATATTTTATTTTCAAATACCAGACTTGCAGAAATCATCTTTGTCCTTTTAGACCCGAACTGCAGCAACGACTCGGACGTTCCGTTCTTCCCAACATAAATCTGCAGGGCACCCGTCATCATGTTTGCAAGCATCTGAAAAAAAGAAATAAAGTTACTTTTCCCCGCTCCATTTGCCCCTATGATAATATTTAACGTATCCATTTTTAAACTGATCGGCTGCGTGTCTGTTCCTAAAGATTTATATCCTGAAATTTTTATTTCCTTCAACCGTGATCTCTTATCCAATACTCTTTTCCTCCCCATTTCCACTTTCATATGAGCAACTTGCATACTCTTTATCAATTTCCAATGAACTACTAAAGATATAGGTAGATTGGTGAATTTATGTAAGTTCCCCCGCTATCTTCTTAACCATTTGTATTTCCTCTTCAAACTCCTTATCTGTCATATCCAAATATGGAATTCCCAAACTGCTATATAATTCGATAAGTTCCATTTTAGATATGCCAAGAAGTTCTGCCGCCCTGCCATGTGATATTGTTTCATCCGCAATGCTTGGATACAGCAAAAGGGCATTCCGCACCATTTTCGTTGTTTTATCCAATACATAGGCTTTAGTTTCTGCTGGAACATGTAACTCAATGCTCGTCATTATCATAAAAATCTCCATTCCGCCGCCTTTGGCTGGCGGCACAAATAGTAATGAAAGTGGTTCACACCTTCAAGTTTT
>CAMTMP010000057.1 GCA_947073545.1 uncultured bacterium
CATGATTATTATAAGACGGATCGCGGCTACCACAAACGTTCGTTAAATTCCAACGGCGGCTGGAATGTGATCGGCTGTATGTCCTTTATGAACCAGCCCATCCTTCAGTACAGCAATGAGATCCGCAGCGCAGTCCTTATCATGCACGGGGAGAAAGCACATTCCTGCTATTTCAGCCGCGATGCTTATGCCGCAATGGTGAAGGATAACCCTTATACAGATAACAAGGAGCTGCTGATCATCCCGGATGCAGTCCACACGGATCTGTATGACGGCGGCGGGAAGGACGCCATCCCATTCGATAAGCTGGAGCAGTTTTTTTCGGAAAATATGAGATGACATTTATAGACTTAAAATACGAGGAGGAAGACGATGTTAGGAAATTTTATGTATTGTAACCCGACGAAACTTTATTTTGGCGAGGATTCCCTTGCCAGTCTGAATGAAGAACTGCCTAAGTATGGACAGAATGTACAGCTTGTGTATGGCGGCGGGTCGATCAAAAAGAATGGTATCTATGATAAAGTCATGGAGATTTTGAAAGCAAATGGAAAAAATGTGTTTGAAGATGCAGGCGTGATGCCAAATCCAACGGTACAGAAGCTGTATGAAGGCTGTAAGATTGCCAGAGAGGGTAAGGCAGACCTGATTCTTGCGGTTGGGGGCGGTTCTGTCTGCGACTATGCGAAAGCGGTTTCCGTATCTGCATACTGCACGGAAGATCCCTGGGAAAAATATTATCTCCAGATGAAAGATGTGGACAATGAGATCATCCCGGTGGGATGTGTCCTGACAATGGTTGGCACGGGCTCTGAAATGAACGGCGGCGCAGTTATCACGAACCATGAGCAGAAACTGAAGATTGGCCATGTATTTGATGAGAGGGTATATCCGAAATTTTCTATCTTAAACCCGGTATATACCTACACGCTGCCCCAGTATCAGATGGTTGCGGGAATCTATGACATCATGAACCATATTACGGAACAATATTTCTCCGGGGAGGACGACAATACTTCTGATTATCTGATGGAGGGGCTGCTGCGGTCTTTGATCCATTCCAGCAGGATCGCTGTGAAGAATCCTACGGATTACGAGGCAAGGAGCAACATCATGTGGATTGCGACTTGGGCGTTAAATACCCTGGTGGCAAAAGGAAAATCTACAGACTGGATGGTGCATATGCTTGGGCAGGCGGTTGCGGCACATACGGATGCAACCCATGGCATGACCCTTGCAGCGGTATCCATGGCCTACTATCGCTTTATCTGCCCGTTTGGGCTGGCAAAGTTCAAGAGATTTGCCATGAACGTATGGGATGTAGATTCGGGAGGAAAAAGTGATGAACAGATTGCAGCGGAAGGCCTGAAAAAAATGGAGGCTCATATGAAAGAACTGGGCCTTACGATGCATCTGAAAGAGCTCGGGGTAACAGAGGAGATGCTTCCGGGAATTGTTGAAAGCACACTGATCATGGATGGCGGCTATAAGGTGCCGGACAAAGATGAAATCAGGGAGATTTTAAAGAACAGCTTATAGCGCCCCGCAGGCGGAATCGGATTTCAGGAAGACAATTGATTCACTGACTGCGGAGGATATCGCAACCGCTGCGGCTTACGCCATCGAAACACCGAATCGGATGTCTGTGAGTGAGATTATGATCCGTCCCACGAAGCAGGGGATTTAAAGGCGGCGCAGGCCAAAGCGTTATCATGCTGCAGCGGGATGCCGTATGCCAGGGCATCCCGCTTTTCATGCGGCATTGTGGTGCCGGGCATAAAGCAAGTGAAAATTTGGAGGTAACAGTATATGCGTATTTTGGTGTTAAACGGAAGCCCCCGTCCAAAGGGAAATACGAAACAAATGGTGGATGCGTTCCGGGAAGGCTCGGAATCTGCCGGACATAGGGTAGATGTGGTTGATGTATGCGGAAAAAAGATTGCGGGCTGTCTGGCCTGCGAATATTGCCACACAAAGGGGAACGGTGTCTGCGTGCAGAAAGATGATATGCAGGAAGTCTATTGCCTTCTGAGGGAGGCGGATATGCTTGTCATTGCTTCTCCGATTTATTATCACGGTGTTTCAGGGCAGTTAAAGTGTGCCCTTGACCGCTTCTATTCTGCCGCCTATCCGAGCAAGCCCCGGAATCTAAAAAAAGCGGCCATGATATTAAGCTCCGGTGATCCTGCAATGTATGATGGGGCAATGTTCTCCTATAAGGGAGATTTTCTGGAATACCTCGGCCTTGAGGACATGGGAGTATTTACAGCTTACGGCATGGAGAACGGTTCGGTTTCAAAGCTGAAAGAACTCCGGGATTTCGGAAAAAATCTGAAATAATGATAAGAGAGGCTGTGGAATGAGAAAAATATACAGCCTTCATGGTGATGAGTGTATTGATTCTGTGAAGTCTGCGTTATCAAACGGTGTCCGTCTGATTGATACTGCCTCTGCCTATGGCAATGAGGAAGAAATCGGGCAGGGAATCCGGGAGGCAATCGTTGAAGGGATTGTACAGCGGGAGGATATTTTCGTTACGACAAAAATTTATCCGGGAAACGAGATGGAATATCCGGCCCGGTCGATCCAGGCTTGCCTTGACCGGCTGGATATTGGCTATGTGGATTTAACGATGGAGCAGTTTGTGGAAGAAGGAAAAATCCGTTCCATCAGGCTGTCAAACTGGTATGTGGAGGAATTGACTGATTTTTTGCCGCAGGTGGACACTGTCCCGGCAGTGGTTCAGAATGTAATCCCGTTTATTCAGGATTTAGGGATTGTGGTGCAAGGCTGGTATCCGCTGGGTGGCAGAGGGCATACGGGAGAGCTGCTTGGCGATTCTGTGATTTCTGAAATAGCCGGGGCGCATGGCGTGTCTTCCGCGCAGGTGATTTTACGATGGAATCTGCAAACGGAGTAACATGATTGGTATTAGGAGGAAATCATCAACGGATACCGCGTCCTTACTTACCGTGACCTGAATGAGTCAGCATCAGAGCAGGAAAATTATCTGCGCCATATGAGCCGCGGGGATAAGTCGTACACAAACGAGGGCTTTCAAAAAGCGAAATACTATATGGGTGTCACAGTGCTTCAGACCAGTTTGGAGAATGCATCTCCAGGGGAAGTATACACTCTTTACAAAAAGCGCTGGACAATCGAAACCTTCTACAATTACTTCAAAAACAAAGCCGGATACAATTCTCTGCATGCAGAGGACTATTATAAAACGCAGGGACTTGCTTTTGTCATGCTTGTATCTGCACTGATCCATCAGGAAATGGAAGCTGCTGTAGCAAACATAGAGGGAAAAAATGTCAGCACATGTTTATTGGAGTCAAGAATGGTAAAAGCCCATAAACGTCATGATAACTGGATTGTATGTAATTGTCTGAAAAAACAGGTGGAACTGTTTAAGCAGTTAAACACCCCATTGGAGGTAGCAATGCCGCTACATACCTAAAAAATCGAAAAGGTGTGTTTAATGCAATTTTGGTTAAAATTCAATTTTGCTCATTTATAGTTATATTGTATACCTCAAATATCTGTATAATATATGTGAAAAATAGATAGATTGTCGTTTTCATCGGCAAATTACGACATTGCATTATTCTTTTCATGATCAATACAAAATTTATATCCGTATCCATGCAGTGTGCGTATATTGGTGATCTTCAGCTTCGCCCAGAGACGGTATATAATATCCCTTATGATATAGGCTCCTCCAGAATAGTCGTCCTTGCTCACCGCATCATAAATCTGTTCCCTCGTAAATGCAATATCGGAATTTGATGCCAAGAAGTAAAGTACATCAAACTCCATCCGTGTAATGACTACTTCCTGTTCATCAGCATAAACCGTCCTGCTCTCAGGGGAAATTTGCAGTTTCCCATAGACTAAGCTTTTATCTGTCTCAATCACTATTATCACCTCTATTCGGCAAATTTTTTCTCATCCATAATGTGCAAAATAGGGCATCCCATATATATCAAATCAACCCATCCCAGCAGATACAAACCTATGACCTTTTCCCAAATCACCAAACGCCACTTTAAGTAATGCTTTGCCCCGTCCCCCAAGGGGCCTTTGATGCTTGCTCGCCTCAAAGGCGGGTAGTGCAATCTCTGTTACTAGTGCCGCTAGAAAGCGGCTCCTTCACTATCTTCTTTTCATTCATTTATTGTTTCAATCAGTGTCGAAGGAAACATGACAGAGACAGTGGTGCCGCCGCCAACAACACTCTGCAGCTCTATCTCAGCCTGATGATATTGTACAATATGCTTTACAATCGAAAGCCCCAGCCCTGTTCCCCCGGATGCCTTTGACCTACTTTTATCGACCCGGAAAAACCGTTCAAATATTCTGGACTGATATTCAACAGGAATCCCAATTCCTGTATCCCTGACAGTGATATTTGCCCCCTGTCCTTCACTGGAAACAACAACTTCCACCTTCCCCGCCGGCACATTGTATTTAATGGCATTATCGCAGAGGTTATAAACCATTTCATACAAATAATTACGCACACCGTTTATTTTGGCATGTTTACCTGTGGCCAGAATGGAAACCTGCTTCTGGACTGCTGCGGCCTGCAGATCGTTCGCTGCATCCTCCGCTATTTCGAGAAGATCAACACTCTCCATGACCGGCGCAGTCCCCTCGTCAAGCTGGCTTAAATGAATAATGTCATCCACCAATGTGACCAGCCGGGATACCTCTGTATGAATCAGTCCTGCAAAATGTGGTATATCTTCCTGCCCCACAAGTCCGTTTTTCAACAGTTCCGCGCTGCCTAAAATCGACTGCAAAGGCGTTTTTAATTCATGGGATACATTTGCGGTAAACTCCCTACGATTGCGCTCGGCAAATGCCGTTTCCGTCACATCAAAGGCCAGCAGCACTGTTCCCTCTATCATATCCCCCGATTCAATCCTGCTGATGTCAAACTGGAATTCCCGTCCATTTCTCTCACTCCGAAGTTCACTATGCCCGTCTTTCAGCGCCTCCTTTATGGCGGCATTCAAATCATGGTTTCTGTCTATGGTCAGAAAATCCTGATCATTGCAGGAGCAATGTGCATGAAAGATTTTCTGTGCCGCAGGATTGATGCTCAAAATCTTCCCGTTCCTGTCCAGAAGGACAAGCCCCTCTTTCATATGACCTGTAACCTGCGTAAACTCGTCTGTTTTCTTCTGCAGGCTCTGGATCTGAGTGGAAATCTGCTGCCGCTGCGTATGAATACGCCTCAAAAGCGGAGCCAATTCCTCGTAGCAGTCATTTTCCAGCGGACGGTTCAGATCAATGGAATTCAGCGGGCGGACAATCCTTTTTGCCATCCTGTTTGCCAGAACTGCGGAAATGATAACGGCAAAAACCCCTACTACCATGATCGGCTGGAACATCATCAACACCAGCGCAGCCACCGTTATCTGGCTGACCGAAATCCGAAGCACTGTTCCATCATTCAGTGCCCTTGCATAATACAGCGTCCGTTCCATCAACGTAGACGAATAACGGATACTGCTGCTTTCGCCTTTTGCAAATGCTTCCCGCACTTCCATACGATCCCCATGGTTTTCCATATTCTCCGCAGAATCAACCGTATCAAAAAGCACCGTCCCATCCGATGCGATCCAGGTCAGCCGGTAATCCGGCCGCCATGTATAACGATAATCACGGGCGGTTAATTTTTCAAGATAGGATTCCCCTCTCTCCTCCACTCCGTAAGCGGCAAGCCGCAGTTCATCCTTCAACTGCTGCTCCTGTGCGGATTGAAAATAATCATACAGACATCCCATCACAATGACCATATCTGCCAGTAGCACAGCCACCGCCACCAGCAGTATGGAATGAAAAATTTTCTTTGACATTAATTTGCCTCCAGCCGATAGCCCACATTGCGGACTGTCTCAATCATCTCCCCATAACTGCCCAGCTTTTGCCGCAAAGTCCGGATGTGTATATCCACTGTCCGGGTTTCGCCAAGGTATTCTGCATCCCAGATAGCATCAAGAAGCTTTTCCCTGGTGAATGCGACACCAGGAGCGGAAAGGAACATGCGCAGCAGTTCAAATTCCTTGAAAGTAAGTGCAATCCGTTTTCCTCCCGCCGTAACAGTATGTTCCGCAACATTGAGAACCAGATCATTTGCCGCCAGAACCTCCCTGTCCTGTTTAGGGGCGCTGCGCCGCAGCACTGCCTTGACTCTGGATACCATCTCCATCATGCCAAAAGGCTTGACCAGATAATCATCTGCGCCCAAATCCAGGCTTTGTATTTTATCATACTCCGATCCCTTGGCCGTAGCCATGATGACAGGAATATCGCGGATATCATTGGATGCTTTCATTTGTTTCAGCAACTCAACTCCGCTGATTCCCGGCAGCATCACATCAAGTATCACCAGTTCCGGCTTTTCTGTATGCAACGCTTCTAAAAAAGAATCGCCATCCATAAATCCACGCACCTCAAAACCGGCACCGCGCAACGTATAAAGTTCAAGACTCTGAATGCTCTCATCATCTTCCACACAAAAAATCATACCATACCTCCATGCGCCTGCTTAACGGCATTACGCCCTCGGCATTTTCACCATATGACAATCCAGAACTTACCGCATATATTGCACCATGATTACAGGTCAATCATGGTACTCATGGCCATCCGGCCGCTTCATGCCCTGAATAAGGTTATTTTACCATATGGGACAACTGCTATCAACGCTATCCATTCTAAGGAACCTAAGGTTCCTTTTTACCCGTCACGGAAAAGAGCACCCACTCCGCAATGTTCGTAGCATGGTCGCCAATACGCTCCAAATACTTGTCGATCATCAGCAGATCAAGGGCACATTCTCCATCGGCTGGATTTACCGTTATCTTCTGAATCAGCACCGTCCGCACCCGAATAAAATATGCATCAACAATATCGTCATGTTCAATGACCTCCCTGGCCTGGTCCATATCCTGCCGGACATAGGAGTCCACGCTCTCCGTAACCATCTTTATCGCTTCAGCCGCCATTTCCCAGATGTTTCCCACATCCTCCGGAACATACCCCTCAGTCAGCATCGCCAGAACGATCTCCGCTATGTCTGCCGCTTGGTCGCCAATCCGTTCCATATCGGTAATGATCTTCAGCGCTGCGGATATCTGGCGCAGATCCCTCGCTACCGGCTGCTGCTGCAGCAACAATTTCAGGCACAGAGTTTCAATGTCCCGCTCCATCTGGTCAATCTCCGTATCCAGCGCCATCGCTTTCTCCGCAAGGGCCTTATTCCCCTCATTCAGGGATTTTGCGGCAAGCGATATGGCTTCCTCGCACAAAGCTCCCATCTGGATCAGCTCGTTTTTCATAAGAGCAAGCTGCTCATCAAACTTAGAACGCATTTAACCAAACCTCCCTGTAATATAATCTTCCGTTTTCCGGCACGCCGGCTGAGAGAACATCTTTTCCGTCCCGCCGAACTCTATCAGTTCTCCCAGCAGAAAGAATGCCGTATCGTCTGAAATACGGACTGCCTGCTGCATATTGTGGGTCACGATAATGATCGTATATTTATCTTTCAATTCCATAGCCAGTTCCTCAATTTTGGAAGTGGATATGGGATCCAGGGCGCTGGTCGGCTCGTCCATCAGCAGAACCTTTGGTTCCACCGCCAGGGCGCGGGCAATGCACAGCCGCTGCTGCTGCCCTCCGGACAGCCCCAGCGCGTTCTTTTTCAGCCGATCCTTCACCTCGTCCCATATGGCCGCGCTCTTAAGGGATCTCTCCACGATATCGTCCAGTCTGGCTTTGCCTTTGATCCCATGAGTTCTGGGTCCATAGGCAATATTGTCGTAAATACTCATGGGAAAAGGGTTCGGTTTCTGGAATACCATGCCGATTTCCCGGCGAAGCATATTTACATCCCTGCCTGGAGCATAGATATCCGCATTCTCATAACGCACCTCGCCGGTGATCTTCACCCCGGCAACCAGATCATTCATCCGGTTCAATGTCTTTAAGAAAGTGGATTTTCCGCAGCCGGAGGGACCAATGAAAGCAGTGATGTTCTTTTCCCGGATCTCCATATTGATATTTTTCAATGCCTGCACAGCGCCATACCACAGGCACAAATTTTTTGCAGTGATTATGTTGCTCATAAAGATCTCCTTTTCTTGAAGTATCTTCCCACCAGCACGGCGGCAAGGTTGACCGCCAGTGTCAGCATCATCAAAATAGCTGCGATTGCAAAGGCGATTTCAAATTCGCCGCGGTCTTTTGCATAGACATACATGGCCACGGTGAGCGATGCCCCGGAACTGCGGATTCCTGCAAAAAAACCGTTCAGCACATGGGCAAATCCCGCCGTATACAGCAGAGCCGCTGACTCTCCTAAAATCCTGCCAATCGACAGGATACAGCCGGTGACCACCCCATCGATGCATCCCGGAAGTACCACGGTGCGTACCACCCGCCATTTTCCGGCTCCCAGGCCGAAAGCGCCTTCACGGTAACTCTGTGGCACAGTCTTTAAACTTTCCTGGGCTGTCCGCATGATCGTTGGCAGATTCATGATCACCAGTGTCAATGCACCAGCCAGCAGGGATGTTCCCAGAGTCCCTGCAAATACCATCATACCTACGAAACCATAGATAATAGACGGAATGCCTGAAAGGGTTTCCGCCGCATATTCAATACCCGCCACCAGTCTGGGGTTTGCTGCATATTCCGTCAGATAAATGGCCGCGCCTACCCCCAGAGGCAAAACGACCAACAATGTTGCTATGATAATATAAATCGTATTCAGGATATCCGGCAGTATCCCAATCCTGTCGGCCAGCACACTTGGCTTTGTGGACAGCAGCTCCCATGTAATATTGGGAAGCCCCTTATACAGTACATAGAGGATAAGAAATAACGCCAGACCGCAGGTAACCGCCACCGAAAGCGCCATCATCCCTTTCATGGCGCCTATGTATGCCTTTCTGCTGTTTGAAACAGACTTATCTTTTTGCATATGAACCTCCAAACATCGATGGACTCATTTCCTTCACGTTTTACTGCGCTTCAGGAAAAAATTCAGAGCCGCGTTGATCATCAAGATAAACAGGTAAAGCACCAGTGCGATGGAGAACAATGCCTGCCTTTGCAGGCTGCCGGCACTGGAGTAAGACATCTCGCTGGCTACCGCAGTGGTAAGGAACCGGACGCTCTGGAACAGCCCCGGCATATTGGGCACATTCCCCGAAACCATCATTACCGCCATGGCTTCCCCAATGGCACGTCCCACGCCCAGAACCACCGCCGCCGCAATCCCGCTCTTTGCCGCCGGGGCGGATACCCGGAAATAAGTCTCTATCGGCGTGGCTCCTAGGGCCAGAGAAGCATCTTCATACTCCTGCGGCACAGCCTCCAGGGCAGTAACGGATACCTTGATAATAGAGGGCAGGATCATGACAGCCAGCACAATGATTGCCGCCAGCAGGCTTGCCCCGTCCGGCACAGAAAAAAGTTTCCGGATACCCGGTACAAGGATCAGCATACCCACCAGGCCATAAACAACTGACGGGATACCTGCCAGCAGGCTGACTGCGGATTCCACTATGGCTTTTATCTTCGGCGGTGCCAGCTTTGCCAGATATACTGCCGTCAGAAAGCCGATGGGGACGCCGAACAGAATTGCTCCGGCAGTACCGTAAATGCTGGTAAGGATAAAGGGCAGGATCCCAAAGACTGGTTCCTTTGCCGTAGACTCCCATGTGCTTCTGAACAGGAACGAAAACACCCCGATCCGCCGGATACCGGGGATGCCCGACAGAACCAGATATACGGTGATCAGCAGGACACATCCCACCGTGACCAGACCCAGAAGAAGAAATACCCCATGAATGAAGTTCTCCATAAACTTTTGCTGTTTTCGCATACTATGTACCTCTTATTCCACAATACAAATTGCTCTACAGTCAGACGGAATAACGATTCCTGACGAATATGCGCCCGACATAATTGCAAGGTTGCCATAAACAGTAATTTCCCGCCTGTGGCAACCCTGCCGTTTCTCTGCATCCCTGCTTATGCGCAAGGCTGTCGTATTTTACTTATCTGTCCGCAGCGGGCATATATGGCTGGCGGCCTTTTTGCTGCAGGCCGCTGCAAATTTCCATGACATACAGCTCAATTTGCCGCCACGGCGCCGGCATTGGCGATCAGTTCCGCCGCATCGGGGGATGTTGCAAACTCAAAGAACGCCTGCGCCGCATCTGAAAGTGCCGTATCTTTCCTTGTGACAAGGACAAAGGGCCTCTGTATCACATAACTGCCATCCTTCACTGTGTCCTCAGTAGGTGCCACTCCGCCCACTGTGACAGCCTTTACGGAGTCTTTGAGGGAAGCCAGAGACGCATAGCCAATGGCATCCGGATTCTGGGCAACTGCCGTGATCACGTCTCCGGTGGAGGTCAGTTCCTGACGGTACTGGCATTGCTCCTTGGTGTCTGTGATGGATTCAAACCCGTCCCTGGTACCACTGCCCGCTTCCCGGCCGATAAGCACTACGGGCGCATCGTTGCCGCCCACATCCTTCCAGTTGGTAATCTCGCCGGTGTAGAGTTTTGCAATTGTTTCCACATCCAGATCCACAACAGGATTCTCAGGGCTGACAATCACCGCAATGCCGTCATAAGCCAAAATTGTAGCTTCCAACCCACCCGCTGCTTCCTCTTCCTTCAGGTTACGGCTGCTCAGACCGATATCACAGCGCCCCTCCTGCACCGCCTGGATACCGGAACCGGACCCGGTGGGGTTGTATGTAAATGTCACACCGTCATTCTGGTTCTCAAACGCCTCGCCCAGCGCCCCGATGACCTTCTCCATGGAAGTGGAGCCGTCCGTGGCTACGGTTCCGGTAAGTTTTGCTGATTCTGAATTGTTTCCGGCGCCAGAGTTGCCAGCCGGGGTCTGACCACAGCCGGCCAGAGTCAGGCAAAAGATTGCAGCGGTCATTACAAGACCAATTCGTTTTTGATTTTTTTTCATAACACATCACTCCTCTTCTTTTCCACAGTATTTTGCAGTATATTGCAGACCGTTTGAATTCATTTTCTTTGTTTCATGTCCTGCCTGCAATTATAAGGATACATCCTGAATGTAAAATCCAAAAGTAACCTTTTGTAAAATCTTTGTATAATGGACTCTTTCCGCAAAAGTCAGGCAAGATCATTCGCTTTCCTGCTTTTTATTCCACAAACCATGGCGGCTGGTCAGAAACACTCCGGCACAGAGCGCCGTAAACGGCGCCACCGTTACCAATCCAAAAGATCCTGCCACCGTGTGGAGAAGTTCCGCGGCAACATACCTGTAGTTAAGAATATTGGAAAGCGGCGTCCCCTGAGCCATAAATACCATCAGCAGCGCCACATATCCGCCGGAATAGGCAAACAGTAATGTGGTAGTCATCGTCCCCATTGCAGCCCTCCCTACATTCATGCCTGATCGGACTGCTTCCCGCCAGCCTAGGCCGGGTTTCTTTTCCACCACTTCACAGACGGCTGAGGTAATGTCCACGGACAAGTCCATAATGGCGCCTGAAGCCCCAATGAAAATAGACGCCATGAAGATCCTCGTCAGATTCAAATGCTGGTATCCGGCGTACAACAGACTTTCCGAATAAGACATGACAGCCCCATGGATCTCAAAAAAGCCCGTGAACATGCTCCCCATTACACAGGCAACAAGAATACCCATAAAAGACCCGGACACGGCGGCAATACAGCGGCGGTCAAACCCATATACCAGGGCAATGATAAGTACTGTCAATGTCAAAGTCACCGCCAGTCCCACCCAAACAGGATCCCAGCCCTTCAGATACAACGGAACAAGCACTTTCCAAATCATAAGGACCGTCAGGAAAAAGGACAGCACCGCACGCAATCCTGTCCTTCCGGCAAAAAGGATCAGCAGCAGGATAAACATTGCCGCCAGCAGCAGTTCCCATGGAGCACGGTAGTGATCGATCATGGAGACACTCAATATTTCCCCATTCTGATAGTTGATTCGGACCAATGCCTTGTCGCCTGCGGAAAAAAGCTTATCCTGCTCCAGGGAGCCATTTAGCAGGTTTCTCCCTTCCACAATCCGCCCCCGAAACGCCCCGCCCAGGATCTCCAGCTGGCAGCGCTGTTCCCCGGAGCGTACCAGACCGGTATCTATCACCATAGATTCATCAGAGGAAAGAACCCGGGCCGCCCTTATATCCGATTCCTGAAAAACAAGATTCCCTTCAAATCCCGTGGGAACCGCCAGCAGCATCAGTATAATAGCCAGACATGCAAAAACCGGGGCATTATAGCGAAGATGCCATTTATTTGATATCATAATTCATTTCCTTTCTAAAAAAATGGGGGGGCGTTTTCGTCTGCAGACACAAAACGCCCCCTGTATAAGGAACTGCGCATAAGTCTGCACACAGTTCCTGCAAATTACTTACTTCACACCCAGCATATCCGCCAGCTTTACATAAATATCTGTGTTGTCATAATATCCGTCAAACTGCTCCGCATTCATCCCATCCGCAAACATTGCCACAGGAAGTCCCGTATGGCTGTAGGAAGTGAAGGAAACGCCGGACTTATTGTTGAGGATATGCGTGATCGTCACTGTCAACGGCTCGTAAGTGCCATAGGCCACATATTCCGCCTGCTCAGCCATACCGGTATCCTTTTCGTTCACGCTTTTCTCATAAGCAGTCTCCAGAAGGCCCAGTTCATAGTCTGTCAGCGCCAGTTTATCATCTGCATCTCCATCGGCGCGCAACCCGAACAGTTCTTCAATGTCAGCCAAGACTGTCTCAAAAGGAGTCTTGTTCTCCTTATATGCAGAGACATAATCGCTGTCAAATCTTGCGAAAGAAATCTTCTGGCTATCAAGCAGGGAAAGATAGGTGTCATAATCCGTACCGGCAAAACCGATGGTCAGTCCGCCCGTCTCATGGTCTCCCGTGACCAGGATCAGAGTTTCCCCCGGATGCTCTTTTGCGAAGTCAATTGCCACCTGCACGGCATCAGCCATGGCCAAAGTGTCATGGATCGTTGATGCGGCATCATTGGCATGGCAGGCCCAGTCGATCTTGCCGCCCTCGCACATAAGGAAGAAACCCTGATCATTATCCAGGACGTCGATTCCCTTTTCCACATAGTCAGCCAATGACCACATTCCATCCGTCCGGTCCAGTTCATAGGCCATAGCGGAAGAATCCGCCAGATGCTCGTCGATCAGTATAACCGGACCGGAAGTAACCTTCTCCGCTTCAGCCTGTGTCTTAACCACCGTGTAGCCCGCATTTTCCGCCAGCACATACAGATCCTCTTTATCCTTGTCCGCCCCGGTCGGTTTCAGCAGGCCACCGCCGGCAAAATACTCAAAACCGGAATCGATCAACTCCAGACCGATTTCGTAATAGCTGGACCGGCTGGCCTGATGCGCATAAAAAGCGGCGGGAGTTGCATGATTCAGATTTACCGAAGAAATGACGCCAACCCGCATCCCCAGCTGATCATGTACCTTTTCCGTGATCGTTTCATAGGAGACCGTGGCGGTTTCATCCACATTGATAGATCCGGAATAGGTTTTATGCCCTGTGGCAATGGATGTAGCGGTGGAGGCTGAATCAGGGGCAAAGCTGTTGGAATCGTATGTCACAACGGAACCCACCGTTTCAAATCCCATGAAGTTCAGCGCTACCGGACCATCCAGCACCGCCCCCTGATTATCCTCCAGACTCGGCACTGCTTTCATATAATCGCTGTCGTCCATCGCCCCCAGATAGTCTGCGGCGGACTGGAACTGCGGGAAGCTCATGCCGTCACCGATAAACAGGAATACATACTTTGGATGCCGGGACTGTTCTTCTTCAGGCTTCGCAGCCACATCCTCCCCGTTCCCATTGGCAGGGACAGAGCTCGGCGTGGAAGTTGGAGCAGAAGCAGGAGCACCCCCGTTCACGGTTCCGGACACCGCGCCGTTCGGAGCTGCGGCACAGCCGGAAAGCAGAGCCAACGTCGAAACCAACATCAAAACTTTAGATACAAATTTTTTTCTCATTTTTTCCTCCTCATCAGATATGATTGTATTTGAAACAAATATATCATAACCCTCTGATTGTAATATCTGCTATCATGGTTTTGAAAAATTTATGTAAAACAGCGGTTGCCATTCACTCTGCTGTTCAACACATATTCAAAATTGACGCCATAAATACAGGAACTGTCCATTGCGTTGATGCCTGCCGCAACAAAATCGCCCGCAGACGCACATGCCTTTTCCAGGCCGCTGCCTTGCAGATATAGCGCGGCAAAAGCGGCGGCAAACAAATCACCTGTACCATGAAAACGCCGCGGCAATTTTTCCGCCCACACTTCCGAAAATACCCCGCCTGAATATATCAGTTCACCAATCTCTCCGGCACGTTCCATACCAGTCAGTACGATTGCCGCAGGAGTGTACTCCGCAAGCCGCTTTACTATCTCTTTTGCAGATTCAGGCGATGTGTCTGACCGATACTCGATTCCAGCCAAAAAGCATGCTTCCGTGAGATTGGGAAGAATTATGTCCGCTGATTTTATCAGATCCGCCATCGCTGTCACATATTCGCCATCGTAGGCCGGGTAGAGCCTGCCATTATCTCCAAATGCGGGATCTATAATAATCTCTGCACTTTCATTTGAAAAATCACTAAAACAGGTTTTTACAACATCTACAACGCCTGCCGATCCGAGATAGCCTGTCAGAAAAGCGTCAAACAGAAAACCGTTTTCCTGCCATGCCGCCAGAATATTCTTCATTTCATATGTCAAATCAAGACAACTCCATTTATCAAAAGCCGTATGGTTTGAAAGAACCGCTGTGGGCAGCACACAGGTTTCCATGCCGTATGCGGAAAGCACAGGAAGCGCCACAGTCAGCGAACACCGGCCTACGCAGGATAAATCCTGTATTGTGAGTATTCTTTTGGACAGCATAAACACTCCTCCCTCGCTTATAATGAAATTATTGCATCGCTATATTAACTGCTGTTCGTTAATCATCAATTTGAACTTTAATCCAAGCTTTTCTGCGGCTTTGCGGCATAACCTCATACGCTCCATGAAGATTTCAAAATAATCCATAACGGAACTAAAGTGCGTGTCAACAGACAGCTTTAGCTTAATAAGCGTATGTGCCTCATTAATCTTCAACTCTGATTTTACAACAGAATAATTTACCCTGTCATGAATATCAAAATTGCGGACATCCTGATTTCGCACACGTGAACGGCGCACATCTGATTTGTCCGCTAAAATGAGCGCTGCTGCTACAGCATTCACAGGCACACCCGTTCCTTCGTCATGGTTTCCTATTGCTGTGGTAATGACGGCAATCTCCCTGGGAGTGAAGTGCAATTTATCAAGCAGTCTGAACGCCATAACAGCTCCGCTCTGGCTGTGGTCTATACGATTGACCAAATTACCGATATCATGCAAATAACCCGCAATTTTCGCAAGTTCAATTTCCTGTTCCGGATACCCTAATGTTTCCAGTATATATCCGGCGGTTTCCGCCACATGAGTAACATGGGCAAAACTATGTTCCGTAAACCCAAGTGCTGCCAGCGATGCATCCGCTTCTGCAATATAAGTTCTTATGTCTTCGTTTTTCCTGATTTCCTCATAATTTATCATATAAGTATTCTTTCCATTTCTCTAAACCTTTATGTTTTTCCTTTTTGATTGTGGTCTGATTGTACCATCTAAATATTGAAATCTCTATCTCAGAAATGTAAAATCGATGTAAAGTTACGTGATCTGCTATTTACTTTTCCTTAATATCCAAAACCAAAACATCCAGATTCCCTGTCCAATGTTCCGTTATCGTCCGTTATGTCAAGACAAAAAATATGAATTGATTTTCCTATTCTGTGTTATCATATAAACGTGTTTTGGAGCTTTTTCACATGCAAAGACTATTTGTATATAGGCGGTGTCCCTACTGTCATCAACAGAAGTTCTGCAAATGTTTTTGAGCTTTTTATTGCAGTTTCATCTTCTCCACCCACTTCAGCCCCTCGTTCTCTTTCAGAAGCCCCATACGATACAGTGCCTGTACGCAATCTACATACCCCTGCATATATGCCCGTAATTCCTGTGCAGAGGCAAAATCCTCCTGACATTCTTTTATTTCTTCCAGTTTCTCTCTCTGCCCTGCAGAAAGCGTTTCCAGCTATAAATGAGCAAAATTGAATTTTAACCAAAATTGCATTAAATGCTTTAAAACTAAAGACATCATACCTTTTTG
>CAMTMP010000058.1 GCA_947073545.1 uncultured bacterium
GACGTAGCGGTCAATCAGCAGCCGGATTTCTTTTGATAAATCCATCCTGTCCAGTTCGCCGGAGTATATGTCCGACTCCCGGAGAATCGCCTGGTATTCCCCGTCACCGCTCACAATGCCGTTCATGACGCCGTTCATGCGTGTGTCCATGAGTTGGTATAATGCAGAATCTTTTTCCAATCCAATCCCTCCTCTCTGTGGTGTCGTATCTTAACTCTGTTTTGGCGGGTTGGCAAGTGGGAAAATAAAAAAGCCGGAAACCGCTTGTAGCGTCCGACATTTTCTGATAATATATTCGCATGGGGTACTGCCATAACGGGATAGGCGGTCAGTCCTTCTTCGCAGAGGGACTATCCCTCTGACAACGGGTAAAACCGGGAAAGGGGGAATGCTTGATGAGTGACTATGAACTGCTGACGGTTGTTCTGATGATTCTTGGAATCATTGTTTCGATCTTGATAGCATACATAAACCACACAAAAAAGTAACCGCCCTTTAGCCGAGGTTCGCGGTTACTTTTTGTAACTAACTTTCGGAACTGACCGTCTATCGGCAGTATTCCCTTTTGTGCTTTTATTGTAGCAGATTCCGCCGCATCTGTCAAACGATGCGGAACTTTCCGCTGAAATCATTCTATACCGGATTCCGCACAAAAGCAAGGGGAATTTATGAGGTGAACACTAAATGTTGAAAATATATTGACATCACATACAAGATATGCTAATCTGAAAAATATAGGAGGTTTTGTTTTTTGTGTACAAAGGAAGGCAGCACTAGAGAAGAAACATTGGAGGACTGGAAGTAGCAGTCAAGCACATTCTTGATGTGGACGATGATTGTATACAAATGTTGCGGTACTTCTTAAATGAAAGATATTTAGCAACACCAGTGATGATACAAATGAGATAAATTTAGTTTAAGAAACTTTAGATAGGAAAATAAAAAGAATCATCACAATAGTTGTCAGTTTAAGGAGGAAAAAAGATGCAACGTGATATGGATTTAGTAAGGAAAATTTTATTTTATGTTGAAGAAAATTATGTAGCTGGTGGCCCGGAAATATCTGTTCATATTGATGGCTATTCAGATAGTGTGGTTTATGAACACTGTATCTTAATGAAAAATGATGGCTTGATAGGAAGAATTCTTGACACTTCGTCATTGGAAAGCAAGTCTTGTGATGTGGGAAACCTAACTTCGGAGGGGTTTGATCTGCTTGATAAGATACGGGCAGATACAGTATGGAATAGGACAAAATCAGTGATAAGTGAGAAAGGGCTTCCGCTGATTACGGGAACAATAAAAACAATTTCAACAGCACTGATTACGGCGGCAGCCGAAGGAGTCACCAATTCGATATTAAAAAATAATGGCCTTGTGTAAACCGCAATTTGTCGATTTGTCGAATCGCAAAATGGGGTGGGGTAAATTCCTCATAGGTGGGGTAAAAGGGGTAAATCATTTACCCCAGGGGTAAAAGTCATCATAATCTAACAGCGGCACAGGCGGCTATTCTCAATTGATGCCATAGGATTTTGGGTACTTGCAGGCGAAAGTATTGAAGAATGGCCTAAAATCAAGAATTTTTAGGCTTGGTGGGGTTCATCACAGTGGGTGGTGGGCCCTGCTTTTTTGTGTTTTTGGATGCCGCTGATAATATGGAGATTGGGGAGAAATTATATTATCACGGAAAGTTCATACTATCACGCAAAAGTCGGTAGTTTCCGTGATAGTATAAAATGGGAATGCCAAAGGGGAGGGAATATTGTTGGTTTTAGTTGAAAGATATAATGTCTTGTCTGAAAATACTGTTGGAAAATGGGGAATATGACACTATCACGAAAACGGCTCGGAGTTTTCGTGATAGTTTGGAGTTTTGCCTGTTTATGTGCAAAATTTGTAATTTTATATGTAAACGTCAACCCCTGCGCCTTAACTAACTGAAAGTTTTTTGTCATACTTTAAAAAACTAAAAATCTCAGGAGTTTTTAAAGGAGGACTAACAACTTATGGATTGGAGAAAGGAAGGTACACGTATACATTGTTTCAGCATCCAAGTATAGAAGAAAATGAACGACTACAAATAGTAAGAAAGCATAAAATTTGTATCAAGTTACAGTGTGGGAGGATTTTTATTTTAGCATAAACTTTGCAGTTTATTATTGTAAAGTTATAATTTTATTATAATAATGATTGGTATATGGACCTGAAAGTCTTTTAGGACGAGGAGATTATAATAAAACTATAATAATAATGAAATAATTATTGAATCGAAATAGTGACAGTAGTATAATATATGCAAAAAATGTAAATCTTTGGAAGGAAAATATAAGGCAGTTTATAACAGAAAGGGGGATATGATAATGAAAGATGATAAAAGGTCATATCCCGGACAAAATAGAGAACGTATGTTCGCTGCCAGAGAGAAGAAAAAGGGTAAAAGGAACAATTTAAAACTGATATGGGATGCGAGTAGAGAAAATCAAATACAAAATGATAAAATTAAAAAAATAGGTAAGAAGAGTCGTAAGAGTAAAAAGAAAAGTAAGATATTAGGGATAGGCATCGCCTTTTTTTTTGTTGTAGGAGTATCAGCGGCTCTGTTTGAACTTTATCTAATACCGAATGGGTTACATAATACGGTGCTAATAGGTAATATTTTATATGAACTTCTTATTTTTATTGTAAACTTGTTTTCCAATTGGGATGAGTTGAAATATTTAAGAAAATATGATGAATCTTGGATAGAAGGAATGGCTAATGCTTTAAAACAAAGTTGGGATGTTTTAAGACGTATTAGTCTTATACATTTATTTCTATTGATAGGAGTTGGAGTTTTCATTGGTGGAGTGATAGGGAAAATGAAATTAATTAACAATGGCGAACGAGCATATAGGGCAGTAGTTTATGTTTTAAAGAATGAAAATGTGGAAGTACTTTCTGATTCAGGAATACAATCTCCTGAAATGAAGAATGTATTATCACGGAAAGATGCAGAAATGGTAGAGAAGGCAAAAAAAATATCGGTCTCAGGAGATGGACAGAATAGGAAAATGAACTTGTCGCAGGAAGATTATGATAATGTTTATTTTGTTAGAGGTGCATATGACATATCAGAATTGGAAAGTCAGGATGAAATTAATAAAGTGATAAACAGATTTGTGTCAGATCAAAAGGACAAAGAGAAAGAAAATGTTTTTGATAAGTCGGACGAGGAAGGTGGAGCGCCTACAGAAGTGCAGAAAGTGATAGCAGATGCTAGCAAAAGGGAGAATGAGGCGAAAAGCTTTGAAGAGATAGAGGATATCTTAGGGGATAGAGAGGATGCGTATTTGAAATATCCGAAAGCTACTCTGGCAAAGCTGATTTCTAATGGCTATGAAATGATGGCATTGGTATTAATGATACACGGAGGGAACGTAGAGTCCATCAATTATTATTATGGACAGTCCATCCTTAAAGATTTTGAGTATTTGGAATATGGTGGTATATCTGATGCAAATACAAAGAAAAGGCTAATGAAAATTTCTCAAAAATATGAAGATATGAGAGTGATTAATTCAGATTGGGAAACAAAATTTCCGACTGTAATGGACTTAAGAGATGCGTTTCAAGAGGCTGCGGATCAATATTAAAGGAGAAATATATGGTTGAAAAAATTAGTTTAGAGGTCACGAAGAAAGCTCTTGAAGATTTTGAAAAAAGGTATACTATTATACCACCAGAGGAAATTAAATTAGATGAGGAACAAGAAATGTTTCTTCAGGGGTATATTTGTGGAAAAAGAGGACAGGAGAGGTTGACAGGAGAAGTGGAAGAGGATGACATACGTAAACAGATTCTGCAAATTCGGTCAAAATATTGTGAACCTATTTTAGAAATATTAAGAGAAGAAGGTGAATTATATCATGGAGATCTTGCAGAACGCTTGAAAGTAGCTCCGAGTGGTTTAAATTTGGTGATTAAAAAAATGTTAGAAAGTTCTCCTCCTATTATTGAAATGATGGAGATAGGGAAATATAAGATTTATACTTTGCCACCGAGAATTAAGCAATATTTTATGAATAGGAATAATAACAATGGAGAAATATTGGAATCCGGAGATGTAGAAAGGGAAAATTTGTTTTTATGTTTGCAACATTTTATAGAAGTAGCAGGAAATAAATGGAAAGATAAGCTCAATTTGCTGTTTCAAGAAAAGGAAGAAGAAAATGGAGAAGTGATAAAGGCGTTTCAGAGGATGATGAAAGTTATTATTCGTGTTTCTCAGTACGATCAGGAAGAAATGACGGAATTAAAAAGATTTTTGGGCAACGATGTATTAGTTTATTTATTACAACGCTATCTGGAAATCGATAAAGAAGCTAGGAAAGTTATAGACGAAATAAATACCAAGGAGGGAGGCGCTAGATTAATGCACCATATAAAAAATATATCTTAATTTAGGACAATGATAGTTATTGGCTTTCTCTAAAATTGCCGCATTAAAGAGTTGTTTTAATCAATTTAAACTGGGGGTGCTGGTGCTGAATGAGGCTGTATGTAATTGTTCTTCGAGACACATTTGAAGGGAGTATTTAGTTGGAACTTATGGATTAATAATTTTGGCATCTAAGGGTGTCTTAGTTTTCGGTGGATAAAGTTGCGGAAACCTCACAAAGCCCGAAAATACGGCACTCTTGGCAGTACATAGGTCTGAAATTTACATTTTTATCTTGTGTTTTTAGGGGCAATTTTACATTCGGAAGAGTGCGAACTTTTGTTCTGGGGTTCTTTCGCCAAAAAGTATAAACCTTTTGGCGAAAGTCGGATACAATTTGGCGAAAGTGAAACCTTTTGGCAAAACCTCATACGATTTGGCAAAAGTGAAACCTTTTGGCAAAACCCCCGTACAATCTGGCAAAACCCCTATACAATTTGGCAAAAGCCGTAGTTTCGCCAAATAGTGCATGGAAGAATTGATAAAAAGATAATGGAAAAATGATAAACAAGGAAAAGGGCTGTTTCGGCAGTCCTTTTTCTCATGTCTTGAGACATCACAATCTATTTTTTTACATTTTAAATTTCACAGATATTTTTATAGTGGTTCAGAAAATAATAAGTTGGAAAGCGGGGAAATCAGAGGTAATATGCTTACACGGCGGTTCTTGTATCGGTTATGTGCGGCTTTGTGGGGCTTTATTTTGTATAGGGAGCCAGTAAGAAAAGAATATTTTTTTACAATGTCCTGTCACTGCTAACAGATGTCCAGATATAAGTTCTGATTTGCTGTTTTCGCAGGAAGGGCAATGCAAAAGCTAAAATTACTTGGAAAACTTATAAAGGCTACTACCTCGGTTTTTTATGATATTCTAAACAGAGTCTGTCCGAACAGACAGGGATCGTATCGGGAGGTGATGCGTCATATAGAACCGTCCGGGCTGGATAAAGGGAAACGTGTACCTATGGTATATACTGTAATGGGGCGTTGTAAGTATATCAACGTGATTAATACTGGCGATTTCCATACACCGCTTAGTGAATTCTACTGTTAATTCTGGAAGTGAATTTGAGATATATATTCCTTTGTAATTCTATTAAGATTTCTGCAACATTTCCTTTTTATAATGAAAATAGTAGTGTTGCTCAAACTGATGGGGAAATAAAAACAGTAGGAGGCAGTTCACTCGGATGTCCTGTGTGAAGTGGAGAACATAAAATACAGGGTTTATCGATATAAAATATAGAGAAGGAGGAGTTCATGGTAAGTGTATTAAAGAAAATACCGATCAGAAAAGCTGTCCGGGAAAAGGGGAAAAGTTTGTGCGTGGCTGCAGCGGTGTTTTTTACAACGGTGCTGTTTGTCATGGTGTTTTCTACATTATTCTTTGTCATGGATGCGGCGGAGGAGATGATGAAAGCGTCATCGCCCATGTTGTCGGATGCGGTACTTAATGTGACGGAGGAGGAGTATGAGAGGATTTGTGCAAACCCGCGGGTGGCGGAGACGAGTACGGGCATCATAGTTGCTAGAATGCGGGAATCTTCCGGTGCAGGACTGGTAACACTTTACGATGCCGAGGAGCAAATGGCGCGGTGGATGAGGTATTATCCCGTAGAGGGGCGGATGCCTGGGCAAGGCAATGAGATCGTGGTATCCGATCAATATTTGCGGGAACGGGGACTCACGTACAGTGAGGATCTGCCGATCGATCTGACGTTTACTTACCTTGACGAGAAGGAGCATACGGAAACATTTACCGTAGTGGGAGTATATAAGAGAGACTTGCAGCCTTATCATGCGGTCCTGGTGTCGGACGATTTTTACGGGAAAGCCTGTGCGTATTGGGAGCAGTGCGGGCTGGATCCGAGGGAGGAGGCAGATCAGCAGGCAGGCGTGATGTTCTCCTCGCGCGGAAATGTCAGGAGATTGGCATCCATGATGGTCATGGAGGCAAAGATTGATCTGGAGGAAGGTGAGATCTATATAAATGATATTTCCCTGCTTAGCAGTCTGGATTTCAGTACATGGGCGGCTATTTTGGCGCTGGTTCTTCTGGTCATGTGGCTGGGATATCTGTTCATCTCCAATATCTTTCATCTCTCCGTGACTGGTGACGCCAGATTCTTCGGGAAACTATCCACTAACGGGATTACGAGAAAAGAGATTAAGAAGTTGATTCGCAGGCAGAACAATATTCTGTTTCTGGCAGCCGTCATTCCGGCGCTGCTCGTGGGATATCTCTTCTCCGCGGCTGTTCTGCCGGGCATATTGAGCGCCTTCATGACGATACAGGCCAGAGGAAGCGGTAATGGCTGGACCTTTGTTCTGGCATTTGCGTTTTCCTATCTGACGGTGAGGGTCAGTGAGCGAAAGCCCATGAAGCTTGCAAAGAATGCTTCTCCCGTAGAAATGAAAAGATATATAGGCGGATTCAGGAGGGTGAAGACCGCAGATGACAGGGACTGCCTGAAAAAGTTTGTGGTGAGGCATTTTCAGAGCGATAAGATCAAGGTGTTAAAGGTATGTGTCTCCATTGCCGTGAGCATTTTGCTTGCCAATGTCTTTTATGCGGTGACGGCGGGCTTTGATGTGGAGTTGTATGTAGAGGGAGATTTGGATGCGGATTATATTCTTGCAAAAGAGTCTGTGTTTACGAACCCGAGCCTAAATCCCGCCTCCTATGAACGGATCGCACGGGAGGAGATAGCAGGGTGTCGGGGACTTCCCGGAGTGGAGGCGGCGGGTGGAGCAAGCAGATCCCATATCTGTCTTCTTCCCACGCAGGAGGAGTGGGATGCCTTTGAGGAAATTTGGGGAGAGGGTGCTTATAGTGATCCCGGTAAGATGTGGACAGGTGCGTATGGGCTGGATGCTATGCTGCTGCAAAAGCTTCAGCCTGTCAGAGGAACTATCGACCTCGATCAGTTCCAGACAGGAAAGTATATATTGCTTGACCCGATTCTGAGTGATGATAATACAGAGAATGTGGCATGTTATCAGCCCGGTGATGAGGTGACAGTCCCGTTTGCAAGCGGCGAAGTGGGAACCTATACGGTAATGGCGATCGTGGAGGAACTGCCGGAATCCATGAGATTTCCGGGAAGATATTATGCGAGCAATGTTTATCTTCCCATGCCGGAGTGGCAGGACAAGGAACATCGGGACGATTATTACCTGTATGCCTTTGACGTGGAGGAAGCATTTCACGGGGAATGGGATGAGGCGATAGAGAAGATCACAGGAGATCAGAGCAGCGGTCTCGCCTGCCGGTCGGCAAAATCGTTGGCTGAACAGGCGGGAAGATACATAAATGGGTTAAAGCTGGCTGGCTTTGTCCTGAGTGCGATCCTGCTGGCTATGGGCGTTTTGAATTTCATCAACTGTATGGTGGAGAGCGTTTACAGCAGGAGCAGGGAGTTGGCGATTCTGGAGAGTATGGGGATCGAGCAGCGGGAGATTGAGAAGAATCTGGCGAAGGAAGGGATGCTGTATATGGCAGGCGGGTTCGTTCCGGGCTGTCTTCTGGCTGTCTTCGGGGTATATGCGATGATCAATATGGTTCTGCAGGAGTCTTATATCGCATATCACTTTTATCCGCATATTTATCTGCTCTTTGCTGTGCTGGGCAGCGCTGTGGCGGTTCTGGTGCCGCTTGCCGCGTACCGGCAGATGGATCGGAAGGAGAAATTCTTATATAGGATACGGTCCTGCAGAGAGTAAAGCATTTGAGATTTTGCGCAGCGGAATCATGGCGGTCAGCGTGTAAGGAGGATTGAATATGGAGAGAGAGATCGTAGTAGATATCAAAGATGTGAGCAAAGAGTATGCAAGTCAATCCGGCAAAGTTCCGGTGCTTAAAAATGTTAGTATCAGTATCAATAAAGGGGAATTTGTGGGAATCGTAGGGGATTCCGGCAGTGGGAAGACCACGCTTTTGAATCTGATAGGAGGAATGGATTGTGTCAGCAGCGGATCGATCACGGTCGCCGGGGATGTGATATCCGACTATGACGATAAACAGCGGACCATATACCGGAGAAAGCATGTAGGGTTCATCTTTCAGGACTATAATCTGATCAACGAACTGACGGTATATGAGAATATCATTCTGCCGTTCCAGCTAAAGAAAAAAGAATGCAAGGAAGAACTGATCGACAAATTTCTGGCTAAGCTGAAGCTGGAGGAGAAGAAAAATGCATTCCCCATGCAGTTGTCAGGAGGGGAGCAGCAGAGGGCAGCGATCTTGAGGGCACTTCTCAGTGAACCGGATATCATTCTGGCGGATGAGCCGACAGGAAATCTGGACAGCAAGAATACCCAGATGGTGGTGGGACTTCTGCGTTACTTTTCCGAACATATGGGGAAGACGATTTTGTTTATCACTCATAATATGGAGCTGACGAAATATTGTAGCCGCGTGATTGCGGTGAAGGATGGGAAGATTATAACGTAAATTAAATGTAACAGTTCAGCCTGTGCCATTTGTAAAACCGCACATATGTGTGTGCGGTTGTGGTAAAATATCTGCACTGAACAATGAAATAAATCGGAATTGGTGGAGGAGTATTAAAGGATGGATAGAGAAAAAATAAAAAGGCATAAGAAGATTATCCTTGCGGGTATGATTGGTGCTTACCTGTTTAATGGAACGAAAGAAGAATTATTTTCAGTGACTGATAAAGACCGGGGAAGATTTGGCAAGTGTCAAGTGTCCTTTCGGTCTTTTATCTGTCTTTCGGGAAAAATCTGTATATCATGAAGCACCTTTTTTAACAGAGGTATATTATGTATAATATATAGCAAAGTGTTTCTCATTTTTTTAATAGCAATGTAACGCGGATATCAATTAGTATATGACGTACTTTAGAATGAAATAGGATGTTCATCACCACTTATTCAACTGGATAACAGAAGGATGGAGATTATTATGAAAAAAATATTGTTAGTGGAAGACGACCGGATTTTGAGTGAAACGATGATTCGGCATTTGAATCAAAACGGGTATCATACCACGTTTGCATATACAAAGGAAGATGCTGTGATGAAGATAAGAAATTTGAAGTTTGATCTTATTTTGCTGGATGTTACACTGCCTGACGGTAATGGTTTTGCTGTCTGTGAAGAAATACGGCAGATTTCAATAGATACCAGAATCATTTTCGTTACGGTCAAGGATCTGGAAAGTGATATTTTAAAAGGCTACAACATGGGAGCTGATGATTATGTGACCAAGCCTTTTTCCCTTCCTGTTTTGCTGAAAAAGATAGCGGCTGTTACAAACCGGATGGAAAAGGACGTCTCCGGGCTAACTTATTCCGATTCATATCTGCGGATTGATTTTGCCGCTTTAACTGCTTATGTAGCGGGCGAACCGATAGAATTTACGCCTTTGGAATTTAAGTTTCTGGAACTGTTGGTAAAAAATTCCGGGCATATAATTACAAGGGAGAAAATTCTGGATGCAGTATGGGACAGGCGTGGGAATTATGTGGAGGAATCATCTCTTAACAGCATGGTCAGTCGGATAAGGGGGAAAATTGATTCTGCGAATCACCGATATATTAAGACGGTATATGGCACAGGTTATATGTGGATTGCAGACGAATAAGTCAGTGATAGCATTAGCAATAAGGGGGAGGGGATAAATTGAAGGACAAAAAGTATTTTATAGCTGTTAAATTTCTGTTTTACGGCATTCTGATTATAAACTTGTTGCTCATTTTTATTTCGGTTAATAGAAGCAGTACGGCTGTCCTTATCCTGTCACAGTTTACCTTTATTCTGTTTATTTGTATAGCTTGGGTTTTATTAAAAAGGACATTTTCTGTTTTTTTTACAAACCTGTTTGTCATGATGGATAAGATGATGAACGGGGAAGCTGTCCCCAATTTTGATCATATTGATGATACCTATGTCTCACAAATATATCATCAGTTGAACCGCTTATATGATGTTTTACAGATGCAGCAGAATTCGATAGAACAGGAAAAAAGTAAAGTACAGTCCTTTGTTTCTGATATTTCACATCAGCTAAAGACGCCACTCACTAATCTGCATCTTTTGCAGGAAGCATTAAAACAGTCGGGCATTTCGCCAGAGGAATATCAGGATTGTCTGGAAAAACAGAGGAAGCAGCTGGACAAAATAGACTTTTTAATTCGGGCATTATTAAAAACATCGCAGCTTGAAAATGGATTGATTCAGATACAGCCAAGGGAGGTTTCCATTAGCCAGACGATACTATCAGCGCTGGAGGGGATACTTGTGCTTGCGGAGAAGAAGGAGATAGAGGTGTATTATGACAATACAACGGACTATACTGTCCTGCATGATCCGAAATGGACAAGTGAGGCATTATTTAATGTAATGGAAAATGCTGTTAAATATACACCGCAAAATGGAAAACTCACTATACTGCTTAGCAGGACAGAAAAATATGTCAAGATTTCAATCAAAGATACTGGTATTGGAATCCCGCCTGCTGACCTGACCAATATTTTTATAAGATTTTGGCGTGGGAATACAAATATATTGGAGGGAAACGGTATTGGTCTGTATCTGTGCAAACAGATTATTTCCCTTCAATATGGCTACATTTTAGTGAATTCTACTGTTAATTCAGGAAGTGAATTTGAGATATATATTCCTTTGTAATTCTATTAAGATTTCTGCAATATTTCCTTTTTATAATGAAAATAACAGTGTTGTTCAAACTGATGAGGAAATAAAAACAGTAGGAGGCAGTTCACTATGCATATTTTGCAAACAAGAAATTTGAAAAAATACTATGGGGAAGAACCTAATATCATTCGTGCAGTGGATGATGTGGATTTGTCCGTCAATAAGGGAGAATTTGTTGCCATAGTCGGCAATTCCGGTTCGGGAAAATCTACGTTATTACATATGATTGGTGGGCTGGATGTGCCGACTGCCGGTTCGGTGGTTGTCCGTGAAAAGGAACTTTCCCGTATGAAAGACGAGGAACTTAGTATTTTCCGCAGGCGCAATATTGGGTTTGTCTTCCAGAATTATAATCTGGTTCCGATCTTAAATGTGTATGAGAATATTGTTTTGTCGGTGGGATTGGATGGAGCCACAGTAGACCAGAATTTTATGGATGAAGTGGTTCATGTGCTAGGGCTGGAAGAAAAATTGAAAAGCATGCCGAACAATCTTTCTGGCGGACAGCAGCAGCGTGTGGCGATTGCGAGGGCATTGATTACGAAACCGGCGATCGTTCTTGCCGATGAGCCGACCGGCAATCTTGATAGCAAGAGCAGTGCTGACGTACTGGGGCTCTTAAAACTGAGCGGTGAAAAATTTTGCCAGACCATAGTTATGATTACCCATGACCGGGACATTGCTCTTCTTGCAGATCGCATCATCAGACTCCAAGACGGCAGGATTATAGGATAAGGAGGGGAGCGCAGTGGTATCATTATTTATGGCAAGTACAAATAAAATCATTAATCGGCTGGCAGACAGGAGCATCCGTGCCGACAGGCACCGCAATCTTTTTATTATGACAACAATCGCGTTTGCAACCTGCCTAATTATGGTGCTTGCTCTTCTTGTCTATGGCGGAACTTATCAGATCAATCAATTTTATCGGGGACGTTTTCAGGCGGTAGTATCCATTGCAGAGCCGAAGCAGCTCGCTGCATTGGCGGAAGATGAAAATATAGAGCAGGCAGGTTTAACGCTCACAATGCGTTTCAAGGCATTGCAGATGGGGAAGGAAAGGTTGAATGTCACATACTATGATGAGACGGCGTTTCAGATGTCTTCTCATGAATTTATACAGGGGCGGCTGCCAGAGGCGGAAACAGAGATTGCCATTCCGGCTTCTTATCTGGAAAAGAAGGGGATAGAAGCGGTGCTTGGGCAGACTGTATCCCTTAACATAGGACAGAATGTGCCATCGACATATACAGTCTGCGGATTGATCAGGGATGAGGGTGCAGATAATACATATGAAGTTCTGGTCTCGCAGGCACTGTTGAAATCCTATTTTTCCGGTGTAAAGATTCCTTATGCGGTGATGATAAGGATGGACGGAAGCGAGGATATGGAGCCGGATGAATTAAAACAGGATATTCTTGCCTGCATGGGAAAATATGGTTTCGATGAAGCGGATATCAGATTTAGTTCCTCTTACTTTATTACCTATGAAAACGTGTCCACTGACAGGGCAACCATGCTTGGAATCGGCATTTTAATCATTATTGCCTGCTCAGTGGTTATCTACAGTCTGTTTTACATCTCTGTTACCAGGAAAGTGAAAGAGTATGGACGTCTGCGCGTGGTCGGCATCACACAGAAACAGTTGAAACTCCTGATACAGAAGGAAAGCAGGAAGATGTCATTATTTTCTATTCCTTTGGGGATTGTTTGCGGCTGTATCATCGGATATCTGATCCTGCCCGGCGGATGGTACTGGCCAAACACGGTCAAATTTGCGGTTCTTACCGTTTTTGTCATGACAATCACCGTCCGGCTGTCCATACGAAAACCTATGCGGATCGCGATGTCAATTTCCCCTGTGGAAGCGGTCCGGATAGCAACGGCGGATGCTGTAAAACATGGTGACACGAAAAAGCAGAGAAGGCGGATGACACCCCGTTCTCTGGCCAAAATCAATTTTTCACGTAACAGGAAACGGACTGTTCTGACCTTATTTTCTCTGGTCTTTACGGGGATTCTGCTTATGTGCTCCGCTGCCGTTATGCAGTCTGCCAATCCAAAGGCTATGGCGCACCGGGAATTGAAAGAACGTGAATTTGTAGTGTACTTGTCTCCCGAAGAAGATATGCTTACCTCATGGATTTCCAAATATGATCGTCTGCAGCAGAACAATCCGCTCAATCAGGATTTTGTTGCAAAACTGGAAACGGAAGTACAATTACAGGACTTAGAGTCCATCCAAAGCTGTCAGGCGAAACTGTTCTTTCCCGGTAATGCTGATAGGGTGTACGATACCGGTTGGGAAATAGTGGGACTTTCCAGAGAGTATCTTGAGGGTCATCAGGATGCCCTGTTAAGCGGAATCCTAGATTATGATGAACTGGTGGAAAATCGAGGGATCATTATTGATGATACTGGAGATATGCTAAAAACATATGAGCATTATGAAGCAACAGTAGGAGATAGCGTGCAGATTGAGAGCGATGAGGGAGAAAAGTTTCCCTTTCAGGTAATGGCGACTGTCAGCTGGGAGGACAGGCTTTATGGAGGATGCTTTATTTTTGTGCCAGAGGATTTGCTCCCTGTTATCAAAGCTGACACGACTAATTTTAATTCTTTGCTGGCATTCAATACCGGTCTGGAGGATATTTCCAAAGCAGAAGATATTGTATATGAGATATGTGGCGCAAATCCGGATTTGGAGGTTGGGAGTATCGTTGAAGCCGCTGCTGCTTATGAGCATGGCTTAAAGGAATATATGAAAAGAATCTACGCGATTGTAGCATTTATCGGTATTTTCGCCCTAATCAATTTGAGCAACACGCTTATGACGGGTTTTGTAGCCAGACAGCAGGAATTAGGAATGCTCCGCTCCATCGGGCTGTCTAATAAACAATTGGCAGAAATGCTACGGTTTGAAGCGTTTCACTATGTATTGGTGACTATGGCCGTTACTTTGACGGTCGGGACTGCTGCCGGATATATTTTTTGCCGGATATTCAACCAGGTAGGCGTGTTTGGGGAAATGCAGTATACATTTCCGTTGTTACCTGTACTTGCTTTTTTTGCGGCGCTTGCGGTGATTGCTTTGGGGTATTCGGTGCTGGCTGTACGTTACTGTGAAAAGAGGACGCTTTCTGAGTATGTGAAGGGAATGGCATAATCTGGATGTTGTCTTGGTAGATAAAGAAATCAGGAAGTAGGAAGAAAACCAATAATGCACAAATGATAAAAGGGAACCAGCAGGGTCAGGCAGGTTCCCTTGTTACATATCAGCGCGGGGGAGATAGCAATAGATGTATTTTGGGGGAGAGGAGGTGGTATTATCCGGAAAATGAAATGCCCGGAGAGACGGTG
>CAMTMP010000059.1 GCA_947073545.1 uncultured bacterium
CCGCCTCTGGCGGAACCAGTAACAGACTCCGGAGGGGTTATAAATAAACCCCCATTTGAAATGGGGGTTGCTAACTTCGAATTGGGGGACATAATAACGCATGATATCCCCCAAATTATGTCAACAAAAAAGGTTTTACTTTTTAAATATTATGTTTAGAGAGCTTTATACGAACTATACAGAACTTTGAAAAGGTGGTATGATATGGGAAGGAAACAGGAAAAAGCAAGGTGATTGATTTGACAAGTTATGGTAAACGATATAATCAGCAATAAAGCAAGCCGGCAGGGAGGAATATTATATTCGCCATGAAAACTTTATTCGATATTCTACCGGCCGATTTTTTTAAGCCGCTGACAAGTAAATACCGGCGCGAGTATGCGGATTGTATTATGCGGCTTTTCAATGCTTTCAAGCCGGAAATCTCCTATGGAGTGAACCGGGATATCGTAGTCAAAGAATTGACGGACTACTTCGAAGCCGATGATACGGAGATGAGTTTTGACGATGAAGTTTACATATCCGATGCGAGAGAGAAGGCAAACGGAGTCATAGCCGTACTGAAGAAGTGCGGCTGGATAGAATACGAGCAGGAGACAAATCACCAGATTAATGTGATTTTGTGTGAATATGCGATTCCTGTGATTGACAGCATGAATCGCATCATTCGGGAGGAAGAAGCGGAGTATCAGGGGATTATCTCGCAGATTCATGCGAGTTTACAGAATGAGGAATTGTACGGTAAACCTTATGAATTGATCATTAAGGGTGTACAGGAGAACACAGAGCGTCTTTTATCAGAGCTAAAGAAGCTGAATGCCAGCATCAAGCGGCACATGGATCAGCAGACGAATGATATGGACGCGGAAGAAATCTTAGATCACTTCTTTGCGTATCACAAGAATATCGGATCAAAAGCATATCTGAGAATGAAGACCAGCGAGAACATTTCCTATTTTCGGACAGCGATCATAGAGCGGATTGGGCGGATCATGGAAAGCACAGAGATCATGGAACGTGCGGTGGCAGGTTACATGGAGGTGGAGGAGACTGCGGATCGGGAGAAGGCATATGATGAGGTGATCGCCATGCTGATTGACATCAAGTCCGCCTTCTATCGTCTGGATGATATCATTGATGAAATTGACAGAAAGCATGCGCGATATATGCGCAGTGCGGTGATGAGGGCGCGGTTTCTGCTGGCAACCGGCAATAATCTGGAAGGAAAACTGTCCAAAATACTGGATCTTTATGTGCAGCAGCTGAACGACGGAGAGGAAGAATCCTTCGAAGGGCTGTTTTCTTTGTATCCGCAAGATTATATTTCACCGGAATCGATCCAGACAATTCCTGTTACTAAGAAAATGGATACCATCAGCGGATTCTCGAATCAGGTGCAGATGAGTGAGGCGGACAGGCTATTATATAAAGAAGCGTTAAAGAGAAAGAACCGAAGCCGCTTTTCCCGCAAGAATATCAATGAATATGTTATAAATTTATTAGGAGACAAGGATAAGATGCCGGTTACGGAGGTGCCGGTGGAATCTGTCCGGGATTTGATCCGCATCATCTATATCAGCATCTATTCCGGCAACCGATCCAATCATTATGAAATCTGCCGGAGCGGAAAACAGGTGGAGATGCAGGGATATTCACTGCCGTATTTTGACATTGTGAAAAAGAGATAGAGCCATGGTATATTTAAGATAATTTGAGCGCGAGCTTGAACATATAACTTTATGAAAGTATAAAGGAAATACATATGTTTGAAGAATTGATAGAATCTGCCGCACAAAAAGAGAAATTCCGTATCGCAGCGAACAAACTGTTAAATCAGTGTTTTCTGCTGCGGAAGCGGGAGGACACGAAGAAAGAATATGTTTTCGTAAGGCAGAACCGGGAATTGTTTATTCCGTTCTTTGATCTGCTGGGGTACGATCTGAAAATAAACGAGGATCAGGGAGTGATCGGCATTGTGAACCAGTTCGGGACGGGGAGGCTGTCACTTGGCAAATATGAGAGTGTCTTTTTGCTGATTCTCCGAATTCTGTATGTGGAAAAGCGTAAGGAACTGGGAACTTTCACAGAGGAAGTGACGGTTCTCATGGAAGAGATCAGAGAGAAGTATGCGATGCTTAAGATCAGGGCGAAACCGATGTTAGACAAGGGGAACGAGCGGCATATGGTCAGCCTGTTCCGCAGATATAACCTGATTCGGAATCTGGACAGCGACGTCTGCCAGCCGGATGCCCGAATCATTATTTATCCATCGATTCTCATGGCGGTGACGGTGGAGGATATCAATGCGTATTATACGATGACGGAACAGAAACTGAGGGAGTATTCCGGAGGGAACGCAGATGGAGACTCAGAAGAAGAGTATGACCAGAGTGCAGTTGATTAACTGGCACTACTTTGAGAATGAGAGAATATCCTTTCATGGATCGACATTGATCAGTGGAGAAAATACTGCCGGGAAATCCACCATACTGGATGCCATACAGCTGGTGCTGATAACGAACACACGCAGGTTCAACGTGGCGGCCAATGAGAAAGGAAAGAGAGATTTGAGGGGCTATGTCCGCTGTAAGATTGGCAATGTGGGCGAGGCATATCTTCGAAAGGGCGCAGTACCGGCCAATGTGGCGCTGGAATTTTATGAGGAGAAGGGCGATCGTTACTTTGTGCTGGGCGTGCATATGCTTTCCAGAGACGAGGAAAGTCCGGTCACAACCAGATGGTATATAGAGGAATGCAGGCTGGAAGATCTTTCTTTCATGGTAGGAGAGCGTGCCGCACTGGCGGAGGAATTTCGGGCGAAGAACAGGAAGATTTCATATATAGACCAGAAAAATGCGGCACAGGATCGGTTTAAACGGCGTCTTGGAAATTTAGATGATAAATTTTTTGACATTATTCCGAAATCACTGGCCTTTAAGCCGATGGACAACGTGAAAGAGTTTATCAATAAATTCGTTTTGTCGGAAGCGCGGGTGGATGTGGTTTCCCTGCGGGAGAATATAGAGACACTGAGCGAGCTGGAAAATATACTGGATCGTTCCAGAAGGCAGCAGGGCGCATTGGAGAACATTCTCGGCAAGTATGATGAGATAGAAGAGAAGGAAAGAAGTATCCTTGTCAATGATATTCTGCTCAAAATTGCGAAGCGGGATGCCAGGCATCTGGATGTGGACAATCTGGAGAAAAAGATTCGGATCAAGAGTCAGTCTGTGGAGTCTAACCGCGGATTGCTGGAAGAAATGGGGAAGCAGATCAAAGATCTGGAGAACCAGGTTTTAGCGATTCGTATAGACATAGAAGCGACGCATTCCAACGCGCTTTTGCAGCAGGCAAGAAGCCGGATAGAGAAACTGGAGGAGGAAATCCGCCAGAAGAAGGAGTGCGAAAAGAAGCTGCAGGAACAGGTTCGTTTTTTGATGCATTATCTGAGGAATCTGGAAAGACTGGATTATAAGCCGGTGAAGCGCACACAGGCAGAACAGATCGGAGAGGCGGCGAATCGGGAGGAAAAGGCGAAGACGGTTGAGAGGCTGGAGGATTTTGCCGCAAAGGAGCAAAATGAAATTCAGAATACTTGGGCGATTCTTACTGCAGACATGAAGAGGATTTCCGAGGAAACAAGTGACTGTCAGGAACGTCTGAAGAAGCTGGAAAAGAGAGTGCTTCCCTATCCGGAATATGCGCAAAAGCTGAAAGAGCTGGTGGAGAAGGAATTTGCGCGCAAAGGGATTTCGTCTCCGGTCTATTTCCTTTCGGAACTGTTGGAAATCACGGATATGAAGTGGAGCAATGCCATAGAGGGATATCTCAACACGCAAAAATTCTATCTGGTTGTGGAGCCGGAATATTATCATGCAGCGTTGGAGGTTTATGATAAAAACCGTAAGAACATACATACTGCAGGTATCATTAACAGCCGTAAACTGCCAATAGGGCAGGAAGCAGAGCCGGATTCTCTCGCCTATGTGGTGAAAAGCGATAACCGTTATGCCAAGGCATATGCGAATTATATACTGGGGAGAGTGAAGCGCTGTACAGATGTTCATGAACTGGAACAGCATGCCATCGCCATGACACCCGAGTGCATGATCTATCAGGGATATGTGGTCAGACATTTGAACCCAAGGGACTATGCAAATCCTTTTATCGGACAGTATGCATACCGGACGCAGATAGAGAATGTGAAGAAAGAGATTGAGGAAAAGACGCGAAGACGGAGCGAACTTAGACAGGAAATCCAGCTGTACACAGCGGTTCAGGAAAGCGCGAAGAAAGTAAATCTGGGCATCATGAAGCTGTATCTGTATGTGCCGGAAAGCCTGCATAGTCTGCAGGAACAGGTGGTATCAGCGAAGGCGGAGCTGAAAGAGGCGCAGAGCGATCCCACACTGATCGAACTGAATCTGAAGCTGGATGCGAAAAAGGAAGAGCTTGGTGTAAAAGAAACAGAGAAAGACAGCCTCAACAGAGAAAACATTCGTCTGGAGAATCAGATTGATACGCATAGAAATGAGATGCAGGAAAGAAAAAAGGAATATGATATACTGCGGACAGAACTGGAAGAACAGGCGGACAGGGACGGTGTGGTCTACAAAGAGGCGGAGGACAAATACAGACAGAATCGGAAGAGCAAGAGCGCAGAGGTCATTGCAGTGAACTTTGCACCTCAGAAATCACAGCTTCTGCGTGAGCGGGAGGAACTGTTGGACGGCAGGGCGGGGTTGAAAGAGCTGCAGATGAGATTCAATCAGGAGTTCACGCTTGATTTTATGCTGGGGCTTGCAAATATTTCGGAATACCGGGAGGCTCTGCAGAAGCTTAAGGGCGTGGAAATCGTGCGATTTGAGGAAAAACTGAAACTTGCCAGAGAGGATTGTGAACAGATTTTCCGAAGTGATTTTCTTTCCAGGATGAAAGAGAATATTGAGAGTGCGAGAAATGAATTCCGCAGCCTGAACAAAGCATTGGACAGTATTTATTACGGGGACGACAGTTATCGGTTTAAGATCGGTTTTGACAAAAATAAGGAGGGACTGTACAGGATGATTACCTCAGAGAACAATTATGAGGGCATCAATCTCTGGACCAGCGCTTTCGAGGAAGAATACAAGGAGGAAATGGCTGATCTTTTTGACAAACTGATGGCAAAGGACGATAACGGGAAGAAGATTGTGGAGGAATACACAGATTATCGTTCTTATCTGGATTATGATATCGAAATTCATAAGCGGGACGGTTCGATTCAGCGATTTTCTGACATTTACGGAGAAAAGAGCGGCAGTGAAACGCAGGTGCCTTATTATGTGGCAATTGCAGCTTCTTTTTATCAGTTATACCGATACGGGAACAGTATAAGAATCATGCTTCTGGATGAGGCATTTGACAAGATGGATGATGAACGGATTCAGTCCATGATGGAGTTTTTCAACGGATTAGGGCTGCAGGTTATCCTGGCGACGCCGCCGGCGAAGATTGAGGTGATCGGCGAGCAGGTTGGAACGGTTCTGACTGCGATTCGTGTGGGGCAGAACAGTATTGTGGAGGAATATGATTTGTGATGGACAGGCAGCAGAGGAAAGTGTTGGAGCATCTTTTGGATTCCTATGAAAGGAGCCGGACATTCCGGGGAGACAATCAGGTAAACCAGAGCTTCTCTGTGAGCGTCGGTAAGCTTTTCCCCAAATATAATGACGATGCGGAGTATGACTATTTCTGTCAGATGAATGAGTCGATGGAAGAGTTGTGTGCCGAGGGACTGGTTACGCTGGTGTATTGGAAAAAGGGTGTGCTTAAGAAAATCACACTCAATTCCGATCGGCTGGATGTCTGCTATGAAATGCTGGGAAGGATGCCAAGAAGACGGGAGCAGGAAGAACTTGTGCGCATATGGGATGCGCTCTGTCAAGGCGAAGGGGTGTGCCGCCAGAACGAATCCGGTCAGGAACATCTGATTCCGTTAGTTAAGTATATTACGGCGCAGCGGCTCCGGGTTGAAAAAAATCTGAATGTGGAATATTACAACCATGATCCGGAAGAATACCGTGAACTGCTTCTGTCGGTAAAAGCGGTTCTGGAGAATCAGGAGGAGATATTTATCCGTAACCTTTCCATGAAGCTGTTCCATGATTCCAAGAGAATGGAGGAGCTAAAGCACAAGGCGGAAGCTTTATTGTATCAGTATGGCGCATATCAGGAGCGCGACTGTGTACTGGAGGAATGCGGAATCGTCCGTACGCCGACTTATGTGATGATGAAAGGAAACGGGAGTATCAGGATCGGAAGAAAAGGGAAAACAGGCGCAGACGGGCAGAAGATTGATTTGTCCCTGATGGAAGGTGATATCGCGCTGTCAACAGAATCGGTCAAGAGCCTGAAAGCGGTTGCGGTCATGGGAAAGCGCGTGGTAACGGTGGAGAATCTTACCAGTTTTCATGATTATCCCGCGGAAGATGATTTTGTTGTTTATCTGGGAGGATTCCACAATAAGGTAAAAAGAGACTTCCTCTTATATCTATATCAACAAAATCCCGGGAAAGAATACCGGCATTTCGGAGATATCGACGCAGGAGGCTTTTATATTCTGGAGCATTTGAAGAAGGCGACAGGGATTGCGTTTCGGTCGCTGTATATGGACACGAAGACACTTGAGAGATATCAAGGGGACAGAAAGCCATTGACTGAAAACGACAGAAAACGGCTCCTGCAATTGAAGGAGGAGCTGACAGAGCGGATGAAACATGAAGAAACAGAGGATTATAGAGGTGTAATTTCGTACATGCTCGATGAGAACTGCAAGCTGGAACAGGAAGCCGTTCATTTCTACAGGGAATGAGTCAGGCGCCGTGCCTGCATATTGATGTGGTTGGCCTGTATAGTAATTTGAAATATATAGGGGGTTGAGACGGTTCATTATGATAAAATTATGAACCGTGCTGTATAAATAATAGAAAAATTATGGAAAGAGGAAAAACGGGCGGTAGCATATGTATTTCAAAAAGTGTATGGGAAGCCTGACGACAATGTTATGTAAATCAAACCCGCAAAGTATACCAAAAAATCCGCAATCTATACCATGCCCCTTCCGCCCCAACCTGTTTTTCTATATAATAACACCGACACTTTTGCGGCTAGTTCCACAAAGGAGGGGGCGGAAGAGATGAAGACGAAAAAACTCAGTATTGCGGCGCAGCTTTTCCTTTTTATTTTAGGATCAGCTCTTGTTGTGGCATTGATTGTGGGGAGCGTTGCCTATTCAAATATGGGTAATTTTCTGCAAAAGAAATGTAAGGACGACGTGATGGAAATTGCGGTGATTGCCGCGGAAAATGTGGACGGCGCGGTTTTTGCGAAGGCTGTGGATGGCGATGAAGTGTCACTTTTGATGGTGAAGGACAGTTTAAGTTTCTTTCTGGTGGGAGATTCGGTTACCTATGTTTATACATTGATGCCAAAGAATGCGGATTTATTTCAGTTCGTGGTGGACACGGATCCGGATGATCCGGGGGAATACGCGGAGGACTACGAGGCGCAGGAAGCCATGTTCGAGGCGATGCAGGGCAGTCCGTCCGTGACGAAGGACCCGTTCACCGACGAGTGGGGCACTTTCTACAGCGGGTACGCGCCGATCTTATTTGACGGCAAGGTGCTTGGCATCGTGGCTGTGGATTATGAGGCATCCTCCATACAGACTGCATTAAACAGTCTGATACGCAATATTTTGTTTGCAGTGGGCGCGGCTCTGCTTTTTGCCATTGTGGCAGCGCTGTCAGTTGCAGTCAGAATGCGGCGCAATTTTACAAAGGTAAACAACAAGATTTTGGAAGTTGCGTCTGATGACGGGGATCTGACGAAGGTGTTAGATATTAACTCCGGGGATGAGCTGGAAGTGATCGGAAACAGCTTAAACCGTCTTCTGGAAAAGACGGCCAATACGGTCAGGAAAATCAAGAGCGGCACTGACAGCATGGAAGCAAAAATGGGGAATATCAACGCCCATGTGTCCGGCTCGGCTGCGCAGGTGGCAGGCATCAACGACACCATACATTCCATGGTGGCGGCTTCCGAGGAGATTGCGGCGTCTGTCGGGACGGTGGGCGAACAGGTTGATTTTGTATCTAAAGACATACAGAACATCGTTGAGGTGGTGGCGGGAAATACGATCAGTCTGCAGGAGATAAACGCCTCCTCCACTGAACTGAATGATACGGCGCAGACTTCCTTTGCAGGAATTGGGAAAAATGTCGAAGTGATGTCTGGATTGCTCCGGGAGGAAAAGAAGAGAGCGGAGGCTGTGCTTCGGATCAAGGAGCTTTCCGAGACAATTCTGGGAATTTCCGGACAGACGAATCTGCTGGCGTTAAATGCGTCCATTGAGGCGGCAAGAGCCGGTGAAGCGGGAAAAGGCTTTGCTGTCGTGGCGGGAGAGATCGGCACGCTGGCAGGCAACACGAACAAGGCCGCCAATGAAATCCAGAACATGAGCAAAGACGTGGTGGAGGCCATTCAGGGGCTCGGTGCGCTGGCGGATAGGATGCTTCGGTTTTTGGAGAATGAAATTTCCGGAGATTACCGCAAATTTGAAGAGCTATCCCATGGATTTGCGGATAAATCCAATGAAATCAGGTCGGCTATGGAGCAGCTTTTGAAAAATATGGAAGAGTATGCGGGAGTGCTGCAAAAGATCGGGATGGCCATGGAATCCGTCGGCGGGGCTTCCGAGGAAAACAATGCGGAGATCATTCAGCTTTCAGAGCTGATTGCGGCTATAGACGGGGATATGAAGAGCATAGAGACAACGACGGCGGATACGTTTTCGGCCATCTCGGTTGTGAACCGCGAGTTGAGCGGCTACCGGGTATAGGATAGAGCCGGACAGAAAAAAAGCGCTCTGCAAACATTCCGGATGGGAGTTTGCAGAGCTTTTTAGCGGAAAAAGAAGGAAACCTCTCTGACGGAGAACCACTCAGGGATTACATCTCTTGCACGGCACATATCCTTGCGCGACAATGCTGTCCCGACTCTCTGAACTGTCCTGCCTGTTGGTGGTTGGCAGGGAATTGCAGGTGGGATAGTGGAATTTCTTTGTTTTGACATTCAATACATAGGTCAGCCCGCTGGTGGCGGGCGGCGCGCTGTCCTGTGGCTTCTCCTCCACGGCCGGCGCGGCATTCTCCTGCGGCTGTGCAGCGGCCGGCGCTTGTGGTTCAGAGGCCGCTGCTGCTGCGGTCTGTCCGGCATCGGCAGGAGCTTCTTTCTGTGAGGCAGGAGTTGTTTTCTGTGTCTGTGCGGAAGAGGCGGCTTTCGTCCCGACGGTTGATTTTGCGGAAGAAGCGGAGCTGCCTCCGGTCGGTTCGCCCGCTTTCCAGCTTTCGGAGGCGGGTACGTTGAAGGAGATCGACTTGCCGTCCGTGGACGCAACGATCGTGCCGGACTCATCCGTCCGGTAAACCTTGACGCCGTTTGTGCGGAGAGTGTTTAACGTTTCCGCGTGGGGATGTCCGTAGGAATTGCCTTCTCCGCAGCTTATGACCGCATAAAAGGGATCGACCGCTTTAAAGAAATCTTTTGAGGTCGAATACTTGCTGCCGTGGTGGCCGACCTTATACACATCCGCGGAGATATCAATGTCTGTCTCTAAAATGTCGTTCTCGGCATCCTCGCCGGCATCTCCCGTAAACAGGAAGGAACGGGTTCCGTTTTTCAGAAGCAGCGCGACGGAGGAGTCGTTGGGATTATCGTATGAATCGCTGGGAGCAAGTATGGTAATCCCGGCAGTACCAAGCGTATACTTAGAATTAACCTTTGGAGTCAACGCTTTGATTCGTTTATCGTCCAGCGACTGGATCAGTTTTTGATAAGTTTTGCTGTCTTTCTCAAAGTTTGAAACAAACACTTTTCCGATATCAAACTTTGTGATAATCACGGGCGCACCGCCGATGTGGTCGGCATCCGGGTGGGTCAATATCAGATAATCAAGCTTGGTGATCTTCTGCTTTTGGAGATAGTTCTGGATTGCCGTACCTTTGGCATCGTCCCCCGCATCGATCAGCATGGCGTGTCCGCCGCAGGTGATCAATGTGGCGTCGCCCTGTCCAACATCAATAAAATGAACTTCCATCCGATCGGGATTGGCGGCCAAAGCCGGTACGGGAGCGGAGAATGTGCACCCCAGAAGAACGGCGGCTGTCAAAATCAGATATAACATGCGCTGCGAAATTTTTTTCATCGTAAAAAACCCCCTTGTTCGTTATATTTAGTTGTAAAAATATGGGATAGGATAAGTATATCATATTCTCTGGGGGTGTCACAACGAAACATTTGGGGAAATGAGGGGAAAGGTAACAGTTCCGGCTGTAAATGTGTCAATCAGATGGGGGTGAATCCGGTTGCGCGATCGGATAGAATCTGGTAATCTGATATCTGGCAACCGATTGCGCGGTTTGGTGATGCCGTGAGGCATGACGGCGGCGGGAAAGCTGTCTGCAAAGCAATCGGATGCAGATGGCCGGAAGGGAGCAGATATAATGGAAGACAGAAATCTCACAATTGCGGATATTGCGCAGGAATTGGGCGTGTCAAAGACTACGGTGTCCAGAGCGATGTCCGGCAAGGGGAGGATCGGGGAAGAGACGCGCAAAAGGGTGCAGGCATATATAGAAGCCCATCATTACAGTCCGAATGTGGTGGCCAAGGGACTTGCGCAGAACAAGATGTTTAATCTCGGACTGGTGCTGCCCGGAGACTATCAGATTGTGGAACTGCCTTTTTTCCAGAAATGTATGATGGGAATCAGCCGGACGGCCTCGGAGGCGGGCTATGATGTGCTGCTTTCCATGGTGACCGCCGACAAAATCACGCAGCTTCAGAGGGCGGTGACAAACCGCAAAATCGACGGGGCGATTCTCACAAGGACGCTGACGGACGATGCGCCCATGCGGTATTTGCAGGAGAATGGCGTACCTTTCGTGGCGATTGGCAGTACCGATAATACGGGGGTGGTTCAGATTGACAACGATCACCGGGGGGCCTGCCGGGAGCTGACGGGGCGGCTGCTTGACGGGGGTGTCTGCAGCCTTGTACTGATCGGTGGCAGGGAGGAATACATTGTCACAAAAAACCGCTTGCTTGGATTTGAGGACGCTTTTGGGGAACGGCCGGACTGGAACGGCAGCAGGCGGACATTTCTCAATATAGATCATGACCGGGAAGTGGAAAAGCTCGTGGAAGGGTTTCTTTCAAAGCAAGTCGAGTGTATTGTATGTATGGATGATTTCCTGTGCGACTGTGTGCTGAATGTTATGCAGAAAAGGCAGGTCAAAGTACCGGAACAGGTACAGGTGGTATCTTTCTATGACAGCACTGTGCTGGAAAACCGTGTTCCGGCAATTACCTCTATTCGCTTTGATGTGGAAGAACTGGGGAAAAAGGCGTGTGATCTGCTTTTACGGATGCTGGACGGAGAAGATGTACAGGAGCGGACGCTTTTGGGGTATGAGGTTCGGATGAGGAAGTCCACGAAAGGTTTCTCACAGCCCTATTGACAATGCATATGTTAACTTATATGATGGGGATAAGGATATAAGGAGGTGAGCATCTGTGCGGATAAAGAAATTATTTGCATATGGAGCGGCGGGCTTGCTGATGGCCGGAATGGTGGTTATGCCTGTGTCAGCTCATGGACATCATGGTCAGACAGATGCCGCGGTGAACGCGGTTTGTTCGGTGTGTACAGTGGATGGCTGTACGAGAACCGGGTTACACACTCATGACAATACAACCTATTGTGGATATGCCCACGCGGGAGGCTACTGCGACGGCTCCTGTGGCGCTGTCAGCGTATGTGCGGTGGAAGGCTGTACAGAGACGGGGTATCACCTTCACGACAATTTGGCTTACTGCGGGTATAATCATGCAAGTGGCTATTGTGACGGTTCCTGCGGCGTAGTCGGCGTATGTGCGGTGGAAGGCTGTACGGAGACGGGGTATCACACCCACGACAGCCAGACTTATTGCGGATATGCGCATGAGTATGGGTATTGCGATGGTTCCTGCGGTGTTGTGGGGGTCTGTCATGTGGAAGGCTGTACGACGACCGGGCAGCACACCCATGGAAGTCAGAGCTATTGCGGTTATAACCACGCGAACGGCTACTGCGACAATTCCTGTGTGAGACAGAGCACGAACCAAAATGCGGGGCAGGGCAGCGGCTATCGCGGCGGCGGACACCACGGCGGCCATCATGGAAGACATCATTAATTAAATAAGGCGCGTTATTATTTGCGGGCAGCACTATGGAATTCCATACTGCTGTCCGTTTTGCGCGCATAAGCAGAGTCAGAAGGCTTCCGAAGGCAGCGCCATGCTTGCATGAGAGCAGACGTCGGAAGACTTATGACGAGCAACGCGAACTCGGAATGCGAAGCATTTCGAGTCTGCTTATGCATGAAGCCGGAAAGTGTAACGCGGCACTTTGTAGTAGACGGAAAAAGCATTTTATTTTCGACAGTATAAACACCATTACGGCACCCTCTTTTCGCTGACCGCACACTACTGTCAACGAAACTGTGCAGTCAAATCGAAACCTTCCAACCCAAATTGTATGTACAATGAGGCTGCTGGCAGCATATGGGACCAGATAAACGGGACAGCCGGGAGGCAGGGCCTGAAATCGTCTGAAAAATATTCCAGACAGAAAAAAGCAGTTCCCGGGGAATTGTGCCACATTCATACACAATGGTTAAGGAAACGGCCGCGTACACAGATGCACGCGGCCTTCTTTGGTTCTTTTTAAGAATTGTCCCCTGTATTAAAACACTTCATAAAACAGGTATTTAACGCATAGATGGCTGGATGCGCAGCTTCAAAGCTGCTGGTTATTGACTGCCGCAAGGATGGTTTCCGGGGCAATTACCTGTTTTTCTGTCTGCTCGCCGATGATCAGGGCGTCCGTCATCAGGTTGTCGATCATGCGGGCATTGCCCTGTGCATACCCGTGGACGGCGGACAAAGCGGCGTCGCTTAAGATGGAAAGGCTGCCGCCTGCCGTCTGTATCTTGTGGGAGACATACTTAGCTGCTTCTTCATCTGAGAGGCCCGCAGAGTCATAATGGACAACGACTCTCTGGCGCAGCGCCTCGTTTACGGGCTTTGCAAGGGTGCGGTTAAAATAGGATTCCCCGCAGAGGATGAGGGAAAAACAGTTTAAGGAGTCACAGCCGTGGTTCATGATCAGTTTCAGGTCGTTCAGGATGGCCGGGGAGAGGTACCGGCATTCATCGATGGCAAGGCACAGGGGGCGTTTTTTCTCATGGCAGAGGTAGTAAACCTGCTCCTGCACGGCCTTAAACATCTGTGGCTTGGAGCCGGATGGCTCCAGGCCGAGGACGGAACACAGAAGATGATAGAATTCCCGGATGCCGGCCGTGGAGAGGCAGATATACTCCATATGCCCCAGGTTCTGGTTCATGCTTTTCGCAAAACAGCGCAGGCAGAAAGACTTGCCCATGCCGGGCTGTGCGGTAAAGACGCCGATGCCCCTGACATCCCGGACATAGGAGAGGCGTGAGGACATCTGTCTAAAATCGTTGGAGTAAAAACAGTCCTTTTCTTTCCGGCACTGCTTGTCAAAAGGATTGAAGGAAAGGCCGTAATAATCCGTGAACATCAGTTTCCACCTCTGATCTTCGTATAATCGACAGGGAGACTGCTTTCCCGTTTTGTGCGGCAGTTTTCATTCTTATCCGTGGCATGGATGGGGAAATGCTCCCCCTCAGAAAGGATGAAGGCAGAGTCCATGTCTTCTGGCAGGCAGCGGATCTCCACCTTCTGGGAGATGAACTGCATGGGGACGTCATAGCTTACACAGTCGATGGGGACGGCGGCGTCCTTCCTCACTTTGCGGGTGACGCGGTTTAAAAAGCTCTCTTCCAGCCATTCCCGTGAGCGTGGGAGCCTCACGGGGTCCTTTGTGGA
>CAMTMP010000060.1 GCA_947073545.1 uncultured bacterium
TTATTATGATTTTCTGTTTTTAGGGGTTCTTTCATGTTTTGCTTTTCATATTTATACCACTTATTGATATGTCAAATATGTGTTTGTTATTGAAATTTAGTCAATTTATAATTTTGTACCCAACCTGAAGAGTAATTTCCACTTTCGTCTTCCCATTCAATTTTTACCCACTTTTTATATTTTTGAGACACTGTTACTACTTGTCCTATATTAAGGTGTCCCATTACTCGAGAGGAACAATCTGGTTTTATACGTGGCATCACATCATTTTTTGCAACAATGCGGTATGACATTGCATTTAGCATTTCAGCACTTATTTCTAAATCATTCACATAATAATTGTTTACTTCAATGGTTGTATTATATGTATTACCAGGCTTAGTGCTTACCAATGAATAAATAGAAATGAAAAAACCTATAATTGCGATACAAAAACTTACCCAATCTCTTATATCTTTAACATATTCTTTTTTATCTTTCGCCTCAATATATTCACTTTTTTCACTCTGTCCATCTTCTTCATCAGCTATGTATGCCTCTGTAATCTGCTCTGTTATAATATTAGCATCAAATGGATTACTGTAATCATATGCTTTTAATGTATCCTGCATTATTTCAGTTAATTTTGTACAATCATATTGTTGCAAAATTTTGCACATATCTTTATATGATACATCCATTCCCTTCGCAAGTTGCGCCCAATTTTTTGACAGTTTTGACAAATCACCAAAGTCCTGCACTATTCTCATTGAGTCTCGTAATTGTTTTGTTATTTGCGACGACATTTCTATGAACTCGCGTTGATTCTGCATCAATAAAGTCGAATCATAGACTTTTATGATATTTTTAACCTGATCATTCATTCTTGTTATAGATTCTCTAACGTCCGCAGATATATCAAAACTTAAAATGGAATTTTTCATAATCTCTGAGATCTTAATAAATGAATCATTTATATTTGGCATAGGCATAACCCCTTTTTCATAAAAATTATTTTACTTCCCTTTTCCCTGTAACAATCTCATAAATGAGTGATTTTTTGTATAAGACAATTTTGTTAATAATTTTTTGTTTCGTTTCAATTGCATCATCAATAGCACTGCACTTCTTGTCAAGAAATTTAGCGATTTCTTTCTGTTCTTCCATAGGAGGAACTAATACAGGCATACTTTTTAATAAGTCTTGTCCTAAACTCGCTCTTGTGACAAGATTCATTTCCTTTACAAGAAATGCACGGTGATGACTGCTTCTAAAATAATATTTACTGTATCCAGTGTATAATGTATCATCATACGGTCTGACGCGAATTACAAACCCAGCAAAAGTCGCATTTGGTATCGTTTTCTCGCATACACTGGAAAACCCAACTTCCTCTACTATTTCCGATGTTCGTGTAAAGAAAATATCTCCCTTTTCAACAGAATAATCCTTCCGTTCATTATCCGTAGTATCAATTAATCCATCAAAGTGTATTGGCAATGTATAGTTTCGATATACATCTCCATAACTTACAAATGGATAACCATATCCAAAAAACTCACCGCCTTTACTAATTCCATTCTGAGGCGTTCCAATATTTCTCAAACGACATACTTTCCATGTAGATGGTATTCTACCGATAAATTCAATTCCACTATCTTTCATCTCTACATCAGAATTTAATCCCTTTGTTACTGCTTCCGTAATTATAGCTTGTTTGTATACCTTTAGCTTTTCAATAATCTCCTGCTGTTTCGCAATAATATAGTCTATCTTTTTACATTCACTTTCAAGATAATCTGCCCTCTTACATTGTTCTTCATAAGAAAGTATTACCAAAGGATAGTTCATCAATGTTTCCACACTAAGCGTCCATCTATTATCAAAAGATACTCCTTTTCCAAACGAAAAAAAAGCCATTAACCAATACTGAACTTTAAAATAGTAATCGTAAAAAACAGGATTAAAACCTTCCTTACTTTTTAAATTAATATATGCCGGACTTATAACACCATTAATATGGGAAATACTGCAATTTGCACCACTATATAAGTCCATAGGATTCAATAATAAATCCCCTTCTGCAACAGGATTATAGTTAAAATAACTTTCTGCAACTTGCCCCTCATTGTTTGAAATATCTCTTACACGCACACCACTTCTTGCAAGAGAAAGAACAATCGGCTCTTCCTGCATTGCCTTTTCATTTTTTCTTATAAAAGCATGCTTTACACGAATCATTGACCAATCGGCCGGAATTTTCCCAATCCATTCTACCCCGCTATCCTTCATTTCTTTCATATACCAAAAACCTCCTGCAAGCTGCCTTCCAGCTCCTTTTCCAGTTCCAGTATCTCCGCCATAATCTCCGCAGAAGGCTGTGGCGCTTGATATTTATAAAAATACCTTGTAAATGGTATCTCATACCCCACTTTGGATTTCTTTTCATCTATCCATGCATCCTTTGCAAACGGTAACACCTCACATTTAAAATAATCCTGTATATTTTCCGTCAATGGCACATTTTCCGTATCGCGCAGCGAAGTATCTGGCTGCTTCTTTCCACTTTTTAATATCAACTCGCCATTTTCATCACGCAACGGTCTCTCCACCGTAATCTTTGTGTATCCGAAATCATCATTATTGAAAATCTTACTAATTTCTGTTTCTCGAAAATCACCATAAATCTGCGTAATTTCTTCAATTGCACTTTCCGGGATATCATTTCTTTTATTTCCAAGTGCTTTTCTGCGCTTTTCATACAATCCGTTTGCGTTGATAAGCTGCACCTTGCCTTCCCGCTTTGTGCCCGCTTTCTTATTGGATAATACCCATATGTAAGTAGCGATTCCCGTATTATAAAAAATATCATTTGGCAGGGCAATAATCGCCTCAAGCAAATCACTTTCAAGAATGTACTTTCTGATATCGGAAGGTCCACTACCCGCATCGCCTGTAAATAGCGGAGAGCCATTATGAATAATTGCAATCCTGCTTCCACCATCACGTAGTTCTTTCATCTTGGAAATTGCGGTCATTAAGAAAAGCATCTGCCCGTCTGAGGCAGCCGGAAGTCCTGCCCCGAAACGTCCCGCAAATCCGCGCTTCGCTTCATCCTCCACGACTCTCTTTTCATTTTTCCATTCTCGTCCAAAAGGAGGATTCGATATAATATAATCAAATTTTTGTCCTTCAAACTGATCATCAGAAAGTGTATTTCCATCTTTGATAAAATCTGCATTATTGCCCTTTATCAACATATCCGCCTTACAGATTGCAAATGTCTGGTCGTTCAATTCCTGACCAAATGACATAAGTTCTGTAGCAGAATTTAGTTCATGTAAATATTCTTCCGCAACGGAAAGCATCCCGCCTGTTCCACACGCGGGATCATAAATCGTTCTTGCAATATTTTTTCCTGACAATGTACCGCTGTCATCATAGAATAAAATATTTACCATAAGGCGGATAACCTCGCGAGGCGTATAATGCTGTCCCGCATCTTCATTATGCGACTCGGAAAATCTGCGAATGATTTCTTCAAAAATATATCCCATTTCTAAATTGGAAATGACATCAGGATGAAGATTTGCTCTAGTCGAAGTGAACTCCTTTATAACAATATACAGAATACCTTTGTTTGCCATCGTATCAATGTGTCCGTCAAACTTAAATTTCTCAATAATGTCCCTTACATTTTCAGAAAAGCCATTTAGATAATCATGAAAATTTTCTTCGATATTATCAGGATCATCCAACAGCTTTTCAAATGTATATTTACTGGTATTATAAAATTCGTAGCCCGATACTTTACGCAATAAAACATCCCGCATCGGCAAAGTCTTAACCTCATCATATTTTTCAAGAACTGCTTCCTTCGTATCTGCAAGAATGCAGTCAAAACGGCGGATAACCGTCAATGGTAAAATAACCTCTCCATATTCATGAGGTTTGTATACACCTGTCAATTTGTCTGCAATCGCCCATATCAAAGCTGCTTTTTCATTTATACTTGTGCTTAAATTCATATGATATCCCTTCTGTATTTCTTAAAACGCTTTCAATGTTTTCAATTTTATGTCTATTATCCCTATTATCTTAGTATACCCAACTGCCCGAACATTATCAAGCCAAACTTTGCTACCTTTTAATCATCCTTTGAGATTTTCTACCTTACATTTTCTTTACTAAAAATCATCGCTCCCTATCCCTCTGCTTTTTCTGAATATTATCCATTACTCCGCAATGTTTTTTCCGATACTCATACTCTTTCAAGAACTCATCATAGACTGTCATCTTATATTTCATACTTTTCATTTTGCCTTCATCATATCCCATCCGCTTCTGATACTCTTTTAATTCTGTCATTTGATTGCTTGTCGGTGGTGGAAGCAGCTTTGCACGTTCTTCTAGGGAAAGCTTTGAAAAATCTATATCTTCTTGTCTGATAATTTCTGATTTTTTCTCTAAAACAGCTTCTTTTTTACCCTGCCACTGTTCATTGAACTCTTGAAAAACACTTCCATAAAAGATTTCTTCATCATTCTCATTCACGTCATTATCTGCCTGAAAACGGTCGAAGGCTTCGTAAAATGAAATATTCCTGCCGCTCTTTTTATCTGCTTCTACCGTCATCTCCGATTCTTTACCCCAAACACTCTCAGAATATGGAGAAACATATTCTGATTTATCCGCTTTTCCTCTCTCCTCGCTCCATTCCTCATAATCATCAAGATACTGCTTTGCTTCCTCAATATCCTGCATGGTACGCCTGTATTCCACCTGTTTCTGCTCTTTCTCCTGCATATACTGTCTGATCCCTGCCACTGTAAAACGGTTCCCAAGCTTGCTTCCCCTGACCGCCTGCGCTTTTCCTGCTTTACCCGCATGGTACGGAAGTGCATAACTAATGGTATTCCCTTTTAATCGTATATCCATGAGATATATTTTCTTTAACATCTCCACCACATCCTCAAGCGTTCTTGTTTCAGTGCTGTTCATTGCCAGTCTTACATAAGTCTTGATCTCTTCCTTAAAAGACAACTTATCATGCTTCTGCATCTGACATTCCGCAAAACTTTTCCGTTCCTGTGTCCGTTCCTCATTATAGAATGTATCCCTGATTGAATGCGTCAGCCCCCGCTCCCTGCACTGTTCCCCGAAAAACTGCGACATCTCTTTCAATTCCGGCATTCCCCTGCGGAACGATTTACCGTCCTTCAGATTACAGTTGCTCACAATAAAATGCACATGGATATGCTCCGTGTCCGTATGCACCGCCCACATTGCTTCATATCTCTTGCTCCAAAAGAATTTATGAGCAAATTCCCTTGCTATCTTATCTGCTTCCTCATAGGTCAGCTTATCGTTATCATCCGGATGAAAAGAAATCGACATCTTATGTGCCAGAATATCTTTCTGCTTGTAACGCGAATATTTTTTATCATGCATCTTCCTTGTTATCAGCAGACTGTTAGCAAAATTATCCCTGTTACATCCAAACGCTCCGTACAGATCCGCTCTTGTCTTTTGGATTCCTTCTTTTATCTGTTCTTTTTTCGTTCCAAGAATATAATCTGCCGCACTTTTTAACTGTGCGACAGATTTGCAGTAACTGTAATTCACATTGACATTTCCATAAACCTCTGCCATAGACCATACCCCACCTTTATTCTTTATTCCCGATCAGGCTATTTTCTCCCATATGCGAAGCAGGCTGTTTTCAATTTGTTTATATCTGTATTCCGTATATTCAAGCGACTGCTTCATATCCATGCCGCCATAGGTATTGAGTATCTTTGCTATCTGGTTGATATTGACTCCCTGTTTCTTTAGTTCCGCCGAAAGCTCTGACAATACATTACGCACATCTTTCAGCGTAACGCCATCTGCCTGTTTTCCTTCACTTACCCGCAATAGATAATCTATAAAATCTGCATTGCTGCCATATCCGCTGGCTTCTTTTTGTTTTTCAAACTCTGCCTGCAGCTTTTCATCGGTTCGGATATAGATTACTCTATCCCTTGTCCTGTTTCCCATAAAATCCCTCCAATCTGATAATGATTACTGCCCATCTTCTAAAAACAACCTTGCATCAAAAAAGAACCACACACATTCTTCTCAACGTGTGGCTCCCAAATTCTTACTTTCTGTATCCACCTTTATTAAATTGGCTACTGGTTATTGCAGTAATGGCTACATTTTCAATATCATGATTTTATTTCAAATATTGGCTGCAATCCCTCTTTCCTTTGTGTCCATCCGATGCCATTTACTGCATTTTCTGTAGCCTTATCATAGAAATGCTCCTTGAGCAGGGCACATCATTCCCATAAGTCTGTCCGCTGCAAAAAACGCAGCTTCCAGACGAAAGCCTCCCCTCGCTCTGCGCTCCGTCCGGCTTTCCCACATCGCTTTCCCATTCAGGCACTTTTCCACCTGCCGCCGATGTGGTGGGAATGATATAGGCAGGTAGTACCGTTGGCTTGCCAGCTCGTCAAAAATAAAAATCGGAGTGCCTGCCGGACACTCCGATTTTTATTTCTTCCTCACTGTCTGCGCCACCGGTGCTACCTGCTCAGGGGGCTTTGCCCCCTAAGAACCCCCATTCCGGCTATCCTCCAAAACTGAAATCAAGGAACTCATTCTCCTCCGGTTCCTCTGTTTCAGCTTCCCCGCCATTTTGCAGAATACCACCGCCGGAACTTAATACCTGCATCTCCCCATTTTCTTTCAAATAATTTTCCGCTCGTGCATCATTTCCTGTTGCCAAGATATTCTGCTGCAAAAGGTAAATGCCGATAAGCTGTGACAGGTTGCCAAGCACTTTCTGTTCCACCTTTTCCACGATCCTATCTGCAAAGGCATCCTCTTTTTCCCTTGTTTCCAGATAAGGATCATCCGATATTGCCAGATGCCTGTCATAAAAATCATTGATTGCCTGAATGATAAAGTCATTCTGCGAGGGAAATGCCCTGACAGCTTCTGAGTGAAGTATTTCCCATGCCCGTCTGTCAGCTTCCTTTTCCTCATAAAACCGCACATTGCGGTTACGGATATTTCCTGTCATTCCTGCACCTTCTTTCTATCTGCACTTTTTATTTCCGCGAGCAATGAGCCAACCGACCATGCTTGCATGGGCATTTGGCGAATGCCGCGAGAGTCAAATACCCCGCCTTTTGGGTATTTGACTGTGCCGCAAAATCATGTAACAGTAATATTCATATCCCTTTGCAGTCGCACAGATATCGTGATTAAAATGCGTCCTCTCCCGGTTATATTCCCCGACAGCTTCCACGATTCTTGCGCCGCCGCCCATAAAGTGAAGCTGCATAAGGCTTTCATTATATTCATAATCCTTCAGCTTCTGAAAAATCTCCTGTACATAGGAAACTGCTGCTTCTTTCATGAGTGAGGCATAAGGCTCTGCAATATCCGTTTCCCCTGTCCTCAGATAATTTTCAATGACCTCGTTCATCAGGTTTGTTCCCGTTTCGTCCAACACCTTATTGCGGATACGCTGCATGCACTGGAAAACACCGAGCTTCTCTGTCCATGATTTACTCTCCATCGCCCTTCCATTGTTTAAATACATGATGTTCATTGTTCCGTTGCCAATGTCGGCAAGTAAATTCATCCCTTTAAAATCCTTCAAGTTTTCCGCCACCGCAGAATAGCATTGCGGCATGACCGTACATCCGGCAATCTCAACCTCGTACTGTCTGCCTTTATAACGAAATTGCACAATCTTATTCTGCATCAGATATTGACGGAAAGATTCTCTCTGCGCCTGCACCCACTTCAACGGAAGTCCTGCTGCAAGATGCACTCTGGCAGAGGTTAATTCCCTTGCGTTCAGTTCTTTTGCGATTGCCGCAAGCGTCAGGATATAGTTATCATCATCCGACTGCTTTTCAGCGATAAAGCTCTTATGACCTTCCCCGATAATATAGAAATATCCATCATACTCCAAATAATCTTTACTGAAAGTTGGCGCTTTCTCACTCTTGATCAGCGCTGTTGGAAATACCCTGTGTGCTGTTTTGATATTCCCATATCCATGATCAATTCCTAATATTAATGTTCCATTCATGTTATATTCTCTTATATTCGCCATAATTTTTCCCTCTCTTTTCGTTTTGATTTAGTGATAGCAGTAGACAACATCTTGAAGAACCACTTCCTCTGCCATTGCCTTAGCTTGTTCCCGAAGCTGCCACATTTCCATTGTAGAATCTGGATTCTCCGGTTTATGCTTCTGTAAATACTGCTGCATAATCCTTTCCAGCAATTCATTTGCTTCTTCATTGATTTCTGCCGCTTTTTGTCTCAACTGCCCTAAATGAACCAAATGATAATATCTTTCCGGCTAGTTTTCTTTCAGATACTTTTTCCATAAATCTCCGTATTTTCCTGAAAAGGTATTCTGCATTGCTTCTGTTTCTTCTTCGCCAATACGGATATTGGGATATAAGATACCGTCTTTTTCTGTGTAAGTGCCACCCATTTGTTCAAATATTGATAATTCTTCTTTCTGCCTACCCATAACTTTATCCTCCAATCATCTGTTTCTATCGTGATTTTTCCGCTCTTTTAGCTGAACGATTATGAATACCTGTTTGTTTTTCATGCCAATCCCTAACCAATTTTTCTATCAGTTCCACTTTCTGCTTTGGTGTGAAATCTGCGGGAAAATACTGCGATAACGAATCTGCCCTAATCTTAATCTGTTCTCTCTGATTTGCTTTTTCCTCTCCCAAAATATCATACATTTTATCCATATCAATCCCCTCTGACTGACTCAGGCGCTTCATCCGGTTTGCCTGTGAAAGAGACGGTGTACACTGCTCCAAATCCATCACCGCATGAAGCTCATACTGTTCATCTTCCTTCAGATAAGAAAGTTCCACTGCTATGGTAAACGCTATTTTTCCTTCATCTACCATATCAAGGATTTTGGGAATAAGATTTGTCAGACGGATATACCTTGCAATCTGATTCCGGCTCTCCCCAACCTGTTTTGCCAAAAGTTCATCCGAACGAAGTATGGGTTTTCCGTTTTCTCCAACATCCTTTGACAGCTTTGTCCCAGCTTGGGACATAGGCTCAGTAAGCTTCTTTCCCTGCTGCTTCATGGCTTCCAGCTTCATTTTATAGGCATAAGCTTTCTCACTGGGCTTGATATGCTCCCGCTGTAAATTACTGTCCACCATCGCGATTGTCGCTTCTACATCATCCATCTGCACAATCATCACAGGAACCGTATCTATGCCTGCCCATTCGCTGGCCGCTTTTCTTCTGTGCCCTGCGATGATTTCATACCCTGCTCCAATTGGATTTGGTCTTACAATCAAGGGCACAAGCACTCCCTTATCCTCAATACTCTTTGATAATTCAAAAAGGTGCATGTCATGCTCTACCTTGAACGGATGCCCCTGAAAATCATGCAGTTCGCTGATCTTTACATTTTCCGTCTGTACATTGTGGCCGAAAATCCCACATATACTCTTTTTGTCTGTCTGCTCCATCTGTTTGTTCTCCTACTTTTTAATTTGATTATCAAGGTGTCTGATGAATGCTGGCAGTTCTAAACTCAAAAAAGACCGCCTGCTCCATACCACAAAAATATAGAAAACAAGCGGTCTTTCGACTTACCTATTATTCAGTTGTTGATAAGATTTTTCTGTAATGATTGAGTTTGTGAACGATACATTTTTGTGTCCACTCATACGAGTTCCATAACTACGGACACTTTAATCTCGTGAGAAATCTCTTTTTTCTTTCCGATTTTAGGTGTTCGGTTAAACTTAAAAATCCTCGCAAAGTGCGTAAACTCAAGGACTTCTACGAATCCTTCCTTTGTAGACAACATGCGACTTCCACATGCTCCGTAAACGGAAACATATCCACTACCAATCCCCGCTCCGCCCCATACCCATGTGCCGTCAAATATTTCAAATCCCTGGCCAGGGTCTCCGGGTTGCAGGATATATATACCACTCTCTCCGGCGCCATACGCGCCACTGCCGACAGGAATTCCTCGCTGCTGCCGCCGCGGGGCGGATCCATGAGGACCACATCCACCCGGGCGCCCTGAGCCTCCATGTCCAGCAGGAAGCGGCCCGCATCGTTCTGGTAAAAGCGAATATTCCCCACCTGATTGATTTTGGCATTGACGCGGGCGTCCCGCACTGCGTCCGCATTCAATTCCACGCCCATCACCTGTCCGGCCCGTTCGCTGGCAATGATGCCGATGGTGCCCGTACCGCAGTAGGCGTCCAACACCGTCTCCCGCCCCGTCAGAGCGGCATATTCCATAGCTTTGGCATACAGCAGTTCCGTCTGGAGCGGGTTGACCTGGTAAAACGACCTGGGAGAAATACGGAAAATTTTGCCGCATAAAGTATCCTCAATATACCCCTTGCCGTAGATCACCTGCTCCCTGTCCCCCAGCACCATACTGGTGTTTCGGTTATTCACATTTACCACTATCGTGGTGATCTCCGGATGGCGCTTTAACAGCGCCTTTACAAAATTGTTCTTGGAGGGCAATATGGGGGAGGCCAGCACCAGCACCACCAGGATCTGCCCGGAGGCCTGTCCCATGCGTACCAGTACATGGCGCAGCAGGCCAAAACCCGTATCCTCATTATATGGCCTGATCTTGAAAGAGGGTAACAACTCCCGGACAGACACAATGATGGCGTCCGCTTTCTGATTCTCGATCCGGCAGCTGTCCACCGGCACAATCCGATGGGTACGCTCCTCATAGATACCGGAGATGGGCCGGTGTCGCCTGTCCTCCCCGAACACGGCATGTACCTTGTTCCGATAATACAGCGGCTGTTCCATGCCTACAATTCCCTCCAGCCCGCAATAGGGAGCCAAAAGTTTTCTCACCCGCTTTTCCTTCTCCCGCAGCTGCTCCTGATAATCCATTCCCATCCACTGACAGCCCCCGCAGCGTTTTGTCACAGGGCAGGGGGAATTTTCTGTCTCTGATTCATTCAAAGGATAATCCCCATGGCTGTCGTAATCACTCCGCTTAACAGCGTATCCGTTTTTCCGCTCTTTTCTATGTCCCATTTTATCTCCATACGCATCTAAAGAAACTTCTTTCCATTGGCTGCAAGCAGCTTAGAGCCCCTGCATTTTAAAGAGCCCTGCCATTTCCTCCGAAGACTCTTTCATCCCTCTTTGAAACCATACCTCAACCCATCCGTACAAAGTATAAGCCACAAACGCTTTTGCATATGCATCGTCTTTGGATTGTTCAGGCTTGGGGCCACATATCCCGATAATAACATCTTTTAGCAGATATATAAGCCTTCTTTCGTTTAACAGCCCATAGAAATCTCTGTGTCTTTCGAAATGGGCAAAGATCGACTGAATAAGTGCGCTTAAGGGTTTATCATCACCTTGCTCATACGCATCAGCCCATTCACAAAACAGACGATTGATATATAGTCGCACAATGTCCTCTTTGTTCTCAAAATTCCGATAAAAAGATGCCCTTCCAACGCCTGCGCATTCACACAATTCACTGATGGAAACATCGTTTATGGAATGGTCGCGAAGCAGTGTTAAAAGCGCGTCTGTCAGATGTTCTATTACATAAGCGTTTCGCCCCTCATTACTCATCGGTGATACATTCCTGATGGTTTGTCTCATTTCCGTTCCTCCTCTTGACAGCAAAAGAATGCGCAGATATACTTGTTACGACAACACAACTGTATCAGCTATCATCATAGCGTATATCACTTGCAATGTCAAGAAAATCAGGAAAGGAATAAAGAAAATGGCAGGTATGCTGAAAAAATGGATTATTTTACTATTAATTGCCATCGCGGCATTTGTTCTTGGCAGACTCGCAGTCAGGGCCTTCCTGAATTTATTGCTGGGCGGTACCTTGTTTGGAGGTAATTTCCTATGAGCAAAACAAAGAAGAAAAAGAAGGTGAGTATCGTGCCGATTGGAACGGGAATTATGGTTTTTATTGCAGCTTTTATCGGAGGCGCAGTGTCGAAATTCGCATTTACCCCGTCATGGTCTGAGAATTACAGCATAAAGTGGAGTGATGAACTTGGAGTTTTACATACGGATTTGCCGTATGGGGAAGGCGAAGCACACAAATTTGATCTCTATCTTCCAAAGGACGACACAAGAGAATCCTATGGCCTTGTGGTTTATCTGCACGCAGGCGGTTTCACATCCGGCGATAAAAAAGACGACAAAGAGATGCTTTCCTGGCTGTGCAGCAAGGGCTATGTAGCCTGCGGTATCAACTACACGCTCCGGACCGAAACAAACAACGCCAGTGTTCTCACTCAGTCCAATGAAATCAAGGCGGCGATACCCAAAGTAATTGAAGCCGCGGAGCAGGAAGGCTATCGGATTGACAAGCTGGCTATGGCCGGCGGTTCAGCAGGTCATGCGCTGGCATTGATCTACACTTACCGTGACGCAGACGAATGTTCGGTTCCTGTTGCTTTCACCTTTGGGGCAGTCGGCCCCTCCTGCTTTTATACGGAGGATTGGGATAATTATGGACTGGATCGTAATACCGAAGAGAGTTATCTGGCTGCAGCAGCACTGTTCAGTGCCATGCTTGGAGAAGAACTTACGGCTGATGAAATAAAAAACGGAACTTATATCGAAAGAATGAAGCCCATCTCGGCGGCTGCCTGGGTTACCCCAAGTTCTGCCCCTACAGTCATCGCTTACGGCAGATATGACCGCGTTCAGCCGTATAAGGCTTCGCTTCGCCTGAGAACAGCATTGGAGGCAAACGGTGTGGACTATAAATATTTTGAGTTTTCCCACTCCGGCCATGGGTTGCAGAATGACAGCGCCGTACAAAAGCTGTGGATGGAGGCCGTCGAGGAATACCTGGACAAATATATGCCCGTGCCGCCGGCAATTTTTTAGGGAAAACCCGGAGGCGGCCTTACACCGCCTCCTCCCTCTGGTCCACATATCTGCGCAGGGCCTCCTCGGCCTCCTGGGGGCTGAGCGCCCATTCCTCCAACAGATTGTCAATGCTTTCCAACTGGATATTGCGTTTTTCCCTGTACATCTCTGCCAGTTCCTGTTTTTCCGATTCGATCCGACTGGTCAATGCCCCAATCAATTCCTCCTTGGCCACAATCTTTTCATCCAATGTCTTTCTTGGTCCCCTGGACATATTTACCTCTTTTCCGCGCCGCAGCGCCTGCTATTATACTTTGCCTGGGAGCATTCTTCAGAGTTCCGGGCGCACAGCGCTGGAAATATCTCCCATCCTTAATACAGTATATGGACAAGATCGGAAAAATATGCAAATATTTACAAAATTAAAATATCAGATGTGCAAGATACTCTCCTTTCCTTATGTTGTTTTCAATCGAATATACGTTTGGTTACTTTTTGATTACCTTTTGTTTACCAAATAAAATAGGAAGTGTTGAAACCCAGTAAAACTAAGGTTTTGACACTTCCTACAATATCGGAGTGGCGGGATTCGAATTATCTATACCCCTGATGGTTCACAAAGGACATCTACCTGCATCAAGTATCTTAACAATGAATTTGCACTTAGTCGTGACATACCAGATTAGCGATAGTGTCAATCGAAAATGATGAGGTCCTTGCCAAGAATTATTCTTTGGCTGGTAAAAAATTTGCATAACTTGATGCGGAACTACCACAGCTTCTATCCTGAAACGAAATGTCAAGGACTTTTTAGTACCCCCTATCATTTCATTGCACGAAAAAAGCCACTGCAGATTATCGTCCACAATGGCTCTTAGGTCATTTGTATTTAATTCTCTTCACATAA
>CAMTMP010000061.1 GCA_947073545.1 uncultured bacterium
TGCCTCCGGCTGCTTTTCTATGACTTTCTGGCAAATTTCACCCAGCGCCTGCATATGTGCATGGTTGTAGTGATTTATCAAGAGCATCGCTGTGATCGAAACCGCAAGCAGACTTACAGAAAAGACAAAACCTGCAAGAATCACAATATTATTTCTTCTGATCATTCCAATTCCTCCATTCGATAGCCTACACTTCTGACCGTTTTCAGGCAGACCGGCTGATGCAGCTTTTCCCGTAGACGCTTCATGGTAACAGTGAGTGTGTTGTCATTCACATAGTTCCCGCTGCTGTCCCAGATCTCTTCCAATAATTTTGTCCTTGTAACTGTTTTTCCCTTGTTCCGCAAAAGATATAAAAGCAACTGATATTCTGACGGGCTCAGACTTATTTCCTCCACACCGTCACGGACCAGCATTTTTTTCATGTCAAGGGATATGGAACCGCAGGATAAGTATTGTTTTGAGGCATCCCCCGTCCTCCGCAGCAGGGCCTTGATACGTGAAAGCAAAACATCCAGTTCAAAAGGTTTTACCACATAATCATCCGCACCATTCTCAAAGCCGGCAACAATATCACTGCAATCTCCACGAACCGTAAGAAAAATAACAGGCAGTTCCTTCCATTTTGAACGAATCCACTGTACAAGCAGATTTCCATTCCCATCCGGCATATTCCAATCCACCAAAACAATCGTTGGGCACATATGGAGCAATGCCTCTTTTGCGCCGGTAACTGTAGGAAAAACCGAAACCTTATAGCCACGCTGTCCAAGAAAATCTTTTACCGCCTGGGCTATAATTTCATCATCTTCCACATAATATAGATCGATCATTCTTCTTCCCTGCTTCCTAAATAGAACGCCACTGGTTTTTTCACTTCTATTATACCTTTTGTGTATCGGAAAAATAAGAATATTTTTAACTCCGTCAGCATGAATAGACGATTTGCTGCCTGCGTAAATGGCAGACCGCCGCATATGGTGGTAAACCATAGTGCGGCGGTTGTCTTTTGCAGAGTTCCTTCATTCTATAAATCAATCATTCCATTCCTAATCTGCACAATTTCATCTGCTTCATTTGCTAAATATTTACTATGTGTAACCACAATTACACATTTACCCAGCTCATGGGCCGTCCGCTTCAATAACTCAATAATCCCCTCTGCGGTCTGTTCATCCAGATTTCCAGTCGGCTCATCCGCCAATAAAACTTTTGCATTGCTTGCCAGTGCTCTTGCAATCGCTACCCGCTGCTGTTGCCCGCCGGACAGCTTCATTACATTTCTTTTCCATGCCTCCTGCGGAATATTCACTTTTGAAAGCAGTTCCTCCGGCTGATCTATCCCTCCCAATTTTACATTTTCCTCCGTAGTAAGATAATCAATCAAATTATATTCCTGAAAAACTAAGGATACATGATTCTTTCTGTGATAATTCAAGCCTTTCGTAAGGATATCTTCCCCTTCATATAGAACAGTCCCTCCTGTTGGACTGTCAAGCCCTGCCAACAAAGACAAAAGAGTTGTTTTTCCGGCTCCGCTGGCTCCAATGATGGTATAAAACTTTTTTTCTTCAAACCGAACAGAAATATTGTCTAAAACTTTCCTTTCCTTTTGGGATTTATATGCATATTCCACATTTTTTGCTTCTAATATCATTTCAGCTGTCCTCCTTAACTTATTTCCAGAGAAACCCTTTCCTCAGCGTTTCCCTTAATACCTGCACATATAAACTGTTTACAGAGCCTGCAGGATATCCCTGGGATTCCTTTTCATTATGGCAATACCCGATACACATACAGATATTGCAATAAGCAGGGCCATTCCCGCAGCATCCTGTATTAACATCCCGGAAGTAATTTCTGCCTGCACACCCACCACATTCTGCTCTGATTTTTCGTAAGAAAATGCCACTTTTCCCTCATCCAGTAAATCCTGTTCTTCCATACTCTGTATCTGTTGTTCTACCAGATAATCCGCCGTCAGATCTGACACTCCCGGCGCCGCCAAAAAGGAAATCAACACAGCCACTGCTGCAATCATAAATGCTTCTGTCATGATCTGGGCTAAAATCTGAATTTTTGAAGTTCCCATTGACAGCATAATTCCAATTTCTCTATTCCGGCTTTTCATCCAAAACTGAAAAATAAGAAACAGGATAACCAGGCTTGCCCCTGAAATGACCCAGACTAAAACTCTGCTGTACTTCTCCATTTCATTAAAATTTGCGGACAGGGTATTCATATTTCCGTTATTGTCAATCAGATCATACCGTTCCCATGCTATATCTGCCTCCATTACCTTTAGCTTTACATTTTCATATTCCTTCACATCCGCAATCTTAAAATATGCCTTCTCATATAATGGATCACCTGCTTTTCCATCCACCTTTTCAGGGAAATCCAAGTCCGTAAAAATAATATTTTCAGATCGGTAAGTATCTCCATACATATAAGGGGCTATTGGCTGGTTCACCTGATAGATACCCACAACTTCAGCTTCATAAGTCATTGAATCCTCTATATTACCACATTTGCCAAATCTAATTATGCTTCCGATTTCCAATTGATTTTTATCCGCAAGCTCTGATGATATGACACAGACATCCTTTTCACCTTCTTGAATCATTCTGCCGTCCGTGATAAAGGCATTGCCCGAAAGAAAATTAGAGTCCATAGACATATCTTTGTTTCCAATCAGTGACACGCCTCCAAGATCACTATACTGGTCCACATCCTCATCCTCAATACGGATAAAATCAATCGGCCTTGCAGCAGTTGTAACTGTTGTAATATTGTAATCATCAATCCCTTCTGTACCAGCTATTATTTCAATATCCTCCACTAACAGAGTTTCAAAAGAATTATCCGTCCATGTTCTCCAGTTTTCTACTCCGTTTATTGTAATTTTTTCCTGATGGTATCCGCCTAAGCTGCCTTCCTCATGGTCAAGCTGCCCTGCTAACACATCAATCCTCCGGTGTCGGTCTGCTTCATTTTCTTCCAGCAGAAGCCCCGCCCCGATTGCCTGCCTTGTATGATCCTGCATTTGAATCGTTGCTTTCCCGCTGCTCAATCCAGACAATAGCAACAGGCTGATGGTAAATACAGTTACAAACAGCAGGACGCTTTTTACAGGCTTTCTAATAACAGAACGCCATGCCAAACTAAAACCCTTCATCTACTATCCCTCCATTTTTGATAAAATATCTTTTGGATTTGTCCATAAAATGGGCAGCAATGAAATACAGACAGCAATAACTGCTATACAGCCTCCTGCAAAGAACATTGCTGCAATATCCCCTGCTTGCAGAGAAACTGATAATAGAACTGCTGCATTTTCTTCCATGAGCAGTTTTTTCATAATTCCTGCCATTCCACTTCCTATTACAAAGGCACCAAATACAGACAAACAAAAGACCACTGCTGTTTCCATAAAAAACTGCATAATAATATCCACTTTTCTTTTTCCCATACTGATAAAAACAGCAATTTCTCTTTTTCTCGACCGCATCCACATACAGAGTAACAGGGAAGTAATTGTTACCCCTGCAGCCAACGTGAATAGCAGCATAAGTTTCGTCACACGGACGATTCTGTTCAGCGGCACCTCCAACTGACGATATAACATATCAGCAGTTGCGATTTCCACTCGGTTAGCTAAAAATTCTTTTAATTCCTGTACCAGAACATCTATTTGGTCCGGATTTTTGGTATATACTGCTATTTTAGAGTAACCTGCATGATCAAACAGCTCCCTAAAGGATTCATTGTCAATAAAAATCTGATTTTCAATACGGTTGACTGCCGGCAGGGTATTCATCTGGTTTCTCTCACTTCCCGCAACGAAAACACCTATAATTTTTACGCTGATTACACTCCCGGTTTCCGTTCCGACTTTCATCTCATCCCCTATTTCAAGACCATTCGCATCCGCCAACACATAATTGATCACAGCCCCTTTTTCAGAGCCCTCCGTAATCATGCTTCCCTTCATTAAGCGATATCTTAAATCACTAAAGGCACTGTCACGCTCCAGATCATCATAGGACAGCAGCGTTACTTTTTGGTTATTTTCTTCTTCGGAGTCACTATTTGTAACAGGATTAAAATCAGCAGGATAAACAGCGTTGCTGGTCAGACGGTTGACATATATCACTCCATCCAGGTCTCGAATTGCTCTAATCTCATTTTCTGCAATCTTTTGACCGCTCCCCTTCACTTCCAGCACTACCTTGGTTCCCATCTTTTCCTGCATGGTAATCCGGGAATCTTCTGTGGCATGCAAAATCATGTAGGAACTCAAAATCATACTGTTTATAAACAGCAATGCCAAAAGCAAAATAAATGTCTTAGACTTCTTTCGGCATAAATACCGAAATGTAAGCTGATAAAATTTCAAATTCAGCACCTCCTGTTCAGGCTGTTCTATGACATATGATAATTTTGTTTGCCGATACATGATGTGTATCTTCAAAACTTCCATAGACAATAACACTTGTCTGTTTCTTGATGTCAGATATAGACGCCTGCTCCAATTCTGCAATTCCGGTTGAAGTATAGATGGTTGCAATCTGGACCACACAGCCCTCCTGATATGTCACCACTACATTTGTATCCTCGCTTTCATGCCCAGGCGCAGCTGCTACGGAGGTTTTTCCATCCTCTTCCGTTACGGCAGCACTTACTGTACAACTGCCATCCGAAAATTCCACAACACTCCCTCTTAGGGCTGCTGAAGTATACAAACTTTCTGCATCCACTTTCTCATCTGTACCGTTAGCTGTGGTATTATTCTGATTCTCCTGCGAAGCGTCCGCTCCGTTTGTGACCTTCCCATCCGGCAGGGAATTGTCTCCGTTTTCCTGGCTGCCATTGCCATCTGCAGGGGCAATGTTATCATTTTCATCTGAATGCCTGTCCTGGTCATCAAACATGCTGCTTTGCTCCTCTGTTACATGCCTATCCACGCCCCCTGTCTCTTCATTTGTTCCAGTGCCGCATCCTGTAAGAGCAGATATGCACAGTCCAATTACGAAACCTTTCCACATTTTTTGATTTTTCATCATAAAAACTTCCTTTCTTTTTTTTCTCATTATAACTGCAAAGTCCTAAAAAAATCTTGTAGCCGGAATCTATTTAAACGTAATATTTTATAGGATTTTTATAGATTTATCTGCTATACTAAATAGAAAAGAGTAACCCGCAAATGGAAAAATGTCTTTCCAGCCATATCTGGAGCAACACCATGGAAAGAGGATTTGATATCATGAAAATACTATTGCTTGAAGATGATATAGAACTTTGCAGTTCCATACAGGATGAACTGCAAAAAGCCGGATATATAGTTGACTGCTGCCATGATGGGGAAACCGCCATGATCCATGCACTAAATATTGAATACTGCTATGATTTGGCAGTCATTGACCGTATGCTCCCCATCATTGACGGAATGACTATTATTAAAGCCATGCGCCGGAAGGGAATTGTAATCCCTGTCATTATCATTACGGGGATGTCAGAACTGAATGACAGAATAGAGGGACTGGATAACGGTGCGGATGACTATCTGGTAAAGCCTTTCCATATACCTGAACTGCTTGCGCGCATCAGGGCATTGATCAGGCGCCCGGCAGAAATCAGGCAGGAAACTTGTACCTGTTTTTCCGATCTGTCTTTCAACCAAACGGAACATATCCTGTCATGCGGTACAAATTCCCTGCTTTTAACTGCAAGAGAGTCTGAAGTATTATCCGTATTGATCAGCCACCCCCAGTCCCTCATCTCCAGAGAACAACTGATATACAAAGTCTGGGGAACCGATACAGATATTGTACCCGGAAACGTGGACAATTATATTTCATTTCTCAGGAAACGATTACGTGAGATAGGAAGCGGCTGCGAAATAAAAACGGTTTACGGATCTGGTTATAAATTGGAGGGCTAAAATGCTGGAACATTTATATAAAAAACTGCATCTTATTTTTATCAGTTCCATTATGTCTATCATAACCGTCGCTATCGTGTTTTTGTGCAATGATTCCGTTTATAGCAAACACCAAAACGACAGTATTTTTTTCGGGCGGCTTTCTATGTTAATGATTTATGAACTGGAAAATCCGGAAAAAAGTCCTCAAACGGTTATTAAGCCCTACGAAGATAGCTATTCCATTTTTGCCGAGCTGAAGGATGCACAGGGAAATGTTATTTATCAAAGCCCTCTCTCATTTCCAACCGATATAACCATTTTATTAAGGCAGTTTACAGAGAAGGCAAATGTGGAATCTGTCACCGCATTAGATCGGACAATGGCTACAACACAAGGCGGAATTTTATCTTTTTCCGGCTGTTCACATGATAAATATTGGGGAATCCCGGCTATTGTCATTGACAAAAACGGAACCCTGTTTTATCTGAGCCTGCTACAGCGGCAAAAGACAACTTTTGAGCTGATAGGGAAACAACTGCCTTTTTATATACTGCTATGGGTTATCTCCTTATTCTGTATCGTAATTGTAAGCCGTTTTCTGCTGAAACACGCCATAGAACCAACTGAAAAAGTATTAAAAAGCCAAAAAGGCTTTATCGCCGCTGCCTCCCATGAGCTAAAATCGCCGCTTGCAGTCATACTTGCCAACAATGACAAAATAAACAGATTAAGTGGCGGAATACCAGATATTCAAAAGGCCACGAATATTATAGATGCAGAAACTATGCGAATGTCAAAGTTGATTAAAGATATGCTTTTACTGGCTTCCTCAGATTCCGGAATACGCAATATTAATAAAACAAAGGTAAATATTGATACTTTGCTGGTCTCCCTTTATGAGGCTTATGAACCCATATGCAGCCAAAAAGGAATGCCTTTGGATGCAGATTTTTTGGATGTCCACTTTCCCATACTATACACAGACCAGGAATGCCTTTTTCAGATTTTAAGCATTTTTATGGATAATGCCATTTCGCATTCTGAAGCGAAAGCATCCATCCAAATAAAAGCCACTCTGTCACGCAGGGCTATAACTATTTCTGTTATTGATCACGGGCGGGGAATTTCTGCTGAGGACAAACCTTACATTTTTGACCGCTTTTATTGTGCCGATAAGTCACATACAAATAAGTCACATTTTGGTCTTGGACTAAGCATAGCAAAAGAATTGGCAGGATTTCTGTCCGCGAATGTCGGGGTAAAAAATACAGAGGGGGGTGGGGCTACTTTCTTTCTTACACTTCCTTTAAAACAGGACCCCTAATCGCATATAGCACAACTCTTCTTATGAGTGCCGCTTCAAAGTTCATTTACAGCCTCCTTTCCGAAACTGTGATTTTAAGTCAGCTGCCGACTTTTTTATATCGGGCTGGGCAATCACTGCGGAAACCACAGCCAGACCGTCAATCCCCATAGGCTGAAAAAGCATTGCATTTTCCTTATTGATGCCCCCGATCACAACAATCGGTATATCAACTGCCCTGCGGATTCTTCCAAGTTCCTCCATAGATACAAAGCCTGCATCCGGTTTTGTACCCGTTGGAAACATAGCACCCACACCCAGATAATCGGCTCCAGTTTTTGCCGCATTTTCAGCTTCCGCTACGGAAGCGGCAGAAACACCAAGCAGCATATCCTTACCAATCACCTTCCGGGCAATATCTGCAGGAATATCCTTCTGTCCGATATGTACCCCGGCTGCGCCCACTGCCATAGCAATGTCGATACGGTCATTTATGATAAGGGGAATTCCATAACTGTCAGCAATCTCTTTTATTTCCAATGCCAGGGCATAAAAATCCAATGACGAAATCTCTTTTTCCCGGAGCTGCACCATAGTACATCCGCCAATAATCGCCTGCTCCACTGCTTCCCCCAAAGTCTTTGTACTCATAAGCAAACGGTTTGTTACAAGGTATAAAGAATAATCAATTTTCATTTTCCACCATCCTTTCCTTCCTGCAGCCCGTATTGATAAAGGTGCCAGAAATGATGTGTCGGTCCGCAGCCTTTCCCAATGTTAAGGGAATGCTCAATCGCCATTGTTACATAATCCTTTGCTTTTTGAACTGCCTTCTGTAAATTCATGCCTCTTGCAAGCTGTGAAGCAACTGCAGAGGAAAAGGTACAGCCTGTTCCATGCGTATTATTTGTATCAATCCGAATAGATTCAAAATGGCAGACCTCTTTACCGTCAAACAGGACATCCACCGCATTCCCCGCTGCATGACCGCCTTTAACAACAACCGCCCTGCATCCCATTGCATGAATTACCTTTGCAGCTTCTTCCATGTCCTCAACCGATTTGATTCTGTTTCCCGTTATTTTTTCCGCTTCCGGAATATTCGGTGTCAGTACGTCAGCGAGCGGGATAACTGTCCCGATCAGCGTTTTTATTGACGCAGGTTCCATGAGTGGACAGCCGTTCTTTGCATACATCACAGGATCAATCACAATATTTGAGGGGTGGTAATATTTCAGTTTTTCAGCAACTTCGTTCATACAGTCCGGTGTGGAAAGCATGCCGACTTTCACTGCATCAACTTCGATGTCTTCAAAAACAGCATCAATTTGTTTACCAATCATATCCGGGCTTACATCCTGAATGCCGATTACCCTGCCTGTGTTTTCTGCCACAACAGATACAATGACGCTCATTCCAAATACGCCATGTGCGGAAAATGTCTTAAGATCTGCCTGTATGCCCGCACCTCCGCTGCAGTCAGAACCTGCAATACTCAATACTTTTTTCATTGTATGATCCTCTCTTTCGCTTCTCCAGATAGCAAAGCCCTGCATCGGCAGCTATCATAAAATCCTCTTTAATTGGTTGGAAATGAAGTCGGCATATTCCAAAAATCAAGTTCCAGATAACCCGCCTTTTCAAAAATACTGCCCAGCTTTTTCTGTTCAGCTTCGGAAAGGCTCCCACATTTCTTATCTGCAAAGTCACACCATTCCTTGCAGCTTTCAGCATATCGGTCATCGGCATAATCCTGAATGAAGTCCCAATATCTTGACTTCCGGCTTTCCGATTCATCTGCAAGTTTTCGGAATATATAGCTGTAACTCAGCATACATGGGAGTACCGCCATGAGTATTTCACACCCATTTCCACGCTCTGCCGTTTCAAACAGAAAATTAATATATTTCTGGTTTTCCGGCAACGGATCAATAGATTCTATGTCATCATCCGTCATGCCGAACTGCCTTAAATAATTCAAGCGCACCACTGACTCTGTATCTGTTACAAAGTTCAGGATAGAATAGTAAAGCTGAATCTCCCTTAATGTTTCCGCATGGTATATTGCCCTGCCATACACACGGGCATAATTTTTCAGGTAGATACTGTCCTGTACTATGTATTCCTTAAAATCTTCAATGGCCAGTTTTCCTTCCTTCATATCCTGCACAAACATGGTGGCAATACACTTGTCCCAGACAGGTACATTCCGTTTCAATATACCTTCCATAAATGACATTCCCTTTTCCTCCTTGTGAAAAAAAATAGAGCTTCCAAATCATCAGAAGCTCTTTCAGACGCAGTACGGCGTAAGAAATTGCTTCCCTACGCCGGTATTAGCCGACAGGTCAAGAGGTCAGGTCTCACCTTTTTCAACTTGTTAAGTTCCCTCGCAAACACATATCATTCTTATTCAGTTTTACCTTCTCAACTACACAGTAGTCCTCTGCTTAGATAATAGTATAGGTGATATGGAATTAAAAGTCAATAAATTAACCTGCATTATTACACCCTCTCCTGTAAGTTACCTAATGTGTTCAGCACTTCATACATCTGGCCATTGCCAAACATATAATTTTGCAGGAAAAGCGGCTTCCCCATCTGCCCACTTTCCCGGTACAGCTTCATATAGACATCCTTCGCTTGGTATAAGCTGTCCTCCAATTCCTCCAGCTCTTTTGTTGGCATTTCAGGAATATTCCCCAGAAAGACCTGTCCCTGGGCTGCTATTCTGGCACAGGATTTCTGCCATACCACTTCCTGGTCATATTGCAGATCCAGCCATTCAATTTCTTCTTCCTTTGTCAATAGTGTTCCATCTGCCTTATAATACTGTTCATTTTCATGGCGCCGTTCGATTTCAGAATACATCCTTGCATAACCCAACCCGCAGGCATTCACAACATCCGAATAACCATACTGCCCTTTTTCTTCACGGATTTCCTTTAATATTCCAGCCCTCATATCGCTGAGCGCTGCCGCCGACTGCACCACCATATGCTTAATTTTATCCATTACGATTTCCCTGTTTTTCGATAATTGGGAAATTTCCAGTGAATCTCTGTGAAATACTTTCTGATCTTCATTTTGCCTCCCCTGGGATTTCAAATACTCTCTATTAAGTTTATAATCATCCTGCAAATAAACAGGATAATCGGAAATACTAATTGGCATACTTTCTTTTACCTCCAAATTCTATAATAATATGTGTAACTGCCTTTCATCCGCCCCCCCTTGCAATATGCCTGAACCGTATGCTGCGGAATACTTTACGCCTTTATATCAAAACTTGCCCCTGTAGGCGCTGATGTACCGAAAACCGCTGCTATGAGATTCTGCGTGACGCTTTTTATATCCGTGCCATTAGTAGATATCGTGAATAATTCTGCTTCCTCATCTTCCGTCAGCTTATCCATCTGCTCTTTTCTTTCTGCCCGTCGTTCTGCCGCCTTTTCTTCTAATATTTTTCTCTCCTCACGCTTTTTTTCTACTCTTTCTTTTTGCCTCTTTTCCGTATTCAGTACGGATGCGCTTTGTTTCTTGCCGCTGGTTCTTGTTGAACCGCTACATGAGCATTGCATACTCCCATCTGCATTGATCCTCACAGCAAACCCATGTATCTCAATACCGTCACTTTTTGCCTTGGCAAGCATCTGCTCATGCGCTGCCGGTATACCCGCTATATCATTTTCGATTTTTTTTGCAAAATCTGGATCATTTGCCATTTTTTTCAGGCAGTCATTAGAGAGATTCAGAACGATATTATTTTTACCGCCGCCTGCAATGCCCCTACTCGAATTAATATTGATCTGGGGGAATTTCCTGCATAACTGCTCATAATATGCCCGCACCTTGTCTTTGCTGTTTGTTGATTTGCTTACCTTTACCTCTGCTGCTGCCCTGCTGTCCGGCTTTTTCGCAGTATCAACATGATTTGCTTCATAGTTGCCATGATTATTCGCAATCTTAATTGACATAATTCTCATCCGCCTCCCATATCTTCTCCATGTCCGCCACATTTTAATTGAGTCTCCCCTTCAGCGCAGACCTGTCAGGCGCGCCTTTAGCGACCTCGCTTTTCCGGAAAGCAAGGAACTTATTCCCCATACAGACGTTCTGCACCGCATCCTCTCTGGCATATTCCGCAATCTTCTCTCCCTAATCTTCCGGAACACGGGAGATGCCTGCCCTTGCTCTGTGGCTTATCCGGGATATTATTTTATGAGTTTCAAATTCTGCTCCATCCCCGATTCCCCAATCTGCCGGAACGCTGGGGATGTTGCCGCTGCCTTGTCAGGCTACGGCTTATTAGGGATACAAAGCCGTGGATCTTATAAAACCTTCTTGAACTGATATTTATACATATCGGAATACATATTGCCGGAAGATTGTGGTGTCAGCCGACCATCCAGTGCGCCTACATCCACCGCAAAGCCGCTGTCCGCCACGGAGAACGCACCGTTACTGAACTGGAACTGTGAAGTGAAATCGGGAATCCCTAAGCCGCCGCTTATCCTGATATTTCCTATGATATTTTTCAGCGCATCCCTCACCTGCTCTGTTTTGGCATTATCCTTTGTCTTGTTGAGCAGATTAGCCGCCTTGTCTGGCAACCCTCCGATCTTCCCGTCGGGTGTCAAATAAAGATTTTCCAAGGAAATATTTTCTCCCGTGACCCCTTTCAGGTAGCGCCGGACTTCCTGCACATCCGTGGCATACTGGTATACACCACCGGGCAGATTCCCCACGCTGTCCGCTATCCCTATGTAATACTGGTACATCTTGTCACTATACTTTTCCACCAGCTCCTGCACCTGTTCCCGGACGGCATCATTCGCTATCCCACCCACGGTTACAGTTCCATTGCTCTCAATTCGTACTCGCATCCCCGCTATGTCATCACGGGAGAGGCCCCTCTGTTCCAGTTCCTTTACGAAATCCTCTGAAAAGTCATTTTTCAGCTCTGCCTTCTGCTGTGCTTTTTCAAAATCTTTCAGGTTGGCGAAGATTTTAACATATTCCCGTTCTGCATCACTTAAATCCTTGCCTTCCGCCATATCCTGCAGCAGTTCATCCACGGTCCGCCCACCTTTATACTTCTTTTCTTCCGGCAGGCTCTCAAACTGTTTCTGATGGAGCCTTTCCATCTCTTTTATATAATTCTGCTCTGTCTCCCGCAAAACTGCATTATACTTATCAAGATATTCCCGCCAGTTTTTATCCTTCCGGCTGTATGCGTTGTGAAGTTCCCCGAATGCTTCCCGAATGACATCCGTCTTTTCATGCTCCTTATTTTCGGTAACATGGAAACTGATCTTATAATAGTCATCCGGGGAAATCTCCTCCCCGTTTCCGTTTTCCACTTTGATACAGTATTTATCCGTCTGCATATCCCAGTTAGGGATGGTCAGCGTTTTCCGGCCCTTCCCATCCCACTCTGCCTTCCCCACCTGGTTGCCGTATTCATCATACAGGGTAAGGTCGTAATCACAGCCCTCCGGCATATCTATATAAGCCTCGATGCCAAAGTGATTCCGTTGAAAGTTCATAAATGGGATGGAAAAGTTATAGAAATCCACATCATTTTCATCACTGAGATTTCCCTTCAGGCTGCTGGTCTCATCCTTAATCAGAAATCCCATATCCAAAAACGCGCTGCCCTTATCCCTGTCATAGACCTCATAGGTGGTATTCGGTCTGCGGTAAGTATTGTTGCTGCTGAGAGTGCAAGTGTCCTCCCACAGCTCCATGTTCCTGCGCATCTTCCCGTTGAAAAATGCCTCTGTCTCCTTTACTGTCATGAAGAATACCGGTTTTTTCCTGAAAACCGCTCCCCACGCAGAACTTTGTTCATTTACGTTATTTATTCCCATTGCTTAATCTTCCTCCATTATTGCCAATTGGTTATCAAACAGCCATACCCCTGTCATTTAGAGTCGCGTCAGCACCCAATCTGCCTAAACGCCGGGATTGCCTACCCTGTCTTGTTAGACTTATGCCTTCTCATAATTTCTCCAGCTTCTCCAAAAATGCCCTGTAAAATTCCCCTTCCTTGATACGGGCCTGCTGAACCGCTATGCTCCTGGGCGTATATACTACGGGATGTTCCAAGTCATGCAGCGCCTTTTTCGTTGCCTGGATCGCAGATTCCACTGTGTTTCCAAGGATGTCAAAATTCTCCGTTTCACCCTTAAGCTGTTTATTAAGCCGCTGCACCATCATCTGCGATATGTGGCTCATCATTCCGTTGCCCCGGATTCCCATGCCATTCGCATTTACTTCTTTCG
>CAMTMP010000062.1 GCA_947073545.1 uncultured bacterium
ATCCGTTGGCATTGACGCGGGACATATCATACATGGTGGAGGCAACCGTCGCCTTAATACGGGTATCCAGTGCTGCTGCGTTGAGGGCGAGGCCTCCCCAGCCGCAGATACCGATAATGCCGATACGCTCAGGGTCAACATTTTCCTGTACGGAAAGGAAATCCACCGCCGCCTGAAAATCCTCCGTGTTGATATCCGGTGAAGCCATGTAACGGGGTGTACCGCCGCTTTCACCGGTAAAGGAAGGATCAAAGGCAATGGTGAGGAAGCCACGCTCCGCCATAGTCTGCGCATACAGTCCGGCTGCCTGCTCCTTTACCGCGCCAAACGGCCCGCATACCGCAATCGCAGCCAGTTTCTTTTCAGCCCCCTTCGGCTCATAAAGGTCTGCCGCCAGCGTGATCCCGTAACGGTTAGGGAATGTCACCTTGCGGTGGGTCACCTTTTCACTTTTCGGGAAAGTCTTATCCCATTCCTTTGTCAATTCCAGTCTTACAGCATTTTCCATTTTATAATACCTCTCTTTCTTTTTCCTTTTCCATTCTCCATACTAAAAAATCAAGACAGTCAACCCTTTCCTGACTTTCATGCAGGCTATCCATCAGGCCGCGGCGATGCTTCCGCAGCGTTTTAATCGCATCCTGAACCTGACCGTTACCATACAGCCTGCAGACCTTCTCAATGGTCTGAGCACCACAGCCTGCATCTTTTAAATTCTGAATAAGCTCATCCGTATGACCGCCTCCCTTCCTGCTATGTCTGTATTATATCCCCTTGACTTTTATTTTGCTAATGGCTATAATTCATACCATGATATAAATTTTGGGAATATCATAGGAGGGCAATATGGAACTGCGAACCATGAGATATTTTCTTGCCGTGGCAAGAGAAGAAAACATGACCCGTGCGGCAGAGCAGCTTCACGTTACCCAGCCCGCACTCTCCAAGCAGTTAAAAGCACTTGAAGATGAGCTTGGGAAAAAGCTGTTCACGCGCCATAGTTTCAGCATACAGCTGACTGAGGAAGGTGTTTTGCTTCGAAAACGCGCAGAAGACTTGATAAAAATGGCCGACAAAATTACAACAGAATTTCTTGCTCTGGATGATGTTCTTGGCGGAGATGTTTACTTCGGTTTGGCGGAATCTTACCAGATCAGATGCCTCGCCGCCACAATCAGAGGTTTCAAAGAGTCTTACCCTGATCTGCATTATCATATTACCAGCGGCGACACGGAACAGGTTACAGAAAAACTGGATAAAGGTATCATTGATTTTGCCGTACTGGCACAGGAACCCAATACTGCAAAATATCATTATTTAGAGTTTCCTGCTGCTGACCTGTGGGGCGTTGTCATGCCAAAGGACTGTAAATTAGCAGAAAAAAATGTCATCAGCATAGATGACCTGATCGGACTTCCTTTATTTTGTTCCGAACAAGGATGGAATCATGATATTTCTAAATGGAGCGGTAACCGTATGGATAAATTGCACCTTGAAGGATCGTTCCGCCTGTCCTATAACGGTTCCCTTTTTGTCCGGGAAGGGCTGGGCTATCTTTTAACTTTTGAACATTTGATCGATGCAAGTCCCGACAGCGGGCTTGTTTTCCGCCCCCTTACACCCAAACTCGAAACAAAAATATATTTAATCTGGAAAAAATACCAAATCTTTACCCCCATTGCCGAACGGCTGCTTGAAAAACTAAAATCCGAGTATCTAGAGTAAAAGTAAAAAAGGAAACAAAAAAATTTGGCTTTTAACAAATTTTTAATCCCTCTCTTTTCTTTCCGGTTAGCAAGTTCTAACCTCTGCCTAACAAAAATGCGGCACACCCGTCAGTGGCCGCTGATAAAATTTGATAATACCCTTTTTCGCCGGCAGACCTTGCGCCGCTCTCCCTAAAGTGTTAGGATTATAGTTAACGACATTAGAAATTTCGTTTTTGGCCTTGCAGAAGCTACCGTATATGGATCCTGCAAGAGACGGAAACAGAAATTTATTATGTCGTTTACTATAACTCACGAACGGGATTCCGTTCCGGAAAGGAGTGCAGTAATACCATGAGTTATATCCGACACAAAGCCGAGGAATCCCTTGAGGATTATCTTGAAACAATATTGATCTTAAGCAGCCGCCTCTCTGTGGTGCGTTCCATCGACGTGGCGACCGAGCTGAATTTTTCAAAGCCAAGCGTGAGCGTCGCCGTAAAAAATCTGAAAAACCGTGGATACATCACCGTTTCAGAAGAAGGATATCTTCATCTGACAGAGGATGGGCGAAAAATCGCGGAAAGCGTCTATGAACGCCACACCCTGCTGACGGACTGGCTGGTCCATCTCGGCGTTGACCCCGTAATCGCGGCGGGCGATGCCTGTAAGATGGAACATGACATCACACCGGAAAGCTATGAGGCAATGAAAAAATGCATCCTGTCCGTTTTGGGGCGTGACTAAAGCACGATTTTCCGTTATACACTTGAATTGGCTGAACTGTTTCCTTTATCTTTCAGTCCTTATTTACTCAAAACTTCCGGCTTTGCCAGATGGCAGGCTCCATTCATGGCGCAGCCCGCGCACCCGCAGCCACAGGATGATTTTCCTTTTCTCTTACCGCGTATCATACTGACAAGAATCGCCGCCGCCACGAGAACCAAAACCGCACTGATGATGATTGTCGCCATATTTTCCATAAGCCATGTAAGCATCGAAATCCCTCCTGTTTCTCTGTTACAAATCTAAAGGCGAAACCCGGCGCCCCGTATTATGGCGGGGCGCCCTTAAAAACGCTTTCCGCGCGTTACTTCGCCATTTTCAGTTTCATATTTGTTGTCAGCTTTGTCGCCTCTTTATACGGTCTGAACAGCATATAAATCACCGGAAATAATGATTGCCGCCATGCCTACAAAGTACGCGCTGGTCGCCACCCATGCGGAACCGCCGAAGATTGCGCCCGCAACCATTGAGATAAACGGCACTTTTGCGCCACAGGGAATAAAAGTCGTTGTCATGATCATCATTCTGCGGTCACGCTCATTCTCAATCGTCCTCGACGCCATAATGCCCGGAATGCCGCATCCGGTACCAATGAGCATCGGAATAAAGGACTTGCCGGACAATCCGAACTTGCGGAAGATCCGATGCCAAGCAGATGCCAGCCGTCGCCGAACAGTCCGTCATTTGCCCAGTCCGTAGCGTTCGCCCCCACTGTCACCATGGAGATGTAATATACAAGGAACATAATCGCCGCAAAGATCGGAAGCCCCAGAAAACGGTTTGTCACAATCCTGTCAATCTTATCGGAATTTGTCATCTTTCCCGCCGATTTTTTCTTTAAGCATCCCTTGATGATACTCCCGATATAAATATACCGCTCGTTGGTAATGATGGATTCCGCGTCGTCATCTTATGCGCTTTCGACTTCAATCATTTCCGCGTCCGCTTTCCTGATGGAAAGTTCATAGCCACGGACAGTCACCTCAATCGGGTCTCCCAAAGGCGCCACCTTGCTGATCTGCACATCCACGCCTTTTGTCAGTCCCATGTCCATGATCCGGCGTTTGACCGCGCCTTCCCCGTGTAGCTTCACCACCCGGACGGTATCGCCAACCTTTGATCCTCTCAGTGTCTTCATTTTAATATCTGCACTCCTTTCTGTGTGGGAATTTGTGCCGTCTGGCGCAAATTCCCGGTTGAAAATTTCAATTTTCAACCTGTCCTCCTCATTTCATAATTTTTAATCACGGAATACTGCTCTGAATTCCATGATATTGAAACATTTAATAACCCCTTGCAGCATTCCCTGTTTCCGAAGGGCTTCTTAATGCTTTCAGACCATAATCTTCTGCGCCATTTCTTTGCTGACCGCAATGCGGGAGTCCTTTACATTCACAATCACATTGCCGCCGATGGCGTTTATTACAGTGATCGCCCCTCCCACAACAAAACCGAGGTTCTCCAGATGTGTCTTAACTTCCTGTTTTCCTCCGATTTTCCTGATAATATTTTCCTCTCCGACTTCTGCTAATGTAATCGGCATCAGATGCATGTTTCTTATACAGGATTGCAGCAATGTCATTCCCGAAGCGATATTGATCTCTATATTTTTCCCCTGATCATTCAACCGCTTCAATAGAATCCACGATACTTAATTTTGTAATCTTCCACAACGGAATACACGTTGCTAACAAACAGGCACAAATCGCAAGAAACGTCGCCTCTGCAATCGGAATCATGGGAACAGCAGCCAACTGAATAGTATCTGTCTTTGCAGCCTCTACAAAAATCGTACAAATATATCCGGCTATGCTTCCGATTAGCGCCGCAAATAAGCCATAATAAGCTCCTTCCCATAAAAATACACTATATAAGCCTTCTGCACTCATACCAATGGCCCGATGCATGCCAATTTCTGCAATACGAGTATGGATATTGGTATAAACCGTGTTGATGATATTCAACAAACCGATTATTGCAACAAACAGAATCAGTCCCCATGCCAACAGCCGAATCTGCTCGAAACTCTCTGCCTTCTGACGGTCTGCCTGCTCGTAGGATAAAACGGTACTGCCAGGAATCCGTTGGGACAAGCTCTCTAATACTTTGTCAAATGCACTCCGGTCAGCATCTGGTGATAGGATTGGCCTCAGCTCTGCATAAGTCTCGATTCCGGTAAGTTGGGGATACAGACGGTCGCTAACCAGGACTTGGATGCCGTTTGTAAATCCGTTGTTTCCTACGCTAAAATAGGTGTCATACCCATTAAGCGATAACAATACCGGAAATTCTTTTCCTGCAACAGCGATATTTGTGCCTGCCTCGATTTGAGTGGTGCCGATCTGTTCCTCTCCAACCTGCATGGGAATTGGATTTCGTATCACACAGCCTTCCCCGGCTTTCAACTGCTCCATCTGTTCCGGAGCTAGACGCTGTGCAAATGCATCCTCTATCCAGCAGTCATTCAAGCCAACGATTTGCAAGCATTCACCGATACCCAAAGTAATGCTGGTTTCTATGCCGATGGGGAGGTACTGTTCATCCAGGTCGTAGAGCGAAAACTGTTCTGCTGCCACGGCGAACACATTTTTATCCGCCTCCAATGCGGCAAGTTCGCCGGAAGAAATGCCGCCGTATTCATTCACAACCGAGTAGTCTCCAAGATGATCCGGCATCGCGGAAGAAGCATCCAGCAAAGAACTGAAACTTTGTAGTGCAATAAAGACCGTAATGCTCATGACCAAGGACAAAATCGTAATTGCTGTGCGTCCACGGTTGCGTTTTAGATTCAGCCAGGCATAAAGCGCCTCGTAATTACGAATTTTTTTCGTTTTCCGATTTCTCCGCTTGATCTTCATATTTCGCCCCGCCATGGCCACGGTGGGGGAAACTTTTGCGGCATATCGAGCAGCGGGGATAGCCGCTATAAGCGCAAAAAACAATGTAATGAACGCACTTACCAGCAGAAAAATACCTTTGCCAGAGCTGCTTTCTGCAATCAGAAGGTTTAATTCATCCCTATTCTGCACCAAAAAAATTTCCGGAGAAACAAAACTGGTTGCGGCAGTCAAGATGCCTTTGGCTGACAAAGTTCCCAGCAGAAGTCCAATCGGAATACCAATCATACAGAGCAAAAGCACTTGGGCCGTCACAAGAAAATAAAGCTGTCGTTTCTCTCCACCAATGGCCCGCAAAGTGCCATACTGCCTGATCCGTTGGGACACTGCAATTTTCAGAATATTATAGATCACCAATCCCGCCGCTGCCAGCAGCAACAGTCCGACCATGATCCCCGCTGCCAGCATAAGGGAGAATCCTCGGCTGGATGTGTCAGACCAACCAGAATCATAGCGGATACCCAAAGCATCCAGGTAGGGAACATTATATAGAGTATCCAATTCATGGACACCCAGCGTAGAAATCAAGTCATTCACAGTCTCCTGAAACGTACTTTTATTGACCATCCGAATATCCACATTATAGTATAGATAGTTTTTCGGCAACAGGGATGCCGCCGTTCCCTTGCCCACCACGCCGGTGACGCCGCCAAAGGTATAGTTCAGATAATTGCTCTCCAGTATCCCTACCAACAAAAAATCCGCCTTAAAATCATAAGAAGAAATCTCAATTCCGTGGCGGAGCGGCTTTGACAGCGGGAGTGAAACAAGTTCGCCCAAACTGCCCACAAGACCAAGGTGTTGCAGCACATCCTCCGGCAGCGCTATTTCCATAGGCGATTCCGGTAATCTGCCTTCTTTTAGCCGGGAGACCGTAGGATAAATTGCGACAACATCTTCCTGATATTCATTCAGTCCCAACGAAAGGGACGGATTAAGCGCCGTTGTTCCCAAGGTGACATATTCTCCAACAAAAGACAATCGCGTGTCATTGTGCAAAGCTGAAACCTGTTCCTGATTCATCTGTAAAAATGTTACATAGCGATTGCCACCCAAAGTAATGGCCTGCTGCTGGCGCATGGCGGACAGAACCCCGGCAGATTTCCCGATCACCGCCGTCATCATGCTTGAAAGGATAATGGCAACCAAAATCAGAATAGAAGTGATTTTCTGCGCCCCTGTCTCTTTGAGCGCCAGTGTGCGATAAGATTTCATCATGCTTTCACCTCCGAAAGAACGCCGTCCACGATCACAAATTGTCTGTCAGCCATCTGTGCCACCCGGCGGTCATGTGTAATGATAACTAATTTTGTACCCGTTTTTTCCCAGATGTTTTCAAGCATCTTCATAACCTCGCTGCCGCTTTTGCTATCCAAGTTTCCTGTCGGCTCATCTGCAAAGATAATATCCGGCTTTGCAATCAAGGCACGCGCAATCGCAACACGCTGCTGCTGCCCTCCGGACAGTTCGTGCGGCAGGTGTTCCAGACGTTCACTGATACCTAACAATTCTGCAAGCTGCATCAGATAAGCTTCATCTGGCTGCCTTTTGTCGAGGAGCAGGGGCATGATGATATTTTCTTTTGCCGTCAGAACAGGCAGAAGATTATACTGCTGAAAAACAAAACCAATGCGCCTTCGACGAAACGCCGACAATTCCTTATCACTAAAACCGTAAATATCCCTGCCATCATAGGTCAGGCTGCCGGAAGTCGGTCTGTCTAGCCCGGATAAGAGATGGAGCAGGGTGCTTTTGCCACTTCCTGATGGCCCCATAATGGATATAAAATCGTTTATGGCAATTTCCAAATTGACCTTATCCAGAGCTGCCACCCGGTTCTCTCCAACTCCATAAATTTTGGACAATTCCCTGGCTTCAATTTTCATAATAAAAACCTCCTTATCATTGATAAGGAGAGTTTATATGATAAATCTCAAGAAACGCTCAAGATTTGAAATCTATTTGAAAAAATGCCGTTGCCATCGCACCTTTTCCATCTACATTTTCGAGTTTTAAAAAACCGCCATGCTTTATACAGAGTATTCCGCTGCTATACAACCCCATGCCAAAATGTGCTGTATCCTCGTTTCGTTTTCCAAAAGGTTTCGGTCCGTCTTGCACTAATTCCGCAGGATAGCCGGAACCGTCATCTATGACGCAAAGGGATAAAAAATCTTTATTTTCCACAATTTGTATTTGAATTTTACTTCGTGAAAAACGAGCCGCATTGTTAATTAAATTCTCTGCAACAGTCAAAAACATTCCATGGTCTAATTTTACAGAACCCTTATCGGGAGCAGATATTGACATACATAGCTCTGGGGCAAATAGTTTTACGGTATCCGCCAGCTCTGCCCATAACACGGTGTAGGTACACTCACTAATTCGCACCGGCATTTGTTCAAGCCTCTGAATACTGCTCATTGCTTCCACATATTGCTCAATGCGCAGGGTATAACTTTCCAGCCGTTCAAGCGCCTGATCGTCTGCTAGTCCCTGCTTCAGCAGCTTTATGGTTCCTTTTATAACTGTGACGGGATTGCGTAAATCGTGGGAGAAAGCAGCATTTAACCGTTTCCGTTCCTCGGCCTGCCTCCATAACTCCTGATTTGTTTTCAGAAGTTCAAGCCGCATCGTTTCAAAAGCTGTGCAGATTTGACCGAGTTCATCTGCCGATACGGCCGAAATAGAAAAGTTGAGATCATTTGCCCTGATATGCGCCGTACCATCCCGCAATAGTTCAATCGGTTCTTTTAGCTTAATATGGTAAAATAAGCTGCCGGCAGTTCCCAAACCCACCAGTGGAAATACGGCACAGGAAAAAATCTCAAGCACGGACATCAGGGATAACATGCGTTGCTGTTCTGCAGTAACAGGTTCCATTCTCGTTACTGCCCCGTCAAGTGAAAAAGAAATTCCGCTGGCAGGATAGTCTTCCCTGATTGCACCGCAGCCTAAAAACACCAGAATTATAAGAACGAGCGAAACAAAAACACATCCTACAGACAGAAGAAAGAACGACTTCTTCAAACTCATATTTTTCAGCCATTCCATTTATAACCACACCCCCAAACGGTTTCAATGTAACTGTGGAGCGTATGTGCCGTCAACTTTGCCCGAATCTTCCTAACATGCTCCATAACAGTATCACTGTTCCCATCCCCATCTATTCCCCACACAGTTTCATAAATCCGTTCCCTATCAAATACCTGTCCGGGATTAAGGGACAATAATTCAACAATATCAAATTCCCGTTTTGACATGGAAACAGACTCACCATTTATGGAGATTGTCCGTGCCGCATAATCAATCGTTATTTCTCCAAAAAAGCGTACAGCTCTGTTGTATTGCCGACGCTGTTCCCGCCGCAGATGGGCTGCAACCCTTGCCCCCAACTCATCTAAATCAAAAGGCTTGACGATATAATCGTCCGCACCTGCCTGAAATCCGATAATCTTATCGGCAGACTCTATCCGTGCCGTCAGAAAAAGTATAGGGCAGGTAATAAATTCCCGTATCCGCTGGCAGACAGCAAGTCCGTCCATTTCTGGCATATTGATGTCAAGTAACACAATATCAGGATCACAAACTGCCTGTTTCAGTGCTTCCATGCCATTGTAAGCCGTGTAAACTTGAAAAGACTGCCTTTCAAAATGACTTTTCAGCATATCCACGATACCTTTTTCATCATCCACAATCAAAATTTTCTCACGCATACAAGGAGCTCCTCTCGTGAAAATATATTATACCATGTAAATCTCAAAAATTTCTCAAGCTTTTTAATTATATCTTCTGTATATTTCCCTGTACCTTGCAATCTCAAATATTTACATGAACGCAACCAGTATCCTTTCTCATGGTCATAAAAAGCAGCGCTGCCATCAAAATGGCGACTGCCCGTCTTGCAACTCGCAATATAGTTAGTCTATATTTTAAATATGATAAATACAAAAAACGGCAGCCTATTATCAATAGCCCTGCCGCCTAAAGTGAGCAACTATATGTCGGGAGATTCCGTCAGATGGTTTTAAAGCCTGATATGCGGGTATTATACTTCCCGCATGCAACCTGTCTCCAGGGATTTTCTTAGCCCGAACGGTTCGCAATGACCGAACTTCCAACAATAATAACATCGGTAATTATATAGAAGTTTTTCCATGTTTGCAACCGCTCTTTTCTCTGATAAAGTATCTGCCCAGTGTTTCGAGCGCCGGGAAATGAAAAATGCCCAAAATCCCTTCAATATGGTATTTTTGTTGAAGCGTTGGTATTTTGTGCGTTATACTTTGAATATGGACAGGGAAAAATAAACAAAGGAATGCGGACGTAATGAGAATAAAAGAGGCCTATAAAATCTTCGGACTCGCGCAGGGAACCGAATTAAATGAAGTGAAAAAAAGATACCGTCAGCTTATGATGCGGGTGCATCCGGACGCAAATACGGCGGGGAAAAATTACAGATACAATGCACAGGAAATTAATCATGCGTATGCCGTATTAAAAAAGAAACTGTCGGCTGGCAGTGAGAACGCTCTTGAAGGAGAAGAAAAGAGTCAGTCAAAGGAAAAAAGACGCGGCACATGGAATGCCCCTGTCAATGTAAATGCCTACAGGAACCGTGAAATCCTGCATTATGCGGAAGATGCGGCCGGCGCTGTTCTAGGCAGCTTTTGTATTGCCGAAGGGAAATATTTATGGACAGTCGAAGAAGATTTCCCGCTGTTTCTGCTCAGCCTTTACCATTGCAGCAAACAACTGCTGGATGAAATAGATGCCTCATCCGGCGAAAAGGCAGCGCCGATAAACCGAAACCGTATTCAGGCGGAGCTTACTTATCTTTTGGCACAACAATTTATCGACGGAGCCGCTTTATTAAAGGAATTTGCAAAAGAAGAAAAAGATGATAAGGATGAAATTTATTATATTGCCGCCATGCTGGAACCATCAAATAAAACGGTATCGTTAGAAACGGGCGAAATGCTTTATCCGTCCAAAATCAGGCAGCATAAATTATATTTGAAAAACCAGTCAGGACAGGAATTGGGTTACCTCTCTTTTTCCGATGACCGTTTATATTATATTGTAGTTCCCCTTTTTGAGAAGAAAAGAGTACAGGTCAGAGTACAGACAGCAGAAAGGCAGCCCGATAAAACGAAAAGGAATGCTGGAGGATATCAGAATTTGCATTTATGGTTAAAATTATGTAGTGAAAATACAGTACATATGCCGGAAAATATGAATTTGCAGATTGAACAGCTGTTAAAGAAATATAAACAGTAAATTTCTATTTCCCTTTCGACATAAAAACAGACAGAAACCTATCTCGATTCTTATCTGTTTTTTCGCTGTTATCGTAATTTTTCTCCTTAATCTGCATACAACCTTTCATCCAGCTGTTTTCTTACTGCTTCTGGAAATCTGCCAGTTTCATATCCCTTAGAAAGATAGGTACACTCACTAAACTTGTCGTTGTGGAATAGTTTGCTGTAAATTGCCAATACTTTACACGTTGGATTGGAAAGTTTTTTTATATTCTCATTATAGAGCGTCACGGGAATATCCACAGCGCCATTTCCTCTGAACCCAACACTAAGCACCGCCCTCGTGTCCCCGATAAAATAGTCTGCTTTTATAGAAATGCCACTTCCTATGAAATCGCCAATCATACAATTATGATATAAAAGCTCTGATAAATACGGAAGCACGGCCAGTTTCTGCTGCGCCTTTCCCTTTTTGTCAACACTTATGTCTTTTATGGAAAGCCGACCTGAGAGACAAGCCGAATAAAACATGGATGCTGACATTCCAGTTCTTACGCCAGTCAAGTGCAGGAAATGAATACCACGGAAGCCGACACAGCAACTTCCTAATCCTTTCTTTTTCCGATAAACAATCAGAAAATGTCTGTCTTTTAGCTTTTTATCATAATCCTTTGCGGCCTGAAGGATAATGGGCAACGCCGACTCTGCATTATAGTTTTTCATCACCTTTCTCCTTCCGGTAAAAAAGGCTGCCCGAAAGGGCAACCTTTTTCTTTCTTAAAAATGCTGATTTTTCCGTTGTCTGCCAACTTGCCGCCCAATAAAATGCGGCTTTCTTGTGGAGTTTTTCTGTTGCTCCCCAACTTGCCAGCCTTCATACTGGCATAAATGTCAGATTATTATGGTGTCAGCCCACCCAGACGAGTTATCTCGTCTTCTAATAGTATTATATTAGAAATCCGTTTTTATGTCAATGTTTTCAAAAGTGCGTTTGAAAAACGCATCTTTTTCGACTGCTTTTCCTGCTTATTAGAAAGTTCGGCTCTGCAGAAACATTCCTTATGCCGGATTATCGTCATTCCTTGATATTTCTATGTCTTGTTATTACACATCAACAGTCCGCAGGTAATTCCCCATTACAATCATCAAATTTGTTTCATTTATATCTGTAACAGAATTTTCTGCATCTGCCGCCGCCACCATGCGGAAGCGTTCCATAACGGCAAACATATCTTCCGCATCGGGTTCGGACTTTTCCGCTGTTTCAGAAATTTCCGCAGTCGGATTCTCTGTGCCTAATATTTCTTCTTCTGTTTCCTGTTCAAAATCCTTCATTTCATCAAAATCTTCAGATAAAGACACCGCCGTATTCTGAACCACCGGAGATTTTCTCTTAGGAAACCAGCGGCGTTTTTCCTTGGCACCGCCTTTATAAAACTGATACAGCTCATTCCCTACAAGCTCGCCAGCCGCCGATGCGGTAATGCTTCCCGCAAGAATCCTGTTTTCCTCTGCGCCAAGTCTAGTCGTGACAAAACGGTAGCGTTCATTGATTTCCTCTGTTCCATGTCCTTCCTCGATGCACTCCAGATAGGCGTTCAGGTATTCCTCGTTTACAAGGTTGCGCTGTCGCTCCGCATCCCGGAGCGTACAAATCCCATAATATTCCCTCGCCTGCGCACAGTTTCTCCCCTCCTTTATCAGCCCCATTATGCCGTCCGCCGAAACTTCATCAAGATACACCGCGTCGTATACACCGCAGCAATAAAGGGCATGCACAAATTCATCCCCGTAATGGCACTGATCCATCAGAAAAATAATGCGGTTGTTTCCCAGATCCGTAAGCTGCTGGATTTCCTCCGTGGTATAAGGGCTTGCCCCCTGCAGGTTTTCTTCCAGAATAATCAGAACATTTTCCGGCTGCTGTTTTACATACTGGTAGATGCCGTCCTTGCGGTACCGGCAGACCGACTGCAGGCAGGGTATTTTCCTTGCGGCCGTCCGCTCTAAATCCCCCCTGATCTGTTTGCTGACCGCAAGGGTAAGGCCAAATAATATTTTCCGTTCCAAAACATCAATCCCTTTCTGTTGTCTGCGCTTCCCGGTCTCCATCCCACACGGGAGCGTGTGTATTGACAGGCAGAACCAGTCTGTTATTGGATGCGAAAAACGGAACCATGATGTCAATCCCCTTCCCCTTTTTTACAAGGCTTACGGTATACTCAGCCACTGCATCCAGATATTCTTCACGCATGCCGGACAAAAACTGTGCCGCAGGCAGTGCAAATTTTCTTTTTGCCTCTGATTTTTCCGCCGTATCACGGATTGCCTGAATCCATCTGTCCCTCTGGTTCACAAGGCTGTCTGCGTTTTCACCGTTAGCAAGCAGTTCTTTTGCCGCATCCCTCAATATCTGGCATTCCCGGTATTGTATCTCTACGCCGTTATTTTCGTATCTCATACTTCTTCCCCCACTTCCTTTTTTTCTATTGTAAACGGTAAAAGCCGGAGAAGTCAAAATTCTGCCAATATTTTTTTCCTATTCTAACGGTTATTTTCTCCGTCCGCAATCCGCCAACGAAACACTTTTTTCCGTTTCGATACCTGAATACGGAACGCTTCCATTTTTCTTCCTATCTGATAAATAGTGTCTGCTGATTAATTCTACAACGCTCAGCACTGAGGAATAAAAACTTTTCACACTAAAGCATTCAGGTTTCATGCAGGATATCCTCCTGTGCGGTAAAATAG
>CAMTMP010000063.1 GCA_947073545.1 uncultured bacterium
ATCGGAGTGACAAGACTTGAACTTGCGGCCTCTACTTCCCTAAAGTAGCGCTCTACCACCTGAGCCACACCCCGAAAAACCTTTACTATTATATCTAATTCTACGCAAAAAAGCAAGCCCTATTGACAAATTTTTTCATGAACTTTTTTCCGTCAATCTTTTTCCATCAAATTCTCAAAAACCTCCTGTGGAATCGGTCTGGAGAAATAAAATCCCTGCTGCATCTGACAGCCAACTTCCTTCAGATAATTACTCTGCTCCAACGTTTCCACACCCTCACACAGGGAGGTGATTTTCAGCTTTTTCGCCATATCCACCACACAGGAAATGATGATCCTGTCACTCTCCTGCATTTCTCCTTCTTTTAGAAATACCCTGTCCAGCTTGATGATATCGATGGGCAGTTTGCTGAGCAGATTTAAGGAAGAATAACCGGAACCGAAATCATCCATGGACACTTTTATTCCCATATTATGTAAACCTTTAATCAATTCCAGCGCCTGCTCTGTATTGTCCAGATAAATGCTTTCCGTCAGTTCAAATTCCACCAGCGAACAGGGAATCTGAAACTCCTCAAGCAGCTCCTTCACATACTCCAGAATATGCATTTTCTGTAAATGCACTCTGGACACGTTTAAAGAAACGGGCACAACCTTTTTCCCTTCCTTCAGGCGTCTGGAAAGAAAACTGAAAACTTCTCTGTATACAAAGTAATCCACGTCTATAACCTGTCCGCTCCGCTCAATCAGCGGGATAAACTCATCCGGATAGACAAAGCTGCCATCCGGCTTCTGCCAGCGCACCAGAGCCTCCGCCCCGATCAGCTCCAGTGTATCCGTATCGATCTTAGGCTGGAAGTATACTTGAAATTCCTTCTGCACAAGCGCTCTGGGAATGGAGGATGTGATCTCCACCTCCCGCTTGATCCCCTCCATCATACTCTGGTCAAAAAGCACGCAGCTATCATGCTCCATCTCCTTGGCCACTTTTCTCGCCAGATTGGCGTTGGAGACCGCCGTCTCCGCATCCAGACTGCGGCTGTTTTTATCAATCACGCTGATGCCTGTACAGAACTGCAATCTGCTGTTCAAATATTTTTCACGGAATTTTGCCTCCCGCTCCTGATTCAGTCTATGGATCAGAGCGCGAAATTCTTCATTGCTGTAATAATCCGGCGAAACTCTGTTGGCCACCACAAAATTGTCGGAATACACTCTGGACGCGCCGATAATGATATCCGTTTTCCCCATAAATTCATCTACAAAATCCCGCAGGAGCGCATCTCCCACTTTATAGCCATAGGTGTCGTTGATATACTTGAAATGCTTTATATCCGTATATACGATGATAATTCGGTCATCGCCAATCTGCTCCAGTTCTTTTTCCAATTTCTGCAGAAAAACTTCATACTGGTCTAATCCCGTCAATATATCTCTCATAGCCGTTTTCACCTTGCACTATATATTTCCCCTAGAATAATACTTAATACCTATACTCTACGATTTTATACCATTTCTGTCAATATCTGTATACAAATCATGTTCCCTGTTTTAAAACCGCTATGAGATAGTCCCAGACCCGGCCCACGGATGCAATGTCCATGCTCTCCTCGGCCGTATGCACGTTCTGGAGATCAGGCCCGATGCTGACACAGTCCAAATCAGGAATCTTGCCGGACAAAATACCGCACTCCAGCCCTGCGTGAATGGCCTCCAAAACCGGCTCCTTCCCGTACATTTTCTCATAAATCCGCACCATACGGTCACGCAGGGGCGAATCCTTTCTGTACGCCCAGCCGGGATATGCATTTCTGACAGACGCCTTTGCACCGTTTTGCTCTGCGGTCTGCAGCATATGTCTGCACAAATTTTCCCTTGACTGATCCACGCTGCTCCTGACCGCATAGGACAAACGCAAGCCGTCTTCCTGCAAAGACATGACACCCAGATTTAAAGATGTCTCCACCAGTCCCTCCACATCCCCGCTCATGTCGATCACACCGTTTGGCAGTTTACATATGCAGGCAAACGCCTCCTCCGTACTCTTTCTCGTGTACACTTCGCCAGAAACCATACCCTTGTGACAGAGTTTTTCCAAAAAGAACCCCGGTTCCTTTTCCTGTAATTCCTCTCTGATCTTCTGCTCCTCCGCCTCAGCATAGGACAGAATCTTCTGCACATCCTCTCCGCGCACCAGAACCTCCGCCTCAGCCTCCCGCGGAATTGCGTTGTCCGCGAGTCCCCCTTTCATCCGGACAAGCCGGATATCATAACGCAGGGAAAGCCCGCCAAGAAACGCACCCAGAAGCCAGTTGGCATTGCCCAGCCCTTTTCCGATCTCCATGCCCGAATGACCGCCCGCAAGACCTGCCATTCGAAATGCAATCAGCCGGTACGCTTCCCCCGGTGCAGTTTCCCGCTCCATAGGCATCTCCACATCCACTCTGGCGCCACCCGCACAGCTTGTAATAAAAATGCCTTCCTCCTCCTGATCCAGATTGATCATGCGCCTCCCGCACAGCATAGAAAGGTCAATATCTGTCGCACCCTCCATGCCTGTCTCCTCATCCACCGTCAGAATCACTTCCAGACGGGGCAGCGAAAGCGATTTCTCATCCAAAACCGCCAGACAGTACGCCACACCGATCCCGTCGTCTCCGCCAAGGCTGGTGCCCTCTGAAAAAATTCTGCCGTTCTCCACTTTCAGTCTGAGCGGCTCCTTTTTCATATCAATCTTCGCGTCAGGCGCGCTCACTGCCACCATATCCATATGCGCCTGCAGGATATAAGGCTCCTCCTCTCTGTCCGGAGAAGCATCCTTAATGATAATGATGTTGCCAAGCGCATCCTGTATGCAAAAAAGATTTCTCTTTTCCGCAAAGGCTTTCAGATAATCGCTAATGGCTCCGGTATTTCCGGAGCCGTGAGGAATGCGGCTGATCTCCTCGAAAAAATGAAACACGCGCTGCGGCTGTAATCCGTCCAATACTCCCATAAAGGCCTCCTGTTTTCTGTACTCTTTAGATTCCGTGCGGAGAATGCCCGTACTTTGGGCATTCTCCTGTGTGAGAAGTACTTCTCCGCGAAACAGCCTTTGCTGTGAGCGGCCAGAAGTACTTCTCACACTATGAAGAGAAAGGACACGACGTATACGCCATGCCCTCATTTTTCATACTTATTTCAGATTTGCTTTCGCAACCTCCGCCAGACTGGTAAAGCCTGCCGCATCATTAACCGCCATCTCCGCAAGCATCTTTCTGTTCATGTCAATGCCCGCATTTTTCAGGCCGTACATAAATCTGCTGTAGGACAGACCGTTCATTCTTGCCGCCGCATTGATACGTGCGATCCAGAGCTGTCTGAACTGACGCTTTCTCTCTTTTCTTCCGGCATAAGATGATGCCAGCGCTCTCATCACGGACTGTTTTGCCACTCTATACTGCTTGGATCTTGCGCCTCTGTAACCTTTCGCAAGCTTTAACACTCTGTTATGTTTCTTTTTGGCGTTCATGCCGCCTTTTATTCTTGCCATGTCTTTTCCCTCCTAAATTTCAAACTCCCTCGTCCATGCCTGTCTTACAGATAAGGCAGAATCTTCTTCATGCTCTTTACATTCGTCTTATCGGTCATCGCAGGCTTTCTGAGATTTCTCTTGTTCTTCCTTGTCTTCTTGGTCAAGATATGGCGCTTATACGCTTTATTTCTCTTTAACTTACCCGTTCCGGTTACCTTGAAACGTTTTGCAGCAGCTCTGCTGGTTTTCATTTTCGGCATTTTACTGTTCCTCCTGTATTTTTATTCCTGTTACGAGATATCAACCCGGGATATCATTTATTTTAACCGAGCGCTCAGCGCTTCTCAGCTAAAAACATGGTCATGCTTCTACCTTCCACCTTCGGCGCTTTATCCATCACTGCGATATCGGAAAGAGCCTCCGCAAAGTCGTCCAAAATATGCTTGCTCGTATTCATGTGCGCCATCTCACGGCCGCGGAAACGCAGGGTAACTTTCACTCTGTCACCCTTGCTGATAAACTTTCTGGCTGCATTCACTTTCGTATTCAAATCGTTGGTGTCGATATTAGGAGAAAGCCGGATCTCCTTGATCTCAACAATCTTCTGCTTTTTCTTTGCTTCCTTGTCTTTTCTGGCCTGCTCATACTTAAACTTGCCGTAGTCCACAATCTTGCAAACAGGAGGCTTCGCCGTAGGCGCGATCTTCACCAGATCCACTCCCGCTTCCTCCGCAAGTTTCATCGCTTCTCTTGTCGGCATGACACCGAGCTGTTCCCCGTCTGCACCGATCACCCGTACTTCTCTGTCTCTGATCTGCTCATTGATAAATAAGTCGCTAATTGTTTTACCCTCCCATAAGAAAACTGTCTGTTCATAAGCCTTCCTTTTCTGCTTATCCGCGCAAAAAAGGAGCAGACAACCTTTGCTATCCACCCGCTCATAAACACCGCCCCTAAGACAGTAAATAATTATGAACGCTTGCGAACTGTAATCGTTGCAAGGTGAGAGCGGATGCCCTGCTTGGTTGTCTGTGCTTTTGCACATTAGTGACTATATCACATGCCTCGGGTATATGTCAACCTCTTTTTTCTTTCCCGCTTCCTTTCCCGCTTCCTTTTCAAATAAAGCGGACCGGTTTTCAAAGCCAGCCCGCAAATCCACACTTGTCGTTCATATCATGTCATTATCAGATGCCCATTCCATTATTTAATAAATGTGTAGATACCCTTCTGAGGGAAACTGATGCTGACGCTGTCGTCAGCCACTGCCGTAACGTCAACTGCTACCCAGTCGCCTTTCACGCATCTGTATACGGTAACAGCATCGCCAGCCTTTACACCTTCGATTCTCAGTGCAACCTGAGCGTCTACAAGGTTAACGCCGGGAGCGGAAAGTTCAACAACTGTCAGCATGGTGCCGCCAACCTGTTCTGCCTTCTGCTGCGCATATCTGAGCGCTGCCACATTTACCTTATCAACAACACAGGTAGCATTGGTCTCTTTGCCTTCGGTAAACATGTTGCTGCCGGATGCGATCTTCGCCTGATCGCGAACGCCGTCCATATCAGCCACTGCGTTAGAAGTATACTCGGGAAGAGACTTTTCCACACAATATGCCAGTGTGTCAAGTTCGCCAAAATCCTTTTCAGGTACAACCGTCTCCGCTGCACATACAGTTGTAGAGAAAGTAAGCGCCAAAGCAAAACTTAATGCCAATAATTTCTTCATTTCCTTAAATCCTCCTTCATTTTCACAAGTGTGGTGTATATCAACACAACCGTGCCGATATCTATATTTTATTCCAAATTCTAAATCCTATATGGATTTACTCCAAATTGTAATGTGTAAAATCTTCACTTTCAACCTGCCTTTGTCATAACTTCCTAAATATGCCCTCAAAATTCCAGATGAATCGTCTCCGCACTCGCCTCATACTCCTCCATGCGATCATAGTCAGAGGTCTGGGAATAAGTGATCACATAGCTCTTATCCGCGTTGATCGCATATTCCAGCTGCGTGATCTGCGTATCACCCACCTGATAGTGGCACAGAATCCGGAAAGCCGGGCAGCCGTCGATCCGAATGCTCTCAAAACTGTCGATCGTCACCTCAATTTCTTCCCCGTACTCCTTGCGGAAATTTTCCTCCGCCTGCGCCTTGAAGGTTTCCTCCGTCATAAGCTGCAGCGCCACGTCCCTGCCAAGCGCCACATAATATATGGTAGAGGCGTCGATCGGATAGCGTCTGGTCACATACATACCCTCGATATCCTCCGACTCCGAAAAAGCTTCCGGCAAGGTAAAACTGCATCCCTTTGTGACGAGCGCGCTCTCCACAACGGAAGTATCCATCTCATTTTCTTCCAGCATTTCTTCCGCCAGCTGGTTTTTCAGATTTTCATCCATTTCAACCGGAGCCATAAAATTTCCGTCCGTGACCGGTCCAGCGCTTTCTCCCGTATTCGGAGCTTCTGTCTCCTGTACTTCGCCGTCTTCCGCTTCTTCCCCTTCCGTGGTTTCCGCCTCCCCCACTTCTCCTGTTTCCGAAATGTCGGCTTCTGTGTCCGCAGCCCCGGCATTCTCAGCCTGCGCCGCCTCTGCGCTTGTATGTACAGCCTCTCCGTTCCCGCAGCCCACAAGGGCAGCTCCGAACATTGCGAGAAGGAGACACTTTATTCTTTTTCCGTGCATAATCATGTTTGCCTTTCCCATATAGTCAGAGGACGCAAGCCAAACGTCTTGCGCCCATCACAACCATTGTAATATAAAATTTCAAAACTGGCAAGTTTATGCCTCACGGAAGGTCGCACACTGGGTCTGCCTGCAGTCGCACGCACCGCAGCCCCTGATATCCACATGCTCCGCATGACATTTGTAATTGGAATTGTACACACACTTTTCCGCCTCGCAGTCAATGCTGATGGTACGGCAGGGGTGCTCCAGCGAGCTTACATAGGCATCATCCCGCCTCTGGGAAAAGCTCTCACAGCAAGTGCCGTCACAGTCGCAGGCGTGACTGCCGCCCACCATGATATCGCCCTTGCAGCAATAATTTTCCTGATTGTAACTACAATTTTCCACGCCACATTTTAATTCCGCCATGTCAAATACTCCACCTTTCTGCGCACTCGTTCCAGTGCTTCAGACAAACCGCATCCCGTGCGCCCTGACACGATTGGTCACACTCAATATTTCCGTCATGGAGTATTATTTCCGTTGTTATGAAATTTTATACAGATTAAACCAGTACCGTTCCAGCAAAAAGCTCCCCACTTCTTCTACTGCAAGTCCTTCCTTGCGCCATTCGGCCACGATATCCTCCCTGCTGTTAAAACTGCCGATAAACCAAAGGCCGTTGTTCTGCCCTTCCTCCTGCGTCTTTTCCAACATCTTACGGATTTCTCCCACAGTTTCTACCGTGCCGCAGGACGAGGTGATTTCCTGAATCAGCGTCTCGCCCTCCGCCTGCCAGAGATACCGTTCCACTGTCTCCGGTAAATAGCAGCCCGTCACCGCCTGCACCTGATCGAAGTTATAGAGAACGCTGTCCTGTGCTCCGATCATGGCGAGCCCGGCTTCCGTCTCCGCCATCAGGCGTATTTTATATTCCTCCTCACCCATAAACGCGCGGTAATCGCGCAGACCGACCACTATAACCAGAATCGTCAGCGCCATTCCCGCGTAATGTGCGGCGGATGACTGCGCAAATATAGGTTTACATAAATTTCCCGTCGTATGATCGCCGTCAAACCTGTCCTTTTGGCTTCTCGCAGGTTTACATAACGCATCATTCAGACAGAGCGCAAATCCCAGCCAGAAGCACCCCAGCGCAGGTATCATATAGCGGTACACGAAAACGGGACGGAACAGAAACGACGCCGCAAATCCGAACGCCACCAGCCCTGCCAAAACGCCGACGCCTGCCGTGGCGAATAGAAACCGCACCTTCGTCTCAGGGCCTTCCACTTTCTCCGCGCCGTCTGCCCTGTGAACTCCCGCTCCATCTTTCGCCAGTTTACATATTTGTCTCCTGTTATGGCAGAGTTTTGATATCCATCGACACCACAATCCGAGGTATGAGACGAATAAAACCACCGCCAAAACCGTATTCACCCTGTCGTCGGCAAATGCCGGTTTCATCAGGAATTTCACACAGCCCCCAAGGGACCGCCAAGTCAGCGGCAGAATCCAGTAATTCTCATTGACTGCACCGAGCTGTCCCGCCAGCGCAAAAAGCCACGGCACATAGCCGATCACGGAAACCGCCACATAGAGAAGCCACTCCCTGCCCCGCCGCCTGTCAAGAAACCAGAATGCCAGCAAAAGAAACAAGTAAACCATGACAACCGCCACGCAGGCAAAATACTGGGTGTAGGCCGCCGCCAGCCCATATATGACGAAGGCCGCACCGTGGAGTCGGCGGCCTCGTACCTGCCATCCTGCTTGCGGTTCCTCCGCATCACGCCTGCCATGCGCCACGGTCTGCCCCGCTGCTCCCGTGCTGCCATGCGCAACATCCGGCTCCGCCGCTCCTGTGCTGCCATACAGCGCACCCGCTACAGCCTTCTCCGGCTCTGCATTCAGGTTTACATAATTTTCAACCAATGCGTAGCCGTGCAAAAAAGCCGCCGTCACAAACAGCAGCGCCCAGCCGTACATCCGCACCTCCACCGTATAGGCCGAAAGCTGGGGCATCGCCGTCACGCAGAACAAAAACAGTCCACCCGTAAATATGCCGAAGCGCCTGCGCAGAAAGGTAACCGCATAAAGCAGCAGCACAAAATACGGCAGCACCGACACGATCTTAGCCGGAATAACCGTTCTTACGCCCGGCATGATTAGTTTACATAAATCCAAAAACAATTTGACAATACAATAATACAGCGGTGGATGTACGTCTACCGCTGTAAATCGAACCATATCGCCGTAGGAATGCTCAACCAGCCCAACGGTGAACAGCTCATCATACCAGATGTCGCTGCTAAAGCACAACATCAGGCTTTTTCCAAGCATAAGCAAGCTGAGTCCGAGCAGGAAAACTCCTGCCAGATCCCTGCCTGTTGTCCTCTCTTTCAATTCATGCATTCGCGCACTCCACCTGACATAGCCTGACGTTTTCTTCCAGACCGTCCACACATCTTCCTGATGTTTCCATCTGCGGTTTTCCTTCCGGCACACGCCTGTGCCCGTCAGTCCGTTTCCTGCCTTATCCTTCCTGCGGTATCTCCTGTCTGATCTCCTTCGTCCTGATCTCCATGCATATCTGGTCGATAAACTCCTGCAACGGCTTCACGCCCTCATCACCCGCATAGCGGCTTCTGACGGACACCGTCTTGTCTTCCGCCTCCTGCGCGCCCACCACCAACATATAAGGCACCTTGGCAAGTCTCGCCTCGCGGATCTTAAATCCAATCTTTTCAGAGCGGTTGTCAGCGGTCACGTCGATATCGTTCCGCGCAAGCTCCTTTCTGATCTCCTCAGCATAAGCCTCATACTTCTCGGAGATCGGCAGGATACGCACCTGTTCCGGACAAAGCCATGTGGGGAACTTTCCTGCATATTTCTCGATCAGCCACGCCAGCGTCCGCTCGTAGCAGCCCATAGAAGTTCTGTGGATAATGCCCGGCCGCACCTTGTCGCCGTTCTGGTCGATATAATACATATCAAACTGCTCCGCCAAAAGAGCGTCCCACTGCACGGTAATCATGGTGTCCTCTTTGCCGTACACATTCTTCGCGTTGATGTCCACCTTCGGCCCGTAAAATGCCGCTTCACCCACGTCCTCCGTAAAGGGAAGATCCAGCTCAATGAGGATATTGCGGATGTGCGCCTCCGTCTCATTCCATATCTCCGGCTCGCCGATATATTTTCCCGGGTTCTCGGGGTCCCACTTGGAAAGATGCCAAGTCACATCATCTAACAACCCCAAGGTTGACATAACATGCTTTGCCAGCGCGATACAGCCCTTGAACTCCTCCACCATCTGATCCGGTCTCATAATCAGATGCCCCTCAGAAATGGTGAACTGGCGCACACGGGTCAGGCCGTGCATTTCGCCGGAGTCCTCATTTCTAAAAAGGGTGGACGTCTCGCCGTATCGAATCGGCAGATCTCTGTAGGAATGCTGGGTATTCTTGTAGCAGTAATATTGGAAAGGACAGGTCATCGGGCGGAGCGCAAACACTTCTTTATCCTTCTCCTCGTCTCCCAGCACAAACATGCCTTCCTTGTAATGATCCCAATGGCCGGACATTTTATACAGGTCGCTCTTTGCCATAAGCGGGGTCTTTGTCCGCACATAACCCCACTCCTTGTCCTCCAGATCCTCAATCCAGCGCTGCAGCTTCATGACCATCTTCGTGCCCTTCGGCAAAAGCAGGGGCAGACCCTGTCCGATCACGTCAACTGTGGTAAACAGCTCCATCTCACGGCCCAGCTTATTGTGGTCGCGGCGTTTGATATCTTCCAGATGCTCCAGATATGCCGCCAGCTCCTCCTTCTTAGAAAAGGCAGTGCCGTAGATACGCTGTAACTGCGCCCTGTCAGAATCGCCCCGCCAGTATGCCATGGAAGAGGAAATCAGCTTATACGCCTTGATGTTTTTCGTGCTCATCAGATGCGGGCCGGCGCACAGATCCACAAATCCGCCCTGATCGTAGAAGGAAATCTCCGCGTCCTCAGGCAGATCCCGAATCAGCTCCACCTTGTAAGGCTCGTTTCGCTCCTCCATAAACTTGACCGCCTCAGCCCTCGGCAGGGTAAAGCGCTCCAGCTTATGCCCTTCCTTGATAATTTTCTTCATCTCCGCTTCCAGCTTATCCAGATCCTCTCTGGAAAAAGGCGCCGCGTCGAAATCATAATAAAAACCTTCCTCGATGGCAGGACCAATAGTCACCTTCGCCTCCGGGAACAGCCTCTTCACCGCCTCCGCCAGCACATGGGATGCCGTGTGTCTGACTACCTTAAGCCCTTCCGGATCATTTGCCGTAAGAATGTTTAAGCTGCAATCACGGTCAATCACGGTGCGCAGGTCTTCCACTTTTCCGTCCACTTCCCCGGCGCAGGCCGCGCGGGCAAGCCCCTCAGAAATGTCCAGCGCAATGTCGTAGATGCTCATGGCCTGTGCATACTCTTTAAACGAACCGTCTTTCAATGTAATTTTCATGTTCTCATCTTCCTTTCCCTATATGTTCTGTCCTTCCAAATCTGTCTGTTTTACGCTTTTCCTGTCTTTCCAATCGGTCGGTTTTACAGATTTTCATCTTCTGCAAGGTCACCGTACTGATTACCATGATTGTTCCCGTTTTTGCTGCCGTTTCCGCTGCCGTTATTCCTGTTGTTTGAAAAAACCTGAACCGTAACGCCGTGGGTAAGCGGCGCTGCAATCATGCCGATGCAGATTCCGGTCAGAAAACAAATCGCCCCGATCAGGCAGAAATCCAGTTTTTTGAGAGCAAGCTCACCTTTTATTGTGTCGAGCGCCCTTTCTTTCCATTCAGTCAGTTCCATCGTTTTTCCTCCTTAAACTAAAGGATCCCCTGCACTGTCAAACAGACTGTGCAGAGGACGTATGTTTACGCGGTTCCACCTCGCTTGCCCCGTGCGCCTTTCGCGGCACGAAACCTCTCATTCGACTGTAACGTAAGTCAACGGGCCGTATTAAGGCCACTCAGAGCCGGTTTTCAAATGTTTCCCGCAAAAGCGCTTTCAGCTCAGGGCGCTTCTCTCTGCTGCGTTTCGCATCCTACTCTTCTCGTCAACGTGTTATTCTGTCAATTCTATTCCTATTCTATGCCAGACACATCCAAAAGTAAAGGGTAAAATTTTACTTCGCAAATTTTACCGGCCGACAGTCCGGAATTAAGTTTACATAACTTTTCTTTTTATCCTATGCGTTTTTCCCGCAGCACTTTTTATACTTCTTGCCGCTGCCGCACGGACAGGGATCGTTGGGATAAATCTTCTTATCCTTATGGACGGTCGTGGACTCTTTCTGCTCCCTGTAAAGAGCCTTTCTCTTATCCTCATCGAAGATCTCGTTCCACTCCTCCAGATTGTAGAGCCAGTCCGCACCGGCCCCAACCATATTTTTATAGAGCAGTTCTTTGTCAAAACCAAGATTTACCTCAGTGTTCTCCTCCATCTCGTCGATGGGGTTCGCCTTCTTTAGGCTGTCGTTAATGCCGTCCAGAAATCCTGTCATGGTCATCAGATCTACTTCGTATTTATCCGCAAGCTCCCTGACCGTGCCATTTACTGTCTCATCCGGAGTCTTTAAAAGCTGTGCATAGATTTCTTTTTCTTTCTGGAAATATTCCGACCAGAGTCTTTGCAGATCTCCCTTGTTCGCCGTCTCCGAATACGCCATATCGTGCCATTGTTGTAATAATGCCATTTTACTGTACCACCTTTATCCTGTATTCCCGGCCGGTGTTTCTTTCTGTGATTTCCGCCGCCCGTCCATGCGTCGCCGCATTTGCTACTAAGTATATACCATTTCATCCGAAAAGTAAAATTATATTTGAGATGCGCCCGCCGATGTGTTCTTACAAGCATTCAGGCAGTTCCCACGCTATCCCCAGATACGCTTGAAACCATGATGATTTGATAGTATACTACAATTATACAAAAGAAAGGGACTTCTAGATGACAAAGAAAACACAGGATTTAAAGCCTGATACCGTGTTAAAGAATTATTGGAATAACAATGAACAGTTTGCCGATCTCTTTAATGCAGTACTATTTGGCGGCGAACAGGTGATTTCCCCCGATGAACTGGAAGATGCCGACACGGAAGAATCTTCTATCCTTGAGCACAGAGAATACGCCTAGAGTATCAAAGCCTCCAGAGACAGCATAAAGATCTGCAAGAAATCCCTGACTCATGGCGTAGAATTGGTCATGCTCGGCATAGAATCACAGGAGCATATACACTATGCCATGCTGATGCGGGTTATGGGTTATGATTACGGCACATACAAAAAACAGTATGACAGCAATGCAAAGAAATACCAGAAAAAAGAGGGAATGACGGATAACGAATATCTTTCCAGAATGAAGCAGACTGACAGGTTTACCCCTGTCATCACGGTTGTTGTCTACTACGGCGATCATCCTTGGGACGGGGCTACCACCCTTCACGGGATGCTGGACATTCCTGATAAGATGAAGCCCTTTGTCAACGATTACAAAATGCTTCTCGTAGAAGCAAGGAAGAATGACCTGATATTCCACAACATGACCAATATCGTCTTTTTTGATATGCTGAAGGTAGTTTTGAAAAAAGGCATCACAAAGAATGAGGCCAGGGAAAAGTTCATAGAATATG
>CAMTMP010000064.1 GCA_947073545.1 uncultured bacterium
TTTTCAAGGTCAAGCCCATACAGGAACCTTTCACGCATGGACCTGAAATTCCTTTCCACCTTGGCTTTGGCGGCGCCATCCCTGACCGGTGCGTGCAAAAGCACGGTGCCGATGGAGCCGCAGATGAGGGAGAGCTGTTTATCGATGCAGGGAGAGCCGTTGTCGGTATAAAGCCTGTCAGGGATGCCGTAGGTGGAGACGGCCTGTTTCAACACTTTCTGAAAACCGTAGGAATTGTCGCTGTAGGAGAGACCCGCGCCGACGATCATGCGGGAGTGGCCGTCGATGATGACGACGAGGCAGACCTTATGTGCCTTTTTGTCCGTAGCGTCATTGATGTAGCAGAAGTGGCAGGTATCGGCCTGCCAGAGTCTGCCAAAGGCATCCTCTTCAAATGCCTTCCTGTCCTTCCGGTTCAGTTCCTGTGAAGATTTGAGGCCGCTGTTCCTTATAAAACGCTGTACGGCATCCACGCTGACACTGGCGGGGATAAAGGCGGTCCTGGACAAGGCGGATATGGATCTGAGTGGCATTCAGGCGCGGGTATTTCTCTTTCAGGCGGTAGATTTCTTCGATCGCGGTATCGGGGAGTGCGCGGGGGATGCCTTTGTCGGAACGGGTTTTTGGCAGGAGGGCATCGAAGCCGCCTTTTTTGTAGAGATAGTGCCACTTCTGGGGTGTTTTCCAGCTGTACTTTACACATCTGCCGTCGGGTAAAGTAAGCGGGTCTTTTGTGATGCGCATGAAGTATGCGGTATCGCTCCCATCGGGAACAAGCCCCTGCACAAGCGGGGCAATGAGGGCAAAGCGGAACTGGGCGGTCTTTATGGCCGCGTCACAGTCATCCGTCAGCTTTTTTGTGTTTTTCATTTCTTCCATGGTGTAGAGCGGCAAATTATAGTTCCTAAAGATACAGCAATCGCTACAAAATAAAATATCTGTGTACCGCGGAGCTCCTATGAGAGCGTGCTTCAGAAAACAGCACGCTTTTTTCTATGCTGTTTTTCAGCTAAGATAAACAGGTAATGATAAAGGAGGAGCCCCATACGAATGATACGGATCTATACAGTTTTCAGCCAGTTATATAAGCTGTCCCTGACAGACCGGCAATGGCTGGAGCAGGACCGTGCCAGCTTCAAAGGATTGGGAGTGTCCTGTCCACACTGTGGTGCGAAAAGCTGCCTGAAAGAATTCGGGTATTACGAGAGATGCCTGATAGAACTGGAGTCAGGAGAACCCGGTATCCACAGGGTTGGGATAAAAAGATACAGATGCACCTCCTGCCGGCATACCCATGCTCTGCTGTCCTCCTGTCTTGTGCCGTACCGCTCCTATTCCCTGCGTTTTATTCTGACCGTCCTGTACAGTTACATGTGCAGACACAGGACTGTGGAACAGCTCTGCAGCCACTTCGGTATACAGCCGTCAACGCTTTACGCGTGGAAAAAGGTTTATATGAAGCAGAAGGAGACGTGGCTTGGGGTGTTAAAGAGCCTATACCGGAGCGGGATGTCTTTTATAGAAGGATTAACAGGAAAGGAACTTGAGGGATTTTATGAAAAGTTCCGGTTTTCTTTTCTGGAGAGGATCCCCCGCACAGACCGGGAGGTGTCGTTTATCGTGGAAGGAAGGGGAAGGGGCGTCACATAAAAACGCAATGGAGGGAAGAAGGCGTGTCTGTTATGCTGAGAAAAACATAAGGAGGCATGGGAAATGGAGGAAGAAAAGGTACAAAAAGAACAGATGGCGGTTGCACAGATGCGTTTCGGGATGATCGCGCCGGTGATCCAGGGAACCTGTCCGGATGCGTCAGTATGTGCGTACTGCAGGCGGGTGGCACAGACAGTGCAGACACTGCCGGACGGACGGCAGGTCCTGTATAAGCCTAAGACGCTGGAGAAATGGGTGAGCCTTTATAAGAGCGGGGGCATGGATGCGCTGCTCCCGAAGACCAGATGTGACAAAGGAGCCAGCCGCGTGATCACGCCGGAGGCTCAACAGGAGATCCACCGGCTCAAAAGGGAATACCCGCGGCTGAACGGGACGCAGATCCATGCAAGGCTGGTACAGGAGGCGTTCCTGCCTGCGGGCGTGTCTGTGGCAAGTGTACAGAGATACCTGAAAAAGAACGGGCTGCGGGGTGTGGAGGAAGCAGAAAAGAAGGACAGGAAAGCTTTTGAGGAAGCGTACTTCGGAGGAATGTGGCAGGCGGATACCTGTTACCTGCCCTATATCCGGGAAGAAGGGAACAACCGGAGGACGTATCTGATCATGATCCTGGATGACTATTCACGGATGATCGTCGGGGGACGGCTTTTTTATCAGGAGAATGCCGCGAATTTCCAGCAGGTATTGCGGGAGGCGGTGGCAGCATACGGGATACCACATAAGCTGTATGTGGATAACGGCGCACCCTACAGCAACGACCAGCTCTCCTATATCTGCGGTTCTATCGGTACGGTGCTCCTGCATACGCCGGTCAGGGACGGGGCATCCAAGGGAAAAGTGGAAAGGAACTTCCGCACGTTAAAGGAGAGATGGCTCTACGGGCTTGATATCCCGCAGATCCGGTCATTAAAAGAGTTCAACGGTCTGCTTGCAGACTATATCAGGAAGCATAACACCACAGTCCATTCGGTGACCGGGCAGAGCCCGCTGGAGAGATACCTGTCCGGGAATGAAAAGATACGGAAACCGAGGTCTTTAGAATGGCTGGAAGAATGTTTCCACAACCGGATCTACCGGCGGGTGAACAGGGACGCCACCATTCACCTGATGAATACGGTATACGATGCGCCCATGCAGTTCATCGGGCAGAAGGTGGAAGTACGTTTCCTGCCGGGAGAAGCGGACGGCGCCTATGTGCTGTATGGCGGGGAGCATTATCCTTTAAGACTGACGGACAGGGTGGAGAATGGGCGGACGAAGCGGGATAACGGACTGTCGATCCGGTACGGAAAGGAGGGGAAGTCAGATGTTCACTGAGTATTACGGGATGGGGTTCAATCCCTTCAACAAACAGAACCTGAAGGAAAAAGATGCGTTCCCGTCGGAGGACCACCGGCAGATGCAGGAACGTCTGGAGTACTTAAAGAGAGTGAGGGGGATCGGGGTGTTCACGGCAGGGCCGGGGATGGGAAAGACGTATGCTCTTAGGTGCTTCATGAAAGGATTAAACCCGAACCAGTACCAGACAGCCTATATCTGCCTGTCTACCATCAGTGTGTCGGAGTTTTACAGACAGTTATGCGACATACTGGGGCTGGAGGCGTGCGGGAGCAAAACGGGGATGTTCCGTGCGATACAGGAGCGGCTGTACTGCCTTTATAAAGAAAAGAAACAGCCTTTCATACTGGCGATAGACGAGGCACAGTATTTAAACTATAGTATCCTCAGGGACTTAAAGATGCTGATGAATTACAGCTATGATTCCCTGAACTGTTTCAGCCTTGTGCTGACCGGGGAGCCGTACCTGAACCATATATTAGAGAAACAGGTGCATGAGGCGCTAAGGCAGCGGATCACGGTGCATTATAATTATGAGGGGCTTTCTGACAAGGAGATACCGGAATATATCCGGCACAAGTTGGAGCTGGCGGGAGCAAGCCGTCAGATCATAGAGCCGGAGGCAGTAAGCGCGGTACACGGGTACAGTGAGGGGAATGCGAGAAAGATAGACAACCTGATGACGGATGCGCTGACGATCGGGGCACAGCAGGGAAAGATGGTGATCGATACGGAGGTGATTCTTGCAGCGGCGAATAACCAGTCGCTGACATAGAGATGGGAAAGTGAAGAGGATGACGGCAGGAACGTGGAGTTAAGATACGATCCTGTCGTTGTTTTTTATTTGGGTGACGGGGATAATGTGCTGTTGGTGGAGATGGTAATTTGTCGCTCAACAATCAGGTTTGATAAAGGGACCGCTGCAGTCATTCCCTGTTATCCTTATAAAATACTGGTTAGTTTTCACCAACTTATGTGGAAAATATAATAGAAAGCCCGCAATGCAAACTTTCTATATATTAGCTGTTGGCTCGGATCACTGTCCCATAATTTTCATCCACCCTGCGGTATAGAAATCATTTAGCTGCTGCAAAAACACTTTTGCGTCTTCAAGGGGCATCCTATGAAGAACCATTTCAAAAAAGGCTCCTATCATCCCTGTTGCCATGATATGTTCCAGCCTTTCATCAATTTTGGGGGAAGGAGTCCCAAGCTGCTTTAAGACTTCATAATAATGATGGGTAGCCTCCAACTCAATCTCCACCATGTCATCAATCATGGAAGCGTATTTCGTATCCACCGAACATTTCAGGATCAGGTAAAATTCATCCATATGCTCACAGGAATATGCCAGCAGCTCATTCATACACTCTGATGACATCTTTCCCATCTGCTCCGGCTGCTTTTCTATGGGCAGGCTTTCAAAATATTCATGGGTCTGCTTATACCGCCCCATCATATATTCATAGGCCGGATCCACCAAGGCTGCGAACAGTTCTTCCCTGCTGTCGTAATAGCCGTAAAATGCCCCGGTGGTCACGCCTGCCGTTTTGACGATACTCCGCAGGGAGGCAGCCTGGAACCCCTTTTCCATAAATTCCGCTTTGGCCGCCGTATGGATCAACTCCAGTGTGCTTCTTTCCGGCTCACTCAATTTGCCGCACGCCCCTTTCTTTGTAGCAATGTTATATATCACTGTTACAAAGTATAGTTCAAGCCGGAGTTTTGTCAAGAGAATCAAATAAATTTCATCTGAATTTCTATTGCGGAAGATAGTGCTACATGAAAGGGAAAAAGTATCGGTTTCACGCAAGGTCTCCGAATAGTCAGATACGAAATTCGACAGACCGAATTTCCAGAAACCAATATTAAGTTTGAAAAACAGAATCGCATATGCTATATTATGTAAAAAGGATTTTTAGGCGTTTCTATCGGGTAGAATCTGCCCGGTTCAGTGAGGGTGCAGGCCTAGGGCTTGCCATGGTGAAGGAAATAGGAAAGCGGGGATAAATGATATGAAAAAATTATTCAGTACACCAAAGAAGGCAATTATTTTAGTGATTTGTATAGTGGTTGTTATTATAGCCGCCAGTATAACAGCATTCAAAAGTACTCTGATTACCAAGGCAGAGGCAGAGATTGTCGCTCTCAAAGATGCCGGTTTGAGCGAAGCAGAAGCATCCGCTCTGCGCGCACGGCTCGAATTTGATGACGGACGTTTTCAATACGAAGTTGATTTCTACAGCAACGGTACAGAGTATGAATATTTAATTCAGGCTAAGAATGGAGAAATTATCGCAAGAGACATTGATGGTAAAGGAAACGGGAATAATGATATGCAGGATATAGGAAATCAGTATGCCACAGACGAAAACAGTTTTGTACAACCGCGGAAAGATGCAGAGAATCAGCCTGCTGCAAACGGAAACAGCACGGCACAGCCACAGGAAGATTCTCTTGATGAGGCGAAAGCTGCAGCGCTCAAGGATGCCTGCCTGTCTGAATCAGATGTCACATTTAAAAAGACCGAGCTTGATCATAGCCATGGAACACAGGTATATGACATTGAATTTTATACTTCTGATATAGAATACGAATATGAAATCGATGCTTCCAACGGAACGGTGCTTGAAAAGAATATTGAGCAATTTCAGATACAGACGAACCCAACAGACAGTGCCATAAACAGCTCCGGCAATGATTATATTGGAGTCGACCGTGCGAAAGAGATTGCACTAAACCACGCCCAGCTGAACGAATCAGATGTACAGTTTGCAAAAGCAAAGCTGGAGAATGATGATGGTGGAGTGGAATATGAAATCGAATTCTATTCCGGCAGAACAGAGTACGACTATACTATTGATGCAGTTTCCGGAAATATTATCGAGTACGATGTGGACTATGATTGAACAGGAAGTGTACAGAAGGCTTAAAAGTAAAGGACTTTTAAGCCTTCCTCTTTTCTGCAAGCGCAGCTTTGCCGCGTTCCGGATTAGGTATTAAGGCGGGAAAGCGTTTGTTGGAGGAAGATCAATGAACACTTTTTTGCAGTGTGCCCTGCGGCGCACTGTCATATGGCAGGATTCCCATTTTCGGAGTCCCTGCCAGATGTCTGTTACCGCTTGTTTTCGTTAAAATCTTCCATTGTCCATACGTTCTCACAATGTCTGCATCCATTTCTTTTTTCTGAAGACAACCAAAGAAATGATAAGGCGTACGCACTCTTCCATAGACAAAACAAAATAAACTGACGCGATAGGCAAATGGAAAACAAAAGCGGCTAATAATCCAAGCGGCACGCCAAATATCCACGTACCAATCATGTCAATGATCATTACAAAGGTTGTCTTTCCCCCGCTTCTTAAAATCCCGCCTAAAATCATATTCTGCACTTTTACAGGTGCAACCAGGGCATATGCTGTAAGCACATACCCTGTCATCTGCCTTACGTCATCTTCCACACGGAAAATCAACACATAATATTTGCCAAATGCCACTACCAATACAGATAACAGCAGCGAACAGACAAGTCCTGTATGCATCAGCCTTTCAGAGTCCTGATAGGCGCTTCCCATATCATCAGCGCCCAGTCTCTTTCCGATCATCACTCCGGCCGCCTGCGATACGCCGCTTAACGCTCCCATAACCAATGCCTGCAAAGGATTTGTTAATGTCATGGCAGCAAAGGCTTTCGTTCCCATATGCCCGTATATGGATGCATATACATTTTCCCCAAGACTCCAAAAAAATTCACACAAAAGCAGAGGCATTAAAATGGCCAGATACTGTTTCATATGCACTTTGTCCATTCTGATCGCAAACGGAATTTTCCATGCATTTTTCCGGTGCAAAAAGAAAAAGAATATAACTGTCAGTATACAGCCTGATACCTGTGCTATCACAGACGCCCACGCGGCGCCTTTCACACCCATTGCCGGAAACCCTGCTTTCCCGAATATCAGTAAATAATTGAAAACAGTGTTTGCCACGCTGGCAAAAATGCCTGCATATAACGGTATTTTTGCTGCACAGGCACATCTGAGATATGCCGAAAAAATGGATGTAACTGCCACAGGCAGAAAACTGAGCGCATAGATTCTGAGATATCCCACGCCTCCCTGTACCGCAGCCGTGTCATTTGTATATAACCCCAAAATCCGGTACGGCATCATCATACTTAATGCAGTGAAAACCGCCGCCAATAGGAATGATACTGCCAAATTTGTATAAAAGCTCCTGCCTGCTTCCTCATCATCTTTCTTTCCTATGTACTGCGCTAACATAATGCCGGCCACGGATGCAGCCGCCGCGATCACTACAGAATAAATGGATGCAAACTTTCCTCCCAGTCCAATCCCTGCGATACTGATACTTCCAAGCTGCCCTGTCATAATCTGATCTACTACGGAAAAGGAAGACTGCATCAGGCATTGCAATGTTACGGGAACTGCAATCTGAATCAGTTCCCGTTGAAACGCTTTCTTTCTCTCTATCATTTTCTGTTTTCCCATATCCATTTTATGACTCCTCCGATCTGCCTTACAGCGGTTGTAATAATCATAAAAGGAACTATGGCAAATAGCAAAGGTTAAACGCGTAACCCTAACCAAAATCCGGCTTCATTTTTTGTGTATTTTTACGTCACACACACTGTCACGCTCTATAAGGGTTACAGGCAGCTTCACATTTTTATCCCCGCAGTCTCCGTTTCTTAACTGATCCAACAGATTGACCGCCAGAGCCGCCCTTTGTCTGTTATCCTGTTTTATTGTGGTCAATGCCGGTACTACTTTTTCACTTCCCCTCACATCGTCAAACCCGACTACCGATATATCCTCCGGAACAAATACCCCTGCACTTTTCAGGAATTGAATAAAATCCATGGCATAATAATCGGACACGGCGAAAACAGCTGAATAATTTTTTATGTTCTCTAAATGTTCCCTGTAAAAAATGGCGCGCGCTTCCTGCTCCATAGGAACAACCATCAGTTCTGCATTCGGAATCTCACTTTTTAATCCCATAAATCTTTCCCTATCCATGCAGATATTATTATCCGATATACAAAGCACAGCGCTGTGCCCCCTGCTTTTCAGATAACGTCCGGCCTGTACCCCGCCGTCAAAGTGATCGACCTCAATATTTACAAGATTTCCGGAACTTTCCATATATCCGTCGTAGACCACGAACGGGATGTGCATCTGTTCCCTTAATTTTTTATAATCCTGTTCACAATAGCCAGATAACACCATTCCCTCCATATTCCACATGGAAGCAAATCTGGGAATTTCCTCCCATTGATCGGTCACTTTCAGCATAAGGAATTTTCCTGCCTGCCCGATCTCCTTTGCCAGTGCGTTTACCGATGCGGAGATAAACGGATCCTCCAGTGTGTGTCCCTCGTATTTTTCATGGTCATTGATGACCACCCCAATAATTTTGGAATCATTTTGTGCCAGAAGTATCCCTGCCATGCTCGGAATGTACTGTCTCTCCTCCAAAAGCTGCTGCACGCGTTTCACCGTTTCATCTGATATTTTCTTTGTTTTCCCATGAATGACATTCGATACGGTGGCAGTACTCAATCCCAGCTCGTCGGCAATATCGACAATCCGGATTCTTCCACTTTCCATATCCATCAGTCCTCTCAACTTTATTATAAGGAAACGCTTTCATTAGCGTTTCCTTAGGATAAATAGTCATTTCATTTTTTGATAATACCGCTAAGCGATACTTCTACATTTGCTTCAATTTGATGCAATTCCTATATATGATAAAATATATTTTGCTATCTCCTCTGACACTTGATAATGTGTTATAGAATCTCCCCGATCACTATATTCACCCGGGATTATTTCCTCGATATAATAATTACCATTGCTTTTATAAAGTATCTCTGTACACATTTCTTTTAACTCTTTTTTATTATCCCTTGATAACATAAATCTAACAATTTGACATTCAACTTCTTCGGGATTTGGTGCATTATCTGCATATTCCCACTGTTCCAGAGCCAACCCGTTTAGATATTGCGCTATTTCAGAAATATCGTCTATTTCATTCAGTAATGTGCTTTTGTCTGCTCCGTAAAACTGTATCTTCTGCTCTTTAGAAGTCCTGCGTAGTTCCTTTTCTGTAAATGATGTTTTTCCTTGATAATATCGGGCATTCTCTATAAATGATGTGTCTCCTTGATAATATCGGGCAGCCTCTATATCATCTGTTTTTTCAATATTACTATTTGGCACATAAAAATCAAGTCCCCACCCATCCAGTATGTCCTTCGCTGTTATATGCTTATTTAGGTCTAAGTCTTCCGGCGCATTAAGAAACCGTCCCGCCTTTTCTGATATTCTGGCTATTGCTTCTATTTCTTGATCATAATCTCGTATCATATATTCACCTTTATCGGAAATATATAATTCTAAGGTACTCATATGAACTAACGGTATTCCATCCGGTAAAAATATAGGTTCATCAATTACCTCATATGATATATAACTATATACCAAGTCTATATCTTCGGGCAGCTGTTCCATATCATTCCAAGATTTAATATCCAGTTGTTTTACGAACCTTTCTATTTCTTTATTATCGTCAATGATACCAATCGTCTCACCAGAAGCTGTAATAATTTCAGTAAATTGTTTTTTTTCTTCATCGTTTCCGAAAATATCTGCGGCAGCTTCCATGAATGATTTCTTTTCATTAGCAGTAGAAGGGGCGGCGTATGCACCGGTTACAAAAAAGCAGACACAAGCGGCAACCGTAAAAATAGTAGTAATAGCAATAATCACTTTTGATTTTTTCCTAAATTTCATAATCGCACCTAACCTTTCTTTTAACTGTTCTGCTCCCTCAGTCAAAGTGACGGAAGCTAAAGAACTTTTATAGAGATTGTTCGACTTCAAAAAGGAAATTAGTATATCTCCATACTCACGTCTTGCGGTATCGTCAAGTACAGATATGACTTTTTCATCACATGACAATTCACAGGATTTATTCACTTCCTTTTCCAGTAAATATACAAAAGGATTGAACCAATGGACGCACACAACAATCTGTATCAGCCATTTATAAAACATATCCCTCTGCTTGTAGTGAATCAGCTCATGCACAAAGATATAAGACAACTCTTTATCTTCCCATTCGTGGGCAGGCAAAATGATTCTTGGTCGAGAGAAGCCAATCATCATAGGGGAAGCAATCAGCGGATTACAGGATATTTCTACCCTTGTCTTGATATTCAGTTTTTCTTCACAATCAGATAGCAGATTCAAGATTTTTATATCTGATACTTCTTTATTTCCTGCTTTGATGTATTGGATAAAGCCTTGATAAACCGTTACTTTGCGGACAAATAAAACCAGTGCCAATGCTGACCAGATAAAAAACAGGCAGACATATTTGTCAACTGGCTCACGTATGGCAGCGGTGGTTGTTTCCCGGTTTGTCTGTATCGGCTCTGCTTTGCTGTTACCCGTATCTGCGGGAACGGGTACATTGGGGGTTGCAGGCATTTCATTTGTTATTGCTGCTGTGTCGAATTTTTCAAACAGGCTTCCAATAATCGTAGTATCGGGAGTAAAGGGAAGCAGAAAACGCAAAACAACAACTATCCAGATATAATACTGCCAACGCTTGCTGAATTTGTTTTTATACAGCGGCTTCAATCCCAAAATGAGAAGCAGTAACAGTGCGCCGGAAACAGACAGCGACAATAATATTTTTATAAACTCATTCATTTTCTTTTCTCCAAAATGTTTCAATCTCTTTCAATTCGTCTGCCGAAAGAATATCCTGCCGCAACAAGGTTGACACTAAGTTTTTCACATTCCCGCCGTAGACTTTATCAAGAAAGCTGTGGGTCTGCATGGTCTGGTATTCTGCTTCTGTTACCGTAGCCACATACTCATTTTTCCTGCCGATTTTTTTGACTTTCAAGAACTTTTTTTCTCCTAAACGGGAAAGCAACGTGAGTACAGTGTTGTTCTTCCATTCGTTTTTATCTTTTTCCAATTCCTCCATGATAAGGGAATATAAAGCTGCCCCTCCATTCTTCCAAATGATTTTCATTAGTACCAATTCGGATTCAGAAATTTGCTGTGCCATTTTGTCCTCCTTTTATCTTAACACTTTGTGGGTGCGTAAATATCTTAACACTTTGTGGGTGATAATGCAATACCATAAAAAAATTTATTTCTACTGTGTGGATTCCTGTGTATATCACAAATTGCCGTCCTACATCCTTTCTTTCACTCTTCGCGCAGCGTCTCCCTTGCCAGCGTCTTTAATGCTTCATAGCTTTGGGAACTGACTGCGTGTTGTACCTTGCTAACCCGAACGCAGACGAGCGGAACAGCCTGCTCACTGACAGGACAGCGGAAGGGAATGTATTTGAAATCTTGTGTCGGCAGGCATTTGTACAATCTATTTCCTCTGGGAAGTGATTGTGGTATAATGGAGCCATTGACAAATCGTTAAGTTGATGGAGGAATTATTGAAATGACCGAAAAAGAAAAAATGCTTGCTGGGATGTTGTATGACCCATCTGATTCAGAACTGACGGAATTACTTATAAAAGCAAGAAAACTAGCCAGACAATATAACCAGATTGATGAAGATGAGTCAGAAAAACGTATGGCTATTCTTCGGGAGTTACTTCCTAATACTCCTAATTTGCCAGGTCTTCAGGCACCTGTTTATTTTGATTATGGATGCAATACATACTTTGGTAAGTTTTGCGGAACAAATTTTAACTTCACCTGTCTGGATGTATGCCCGGTACATATTGGTGATAACGTAATGATTGGACCAAATGTTACCTTAGCAACTCCAATGCATCCGCTTTTGCCAGAAGAACGAAATGTACGGCAGCGAGATGATGGCAGTTATTATAATCTGGAATATGCTAAACCGATTACCATAGGAAATGACTGTTGGTTAGCAGCTAATGTTATTGTCTGCGGTGGTGTAACTATTGGAGAAGGAAGTGTAATTGGTGCAGGAAGTGTTGTTACAAGAAGTATTCCTCCACATAGTTTGGCGGCAGGAAATCCTTGTCGAGTGATTCGTGAATTAACTAAAGCTGATAGAATGAAGTAAATATAATTCGTGAGGATGCATTCAGTCTCATTGAAAGTGTGAAAGTACGCAAGAATTTGAAAAATTTTCATTAACAAAAGTGATAAGTGGTTTTCCAAAATATATTGTGGTTTTCTGTTCTTTTTGCTTATAAAATGAAATCACACCAACGAAAGGAGCAGGATATATGGAAAGTAGGAGAATGTATTAAAAAACTTCGTCGGTACAAAAGAATGACACAAGAAGAAATGGCAGAATTGCTAAAAGTTTAATTGCTTATAGAAAAACTGCCCCCTCAACATCAAAATTGAGTTGATATCCCATGTCTTCAGAGGTAATATGCACCACTGAGAAAGGAGAGATTCTGCTATGGATAAGGATTCTGTACTGTACCTGCTGATGGATATGGGGGTAAACAGCATACTGGACCGCATCCAGGAAAAGGATGCGGAATACCAAGATCTTCCTAATCTGACAAACATTTTTCTTTCTGTCCAAAAAGCGTAAAGGCATCTATTGGTATCTTCCAAATAGGTATCATCATTAAAGTTGGTATCAGTATGACGATTGCCCTCAGCAGATACGCAATCATAAACCGCTTAATCTTTCTCTTCCTGAGTTTTTCCTCTTTCTGTATTGTGTTATCCAGCACCCTAGGTGGTCCAGATCTTTCTTATATTCGTCAAATTAAATGAAGGTACTGGCTCTTATATTCT
>CAMTMP010000065.1 GCA_947073545.1 uncultured bacterium
CCTTTGAAATGAGCCGATAGGAAAGGGGGATTGGTAGATATGACCGATATGGAAAAGAAAGTTATGATACGGCTGTGTGCTAAAATCGTAGCAGATACAGACCTTTACGAAACAGATAAGGAAGTGCAAAATCTGATAGACTGGGTGTGCCTGTCGGAGCAGATAAAGGAAAACAATAATACAATCCGCAATCTGACCGGGGAATATAAAAAGATAGAGCCGGATTGCCGAGAGGGAGTGCGGGCGCAGTTGGAGCGCATGAAAGAACTCTGCAAAGAGCGTAATAATCTGTATGAAAAACAAAACGATTTGAAAGGGCAGAAACAGCAGATAGAGAGGGCATTGGAGAGATAAAAAATGCCGGGGATTGACAGGGGTAGAAATTCATTCCCCGGCGTTTCTCATGTCAAATTTGTAGCCGACACCTAACACGGTTTTGATGTAAGTTGGGTTCTTGCTGTCCGGCTCTATCTTTTTCCGCAGATTACAAATCACGGTAGAAATGCTTGATTGACAACTATCACTGTCCATGTTCCAAACAGCTTCAAAAATTTGCGTTCTTGTGAGGACAATGCCGGGATTAGAAGCAAGGAGTACAAGAGTGCTGTATTCAAGACGGGTAAGGCTCACGTCCTCCCCGCCTTGAAGTACCCGGCGTTGAAATAGTCTTATTTCCAATCCCGGAAAATGTAATATTGGGCAGGAAATGGGCTGAACGAATTCCAATTTTATGTACTCTGCCAACATGGAAAGTATTCTATTGACTTCCTACTCCTCGCTGTCCTCGTAGGTTAAGATTGCTATTTTTCCTATGTTATTATCCTCCTGTGAGTTAGAGTAGGTGCTTATTTTATACCCATATATGAGGAAATAACCATTCTCTGAACCTCACTTGTGCCCTCGTAAATCTCTGTAATTTTTGCGTCACGCATGAAACGCTCAAAAGGAAACTCCCTTGAATATCCATCATAGCCGACAAGCTGAACACAACGGCGTGTCACGTTTGTAGCCGCTTCTGCCGCATATAACTTACCCATAGCTGCAAGATGTGAGAAAGGCTCGTGTTCCTGCTTTGCCTGTGCCGCACGATATACCAACAAACGTGCTGCGTCAACTCTTGTCTGCATATCGGCAAGTTCAAACTGTGTAAACTGATATTGTGAAATTCTCTGCTCGCCTTGCATATGCTCTGTGACATATTTTTTACAATGGTCAATCGCTCCCTGTGCGATACCTAATGCCTGCGCCGCTACGCCGATACGCCCGCCGTCTAAGGTCATAAGTGCCATTTTGAAGCCTTTGCCTACTTCGCCTAATAAATTTTCTTTTGGTATCTTACAATCCGTGAAAACTAATTCGTATGTAGCTGAACCACGGATACCCATTTTCTTTTCCTTTGTTCCAAAAGTAAAGCCGGGAGTGCCTTTTTCAACAATAAAGCCGGAAATACCTCTGCTGCGTTGGCTCTTATCCGTCATAGCAGTAACAAAGTAGGTATCTGCATAAAAACCGTTGGTAATAAAGATTTTTGAACCATTCAATAGCCAATAGTTGCCCATATTAACGGCGGTTGTCTGCTGATTGCCTAAGTCACTTCCAGCGGACGGCTCTGTTACTGCAAATGCACCTAATTTTTCTCCTTTCAGAAGCGGAACAAGGTATTTTTGTTTCTGTTCTTCTGTGCCAAACTCTGAAAGAGGGAAAGAGCCTAAAGAATGGTGGTCGGACAACATGACGGACGTAGTGGAACAATGTTTTGCCAATTCCTCAATCACGGCAATGTAGGCAAGATAGGAATGTCCTGCACCGCCGTATTCTTTTGGGTAGCAAATCCCCATCATACCTAACTCTGCCAACCTGTTTCGGTGTTCTTCGGGAAAGCGTTCCTGCTCGTCAATTTCTGCCGCCAACGGTGCAACCTCATTCACACCAAATTCGTGAATAAGGTCTATCACTTTCTGCTCGTCCGCACTAAACTTGAAATTCATATGGTACCTCCTTGAAAACTGATTGATATTTTTTCTTTACCGTTTTATAATAGCATGAGAAAAAGAATAAAAAAATTCAATAATTTTGATTTTTAAATTCGATAAATTCGATATATCAAGGAGAGTTAAAATGAATACAAAGAGTTTAGTCACTTTCAAGACAATTCTTGAAATGGGGAGTTTCCAAAAGGCAGCGGACAAGTTGGGCTATACGCAGTCTACGGTAACATTCCAAATCAAACAGCTTGAAGAAGAATTAGCATTGAAATTGTTTGAGAAGATAGGCAGACGCATGGAACTTACGCAGGCAGGAAAGGATATTATGCCTTATGTCGATATGATTTTGCAGGGAGCGGAACAAATCGAAAACTACGGAAAAAGCATTTCTGAAATATCCGGCTCTTTAAAACTGGCAATCCCAGACTCTATTTTAATCTATAACATGCAACCGTTTATCCGGGCATTTGCACATGAAGCCCCTAATGTGCAGCTTATAATCAATTCCATACAGTCCGGGGAAATCAATCAGTCTGTTGTGGACGGAACTGCCGACATAGGCATAAACTGTGAAAAAGAAAGTTATCCCGATAGCGTCATACATAAGCAACTTGGTAACTATAAAGCGGTTCTTGTTGTTTCCCCCTTTGCTGACAGAAGTTTGCTTGACTTTGTTACGCCGCACCAACGCAAGCCGTTTAGTTTGATTTGTAATGAGCCGGACGGGTATTATCAGTTGGATATGGATAAGTACCTTGCCGGAAAAGATATTGTTCTCAATGCGCCCATGAAAGTACAAAGTATAGAAGCGGTAAAAAGATGTGTTATGAATAATTTGGGAATTGCAGTTGTTCCCACATATTCTATCGGGGAAGAACTGAAAAACGGTTCTCTTATGCCGATTAAAACGGAACTTGATGAAAAAAAGTATCATTCTTTTTATATCTATCACAAAAATAAATGGATAAGCCCACAAATGGAATTGGCTATGAATTTGATGAAAGAGTATTTAGGAAACGAAAATATATAGAGTAAATTTGAAAATAGCGACAATATTTTTCGCAGGAGCAATACGGCTGTTTTCCTTAATGATTATATATACATGGTGCTAGCACCATGTAATATAAAAAGATAAGGGAAATGTGGGGATATTGTGGAATGTAATAAAATGAATATTGTAATATTCTATGGAAAAATAAACGTTTATATGGTAATATAAGGCAAACGATAAAAACATTATGAAAAAATATATAGAACAGGTAGACAGCTAGTTATACTTTAGGAATTGTTGTGAGATAGAATATCTTAGAAAGGATAAAAGAGATTGGTTGGAGGTAAAAAATGAATTTCAATATAGATATAGATGATACCAACTTAGCCAATTTGTCAAATGGAGCAAAAAGCAAACTACAGGAACAAACTCAAGAATATGCTAATGATTTGCTCAAGGAGGCTGCTTTGATTGAAGAAGGAGATAGGCAAGAAGGGGCAAATAGTGAAATAACAAGTAATATTATTATGCGTGCTGTAAGAGTAAGAAGAAATAGAAACCTTATAGAAAGGAAAACACCTAAATGGCTTATTGTCTGTAAATTTATATCAACTGTTTCGTGGGCAATTTCGGGTTTTTTATTTGATCCATCAGGATATCAAGACAATTTTGCCGGTTTAATTAGTTTTATTATTTGCTTTGCAATAGCTTGTATATCAACAGCATTTGAACTTTTTAAGGAGAAGTAAAAATGAAAAAAATAAATGATGATAAAATAGAAAAATATATCAATGAATTGGGTGAGGAATATAAAGAATTATTATTTGATGCTTTGCTGAGAAAGTCAGATTCTATGGAAGATTTAAGTGTTAGTGAGTTGCTAAGAATAGATACTGATGTTAAAAAATATCTACAAAGAAAAGAGGATAATAATAAAAATACAAAATTTTTATTATTGGGTATCGGTTACGTTTTTTTTGGTGTATTTATGTATTTGTTTTCGGAGATAATGTTAAAGTTTTATGATTTAAGGCATATATCCCCTGCGGGGTTGATTCAAGTTATGTCTGTTATTATTGGGCTGGTGGGGGTCATAGCTTGTTTCTTTTCCTTCATAAGACAGACCAAGGGAAATAAAACGTTTGAGAAAAATTCTGAAAAGAGCGAAAATATAAAGCTTTTAGAATATGAAATAATTAGCACATGGCGAGAATTAGAGGGAATAAGTAATGATATTGCATTAAAAAATGATGTAATAGCGAATAAATCTGTGATACAATTATTATTAAGTGAAAACTTAATAAGTGAGGATGAAAAAATATTTCTTACTCATTTTTTAAAACTTAGAAATTCTATTGTACATGATGATAAGGTAGGATTGTCAGTACAAGAACTTAGAAATGAAATAAATCAAGTCAATATGATGATTGAAAAAATAAATTCTAAATTATTGCCTAAAAGTAAATAGAACTGGCTCTATTTTGGCTCTAAAAATTTTGACTGGCACAAAAACGAGAGCAATTTCTAAATAATACGGATAATAAATGCTTGAAAAATAAGAGAAAGATAGTCAGTTCAAGCTATCCGCCGAGGAGTTCGAGTAGACGACGAAACGCCGGGAGACCGCATAAACAGCGGGTTTTCCGGCGCTTATTGTCGCCTGTGGTTCTATTCTGGTTCTAAAAACGTTCGTTTTCCATATTTTTCTCAGAAATCGCATCAGAAATTATTTTATTAAAACGTTCGTTTCTTTCGGCTGTCTGTGTCTTATTCTCATGGCGTTTACCACCTGTACGATAGTTTACGGTATTGATGGCAAAATGGATATGTAGGTGAGGTTCTGTTTTGTCTGGCTTATGAACGCCATAAACGACTTGGCAATGATCCTGTTCAAAGATGTCTCTTGCCATTTGGCGGGCAATCTCGTCAACGTCCATATCATTTTTGTCTACTGCATATTCTCCTTCAGGGGAGAAAGCAAAAAGTGTATGACTCATATATTTTCCAAAATTACCACGGCGTGTATGCGCTTTTTGGGCAAAATAGAATTGATCAATCACAGATTCTACGCTGTATTCAAGGACACCGACTCCACCCCATGAGACTAATTCCTGCTTTCTTTCTCTGCCTGCACGGGTAACATATTTGATTAATTTTTCTGGTGCGTTAGGATTACAATAAGCTCCGCGCTTATCTTTATTGAGATAAATTCCAAAGTTTTTTTCATCCATGTTAGATCCTTTCTGCAATGATATTTTTGATTTTCTGTTTTAGTAGATCATCTGTACTTTTTTCCACTTCTAGCATAATTGTATTTACAAGGTCTAAGGTTTCAACTGTCTCTGTAATTGATTTATGGTTGTCAGAATCGGGTGCGAAGACTTTCTTCAAAATGTATGCGGTCATATTCTTGGATGAAGATGATAGTTTTCTGATTTGTTCCTTTTCTTGTTTTGTTACTCGTAACTTAATTTCTTCATTCTTTTTATTAGAGTTCATTTAAAGTTTTCCTTTCTATTTTTTGTTTTAATATAATCGCTATATTATTAATTAAAGCAAGTACGCAAAAAAGCAGATTTATTAGTCGCAAAAGTATGTTGTGCAGGAAGTGGGCGGGACTTGAGGCGGATGCAGTTGTGGGAACAATGCTTTTAATAAGTTGTTGGCTAAAAATTATTTTTTATTGGACTGAAAAACATAGAATTAATGGTGAGTACGAGCATTCCTGCCTATTGTTGAATATTTGTGAGTTTGATTTTTGAATCTAATTAAAAATTGAAGAAATAGTTTAGAAAGGGATAAGATTGAAAATTAAAAATTTCAATTGCGAGATTTGTGTCTGCGCGTTGCTTGCCACAAATTCGATATGTGCAAAAAGCAGCGCAGAAATGGAGAAAATTATGGAAGATTATTACATGACAAGCAAAGAATTTTGTGAGAGGCTGCAAATTAGTTCATCAACAGTATATCGGATGATTAAGAGCGGGATGATTCCGGCAACTAAGTTCGGACGGCGCTGGAAGATACCGAGAAGTGTATTTAGCAGTTACGACAGGGGTTCAAAAGATTATCGGCAAATTGTGGGAGGAATAAAAGGGATCAGATAATTATTCTTCTTCATCAATGTACTGTATTACATCTGATACATCGCATTTTAAAAGTTTACATAATTGATTGATTGTGTTGGTAGAAACACTATTCCCTTTTTGGATCGAGTAATAAGTGGCTCGTGAAAATCCCATCTTTTCAAGTCTGTAAGAGGTTATTTTTCGGTCTTTCATTGTCTTAAACAGAGGAGTATAGCTGATCAATGCAAAATTCTCCTTTATTAGATTTTCTTTCATTGTATGTGGGGTGAATCAGCTTGACTATGTATGAATATCCGAGTATAATATGCAAAGATATGTATGAGTATTCATACATATGCTAGATAGAAACAAATGACGAATGGGGAGGGAAATATGGGTACAAAAGATCGGGATGCATTAAAGCTGACATCTATGGCTCCGTTAGATGATGGGGGAAGAAAGTACAATATTATATATTTTATTGCTGTCGTAGTCGGCATATTGCTCGGTATTTTCGCTGGCAATGGAATAACAAGCATCGTAGTTGCAACTTTAATGGCGTTAATTGTCGCATTGGTGATAAAAAATAGCATACTTGACTTCAAATGGAAAGGACTCAGACAGCAAAAATTTTTACTTGAGAAAAGAGTGCCTTATGACTTTTTGATCCATCATTTGATAACGCAGCTATCATCATTAAATTTTCAAGTCGAGAAGGGAGCGGATGGAAGTCCCGTATTGACTCGTAAGAAAATGATATACGATATTGAATACGGCGAAGATAATACATTCACTATTTATTGGCGAAAATCTCTTGTTAATGCGGTTTTTGACTTCAAGACGTCGATTTACCATTATAGAAACACGGTAGCGGATATGGGAATCATTGGCTATGCAGTGCAGACAATTTGCTGTGAGAATGCGTTTGGTGTTGGACAGCAAAATTTGCAAAACAATACACAGTCAGGCTTTGCATCAGATGTGCAGGGAAATCCTCCAATCCGCAGTGATAATTCAAATAACGGTCAGAACATTCCAGAACAAGAAAATATAGCCGCTAATGAAATGAATGCCGTGCAAATGAATCAAAATCCCTATGTGGGATATGCACGGGCAAATATACAGGATAAAAGAAAACATACGGGAGTATTTGTTGCGATTGCTATAGTTGCCTTTGTAGTTTTGGCTGGGGGATACTGGCTGGCAACTTTATCAGATGAAGAATCGCTTGAGTTGGAAGATGATAGAGAAGGGCAGTTTGAAGCCGATTTGGGGGAGGAAAATATAAATAAGGATACTGAGTATGTTCAGAATGATTTGTTTTATGGACTCAATGAAGCTGTTTCGTTTGAGCTAAAGAATGGAGGGCAGATAAGCGTTACGTTTACAAAGTATGGGGAGAAAGAAGATACTGCATATATCCACTATGAAATAGAAAATATAGGCAATACTGCCGTAACGGTCGGTGAATCCATGTTCAGCGTATATGCAAATGAATATGCAGCTGAGTTAAATTTTGGAGCAAACACTATATATGAAGAAACCATATCTGTAGGGAGAAAAGTAAGTGGGACGTTATACCCTAATATGCTTTTAGATAAAGTGAAAAGATTGGAGATCGAATGCGGAGACGTGATTTTTTTATTAAGAGATACAAGCGCTGTTGATGCAATGCTTGGTACATATTATCGTCAATATGAAGAGGACGGTAATATTGTTGTTGATGAGATCAAGTTATACAGAGAAGTGTATAATAATGACGGGTTAGCGATATCGGCAAGACAACATATAGATTTTGGAAATGACTATGATTATGACTACGATTATAACAGTTGGGTTTTTGAATTACATAGCGATAGGATAGAGTTTATCAATCATAGTGCCAATCCAGAAGGATTGACAGTGTATTATAGCCCAAATCCCAGAGAAGAAGGAATCGATGTGGTAGAGTCAGAGGTTTCTGAGATTGAGGATATGTTCACAGGGCATTATGAATGGACAGACAATATTCAGGCAGTGTATGAGACGATTGAAAATGATAAACAACCTGAACAAAGCGCCATGTCGAGCGAAGGAGACTTTGACAGTGAAGTACAAGGTTTTTCATACCAGCCAAACGGAAATAATGATTACTTAGGAGCATATTCATCGATAATAGAAGATGTTGTAGCGTCGTATGGTGAATATTGCGAATATACCTTATATGACTTGGATGGGGATGGGATCAAAGAATTGATCACGTCAGTGGGAACTTGTGATGCAGACTGGTCAAATGTTGTGTATACACTGGAAGATGGCTATGTATCAATGATTGGAGATTTTTACGGTTTGGTAATGCTTTATGTGGCAGAGGATGGCAACGGGCTGTATGCGGTGTCTGGTGGTATGGAGTACCAGAATATAGATCAGATTACGAAAAATGGCAATCAGCTACAGGTTGAAACGATAATGAGTGGAGAAATCGGAGTAGAAGAGGATTATTATTCAAATGATAATCCGGTCAGTTTTAATAGGGTGACAGATGATTCTTTACTCAGACAATAAACGATACATGCTTTTCTGGTTACAGAGAAGACTAATAAAATGAAATCATGGAGAAAGGAATGAGGTAGTGGATATGGATATCAAGGAGATTTTACAAACAAAAGAAGGACGGATCAGCTTTTTAAAGGGATTGATCCGGCTGGCGAATGCAGATGGTATTGTTGATGAAAGTGAGTTCGCTTTTTACAGGCAGGCGGCTGTCGCATTAGAATTGGGCGAGGAAGAAATATTAGCTTTGGAAAAAGTAAAGAGTGAAGGGCAAGAAATTACGCTCGCATTTGGAACAGACAGAGAAAAGATGTTTTTCTTGATACAGGCGGTGCAATTATGCTGGGTAGATAATAATTACTCGGAAGCAGAACAGAAAGAATTGCGTAATATATGCCAGCAAATTGATATCTCGGAAGAAGCATTGAGAGAGGTTGAGGAATGGGCGCGGGAAGGTGTGGAATGGAATAAGCGTGGCGAAGCTTTGCTGGAACTTCACTAAAAATGATAGGAGGATATAGGTATGGGATTCGGGAAATGGGTTTTAGGTGGTGTATGCGCGGTAGGGGCAGTTGTGGCTGCGCCGGTGGTATTGCCGGCAGCAGGCTTGGCTATTGCAGCAGCTCCAGCAACTGGTGCTATTGGATTGTCCGTTGGAAGCGCATTGATGGGAGTGTCGGCGGGAACGGCTGCTGCGGCGGCGGGAGCTGCCGGAGTGGCAGTAGGAGCAGCGCAGGAAAAGAAACGGGAGGAGGCATACGATAAGGGGAGACGTGATGGCAATGTGTCGGCTTCCAAAGAGTATGAAGAAAAATATCAGAAACAGGAGAAGGTTTTTAAAGCGAAAATCAAAGAATATATGGATAAAATCAATGGATTAAAAGAGCAGTTAGCCAGCTATAAGGAAGAGTCGGAGTTGACAGAAGAAGAAATCAGAGAAAGAGATCAATATGAATTGGAGCTGCTTGAGTATATTAAGAAGTTGGAGGAAGAACTCAGCGGGGAGGATAGTAGTACGACTGCATGGGTGTCAGAATACATATGTGATGCCAGAAATTTTGTTTCAGCATTTGGTTAAGTTCAGAAAGTGTGAAAAATATGGGATACGAAGACTTCCTAAAACGGAGTATGGAAATGCGGAAGCGGTCGGCGGCTTCTTTACAGGAAAGACAGGCACTCTTGGATGATATGGATTCCACACTGAAAGATGCAGAAACGATTATAGGGCATATGCAGATGATAGCAGATGAGTCAGCCCGTGTAGCGGAGGTGGCGGCTAACGCAGAGCAGATTCTGGATGAAATCGACGAGAAGTTTGAAAAATATACCGGATTAAACAAACTGGATGTTTCATTCTTGTTTCTGGCAGTTGCTTTACAGGTGGTGCGCCAGTATACGCTTACAAAATTTCCGGAGAGACTGGATGACCAGACGGCGGCGAATAACACAATAGGACATGGAGAGGAGCATTCAAACCGAAAACACAGATATTATAATCCGTCTTTGGAAGAAATCTGTAGTAACCCTGTTCCGTTTGATGCTAATTTTCTTGCAAATGGGGCTTTAGAGGGTGGAGGATATATGGGGCATCGTCTAACAGCAATCGGGCATGATCCTATTCTTGGATTGATTTTTGGGACTGCGAATATTGTGACTTCTACATTGACGAATAAGAATTTACAGTCTTACCATATTTATACTGGGTATGATAAGTTGGGGAGAAGTAAAGATTGCTTAAAAAATAAAGCAAATACGGGACTTGTGATCTCAAAGACTAAGGATAAACTTCTGCATGAAGGGGTGGAGGGAAAGGAAAAAGTAGGAGCATCACTGCTTAAAGAGATCATACATTTACGTTCTGATATATATACAAAGAACAGCCTTCCATTACCCATTGTGACAGTGATTGACGCAGGACTGGCGGCAGAACTGGCACAGAGAGGGCTGGATATGGCGAACATTGTTACGGTGGGAAAGCAGATGACCTTTTCTGTTTTTATCAACACGATGATTTCTATGCTGCATGGACTGTTTTATAATGAGAGCGTGGAATACAGTAGAAGGGTATATGAAGTAAGAACCAGAAAAATATTGAGTTATTCCAACTTTATTGCAAGCGCAAGTAATCTGATCTATGTGGGGGCTAATGTGTCACTTGGAAATGAAAGTGCATGGAAGAGTCTGGATATAGGCGGACTGGCAGTGACGCTCTATAGGATTGCTACTGATGCTAAATTTATCCGACAGGTAAAGCGGGAGTTTATAGAACAGGAATTTTTTGCCCAGATCAGGGGCAGTGAATATGATTTCGATATATCATAGCACTTATAAGAAATGTCCCATATCAAAATATATATTATTCCCATAACCAGACCAGCGGAGCCGATCCGCTGGTCTAAAATTTTGCCAAATTTAAAAAGAATGGAGGAAAAACAAATGTCATCAAATGTAGAAAGCATGTTTTACACAAGGGAAAAACCGTGGCACGGATTGGGTGTCAGAGTAGAGGAGGCACCCACCTCAGCGGACGCGCTGCGCCTTGCGGGGCTGGACTGGGAGGTGGCACAGGAACCGATCTTTACAGAAGGGGGAGACGCCATTGCCGGATATAAGGTCAATGTCCGTGACAGCGACAGGAAGGTGCTTGGTGTGGTAAGCGACCGCTATAAGATCATCCAGAACAGGGAGGCGTTCGCCTTTACGGACACGCTGCTTGGAAGCGGTGTGCGCTATGAGACGGCTGGTTCCATACAGGAAGGAAAGCGGGTCTGGCTCCTTGCAAGGCTGCCGAGGGAGTATATCATTGCGGGGGAACGCATTTCCCCCTATCTGGTATTCAGCAACTCCCACGACGGGAGCGGCGCCGTGCGGGTAGCGCTGACCCCGATCCGGGTAGTCTGCAACAACACACTGAACCTTGCGCTGGACACGGCACGGCGGTCATGGTCCATGATCCACACGGGCAACATCAGCGGCAAGATGCAGGAGGCAAAAGATACCCTCTTTATGGCAGAGACATACATGGACAGCCTCGGGGAAGCGTTTGAACGCCTGCGGCGTCAGAAGGTGACCGACAGCCAGTTAAAGGAGTATGTGGAGCAGTTACTGCCGCTTGAGAAGGAGGCGACGCCCATGCAGGAGAAAAATACCATGAAGCTGCGGGAGGACATGCTGCGCCGTTATTATGACGCGCCCGACCTGCGGGGCGTGGGAAACAACGCTTACCGCTTTGTCAACGCGGTGTCCGATTTTGCCACCCACGCCAAGCCGCTCCGCCGGACAGTAAACTATAACGAGAATCTCTTTATGCGCACGATGGACGGCAACCCCATGATCGACAGGGCATACCAGCTTGTAAAGGCGGCGTAAACAGGGAAAAGAAATAACCTTCTGGTCTTAAGGGATTAAGGAAAACAGTATATCACGGGAAAAATAAGGAATGGATAAGGACGGTCGGCATTGTGTTCTGGCTGCCCTTATTCTTTTGGCAGTGCACGGTAAAAGTGCCGGGCAGGAGAGGAGGAGTGACATGTTTAACAAAATACCATTAGCAGGAGTCAGTAACGCGGAATGGCTCAGATTAAGGAAATCGGGGATCGGCGGATCCGACGCGGGGGCAATCTGCGGCGTAAATCCTTACAGCAGCGCCATGAAGATATTCCGGGACAAGACAAGTGAAGAAGTGGAGGAACAGGACAGCGAAGCGATCCGCATCGGGCATGATCTGGAGGAGTATGTGGCACAGCGGTTTACGGAGGCGACAGGATTAAGGGTGCGCCGCTC
>CAMTMP010000066.1 GCA_947073545.1 uncultured bacterium
TGGCCCGGTGGCTCAGTTGGTTAGAGCGCCGCCCTGTCACGGCGGAGGTCGTGGGTTCGAGTCCCATCCGGGTCGTTGTATGATGTATGACGGCTGTGAAATCCATATTTTCATCATACGCAGAATATGCCGGCGTGGCGGAACTGGCAGACGCACAGGACTTAAAATCCTGCGGGACTAACCTCCCGTACCGGTTCGATTCCGGTCGCCGGCACTAAGAAAAAGCGGTTAAACTCAGTATTTATGCGGGGTTTGACCGCTTTTTCGTTTGGTGGGGGAGAGGGTAGGAGAAGGGGAGCGGGAGGATTTGACAACAACGTTGACAACAACGGGGGAGTTTTGTAAGCTGGAATGGAGTAGAGGATGCTAGAAAAATGAGTGGTAATTTTTCATTTTGCAGGAATGTAGAAGATTACGCAATGATGGAAAATGGAAAAGCCCAATATTATTAGGTTCCATTTTACAATATGGGGAAAGGTGCAGGATATGAAGAAAATTAGCGACGAGATCGGTGAGAAGTATACAGAGTGGAAAGATGGAGATTGTATTTTTATCTCATCCCCTACGGGAAGTGGAAAGACCTATTTTGTCTTAAATATTTTGGGACCATTTCTTATTCAGAATAATAAAAAAGCCTTATATTTAGTCAATAGGCGTATTTTAAAAGAGCAGATTGATAAAGAAATAGGGCGGATATGCCTAAAGACAGGTGTTGTTAGAATGCCGATAGAGGTAAAAACATATCAGAGCATTGAAAAAGAAATATGTATTGGCGAATATCGAGAGGAGGAGAATGGTACATATAAGAGTTTTGTAGAAAACAAAATGTACAAAGATTACCATCAGTATAGTTATGTGGTGTGTGATGAATGCCATTATTTCCTTACTGATTCAAATTACAATGCCAGTACAGCTATATCATTCCGATTTATTCAGGAGATGTTTTTCGATCAAATTCGGATTTTTATGTCTGCAACAATCGAGAGTATACAGGAATACATTAAAGAGGATAATAGGACGAGATGCAGTTCTTCATATACGCCTTTTTATAAATTTGGCACAAACTATCGTAATATGTATGTGGATGGCTATTATGGTAGATATAAGCATTATGGTGATGGCATAGAAAAAGACTATAGATATTTAGATGTTGGGATTATAAAAGGTGACAACGAAATTATTGATTTGATAAACGATAGGAAAAATAAGGGAAAATGGCTTATTTTTGTAGATAATATTCAGTTTGGGGAGAAATTAGAAAAAGAATTAAATAAAGGCGATAGTGTTAATGGCAATCAAGCAGTTTTCGTTTCTTCTGGGTATAAAGATGATACACGAGGTTTAAATGAATTTAGAGAGATTGCAGATCATGAAATTCAATCAGCTAGGATTCTTATTGCGACTTCCGTTTTGGATAATGGCATCAATTTAAAAGATACCAAATTAAGGAACATGGTCATTATGGCGGATAATGAGACAGAGTTTATCCAGATGCTTGGACGCAAGAGAGCGGATGGTCAGCGCCTCAATTTATATATTTACAGACGGGATAAAAATACTTTTGTAAGGAGACGAGAGCAGGCGGCAAGACGAATACAAATTGTTCAAGAATATTTAAAGGATTTTTATGAACTGATACAGCAAGATATAGATCAGATGAAAATAATGCCTTACAAGATTAACTGGGAGGAAAGGCACAAGAAAACAGAGCAGCAGTTAATCAAAAGAAAGCATATAAAAGTGATGCGAGACATTATGAATAGTCATATTAGGTATGATGACGTGAGAAGTGTTTTTTGTACATATGAAGGAATATTATATGTGAATCTTTTGGCTTATAAGAATCTGCAAAACTTATATTCATATTATGAAAATATCGTTGAAAGAATGGATGAGGATGGGGACGATGCTTTTATAAGGGAACAATTATCATGGTTGGGATTAGCGGAGGAGGAAGTAAACAAAATTATACTTGGGCAGATTGAAGTTTGCAGAGGGCGTGTTATAAAGGCATTTGAGGAGCAAGTAAAAAAATCGCCTGTCCCAAAAGATGATTTTACGAATTTCAAGTTAACAATAAAAGACGATTTAATCTTGTTATTGGAGCAGGTGGCGGAAAAAGACAAGAAGTATAATACCGTGGAGGAGGCAATCAAGAAAAATGAACGTGTTATTTCAAGTAATAATATGGATTATTTGAGATGTAATTGCAACATTCCATTTATTGTAAATTCTAATGGTGATGGAACATATACTGTGGAACGTGCTATAGAAAATATAGATAATCAGCAGGAAGTAGATATACAATAAAATTAGAAATAATCCGCCTGTGTACACATCAATAATTCATTGGAAACAATGGAAAAATCAAATGAAAGGTGGAAGCTATGGAAAAACTTGTTTACTCTATTCAAGAGGCAGCCGATCTGCTTGGCATTAGCAGGAGCTATGCCTACGAATTGGTAAGGAGGGGAACGATCCCCTCTTTGGAACTTGGAAAAAAGAGAGTTATTCCAAAAGTAAAATTTATTCAGTGGGTGAACGGAGAAAAGGGAGCTTGAAATACAGCTCTCTTTTATTATGCGAGGAAAGGAGAAGATCATGGGAAAAAGAAGTAATGGTGAGGGGACTATATGTAAGCGCAAAGATGGAAGGTGGTGTGCGGCTTTTTATGATGAAAAATATGTCAGGCATTTTGTGTATGGAAAAACACAGGCTGAGGTTAAGAAAAAGCTAAAGGAAAAGAGAAATGAAAAAATGTTGAGAAGCTCGTTAAAGATCAGCAGGAGCAACAGGGGTTGACTTTTCAAGAATGGATCGAACAATTTCTTGTGAATTATAAGAAGAATGAGATCAAGATCACAACCTACGAAGGTTATATAAGAATCTACAGAAAGCATATTAAGGACACGCAGATAGGGAAAGCGGCGTTGGATCAAGTGACTACTGAAATATTGCAGGCATACTATAATGACAAGCTGAATGACGGCTACAACAGTAAGACCGTTCGGGCTATTAGTATTGTCATAGGCGCAGCAGTCAATATGGCTGTAAAACTAAAAATGCTGTCTGAGAATCCCAACAGGTATACATCCATCCCCAAAAAGAAGAAGTATGAGGCGGCGGTTCTCAACGTGGAGGAGGTCAGACGGATTGTAAAGGAGGCAAAAGCCGAAGAAATTTATCCGATTGTTGTTACGACGGTATATACGGGTATGCGCAAGGGTGAGGTTATGGCTTTGAAATGGGAAAACGTTGACTTTCAGAGTCGCAGAATCTATATAAAAAACAGCCTGTGCAGAATCGGGGGTGATCAGCCGGATGAAAAAGGACGCCGACACGCAAGGTATGAGATTCTGGAGCCTAAGACCAAGGAAAGTATTCGGATGGTTCCTATGGTGGACGAAGTGTATGATGCGCTGATGCTGCAAAAGGAGCGTCAAGAATCAGATAAGCAAAAATATCGGGAGATCTATATGGATCAAGGGCTGGTTTTTGCAGATAAGTGTGGAGACTATCTTCCGCAAAGGCAGTTCATGGATAAATACCATGCTTTTCTTGAAAAGTACGATATTACAGATATAAGGTTCCATGATCTGCGGCATACCTTTGCCACGTTGCTGATTGAGTCGGATGTTTCCATGAAGGTGGTGCAGGAACTATTAGGGCATTCCAGTATCACGACAAGCATGGATATCTATACCCATGTTTCGGATGCAAAGAAAGAGCAGGCGCTTGCATGTCTGCGGGAAAGGAATGCCGGAGGAGGTGTGTAACGGAAAAAAGCAGATTATAATGGCTTTATTATACGAACCGTATATGTTATAATCAAGAAGAACAAAGGAGATTTTGGATGAAAGATACAAAAGTACAGTGGCATCCGGGATTTGTAGCGGCTATGAATCTGGAGCTGGCAAAGAACAGGGATGATCTGATATTTGTCAAGGAATATAATCTGAATACCAAGCCGCTGGAGATCGACCTTCTGGTTATCAAAAAAGATACTGGCGCATCTATTGAAAATGAAATAGGGGAAATATTTAAGGGGCATAATATTCTGGAGTACAAGTCCCCGCAGGATCATCTGGATATCGACACCTTTTACAAGGTGGTTGCATATGCAAGTTTGTACAAATCCTATGGGGAAACCGTAGATTCGATAAAAGCAGATGATATCACGGTATCTCTTGTCCGTGATGCAAAGCCGGTGGAACTTTTCAAGTATTTTGAAGCCCATCAATACGCTGTAACGTGTCCCTATCGTGGCATATACTATATAGAGGGGGCGGTTTTGTTTCCGACGCAGATTATTGTCACCAGAGAATTGGAGTCGGATGCGCACATATGGCTGAAAGCACTGTCGGACAGGATCGAAAAGCAGGATATGGAGGAGCTGTTAAAAAGGATCAGCCTGCTTACTGAACAGGGGGACAGGGAAATGGCTGATTCCGTGCTGGAAGTGAGCGCACAGGTAAACTGGCAGAAGTTTTATGAATTGAGAGGAGATGGTAATATGAGTGAAGCGTTGTTGGAGATGTTCATGCCGATCGTGGAACCACTTGTAGAAGCCCGTATAGAGCCGATTATAGAAGCCCGTATAGAAAAACGTGTTTTAAAAGAGGGTTTAAAAGAGGGGATAAAAAAGGGCATACAAGGTACGGTAGAGGTGCTTCGTGACTTAGGGCATGAGGATGCTGAGATCAAGAAGATCATCCAGAAGAAATATGATCTTTCTGATGAGGACGTAGCAGAATATGTGTAGTTGACGGCTACATGGAGGGAAAAGTGATTGGAGGAATATTCCTGTGACATAGCAGGATATTCCTCTTTTTGCGTGCATAGGCAGAGTAGGAAGGATAAAAAGGAGCGGGCAAAATGGCAAACGAACATATTTTTGAAGCAATTACAGATTTTGCAGTGAATGAGCGTATGACGAAGACCTTACTGGAAAATCAGCCCTATCAAGAAGTGCAAAGTCAGATTGGCAGTCAGATCGAGCTGTTTGACAAGCTAAATTTAGAAAAGGAGAAATGGCTGGTTGTGGACCGGCTGGTTTCCCTTCATACAGAAAGCGGCGCTTTGTATGGCAGAATAGCGTACCAGCAAGGGTATAAAGACTGCGTTGCGCTGTTGCAGGCGATGAATCTTATTAAAGCATCGTAGTCTCAGACTGCGGGATGGGATAAGCCATCCCGCAGATTCGATGATAATAGATGTCAGCTTTACATATCGTCATTAGGGAGTCTGGCAGCAATCATATTCTGGAGCTGCGTATTTCGCTCGCGGGTCTGACTTATGTTCTCGCGGCGTTTGTTGCCTGTTTCAAAGCTGACAGTGTTAATCGCAAAGTGTACGTGCAAATGGGCATCTTCTTTTGAAGGAGAATGAACGCCGTACAATACTTGGCAATGATCTGTCTCATAAAAAGTATATGCCATTTCTCTTGCAAGTCGGTCAATATCCACATTGTTTTCGTCCAGCAGACTTTCACATTCCGGTGTAAACGAAAAAATTTCATGGTCAATAAGGCGTCCGAAGTCACCATTACGGGTATGTAATTGTTGAACAAGACTGAACTGATCAATTATAGAATTAATGCTTTGGTATTCGAGAATGCCTAATCCGCCCCATGCGATTAAATCGTTTTTAGGTTCGCCGTTTGTACGGGTGATATATCGGATTAGATTTTCTGGTGCATCCTGGTTTGTGTATTTGCCGTTTCCGGCTTTGTTAATCAGAGTTCCGTAAGATGTAGTTTTCATTTTGAAGCCTCCTTGTTCAGTAATTTGAGGATATGGTGTTTTAACTGTGTGTCATTGCTTTTTTGGGTTTCATGGTAGATTTCATTTAGCAGATTCCACGATTTTACCATGTCACGCAATGAGTTTTCCCAATTGGAGCCTGCGGAAAGGCTTTTTTGGCACATATAAGAAGATCTGTTCATGCCTGCGGCAGAAGCCAGATGATCTATTGTTGTCAGATCAGTCTCATTGATTCTTATCGAAATGGCTTTATTTTTTGATTTTGTTCTGCTCATTTAATGTGATACCTCCTAATGCTTTATATTGGCTAATTAAATTTAGTTACATAAATATTCTTTATTTAATAATGTCTAATATATTTATATAATATAAATATATTAACAAGTACGCACTTTTTCTGAAAAAATGGATAGGTGAAAGGGTGCGTGGCTTACGGGGATGAGGGTTTTGGGAGTTTTAATTGTATATACAATTCTTTACTTGTATGTGGATTGCATTTTATTATTTTCTGTTTTTTTATCAACATGTTCTTAATGGGAAGCATGACTATTCTTGCACGCTATTGAATAGTTGTGTGTTCACTTTTTGAATCTCATTAAAATGAGGCAAAAACTTCGGAAAGGGTAAAATATGGAAGAATCATACATGACAATCAAAGAATTTTGTGACAGATTGCAGGTGAGTCAGTCAACAGTTTATCGGATGATTAAGAATAGGATGATCCCTGCGATTAAGTTTGGGCGGTACTGGAAGATACCAAGGAGCGTGTTTGAGCAAATACTGACTAGAGAGCGATAGAGTCCATCAGAATAAGAAACGCTTTTTTCTGGATGGGTGAGAGCAATTCCCACTTGTCAAGTAATTCTCTCTGGTCGGGGGTAATTTCGGTCAGACCATCGTTTTCAGAAAGAAACTGAGCCATTGTCATATCAAATGCGCGGCATATCTTATCCAACGATGAGAGTGTCGGAAGCATCTTTTTACGATACCATGTTGAAATTGTAGATTGCGGAATACCAGATTTTTGCGCCAGTTGATATTCTGTCCAGTTACGCGATATGCGATGACTTGTTATGCGGTCAAGGATGTCGATCATCATAGTACCTCCCAATACTTCAATTTATCGTTATTATAATTCGACGATTGCTTGCAAAATAATCATTAAAAGCGTATAATTTATACGATAAATATATGATTGAAGATAAGGAGACAAAATATTTCGGTATGAATCCTTGGGACATCTTTCAAGCAAGGAAGGATGATTCCGATTTTGGAAATTGCTAGTGGGCTGCTGTTTTGTAAAGGTGGACATCAGCACGCAAAAATAGAGAGAATAGAATGAATTAAGAGGATTAAGAATGACTTTTGATGAAAATAAATTGGGGAAAAAACTGGAAGAGGAAGTGTTAAAGGGCGCGGCGGCAGAGACTGTTCAAAGATACGGGAGTGCGGCAAAGCAGCATTATGTCGCGTACTCTGGGATGGACAACGAAACCGGGCAAAAACTGGCGAAGGGGCTTAAGGAAATTTCCAAGAGTAAAATCAACCCCGAATATCGAAGTCAGAATATCAAGGCGCAGGCTGGCTTCTCCGCAGAGGTAAAGTCTGTTGCGAGAAAGAATGCTGAAAATATCATTGGAGGAAAAGGGAACAAATTTACCCGTACGGATGATATCGGCAGAGTAAATGATACATTAACTGATCTGGTTGAACTGGCGTCTGACGGCACGGAGATAACGGGGATGGCTTCACAGATGAAATTTGTAGGTAGCAGTCCCAAAGCATTATTAGAGCGATTAAACAGTAAAGAGTATCAAAAGTACATTGACGCAGGAGTTTTTTTAGACATTGCGGATGATGATTATGAGGCGCTTTTAGGAAAGAATGGCAGCCCGGGAATTATAGACGAAAAGATTAAGACGCTGCGAGAGCAGGCGGACCGGGCAAAGCAGATAGGAAAAGAGCAAGTAGCGGGACAGAAGGAAGCGCAGATTGAAAAATACGAATACATCAGAAAAAAGCTGAGAAAGAGTGGACTCACAAGAGATGAGGCGATTCAGACAAGGCTTCATCCAATGTGGTCAACGGCGAAGGATGTTACAAAGATCGCCAATGAGGCGGCGGTGGGACAAGCCAAGGTCGGGGCAGGGATAACAGGCTCTCTTTCATTGGTTCGGAATGTGGTTGCGTGTATAAAAGGGGATAAAACGCCGGAGGAAGCGGCGTTTTCAGTTGCGGAGGATACGGGAAGAGGCGCGGCGACCAGCTATATTTCTACTTTTTCGGGAACCGTGATCAAAGGGGCGATGCAAAACGCGAAATCCGGGTATCTGCAAAGCCTGTCAAAGACCAATTTAGCGACGGCGTTAGTTACTGCAACGGTGGATGTAGGGAAAACGCTTCACCGCTACTTTGACGGGGAGATAACAGGCGTACAGTGTATTGAAGAATTGGGGCAGCAAGGAACAGGTGAGATAGGCGCGGCTATGTTTTCGACGATGGGGGCGAGTGTTGCCGTTTCCATGGCGCCAGTCGGGGCAAAAGTGGCGGCTTACGGAGTGGTGGGAGGGGTGATAGGTGCGACGCTGGGTTATACGGCGGCAATCGCTTGTTATCAAGAGCTTGCAACCGCTTTAAAGGAGGCGGAGTTGGCACGGAAAGAACGAATAAGGATTGAAAAGGAATGTGCGGAAGCAGTTGCTTTGATCCGGCAGTACAGACAGGAAATGAACGATATGGTTTCGACATATCTGAGTGATCATATCCAGACATTTAATCAGGGTTTTTTGGAAATGGATAAAGCGATTGCCGAGCGGGACGTTGATGGATTTATCCGTGGAAATGCGGGCATTCAGGAATTACTCGGAAAGGAGGTTCAGTTCAGGACACAGGAGGAATTTGATGCGCTTATGGCGTCAGATACAGCATTAAAACTATAAGGAGGAGACAGGAAAGCATGTATATTAAAAGAAGAGATGCAGTCAAGCTTTATTATTATTTGATTGCGGCTGACGGGGAAGTCAAACAGACAGAACTGGAAAAATTTGAGGAGATAGGAAAAGAGACAGACACATCCTTTGCGGATTACAAAAATGAGGTGATTGAAGAGTGTAACCGGCAGATCGAGAAAGCAATTGATGAAGATGAGTATTTTGAGATTATTAAAGAGGGGATAGATGAGGCGTTGGGCAGGGATAATTCTTTGATGAGTGCTTTTAGGTTTGGGGGTATGGGGGCACCATTAGTCCTATGGAATCTCCTTAGTATAGCGATGAGTGATAAGGAGTATGCGCCGGTGGAGCAGAAGCTGATAAGATATATGGTCAGAAAAATGGAGATTGATAAAGATATCTATATAGAAATGGAAAATGCAATTAAAACGATTCAAGCTATTGAACATACGATCGCGTTGCTATCGAATCGGGATAAGGGTTTTGTTATAAAAGGCAATCATTTGGAAATATATTCCTCGGAAATAGGGAAAATAGTTAAAGAATTTACGCAGCGGCGGGATGTTATTTTTAGCAGCATGAAAGAAATGATAGAAGATTAGGAGGTGCAGATATGCCGATACCATTGTTGTTTATTGGTCTGGGTGCAGCTACGGCGGCAGCAGGCGTAGGAAAGACTGTTAAGGCGGGTATAGATAATTCCCGCGCAAAGGAAATCAATGAAAATGCAAACGAAAGGATAGAGCGTGCGTCAAAAAAATTGGATGTGGCTAGAAAACAGTGCGGAAATGCATTAGAGCATTTAGGAAAAGAAAAAATTACGATTCTGAGCACAAGTGTGAAAGATTTTCTGGATGCATTTGAAAAGCTGAAAAATGTAGAGTTTGTTGACTCACATGGACTAAATGAATTAAAGAATTTACATATTGACAAAAATGTATTTGCAGATTTAAAGGAAATGGAGAGTTTTGCCTCTTCCTTTGCGGGGGGAACGATGGCGGGTGCAGCAGGGGGAGCCTTTGCTGCCTTTGGCGCATACAGCGCGGCAACGACTTTTGCTACCGCATCTACGGGGACGGCAATAGCCTCCCTCAGCGGTGCGGCTGCCACAAATGCGACGTTAGCCTTTTTTGGAGGTGGTTCCCTTGCGGCAGGAGGCTTGGGCATGGCAGGTGGAACGGCTGTTTTGGGAGGACTGGTTGCCGGTCCGGCACTGCTTGTTATGGGACTTGTGACTGGCGCTAAAGCGAGCAAAAATCTGGACAATGCGTATGCAAATAAAGCAAAAGCAGATGAAGTCTGTGAACAGCTGCAAACCGGAACAGACCAATGTAAAGCCATCAGAAGAAGGACTTATATGCTGTATACCCTTCTGGCAAGGCTCGATACCTATTTCCTTCCGCTGATTTATCAGTTAGAAGAGATCGTTGATAAAGAGGGGACGAATTACGCCGCATTTACGCCGGAAGCGAAAAAGACGGTTGCATCGGCGGCATCCATAGCGGCAACAGTTAAGGCGGTGCTTGATACAGCGATTCTTACGGAGGAAGGAAATCTGACAGAGGAATCGGGTGCAGTGGCGGATGATGTGGCTAAAGTTTTGAAAGATAAAGAAAAGGAAAAATCGTAAATAATGGTTTTAAAAAAGTAAAGGTGGTGTTCCCTATTTTTCAGTGTACGCAGTGCGGTGAGTGCTGCCGCAACATCGGTGTGCTGGATATCATGTCGGATCTGGACGATGGAGGAGGTGTGTGCAGATATCTGGTTGGAAACAGGTGCAGCATATACATAAACAGACCAATACGATGCAGAGTTGATGAGTGCTATGATCTTTACTACAAAGATGTTTACAGTAGAGATGAATTTTATCAGATGAACTATGATATCTGCAAAATGCTAAAAGATAAACAGAACGTGTCTGGATAACGTGTATGCCGTGTAAGCAAGATCATTGTCTGTACGAAATGCAACGACACATCAAAGACACATCAACAATCACTAATTTACAGATATATATTATTACCATAACCAGACCAGCGGAGCCGATCCGCTGGTCTAAAATTTTGCAAAATTTTAAAAAGAATGGAGGAAAAACAGATGTCAGAAAATGTAGAAAGCATGTTTTACACAAGGGAGAAACCATGGCACGGGTTGGGTGTCAGAGTAGAGGAGGCACCCACGTCAGCGGACGCTCTGCGCCTTGCGGGGCTGGACTGGGAGGTGGCGCAGGAGCCGATCTTTACAGAAGGGGGAGACGCCATTGCCGGGTATAAGGTAAATGTCCGCGACAGCGACAGGAAGGTGCTCGGTGTGGTGAGCGACCGCTATAAGATCATCCAGAACAGGGAAGCGTTTTCCTTTACGGACACGCTGCTCGGAAGCGGCGTGCGTTATGAGACGGCGGGTTCCTTACAGGAAGGGAAACGGGTGTGGCTACTTGCAAGGCTGCCGAGGGAGTACATCATTGCGGGGGAGCGCATTTCCCCCTATCTGGTATTCAGCAACTCCCACGACGGGAGCGGTGCCGTTCGGGTGGCGCTGACCCCGATCAGAGTCTGCTGTAACAATACGCTGAACCTTGCGCTGGACACGGCTCGGCGGTCATGGTCCATGATCCACACGGGCAATATCAGCGACAAGATGCAGGAGGCAAAAGACACCCTCTTTATGGCGGAGACGTACATGGACAGCCTCGGGGAAGAGTTTGAACGCCTGCGGCGGCAGAAGGTCACCGACAGCCAGTTAAAGGAGTATGTGGAGCAGTTACTCCCGCTGGAGAAGGAGGCGACGCCCGTGCAGGAGAAGAATACCATGAAGCTGCGGGCGGATATGCTGCGCCGTTACTATGACGCGCCCGACCTGCGGGGCGTGGGGAACAACGCTTACCGCTTTGTCAATGCGGTGTCCGATTTTGCCACCCACGCAAAGCCGCTCCGCCGGACGGCAAACTATAGCGAGAATCTCTTTATGCGCACGATGGATGGCAACCCCATGATCGACAGGGCGTACCAGCTTGTAAAGGCGGCGTAAACAGGGAGGAGCAGTAACCTTCTGGTCTTAAGGGATTAAAGGAAACAGTATATCACGGGAAAATAAGGAACGGATAAGGACGGTCGGGTACTGTGTTCCGGCTGCCCTTATTCTTTTGACAGTGTCCGGGACACATACCGGGCAGGAGAGGAGGAGTGACATGTTCAGCAAAATACCGTTAGTAGGAGTCAGTAATACAGAATGGCTCAGATTAAGGAAATCGGGGATCGGCGGCTCCGATGCAGGGGCAATCTGCGGCGTGAACCCCTACAGCAGCGCCATGAAAGTATTCCGAAACAAGACAAATGAAGAAGTGGAGGAGCAGGACAGCGAAGCAATCCGCATCGGGCATGATCTGGAGGAGTATGTGGCACAGCGGTTTACGGAGGCGACAGGATTAAGGGTGCGCCGCTC
>CAMTMP010000067.1 GCA_947073545.1 uncultured bacterium
AAACAGCGAATAAACAAAATGTTTACTCGCTGTAAAAAGAATCCTAACTGCAATGTTGTCCTTATCTAAATGACATTGGGGTAATCCCCCGCCCCTTCAAATACTCCACTATGTGATTTACTGATTGTGATAAGCCTCAAGTCCTTCCGCTACCGCATCCTCGGCTGCTACTCTGCCGGTTACGATCTCAGGCATACCGTCGAAGGTAGATACGCGGCAGTCGCCTGCAAACAAATCCTGTACCACACCCGTCAGGGATGTGGTGCCTGCCATCATGTTCATCGCCTTAACCTGCAGAACATTGAACTCAGAAGCGTCAACCTCAGGTGCATTCTTCAGTGCAGATGCACCGTGCTGTGCAAACTTGGGAACCATCTCGTCAGAAGTCAGATACTCTACAAAGCTGACTGCTGCATCTCTCTTCGCAGGATCGTCCCACGCCTTTCTTGTGATGAAGTATCCGGAGGAAAGACCGCCTACCAGATCGGTTGCCTTTCTGTCTCCCTTGCCGGGTACATAAGTTACGTCAAACTTATCTAACTTTTCAGCATCCAGAGTTGCCGGATCGTTAGGGTCGGACTGACATGCGCCCACGATACCGCCTACTTTCCAGGAACCGTCGATCAGGAATGCCGCTTTGCCTTCCGTGAACATTGCGAATGTCTCGTCGTCCGTCGCAGAGAGCGTATTCTCCGGGAAATATCCCAGCTCATACAGCTCTTTGATATCGTTCATGCCCTGTACCCAGGCCTGACCGTTCTCGTCGCCCGCACTCTCCGGGATCTCCAGATGGGTTGCCGGAGACTGGTTGTTAAAGATTGCGAACTCCCACCAGTAATGAGGAATGTTGCCGAGAGCTGCCGCGATAGGCGCGTAATCTGCTGCCTTGATCTTCTCGCAATCCGCCTTGAACTGGTCCATGGTGTAGTCCGTGCCGGGCATTGCCACGCCTGCTGCCTCAAGAATCTCGGTGTTTACAAACATTGCCTCCCAGAAACCATTAGCCGGTACTGCGTATTTCTTGTTGTCAACCAGAGAAGCCGTGATCAGGTCTTCGTTCATGTTAGAAGCGTAATCCGGATACTCCGCGCGGATCTCGTCGATGGAAACCACCTTGCCCGCCTCGATGAAGCTGTTGGAGTCTGCCCCGTTGAAGAAGAACAACACATCCGGCTCGGAACCCGTCTCAAAGTCTGTCGCAACTCGTGTCTTGAAGGTCTCGTCTGCGGTTGCGGAAGTGTCAACTACCGAATTGCCCGTCTCCGCCTCCCATGCCTTTACAGCATCTTTATAATTCTGTGCGTTGGAATCCTCACCCGCGAAGGTGGTGGTTACAACCAGCTCTACCGACCCTCCCGCAGGCGCTTCCGCTTCTGCTGCCGGCGCCTCTTTTGCCGCATCCCCTTCAGTGCTTGCCGCTTTTTCAGCACCGCCGCTGTTTCCACATGCAGTCATGGATAATACCATAGCGCCCGCCAGCATCGCTGCCATCATTCTTTTTTTCTTCATACCCTTATCCTCCCTTTCGTTTACAGATCTCTTTGTCTGTTGTTTTGTTTATGTACTTATCATACGCCGAAAGGGCGCGCCGGAAAATTGTTGGGATTGTTCTTTTTTGCCTTTTATTGTTCGCTTGGCACTTCCATTTTGAGCAAAATTGTGCTGACCGTATGTTCGCTTTTGTCACTGTCTATAAATAGTCCACAATCCGCCCCGTAAATCATCTTGAGTCTCTGGTCAACATTACGAATGCCGAGGCTGACGCGCTTCTCTTTTTCCGGCTCAATGTCCTGCGACAAAATTCTGTCAATCCGTTTCCTGTCTTCCTCTGTCAGATGTCCGTTATCTTCCACCTCGATGCAAAGATACCCGTCCTCCCGCTCAAACAATCTGACCTCCAGCCTGCCCTGCTCGGTAATATCCATGCCGTGCTCCACCGCGTTCTCCACAATAGGCTGAATAATCAGTCTGGGAACCTGCACATTAAGCAGCCTCTCGTCGACCTTCTCCTCGCAATGGAATTTCGCCCCGAAGCGCTGGGATATAATATAGAGATAAGCGTCCGCGTATGCTATCTCCTCCGCCACGGAATGAAACTGCGCCGCTTTCCGGTTCATCGTCTCTCCCAGCATGGTGGAGAGGGCTTCGATCATGCCGCACACCTTGTAGTTGCCGTTGAGCCGCGCCTCCCAGTTGATGATCTCCAGCGTATTATTCAAAAAATGCGGATTGATCTGGGACTGCAGCGCCATAATCCTCGCATCCCTGAGCGCGATCTCCTCCAGATAAATCTTGTCAAACTGGGTCTTAAGCTGCTGGGACATGTGGTTGAAGGACTCCTTCATACGATAAAACTCCTCGTTATCCTCCTCGTTCACAATCTGTATGCCCAGTTTTCCCTCCCTGACCGCATCCGCGGCAACGATCAGTTCTCCCAGCGGCACCGTCACCTTGTTATGGAAGAAACGTATCATCTGCACCACAAGCGGTATCATAAAAAGAAAAAGAATCAGGAAAAAATACTGCATAACCTCCAGCTCCGCATAGGTCACACTGTTGTCCAGACTGACCAGAAGCACCATGGTCCCGCCGTAGGTTTTGATCCTGCGGTACGCATGGGAGTAGCCGCCGCCCTTATATTCATATACCGCATCCCGCCGCCCGAGCGCACCCATGATATACGCGTAACGGTGCTCCAAGTGTTCCTCATGCTCCTTTATGCCGGGTACGAGCAGTTCCCCGTTCCAATACAGGGCTGCGTCGGCATACCCCCATATTCCCGTATAGCTTTTCATCAGTGACTCCTGATCCAGCTCAAGAGCCAGCACCGCGTAGGGGACAAACTTGGAAGTCACAAGGTTCCTGACCATATAAATTTTCCCCTCCACGCCCACAAGCGTGGTTCCCGTATCCAGCGTCTCCGCCACCTCCAATATTTTCTCCCTCGCTTTCGCCCGAAAGAAACGAATGTCCTGATAAGTGCCGCCATTGCTCTCGTTCAGGGCATAATAACAGCTTCCCGGCTCATTTAACACCACCAGCTCCGCCGACCTGCAGTTATCGTCATAGGCATACTGCTGCCTTAAAAACTCTTCCACGCTGTCGCGAAACTGCGAGCGGTCCTTCTCCCCGAAGTGCTGCCTGTAATATTTTGAAATCATGGCCATATAAGAGGCGTTCTTGGAGGCGGTCTCGCAGTCCTTTAGCTGAAGCTGCATAATTTCAACCGTCTTATCGACGGATGCCTGAATCGTCTGCTCCACCTGCCCCAGCACATTTTTCGTCATTAGTACAATAACCACACAAATCATGACAAGCAACGGCAAAAACCACCCAAACACGAGCCGCCTTAACATGCTCCATCTGAGTGATTTTTTCCGTCTGTATGCCTGCCTATCTTTTTCTGCCGCCGTATCCATTGGCTGTCCCATCCTTTTTTTCTAAGACGGCCCGGCTTTCATCACGCCGGGCCGCCCATTTCCTGCTGTTTCTTTCATTTGCATCTATTATATCCGATAAATCTGTTTTGCGCACTCCTTTCCTTACAGTTCCAGATAGTCCTCAAACACCTTGCAGAACGCTGCCGCATCCTGCTTCTCCTTCATTTCGCAGAAAATGCGTAACAGCGGCTCCGTGCCGGAGAACCTGACGGAAATCCAACCGCCGTCCTTTAAGTAAATCTTCAAGCCGTCCAGATAGGAAACCTTCTCCACTTCATAGGGAATCTGCGGCAGTTCCTTATCCACAAGAAGCTGCTTTTGGATATCCTCTTTCTTCTGCGGGCTGAAACGGTAATCCCGCTCCTCCAGCGCCATACCGCCAAACTCTTTCCGGATCGTCTCCATAATCTCCGACAGCTTCATGCCTGACACCGCGATCATCTCCACCAAAAGCGCGGAAGCGTAAATGCCGTCCTTTCCCTTAATGTGCCCTCTCACGGCCATGCCGCCCGAAGACTCGCCGCCGATGATGGCATCCGTGGCAAACATCTTTGCGGAAATGTGTTTGAAGCCCACCGGCACTTCATAACATTGTTCCCCAAAGCTCTCCGCCACCCGGTCAAGCAGGTGGGTGGTGCAGATATTTCTCACTGCCGGACCGTGCCAGCCCTTATACTTCACCAGATAATAGTAGAGCAGCACCAAAATATCGTTTGGATGCAGGAAATTTCCCTGGTCATCGATCACGCCGATCCGGTCCGCGTCGCCGTCCGTGGCAAGCCCCAGATCACAGCGTCTGTCAATCACATAATTCTGCAGGGTGCGCAGCGTCTCCGCCGTGGGCGCCGGAAGTTTTCCGCCAAACAGCGTATCGTGCCGCTCGTGAATGGTCTCCACCTCGCACCTTGCCGTCATCAGAATCGTCTTCAGGGAAGTCTCGCTCACCCCGTACATGGGATCGAGCGCGATACGAAGCCCCCGCTTTTTGATCTGATCCATATCTACCGTGTCGATGATGCTGTCCAGATATTCATTGAGCGGATAAATCTCCTCGATCAGCCCCTTCCCGATTCCTTCCGCGTAATTCATCTCATCCACGGGAATATCCGTCACTTCGTTTATGTAACGCTCGATATCCGCCGTCTGCACCTCATCCGCATCCCGTCCGCCGAAGGTAAATACCTTAATGCCGTTGTAGATTGCCGGATTGTGGCTTGCGGTAATCATCATGCCATAATGATATTCATGCTTCATCACATAGAACATCACCAGTGGTGTGGGCGCCGATTTGTTAATCAGGCTCGCCTTGATCCCTTCCGCCGCAAAAACCTGCGCTGCCCACTGCATCGCCTCCTTGGAGAGAAACCGCCTGTCATATCCAAGCACGATGCCTTCCTTGTCCACCTTTTCCTCCCGCATCTTATCGCAGATCGCTCTGGATAAAATCTGGATGTTCTCCTTCGTAAATTCATCACCGATCACGGCTCTCCAGCCGCCAGTCCCAAATTTAATCATTGCATACCCTCCTTAACTTTCCGCCCGTCTGTCCTTATTTTCTTACCTGTCCATCCGTTCCTATCTTTTGCCAGCCCCGCAGAATATCTCCCGCAAAAGCTCCATTCCATTCACCGCTGCCTTAGACCCCTGTAACAGAATCTAACCTAATACTTAACTAACTGACATTGGATGTGATAAGTAACTACTTTTTACACTCCCATCACCACTTCCACAGTATGTCTGCTGCCCGCTTCCATGGGAAGAATCTTATCTGTCTTCACGCCATCCACTTTGATTTCCTTCACGCCCTTCATCACGCCGTCCGGATTGCTCACCCGAATCTCGTATATTGCGCCCCTCCATACCCGGACCGCGTCAAACGCCTTCCAGTCCGCCGGAATACAAGGATCGACGGTCAGGCTGTCATAATCCGGCCGGATTCCCAGCATGTATCGGGTAGCCGAGAAGTAAGACCAGCCGCCGGAACCTGTCATAAAGGGATGTCTCGCCCTGCCGTATGCGCTGTGATCCTTGCCCATAACAAACTGACAGTAGGAATAGGGCTCCGACTCCCGCATTTCAATCCGGTCATTCTGATGGTAAGGACAGAGTGCGTCGTAAAATTTCATCGCCAGATCGCCCCGACCTCTCATGCAGGCCGCCGCCCACGCCCAGGGATTCGGGTGGGAGAAAATCGCGCCGTTCTCCTTCACGCCCGGATATACTCTTGTGACAAAACCGATATCGTCGTCCGGCACCGTGTAGGAAGGGGTGTTCAGCATAAGCCCGTAGGGGGTGCAGAGATATTCGTCTATGGCCGAAAGCGCCTTATCCGCTTTCTCCTCATCCGCCGCGCCCGACAGAACCGCCCACGCGTTTGATTCCAGATGCACCCTGCCCTCTCTGTCTGCCTGCGTGCCGATCTTTTCCCCCTTCGCCGTGATGCCTCTGATAAACCACTCGCCGTCCCAGAGCTGTGTGTTGCACACTTCCTTTACCCGCTCTGCGGTCTGTGTATATGTTTCCACGTCCTGCGCATAACCCAGACGCTCCGCCAGCCCGATAAACTGTGTCAGCGCCCAGTAATGCAGGAAACTGACCATGGCGCTCTCGCCGCCGCCAAGGTTGAGACAGTCGTTCCAGTCCGCGCGAAGCCCCTTACAGATTCCCGTCTGTCCCACCTGTTCCGTGGAGAAATCCAGAATCCGTTTCAGGTGCTCATAGACCGACTCCGTCTCCTTTTTCCCCTCCAGAAATGTGTCCGCATAAGGCAGCTGCAAAGATGCAAAATCCTGATCCCCCGTCTCCTTGATGTATTCCGTCACCGACGCCACAAGCCAAAGGGCGTCGTCTGAGCAAGCATCCTTCAGTCCGTGTATGATGCTGTTTTTATCCGGTTCCGGAATCACCGTGGGAGACTTAAATGGTTTTACGCCCGTATTTTCCATAAACCACTCAGGCTGGAACAGATGCAAACCATAGCCGTCGCTCGTAAGCCCTCTGAGAAGCTGCTCGATCCGCTCCCTGCACTTGCCGGGATTCGAGTGGGGAATCGTCATGGCATCCTGCGCCGTGTCCCGATAACCCAGCCCCACTCTGCCGCCCAACTCGATGAAGGAGGCGAACCGGGAAAACATCACGTTGATCTCCGACTGGTACAGCGTCCATGTGTTGAGCAGGGCGTTCATCCCATCGTTTGGCGTCTGCACCTGCAGTTTGGAGCACTTTTCCTCCCAGAAATTCTTAAGATCCTCGCGCACCGCATCTACCGCGCCGTGGTCCGCATACTTTGCACGGATGCGCCTGCCTTCGTCCCTTCTGCCCTCCCCGAGCATAAAGATGAAGCGCACTTCCTCCCCCGGCTGAAGGGTCACATTCTTTTGCAGGCTGCCGCAGTGGTTGCCGCCCTTTTCATAAGAGGAGAAGCACTGACCCGCGATCACCGCCGCCGGATTCGTCTCCGTATTGTATGTACCGAGGAATTTATCCCGCATACAGTCGAAACCGTCCGGCGCAAAGTCCGCCGTAAAATACTGATACCCCTCTTCCTCGTAAAATAAATCTTCCTCGATGATCCCGTCCTCGTAAGACGCGCCCGCGCAGTACAGGCTCATCTGATAGTTCTGGTTGTCGATCATAATATGGTGGAACGAAAATTCCAGATAGGAGAACAGGCTTAAGTTTCTCGCCTTATCCCCCGTATTCTTCACTTTCACGTCCCAGAGCTGTACCGCCTCGCCTCTGGGAATAAACATGGTCTGAGACGCCTGTATCCCCTCATACTCACACTCATACACCGTGTAGGACATGCCGTGACGGCAGCTGTACTTTGCCTGATCCAAAGGCTTGCCCACCGGCTGCCACGATACCGACCAGTAATCCGCGCTGTCATTGTCCCGCAGATACACATAGAAGCCCGGCCTGTCCATGGGCACCGAATTGCCCCGGAAGCGGCTGATTCTATGGTACTCCGGCGTCTTGTAGAAAAGATAGCCGCCCGCCGTGTGGTTCACCACCGCCGCCATATCCTCCACGCCAAGATAGTTCGTCCATGAGCAGGGCAGATCCACCCTGTCGATGACATACTCCCTGTTTTCATTGTCAAAATGTCCGTATTTCATGTACCCTCCATTCCGAAACGTTTACGCGACGGGGAGACGCAAACCTCCAATCTGCGTCTGCCATCTGACAAATTTGTGACGCTCCGGCACAAATTTACGTGTGAAAAAGGCTGCGCATCCATGCGTTTTTTTCACACTCTACTCCCCATCCTTGCACCTTCTTAACATACATTATAGGGAGGAAATGTTTTCTTGGAAATAGATTAAGATGTGATAATTTGACTTTTTTTGTGATGGTGGAACCGGACCGGAAAATTTTCACTGTCCGTCGCACCGCCCCACTCTTTGAACCATGCTGTGAAACGGCAGGCTCCCATGTGCGGCGCGTACATAAATACAAAAGACACCGCCAAAGCGATGTCTCAAGTGCGTGCAGGAAAAGAGACTTGAACTCTCATGGTATTGCTACCACACGGACCTGAACCGTGCGCGTCTGCCAATTCCGCCATTCCTGCGAACAAATGTTATTCTAGCGTTTTTTTTGTCAGATGTCAAGCCTTTATGATAAAATCTTTTTAAAACTTTTTCTGCAACCTTTTTCCCCTACACACGGTCTAACCTATATCAGACATAGCCGGCAGCGCGCACACACCTGCTATGCCAAAGACCCCGCGGGAATATGACGAAAGAAAAAAGACACTGATGAAGGAAGATACCATCAAGCTCGTAAAGCGGGCAATCAAAGGCAATATGGACGCCTATGGTAAGTTAATTGCCGAATACCAAATCTACTTATACAAAACAGCCTTTCTATATGTAAAAAACGAAGCGGATTCTCTGGACGCCGTGCAGGAATGTGTTATAAAAGGCATGCTTGGCATTGAAAAGCTGCGGGAACCACGTTACTTTAAAACCTGGATTACACGGATTCTTCTCAACTGTATCTGGCAGGAAAAGAAAACAGTCCCAACCATTTCTCTGGAAGAATATGTGGAAAAAGGGTGTGAAAATTATCTGATCGAAGAGAAGGTCGATCTGTATGACGCCATCGATTCGCTGAAGGATCAGTACAAAACGGTAATCATACTCTTCTATTTTCAGGAATTGAAAATCAAAGAGATCGCACAGGTTCTGGATATTCCGGAAGGAAGCGTCAAAGCAAACCTGTATCGTGCCAAAAAACAGCTTAGCAAGTGTCTCACAGTCGATATCGTTGAGAAAAAGGAGGTAAAGCGCCATGCAAAATGATAAATTTGATGCAATCCCCATCCCCGAAGAATTGAATCATGCTGTGAGAGACGGGATCAAAGAAGGCCTCCGCCAGAGAAAGACACTTCACCGCAAAAGAACTTTTTTCCGCTACAGCGCCGCAGCCGCCGGGATTCTTGCCGCCCTCTGTGCAGGCGTGCTTCTGGCATCCAATCCGGTTCTTGCCGCAAAACTGCCTCTGGTCGGACACATCTTTTCCCGGATTCAGGAAAAGGTCAGCTATAAAGGCAATTTCAGCGATGACGCCGAAATCTATATAGAAGACGATGACGCCAAAGGACTTTCGGACAGTAAGACGCACACCGCAAAAGCAAAGGCCGATCCCTTGTCCGGAGAGCAGACAGAAAATCCCCTTGTGCAGACCTCCGGCGGATTGACCGTCACTGTCTCAGAGGCTAACTGCTCCACTCAGGCGCTGTATCTGGCGCTCTGTATTGAAAATAAGGAGACTTTTCCCGCGGATTTTATCAAGACAAAAAACATGGACGGTTATTTACCGGACTATGACACGCTTTCTCTGGAAACCAACTCTTACTATGATGTGCCCGGACTTACCAAAAAGGACCGTCCCGCCGGCGGCGGACAGCCCACGCCTTATTATATAGAAGGCCAGTTTGTAGACGACCATACGTTTACCGGCATCATCCGGATTTCCCTAGACGAAGATCTGAGAAGCAGCGAAATCGCAGCAAACGCCCCTGCCTCCGGCACTGATACCGCTCTGGCCGGAAATGCACAAACCACCGTGCTTCCTGCAGAGTTTACGTACTACCTTGAAATCTCGGATATTTATGCCGATCTGCTCCAATATGAGGAAATGCAGGCCACGGATCCCGAAACCCATGAGCAGCTAACGCTTTCGGAACCGTTGAAAAAGCATTATAAGGGGAAATGGAATTTTGCTATTCCCATCTCCATGAACAAGGACGACGCCCAAACAGTCAACATTAACAGGAAGAACGAAAATGGCGTCGGGATCGGCTCCGTAGAAAAGACGAATTTTGAGATAAAAGCGGAACTTCTGCTCCCGGAAGGCGCACAGCCATACGACTACATTGTGATAATCTGCGATGCAAACGGAAAACGTCTGGAAAGTCAGGGAGACGCTGTCGAAGTTTTTTCCACTTTCGGCAGAGATACCAAGACCGTGTATGTCTACGTGTGTGATTATATTAAGTATATGGACGAATTAAAGGGGGATAACCGAAAACTCTCGGAAAACGCCCTGTTTGAAACAGAGGTACATTTTAAGTAACCGTGAGAATGGGGGCGGCGGCCTCTTCAGAATCCGCCTCCCTCTCTCCTGTTTTCCGGATTCATTAAAATTCGAAAAATAAATTTTGAAAAACATCTTGACTTTTGAAGATTCAAATAGTAATATATTACTTGCGTTGTGAACGTATGCGGAAGTGCTGGAATTGGCAGACAGGCTAGACTAAGGATCTAGTGGTGGGTTCATCGTGTGGGTTCAAGTCCCATCTTCCGCATCCTTGTTAAAGGGCTGAAAGCGTTGATTTATCAAGGTTTTCGGCTCTTTTTATTTTTGAGAATAGGATGATGTTTTGGTCACTTTGGTCACTTTGATCCCTTTTTGCATCATTTTGTGGGTCTAAGGCGTTCAGAACCTTATTATCTGTTTCTGTACTATCCTCAATATTATAAATATAATGCTTTAAGGTTGTGGACTCGTCAGCATGACCCAACATATCTTTTACAATGCTGAGATTAACACCATTATGCAGCAATGTTGATGCATACGTCTTTCTGATCTTGTGCATCGTCTTCACTGGAATCCCTATATACTCACACCCTCTTTTGATTTGGGTATCCACGGCATCTGGCGTAAGACATCTTCCATCTCTCACAAATAGAAAATCTTGATGCTTATGACCATACTCTTCATTGATTGTCCCAAGCCTTTTGATGAGTTTCTGTGCTTTTTCCGTTAAAGGAAGCCATCTGTCCCCATCTTCTGACTTGGTATAGTCCACAACATGAAAGCCTTTGCTCTTCATATGATTTAGGTCACTTGTATCAAACTCTTCTACAAGCTGTCTATGTATATGAATCCTGTTGCCGACAATATCGGATTTACAGATTGCAAGGATTTCTCCTTTTCTCGTACCCAATTCAAAATCAAGCATGACTGCTAATGGCGCGGTATTTGACGGATTGTTTTTCAGCCGCCTCTCCATTTCATCCAGAAGCCGTTCTTGTTCGTCAGCCTGAAAGACCTCTTTTTCACTTGGCTTTTTACTGCTGTTTGCAAATTTTTTCTTATTGACTTTGACACGGTATGGATTCTTCTCAATATATTCGGCATCAACAGCATATTCCAAAGTCTGTTTTAAGATACCACACATATTGTAAAAGGCTTTCTTTTTAAGATTATGTTTATCCAATACAACATTGAAAAAATCATCAACATTAATCTTTGTAAGATTTTGTACCGATATAGCAATAAATTCTTTCTCAGGTTCATAAAATCTTTGCCAGTCTGCCATCATCCGTTTAATTGTACCACTGCCGACTTCGTTTGTCTTATGTTTCATAAACTCATAGAACATACTTTTTATTGAGAAATCTTTCTTCTCCATGTCCTCATGTTCATTTTGTATGGATGCATAATAATCGCAAATAACTTCTTCTAAATCTCTTTTCCTTTTTCGTTTTATTTTCTTACGGTTATTCGATTTAGAATCATCTGGCAAGTAGCCATACCAAACATCTTCTTTATCATTATGCCATATCGAGTATTGATGTCGTTTTAATATCTCCTCTCTCTTCTTCATTTCAACTTGTTCTTGCACATATGCTAAATCAATCATATGTTGGATAGTGCGGAGGGGTGACAAACAAATACAAGTAAAAAAGGGACTTCCTCAATCCTTAAAAGGCTATGACAGCAACGGTTATAGTCTTTTTTCATGCGGTAATTACCGT
>CAMTMP010000068.1 GCA_947073545.1 uncultured bacterium
TACCATTACATGGCGGTGACAGGGAAAAAGGTGTGGTATATCGCGGCGGTTATCCTTGGCAGGGAGTTTACCTACCGCAGATTAGAGTGGGACGATGATTTAATCGAACGACTCATTTCCATAGAAACGGATTTCTGGAATAACCGCGTGGCAAAAGGCATCATGCCGCAGCCGGACGGCAGTAAAGCCTGTGACGAGGTTCTGGAACAGTATTTCCATACGGCGAAGAAAGCCAGCGCCATTGCACTTGTCGGGTTTGATGAAAAGTTAAGGCGGCGGGAAGAAATCCTTGGATTTATCTCTGAATTACAGGCGGAACAGAAGCAGATCGAGCAGGAAGTGAAGCTCTTTATGCAGGATAATGAACTGGCGAGCAGTGACAGATTCCGCGTTTCATGGAAAAATATCGACGCCACAAAGCTCGATACGAAGCGCATTAAGGAGGAACGTCCAGAGCTTTATGCCGATTATGGTAAAGTGTCCCATTCCAGACGGTTTGAGGTGAAGGCAGCATAGGAGGGGGTATGGACGTAAAGGAACTGTAGGAGTATGCGTGCTACGGACTGGAAGCGATTCCGAAAAAGGCAGACCCGTATGCGGAAGAGGAGGACAAGGCTGCATAAATTCTCTGATGAGCAATTTATGCAACCGAGAATTTGTGCCGAAGCGTCACAAATTCTAATGATTGCAGGGCAGAATCTGAAATTCTGCCCGCATCCTCAGCGCAGAGCGCATCGGAAAGGAGAAAAGATGGAACAAAACTTGATTAGGCTGCTTAAGGCGGATGAGATCGAGTGCAGGGTGTCCGTGATCAAAGAAAACGGCTTAAGCCTGTTACTCTATAAGGATGCGAGGGTAGACCAGCGTATCCTTGATGAGACTTTCGGGCCATTTGGATGGAAGCGGAGCCACCAGAGCATAGAGGGGAACCTTTACTGCACGGTGGAGATCCATGACAAAGAAACAGGCGAATGGGTGGCGAAGCAGGATGTGGGAACAATGAGTTATTCGGAGAAAGAGAAGGGACAGGCTTCAGACAGCTTCAAGCGGGCGTGCTTCAACTGGGGGATCGGAAGGGAACTCTATACCGCGCCTTTTATCTGGATACCGGCGGGAAAGGCTTCGATCATGTACAAAGAAGATCAGAATAAGGTGAAACGGTTTACCTGCAATGACCGTTTCTCGGTTTCTTCGATCCAGTACAGTGATGACCGGGAGATCAGTGCTCTTGTGATCGTAAACGAAAGAGGAGAGCCTGTATATGAACTGAAAGAAAAGGGAGCAGGGACGACGGCTGCCCGTAAAGGGAAAGCCGCTTCGGGAACTGGAAGCAAAGCGGAACCAGCGCAAAAGCCGGGGCAGAAAAAAGCAGCGGGGAAAACGCCAAAAGATTCTGCGGCGATTTCCAAGGCGCAGATGGATTCCCTGCAGGCGGAACTTGACAGGACGGGTGTGACTATGGAAACGGTGCAGAGCAGATACCAGATCAAGGAGCCGGGAGCGATGAGCGCAGAACTCTACGGCAGGGTGATGTCTGCGCTGAAACGGACGAAATCAACAGAGGCGGCATAAGACGGGAAAACCGAAGAAAAAACGGACAGATGGAATGGAGAAGGGAAGGTGAGGAAAAATGATGGGTTTTGAGGAATTTACAGAGCATGTTTCAGAAGCAGTCCGTGTGAAGGCGGGCGGTGCATACCAGATCAAAAGGCATGATGTGACTAAAAATAATAATGTGAAGTGGACAGGGATTACTGTAATGAAGGAAGAAGCGGATATCGGGCCGTGTGTATATCTGGATGCGTTTTATCGGGAATATGAAACCGGCGGGATGCGGTCTGATGAGATCGTGGATGAGGTATACAGGCTGGCCCTGAAACATACGGAGGGTGCGCCTTATGTCGATGTATCGGGCTTCCAGGAATGGGAAACTGTCAGAGGAAATGTCAGGGCGAAATTGATCAATGCGGAACAGAATAAGGAACTGCTTGAAAAAATACCCCACAGGATGTTCCTTGATCTGGCGGTGGTCTACTATGCCGTGGTTAGGGACCAGACACAGGAGGAGACAGGGACGGTCCTTATCCGCAGGGAACATATGGAAATATGGGAGCAGGAAGAGGAAATCCTTTACCAGACAGCGGTGACGAATATGCGTGCCGAAGGCGGAGCGGATTTTACTACGCTTGAAGATATCATAAAGCGCGTCATGCCGGAGATCACACTTCCTGCTGCACCCCGTGATCTTCCGTGGGATACGGGAATGTACATACTGACAAACCGCCGTAAGCGTTTCGGGGCGGCGGAGATCCTTGATAAGAAAACCCTGCGGATGATCGCGGACAGGGTCGGCGATGGGTTTATTGTACTGCCCAGTTCGCTGCATGAGATGATCGTACTGCCCCCAAAGGCTGAATCAGAATATGAACGGCTGGCAGATATGGTGCGGGAGGTCAATGATACACAGGTGGATGTGGAAGAGCGGTTATCCTGCCATGTGTACGCGTACAGCAGGGACGAGGAGACATTAAAGATCGTTGCGTGATGATGGATGTCTGTAAGGAAACGGAGAGATATATAAAGGAGATAGGTTGAATAAATTCTCTGAGGAGCAATTTATTCAACCAAGAGTTTGTGCCGAAGCGTCACAAACTCCTTGATCGCAGAGCAGAATCTGAAATTCTGCTCGCGTCCTCAGCGCAAAGCGCTTCGGAATGGAGGAAAAAATGGAATATGAAGCGTTTAAGGAAAGTGTATTAAAGGGGTTGCAGGAAAAATATGGCGGTCATGCCACAGCCAGAGTTGAAAAGATACTGAAAAATAATGGAAAACACCATGACGGCATTGTGGTGGAACTGGGCGGAGGGAAAGGGAGCACAGGTATGTTTATCCCGCTAGAATGGTTTTACAGACTGTATGATGGCGGGAATACGGATATGGAGGGATGCATCCAAATCATAGCAAAGGTCTGTGAAGAGCACCGGGAGACGGACTGTGTTAGGGAACTGCTGCAGAAGATGGTGTGCTGGGAACGGATCAAAGGAGATATATACCCCGTCCTTCTCTCCACAAAAGAGAACCGGGAAATGCTGGAACGGGTGGTTTCCAAGCAGATGTTAGACATGTCGGTGGTTTACATTGCCCGTGGGGAGATTGGAGGGCGCTGTGTCGGGATCAAGATCGACCGCAGGATGTTAGAAATCTACGGGATCAGTGCGGAGCGGTTACATAAACAGGCGATGGAAAATCTGATGAATGACGGCTACCAGTTCCGGGACATCTACAGGTTTGTCGTGGAGCAGGGCTACCCTGAGCCGGAGAAGCTGGAGCTGGAGGAGGCAGGAAAAGCGGAGAAGACGGAAAAGGCGTATATCCTTACCAATGCAGTGAAGTTTTACGGGGCGGCTGGGATTCTGGACAGGAAGCTGGTGCGGGAATTTGCCGGCGGGAAGAATTTCTTTATCCTGCCGTCCTCCGTCAATGAAACCATTTTTGTCCCGGCAGGAGATGGAAGCGGCGTGGAAATCTATAGCGGTATGGTAAAGATGGTGAACGAGATGGATGTTGACGAGGAGGAGCGGCTTACAGACCATGCGTATTTCTACGACGGGGCGGCGGATGAGATCAGGATGTGTGCTTGAATATATTGAGGTGGGTATTCAGACAGCATATATATAAGGAAGAAGGTGGTACGGATGAATGAGATTGCGAAGGTAATTTTACTCGGGATTTTAACGACAATCGTGGCGGTGATAAATAAGGTGGGGGAAAGTTAACGATACAAGCAGTATCAATACAAGATAGCCGGAAGTGTTAGTGCTTCCGGTAATCCCGTCAGTTATTCCTTAGCGAGCAATACGACTCATGTGAAAATGATTTGTGCTTTTTAATAAATTCCCCAATTTTTGAGATTGCATTACTTATGGATATGATTGGACAGATTAAAAATTTTAATGTATTTTAAATTTAGAAATTAAGAAAAAACTGCAAATGACTGGTTTCATGGATTTGTAGCATCCATGAAACCTATACTTTGGAAAAAAGGAAGGTGTTTTAAAATGGGGGATAAACGTAAAGATAATTTTTGGACGGTTGAAAAGATAGCGGAGGCATTTCAAGATGTCTCATATGAAATAAAAGGATGTGGGGACGAGACCAGAAATAAGATGACTTCTTCGTATATTAGGAATAAGTTAAAAGAAATCTTTAAAGAGACTGAGTGTCCAGAAGCGGTTTTTAGGAGGAGGGGGAAAAAGCAAGAAGGGCATTTTATATTTAAGAATGATGATGGTGTTCCGGATAGGATATATCATATATTTGAATTTTATGACTCAAACCATGAGAAAATCTGCGGCTCATTTATGTCAGATGAGGAAAATAGACTTATGAGCATGCTTTATGAGATTAGACCGAATGTGAGACAGAAACCTTGTAATAATACATACATGGAATACAGAAGAGAACTGAAAGATTTCTATATAAAAAAGTGTTTGAGGATTTATAAAGAAAAATTATTTGTTAAGATAGATGTGAAAAAGGGGAGACCTGACAAACGTATACGTGCCAATATATATTCGAATCAGGAGTGTTTTATAGAAGCATGGTGTGAAAAGTGGACAAATATAATGAAGATAGCGATGTACCTGAGAATAAATGAGAGAATCTTAAATGGGTATATATGTAATATAGAGAGCAGTCTGCTCGATGAAAAGAAGCGGAGGAGATTCTATTTAGAAGGATACCGATATGACGAATTAGAAGAAAATTATCTACAACTATATCGGATGAATGAAGAAGATATATATAATGAGTGTTGTAATTTCTATTATTTAAAGAATGACAAGTTACTGAAAAAAACAAGGATTCAGAAAAAGAACGCACATGTTTCTGAGGAATGCTACAAAAAGTGTGTGGCTTATGTTGCAAAAGTCGTTTCCCATCCGTTGCAAGTCGTATCAATAGAGGACTATCTGTATATATGCCGTAGGGCAATGAGAGAATTAGAGGATGTGTGCGCGGAATTAGAAGAAAAATTGGAGATGGATAAGAAGTATGATGATTTAATATACGGGTTAAAACAAATAAAGAAAATAGTTAATGAGGATGGATTAAAAGGAAAAAAGAATAAGAGAATAAAAGAGGAATTAGATAAATTTATTCCTGTGAGCAACGAGCCAAGCGATTGTGTGCAGGCATACGATCGCTGCTTTGACAGCCAAATTCCTGAGAGCTTGGAGCGTTTCAAGGTTGATGACCTAAATCACGAAGTGAAGACTTTGCTTGAAGAAATGGATTGCCATAATATTACCAAAGAAAAAGAAGCTATACGCAAAGAAATAAAGGAGGAAGTTGCGAAAGGGGAGAATGATTCCTTAATTAAGAAAGATGTTGTTAAGTTTTGCAATATGAAAATAGAAGAATATTATGGCCGTATGGAATTGGAGGAGGATGGCAAATCAACTTACTATGAATACAAAACGTATTTCTTGGAGGAAATGAGGAAAGTAAAAATTGACGGGAGGCGGGAAAATAAAGAAAATCATGTGGGGATAAATTATCAGGAAATAAATGATTATCAGGAAGCGTTTGCCAGAATCAGGAAAAAGTGTGTAGATGCAAAGATGGGGGAGATGAGGGTGACAGATTTCCTTCCCGAAAAGGAAAATATTTGGGGTATAAGAGAGTTTTGCACGGCTAGGGAGCTAATATAATCTATAAATGGATACTTAGGTCAGAGATAAAAAATCTCTGACCTGTATTATTTCGAAAAATTTTGTTCGTAGGTACAAAAATAGCAGTCTTTTGCGCACTTTCATGTACATATAAGAGGTTTTTACAGGGTAAATTAGCCAAAATCATCCCCTAAAAGCGTTTTGAGCCGATGTTATCTGGGCTAAAAAAATGCGAAAAATATGCAGTGAGGAAATGTTATCCTACGATTATCAAGTCGAGGAAAATTAGCCGCGGTGGATTCTGAAGGATTTGGTCGAAAACTATATGAAAATCAGTTAGGGAGGTGCTATTTGTGAAATTAATCGAATTGGCAGGCTACAACACGCTAAATGGCGGCTATGCAAAAGACGGAGAACTAATATCTGATTTTTTAGTGACCGCTGAAAAAATCATCATGCCAGACGCAGAGTCTCTGGAATTCTCTCTGGAGATCAGGAGAGGGGAAAAGGCATACCCAATCAGGGTGACGCTCAGTGAGATTACCGGCAGGAAGTTTTTACGGAAAATCCCAGTTATTCTTTTTGACGAGTCAAGATTTTATAAGGAATTTCACAAAGCTGTTTTAGCGACTTGTTTTGGTGAGCAGGATACATCTTATCAGGTAAATGTGCTTGGTCTGCAGGAGGTAAATGGGCATCTGGTATATGTTTTTTCAAACGGATGCATTGAAGCGGAGGGCTTTTCTCCACGGGTTTACTCAAAAATTGGTTATGCCTATATTCCAAAGGAGGCGGTTGTGGGGGTGAAGGATCAAACAGAGGCAGTCGAAAATTCTGTAGCCCGGTTGTTTGAAGTGTTTGATTGTAGCCCAAAGGTGTTTTATCCACTGTTTCTTCTGAATATCGCGGCGATTAGTAACGCATATTTTCGGAAGCTGGGGGAGCGAGAACTTATGAAATTTACCGTCTGGTTGGATGGGAACAGTGGGTCAGGGAAAACGGAGCTTGCAAAAGCTGTGGGGACATTTATTTTTGCGGATGAGCGATTGAATCCCAATTTTGTGAGTGCGACTGCCAGATCAAAGTACGCTATGGAGCGTTTCGCAGGGTCTTCTGGCGGTGTATTCATACTTGATGACATTAAGAATGAAAAAGTGCGGGATAGGAAACAGCGTGTCGCGGGCATTGTTGACGATGTCCTGCGGAGCACTTACCAAGGTATGCTGACGGATGGATCAGGCCGGCTTATTGATGGATGCTCTCTAATCACAGGAGAGTACATGGACACAGAAGAATCCCAAAATGCGCGCTTGTTTTATCTGAAAGTCGACAACTTTTTAAAAGAAACCAGAAATTCCAAGGCACTGCGCGTATTACAAAAAAATCCGCTTTTACTGACAACTGTATGTTGCAGTTTTATACAGTGGTTTTTAGGCAGGACAGGGGAAAGCAGCTTTCCAGAACTTCTGATTCAGAAGATTGAAACGATGCGGAATCAGGCGAAGGAATATCAGGGGATCAATAACGCTGAGAGGCTAAATGAGAACATAAATATGCTAAGAATGTCGCAGGAATTGGCAGCCATGTTCTTTCAGGATATTGGCATGTCTGAAGAATTTGTAAGAAATTTTAATACATGTGCAGAGGATAGCATAAAGGCACTGGGCGAGAGTACCTATGTTTTGCTGGGTGGTGAAAGCATGGCGCTTTCGAAGGTGGCGGAAAATGTCCTGCAGAAATGTAGGCTGCGAAAAGTACAATTCGTAGAGAAAGATTGGAACGAGTATGATTTTTGCAGGTATCGTCAGGAAGAATTTATGATTCACGAAGGGGACGATTTTGTCTATATAGAGGACATGGAGAGGTCTTTACAGCTATGTACGGACGGAGGGCATGACCAATATGTTTCGTATCCTTACTTGATTGGAACGGAGAAGCGCGTCTTAAGCCTGTTTGCAGAAGAAATTGAAAATATGCAGCAAATAGGTGCGATATCTCCAGTGATGGCAGAACGTTTGACAAAAAATTTACCGCAAAAGCTAAAAAAGGCGCAAATTATTTTTAAAAAGTATCGCGCAGACAGCGCATTAGGAAGGACGGCTGTTAAATATCCAATTTGTAGCTTTGAGCCGTTTAAGCTGGCACCTCGCAATGGCGTGGGCAAATCAGCAGAGGTGGGTTTAGTAGGTAGAGTTGGATATGAGTCTGTAATTCAAATGAATACTACGCATTCCTGTATGAAAGTATTAGAAGTGAGGCTGCAACAAGGTCATTTTAGGTACAGCATACCTTCGATTTTAAATATCTGCTACGATAATACAGATGAGGCGGAGGCTTATAAGGTACGAAGGGCATTTATGGTTGGCAAGGCGCTTTATAGAGAATGAGGAGGAAAATATTATGGATCAAAAACAAACCTGTTTATATTATAACGCGCAGGAGGTTATGGAAATTTTAGGTGTATCCAGAGCAAAGGCATATAAGGTGGTCAGGGAACTTAATGAGGAGTTGGAGGCAAAAGGATACATTGTTACGGCGGGTAAAGTCCCCAAGAAGTTTCTGGCAGAGAGACTTTACGGGATGACCGTATAATTTAAGGAATCCCCGGGGGATAGATGTCTCTTGGGGATTCTGCTTTAGGAAGGAAGTGATAATTTGACCGTTTCAAAAAATGACAAGGGTCTGTGGGATGTTCAGTTCTATTACAAAGATTACAGAGGAAAAAATACCAAAAAACATAAACGCAATTTCAGAACTAAAAAGGAAGCTGTCGAGTGGGCAAATAAATATATAGACCAGCAGTCCCATAATCTGGATATGGATTTTTCGTCTTTCTGGCAGTTGTACAGGGAGGATATGAAGGAGCGCCTGCGGGAAAACACTATCCGTACAAAAAATTATATCATGGAGCTCAAAGTATTGCCATATTTCGGCGATAAAAAAATAGCGCAAATTACTGCGGCAGATATACGTCGTTGGCAGAACAGTCTTATGAAAGAGGGGTATTCGCCTACCTATTTAAAGACGATCAATAACCAGCTTAGCGCCCTGTTTAATTATGCTGTAAGATATTATGACTTACCGAGTAATCCTTGCCAAAAGGCGGGTTCTATGGGTAAAGGGAGAGCGGAAGAAATGCAGTTCTGGACACAGGAAGAATTTGAAACTTTTATTGATGCCCTTAAAGACAAGCCTGTTTCTTACTGTGCTTTTATGACCCTTTATTGGACGGGAGTCCGCTTGGGAGAACTGCTGGCGCTTTCCCTTGCTGATTTTGATGCGGAGAAAAAGACGTTATCCATTACGAAGTCTTACCAGCGGATTAATGGCAGGGACGTGATCACAGAACCCAAGACTGCAAAGGGGAAAAGAATTATTTCGCTGCCGGATTTTCTTGTGGCGGAATTGGAGGAATATGTAAGCAGGCTTTATGGCATGATGGCAGGAAACAGGTTGTTTATGATAACGAAATCATATTTGGAGAAAGAAATGAAACGAGGGGCAGAACTATCTGGTGTAAAGAAGATAAGACTGCATGATCTCAGACACAGTCATGCCTCTTTACTGATTTCAAAGCTGGGTGTACAGCCGAAACTTGTGTCAGAGAGGCTTGGACATGAGAAAATCCAAACGACACTTGATACATATTCCCATCTGTACCCGGATCAGTCACGGAATCTTGCAGATCAGTTAAACTGCCTTGTAGATGGATCGGATGAGGAGGGAGGAGAAAACAATGCCGGGAAAACATAAGGAACCGACGATAGCCTTTCGCCCCAGCGCGTGGGCGAGGGCAATTATAGAACAAAGAGCCGCATTAAGCGGCATATACAAGAAAGATTTTATTACAAGAAGCTGCGTTTATTCCCGTGTTACGGTAGTCGGGAAGAAGGAGAACATACAGCGGATTGTAGATGCTTTACAGGAAACGCAGATGACCATGAAGGAGATCGCCGGACAGATTCAGTCTGGCGATTTTTCCCTGTCAGATGAAGGGTATCGGAAATTGAAAAATGACTATCTCGCACTGGTGCTGACAGTTGTTGATATCGTTGACGGAGCAGCTTATCTGTTTGAAAAAGAGAGTCCGACAGAGCGGAGGAATTGGAAAGCGGAACTGGAATTAGAACAGTACCGCCATGTGCTGGAAATGGAGGGAAGACGGGATAAGTAAAATTTTAGGCAGGGAGTGTGAAGGTATGAAAATACTGTTTTCATGGATTCGATGGATTTCTGAAATCCAGAATTATATAGTGCAGAAAGAAGAAAGCAAAATATTTCAGCCTTTCTGTAAATGGAATGCAGATGGTAAGCGTAATTGAAAAAGGGAGGAATCCATGATATGATACTTAATGAAAAGGCAGGTGATATGATGGGAGCGGATAATCAGAAGCAATTAGAGAGGCAGGAAACATTAGAAGCAATAGGAAAATTAAATCTTTTAGACGATAATCTAATGACGTTAGTATTCGATAGAAATATCGAGGCTACGGAATTATTGCTGAATGTTATCCTCCAGCGCAGTGATTTAAAGGTGTTGGAAGTGGTAGCACAGAGAGAGTATAAGAATCCAATGCCGGGTGGACGATCTATTACGATAGATATTTACGCAAAAGACGGGAAAGATAAGGTCTATGACATTGAAGTGCAACGTGCTTCGGCTGGAGCAGATGTCCACAGAGCGAGATTCCATAGCAGCATGATAGATACAAAAATGTTGAAGGCTGGACAGGAATTTAACGAAATCCATGATTCTTATGTGATTTTCATAACGGCAGGCGATGTTATGGGAGCCGGGTGCTCACTGTACCATATTGACAGGGTGATTAAGGAAACAGGCGCATATTTTGGCGATGGCTCCCATATCATATATGTTAATGGCAGTTATAAAGATGACAGCGATCCGATTGGAAAGCTGATGCATGACTTTAGATGTTTGAGTTCGGTAGACATGTTCTATCCGGCATTGGCAAAACAGGTAAGGTATTTCAAGGAGACGGAAGGAGGTCAGGACATTATGTGTCAGGTGTTTGATGATTTAGCGGACAAAAGAGCAGAGAAGAGAGCAGAGGAAGCACGAATAGAAGAAAAGAAGGCGTTTGCCCGTCGATTGATTGCAAGGGGGAAACAAACAGTTGAAGAGATCGCGGAGGATGCTGACCTGCCGATTGAAGTGGTGAGGGAGTTGGCTGGTTTGCAGTTGGCGTGAAGAACATTAATATTCAAAATACTTAAAACAATGCAGAAATAGTATGTCTTAGTAAATTATATAAAATATGGTAAAAGGCGGTCATGTGAAACGAACTGATGCTGGGAACCCGTATCTATGTAAGGTTTCCAGCGAGCGTCATCGCTTAGGATTTACATATGGTTGAGTAGAGAGCATACAGTCGCCATAGAAGGGGAACTTGATGTTGACGTGCAGACATGACTGCTAATAATGCTATATTAAAAATTATGAATAATGTTTAAACAAACCCTAATATCTTCTCTTGACAAAGGGAAACAGAAAACTAACAACATAATGGGCTGTCAACCTTACGCAAAACACCGCTTTCGCTAAAAACGAAGCGGTGTTTTTGTATGTGTTCTGGACATCGTGACCAGAAGCGCCCCCGCCCGTTTTCACCGTTCCGTCCACGGAGGCTCTGCCGGATATATCCCCCGTCGCCGCGCCACCCATAGCACAACCGGGGCTACCTGTCAAGGGCAAAGCCGCCGCTGCGCGGCGGTGCTCCGCACCCTTGACTGGCTGTCCCGGCTGTGCTACCTCCCAAGGCGCGACGGGGGATATATCCTCCAGAGCCGCCCCCTTTCCCTGGATAGGGAAA
>CAMTMP010000069.1 GCA_947073545.1 uncultured bacterium
GGTATGGCGTTTCAGCTTTCGCAATAATGGGCTATACCGGGATATGTTATAAAAAGCAGATTGGAAAAGCAGTATTTGTGATGCTCGCTTTTTATAACCTCCATTGTCTGAGTTTCCTGATTGCCAATAGCATTTATATGAAGATAACGAGCGTGATGATGAAAAGCCTTGATGCAATGCAGGAAAGCTATATGCAACGTGTGTACCAATGCTTGTCAGTCGGAATGGCAGTCTCCGTTTTCTTTTATACGGCACTGTATGTGGCAATGGCAGTCATTTTTCACAGGCTGATTAAAGGGGAAGCCGTAATGGCCTGGCAGGATGTCATCCTGCTTTCCATTCTAAATTTTGTCGGGAGCATGATTGCGGGAGTAGAGAATGGGCTGCTGATTGTAAGAATAGATACGGATGCTTTTGTGCTATTTGATGAAAAGCCTGATTTACTTTGGAAGGTTCCAGTGATAGAAGTTCTCATATTTGCCGGGGAAGTTGCCCTGATCTATTTCTGGCAGAGATACCGCATCCTGCTTGCTGAGAGGCAGAAACATTTTGTGGAGGAACAGCAGGTCAAGGCCATGAAGAAGCGTCTGAAGGAAGCGGAGAATTTTTATGGAAGCATCCGAAAAGTACGTCATGAGATGAAGAACCACATGGCGAACATCAAAGGGCTGACGGAAGCAGGGGCGTATGGGGAGATAGAGGAATACGTCCGCAGGATGGATGAGACCATGCAGGAACTGGAATATAAGTATGTGACGGGGAATGCAGTAACGGATGTCATCATCAATGACAAGTGGCGCAGAGCGGAAAAGGCAGGAATCCGGTTTGATGCAGATTTCCGGTATGGAGGGGAAATCCCGGTATTCGACTTAGGGATTATCCTGAACAACCTTTTGGATAATGCCATAGAAGCCTGTGAAAAACTGAAAACAGGTACAGGATTTATACGCCTTTCATTAAAACAAAAGAAGCAGTTTTTAATACTGTATGTAGAAAATAGCTTTGATGGTGCGGTCCCTATAAGGAAAGGCAGTTCACTCCCGGCTACAACGAAACAGAGTATCCTGCCGGGAATCATTACGGAGCATGGGATAGGGCTTGAAAATGTGCGGGAAATTGCAGAGAGGTATTTTGGCGGTGTAAACATAAAAGTGAAAGGGGATGTGTTCCATGTGACGGTAATGCTGCAGCAGAGGGAAGGTAAGTGAATGACCTTGCATTAAATGAAACTCAAAAACAGATTAAAATGGAGGATTAAAAATGGGTATCAGTGGAATAGGACAGAATTTTTATCAGAATAATATGGAAACAAAGAAAAACACAAAAAATGTGAACGGTACGGAAAAGTTTGCACTGGAAAAAACAGGCAGTACGCAGGAATTATCGGAAGCGGAGGAAATGGAACTGTTCAAGAAGGAATTTTATGAAGACCTTTCCAAGATTACCATCCATAAAACATTAAACAATGTGGCTATCAATATTTCAGAAGCGGGTTTTAAGGCTATGAAAGATGACCCGGAATATAGGGAAAAAATTCTTTCACTGCTCAAGAGGGATTTGGGGAGTTCATTGGCCCGAAACTGTTCCGCAGTATTTACAGTTGGTGCAACAATAAAGGAGTATCGGGGGGATTCATGGCCTGTGGGTTATGATTCGGAGTTTTATGCACGTTCTCAGGACAGCTTTTTTAAGAAAACGAGCGAAAAGAAAGACAGACAGAAGGAACTGCTGGAAGAATATATGGAGAAGCGGACGCAGGCTGAGAGACAGCAGCAGGAGATGCTGGATGAAAAAATTGCAAAGGCGGAGCGGGAAAGGAGCGGGCTGGCAAGGGCGTGGAGCAGTAAGCAGCAGATGGCAAAGGCTTCCGATGCTTATGCGGTAAATGTCATGACAGGTAAGTCTTTTTGAAGGAGGATGAGAATTATGTCAATGGAGATCACAAACAATTACAGCAACTATGCGGCAAATTATGTTGACAACGCGAAAAAGCCGGATAGCAAGTCGGCAGCAGAGGTAAAGACAAACACATCAACAAACAGCAAAGATAAGGTGCAGGCATATTATGAACAGCTATGCAAGAAATTTCCACAGATAAATTTCAACACAAATGGCGGCGTATTATCGAGCAACAGTAGCAGAGTCACGGTAAATCTTTCGTATGACCGTTTGAAGAAGATGGCAAATGATCCTGAATTCGCAAAAGAAATCGAATGGAATCTGTCGGGAGAAGTTGCTGCAAACTCAATGGTTTATGGATGGGCGCAGAGAGATGGTGTCGTACTTGGCGGAAGAACTATTACATATGATGCCAATGGAAACAGGCAGTCATCCTGTGGCGGCATGAGGACAGCAAATACGGGAAACGGAAATAACAATACTGATAAAATACAGAAGAAGTATAAGGAAGAGGAAGAACGCCTGTTAAAAGCCAGAAAGAAACGCGAAGAAAAGGAAAAGTTCGCTGAAAAAGTAGCTGAAAAGCGGGCAGAGAGAAAAGCCCAAATGGAAAGGGTGATGCGGGAACATACAGAAAAGAGCGCAATTAGAAGAGAACAGATAGAAAAGGAGAATGCCGTGCAGACACCTGTAGGGTTTTCCACAGGTATGGACAGATCTGCATCGACAGGTTTTGATATAAAGGCGTAAGGAATATTCCGCAGCAGACGGCTCAGATATGGCCCTGACTGACATGGAGCTGTTACATAACCGGACTTACCATAATGTTAGACAGCATTTTAAAAGGAGTGACGACTGCACAGTCGCCGCAAAATAAAATCTCCATATGAAAGCAGTAACTCTTACAGCGTGCGGTAAAAAACAGCACGCTTTTTTCTTGCATCGCGGCCCTTGAGAAAAAGCCCGCCGACTTTGCCGCGTTCCTCCGGCTGATGGAGGAGTCCGGCTTTTCCGTCAAGCGCGGGCGGGGCGGCGTGGTGTCGTTCCTCACTCCGGGGCAGGATAAATACACCCGGCTTCGGGCATCCACCCTCGACGCGGGCTTTGACCCCGAGGATATCCGGGCAGTGATCGCCGGGGAGCGGCCCCTCCCGGTGCTCCCCAAGGACGTGCAGCCCCCGGCAGGTGGGCCTTATCGTTGACATTCAAAAGCGCATGGCCGAGGGCAAGGGCCCCGCTTATGAACGCTGGGCCAAGGTCTATAATCTGAAACAGATGGCTGCCGCCCTCCAGTTCCTGCAGGAGAACAATCTGACCGACTATGACGCACTGGCGGCAAAAACCACGGCAACGGTTGACTTCCTAATGATGTTAGGATATAATATTCCTAATACTATTAGAAATGGAGAATGGTTATGCCAAGGCAAGGTCTTAATACTGAAAAGGTTGTAAAAACGGCGGCCTTATTGGTAGAGGAAAATGGATATGAAAGTCTGACTTTACATAAGCTGGCATCAAAATTAAACGTAAAGCCAGCCTCGCTATATACGCATATTAAGGGAATTGATGAGCTGTATGTATTCCTCGCTAACATGGCACTAAAACAGTTAAGTGCTATGATGTTAGATGCCGCTGAGGGGAAAAAACGAGGAGATGCACTTCGGGCAGTATCTGTTGCTTATTCTAATTATGTAAGACAGAACCCTGAAATGTATCAAATGATTATGAAAATTCCCCATAGTAATTCAGAAGAGCTAATTAAAACGGGGCGGATAGTTAAATCAGTTTTATTTAAGATATTATCACAGTACACAGCAGATAATTCAAAAATTATTTTTTATTCCCGCTATTATCACAGTATTTTACATGGGTTTGTTTCGTTGGATCGAGCCGGATTTTTTGATGACAAGTTTTCTACAGATGTAAGTTTATTGAATCTCGTAGATAAATTTATTGAACAACTTGAAGAGCTTTGGACTATTTCATAGGGAGGTCTCAAACAAGAATGGACATCTTAATATTTGAATGTAAAAACATGAAAGATGGAGGAAAATTCCCCATAGTAAATACAGGGAGGGGCCAAGATATTTCACCCGAATTTTTGATAAAGAATTTATCTCCATATGCAAAAACACTTGCTATCACTCTTGAAGATATAAAGCATCCGCTTTTTAAGAATTTTACACATTGGCTTATTTGGAATATACCGGCTGGCGAAAAAGTAAGTGAGGCAATTCCAGGAGGAAAGACTGTTCCATGTTTAAGAAATGCCAGGCAAGGAATTGGTTATGGAGTGTATAAGTATGCTGGACCTAAACCTCCAAAGGGCAAACAACATCTATATCGTTTTACTGTTTACGCTCTTGACAGTGAGATAGAATTAAAATTTTTGCCAACGAAAAGCAGCTTTATCAAGAAGGCGAAAGAACATATCATTCAACAAGGCAGTATTGTCGGTAGTTTTGAATAGAATGATCTCAAAACAGATAGTCATGGCTACTTTTTGGGGACAATTTGACCCAAGGTGCTATCCGAAAAATCAATAGTTGGAGATTAAGCATGAGGCAAGAAAACTGGTTACTATGCCCTGTCTGTGGTAGTAAAACCCGTGACAGGATAAGAAAAGATACTGTTTTGAAAATTGCGGACGAGTTCCGCAAGATTGCCGTACATTGAAATTAACACCACTGACACCGCCGAGGCGTGCTGCCCCCCGCCAAAGCAAAAATCCCTTTGACAGTGTGTTTTCCTAATAGGAGCTAATCATATTCATAGCCGTACTTGATCCCATTTAGGAGGTGAAGTTATGAGCAACAATGAAGTGCGTATTCCAAAACAAAAACGTTCCATTGAAAAAAAGGAAGCAATAATTAAGGCAAGTTATACCTTGTTTTGTGAAAGAGGATATTATAAGACCAATACTGCTGAAATTGCTAAAATGGCAGGGGTATCTACTGGAATAGTGTATAGTTATTTTCAAGATAAAAAGGACATTCTTATAGAGGTTGTGAAACTTTACATCAGCAGATTGAACGAACAATTTCAGCCAATTTTAACGTTTCTGGATCATGAAAGAGATTTAGTTCTTGTAATAACTAAATTCATAGATGCCGCTATTTCGTCACATCAAATGAACCGTGACGCACATAATGAGTTTTTGGCATTAGCTTTACTCAATGCGGATATTCAAAACTTGTTCAATGTATTTGAAGAAGAAATATTAAGCATTCTTTTTGTGAAAATAAAAAAATCTTCATCAACGACAGATGAATTACTACTTGAAAAGCTCCGAATTAGTTATGGGATTATTGAAAACATATGCCATAGTTATATTTCTTCCAAAATACGAAAGGATGAATTGGAGCAAATGAAAACCATCTGTATCTCTCTAATTGTAGAATTGCTCCAAAATCCTTAATCATAAAATTATTGATGTTGAAACACTCTCTGATGAGCTTGGCAAAAATTCGCAAATCTTTTTTTCTGAAAGTTCCAATTCGACTTTTTACAGCAAAGAGCTATGAAAAATCAAGGGCTGGCATTTGAAAGACAAAAGAAAGCTATTTTAGCAAATTTTGATTGCGGCTGAAGGGAGGCCTTGATAGTTTAATATCTGGCCAACTGAACAAACTGATAATCATGGCTCAAGCAAAGAGGTCGGAAAGTAAAAGAACACAGGAACTTAAAGGTCAATGGAAGATGAAATATGGCTTTCAAAAAAACTTCCACCAGAGTACATTTTAGACCCACCTAAAGAAGAAAAAATTGTAGATTTACTTTTTCAAAATATGAAAGATATTCGGAGTGACATTCATTCCCATGTTGTAGCCAATATGATAAAAATAATGGCAATAACAGTAGAGAACCGCAATTTTCTACACGAAGATGCGATAGCTGAAAACATGAATATTTTGAAAGATTCACTTTTAGATTATTTATTTGGGAGGGAATGAGTATGTGTGAGGTTAATGAAATGATTTTATTTATTCAGTGTGCGGTGTGCTGTTTGCTTTTTACATTAGCAATTCTACCAGCACAATATAAAGACCCTATCAATATGATTATGTCTTATCCGCCTTAGATTAGACAAAGAGTGGAAGAATTGCCACAATACAAAGGAATGATTAAGCAAAGAGAAAAAGTTCATATAGGTAAAAAAATATTTGGATTAATATTTTTTGTCATTGTTTTATCCAGCGTTGCCTATTTATCTGGATGTAAGAGTTTTAACACAACCTTTATTCATGTATTTATCATATTTTTCATTGTGAATATCTATGATTTGATTGTTTTAGATTGGGGGATTTTCTGTCATAGTAAGAAGTTGAGAATATCTGGCACAGAAGATATGGAAAAAGAATATAAAGATTATATGTTCCATGTGAGAGGTGCTTGTATTGGAATTGTTTTGGGGTTAATAGTAGCATTGTTATCGGGATGTATAGTACACTTTTGTTTATCATACAATAATTAGGTTGTTGATAAAGGGTTATTGTCCAAAAGAAAGGCTGAACCAAACAAATAGCAAAAACAGCCGATCCAATCAACAGTAAAATGAACGGGCTACACCCGCTGTTGACAGCCCCGCCTGTTTTTGCAGGTAAAGTAATCAAGGGACGACAGCAAAGAGTGCTGCCGCCCCTCTAAATTATAAGAGAGCAGCTATCAACCATGCACCGCCCTATTGGGAGAAAGGGGGAATTTCCATGACTTGCACAGAAGCATACAAGGAGCATATTGAATACATATTTTGATTTTGTCAAGATTAGTTGACACATTTTCTGTGGTGTAAGAGCAATGATTTTGAAATGGATCAGAAACTGCTCTGGCCTATTTTTGATACTGCTATGTAGGCAGTATGATATAATAAGAAAAAATTTTCGAATTGAGTGTCAGATTTTTACTTAGAAGTTGTGTATATAGGTGAAAGGGGGATTTGTATGGATGATACTGGTATAATCCAGCTCTATTGGGATAGGGATGAACAAGCCATAACAATAACATCTGATAAATACGGTCATTACTGCAAAGCCATAGCAAGGAACATATTAAATAGTGAAGAAGATGCAGAGGAATGTGTCAATGATACCTATCTAAATGCTTGGAACTCCATGCCAACCCATTGGCCTGAGCAGTTAGCAACATTCCTTGGTAAAATCACACGGAACCTGGCTTTTAACAGGTACAAATACAATCACACCGAAAAACGCGGTGGGGGTGAAATAACATTTGTTTTAGACGAATTGGCCGATTCTATATCAGATACTGATGATGTGGAACAAATCATTGATCGTCAAGAACTGATAAAGGTTATCAATTCATTTGTAAGAAGTCTTTCAGCAAACAAGCGAAATATATTTGTGCGACGCTATTGGTATGCGGATTCAGTCGCAGAAATTGCACATGACAATGGAATGTTGCAGGGAACCGTATCAAAGACACTAGAGCGGACAAGAAAACAGCTAAAAGCATATTTAACAGAAAGGGGCTTTGAATTATGAAGAAGGAAGATTTCTTTGAAGTCCTTGGTGAACTTGACGACGACATCGTGAAAGGGGCTAAAACAATTATGAAGAAGAAAATGAATTGGAGGACCTGGGGCGCAATGGCGGCCTGCCTATGCCTTGTTGTGGTGGCCGCTGCTCTTTTGGCATCCAGCGATATTCCATTGGCTATTACTGGCGGAGGTGGAATGGACCTTGGAAATGATGGAATGACATACAACTACAGCGTTGCGGTATATCCGGCAACTGAGAGTGAAGACAATGTAGATACAGCAGATGTTGTAAGTCTTACCGAACAAGAGGCTTTAGACAATCCGCTGGCGGATTATCTTCCAAAACAACTGCCGGAGGGGTTTCATTATGGACGTGGAAGTATCTACAATACAGTAATGAAAGACGGAACCCAGTATAATATGTTGAGAATTGAATACATTACCGGCGAGATACCAAAACCACAATTTGCAGAGGACGGCGGAGAGGCTGTGCCCAATCCGGAACTACTCGGAGACACTTTTACTGTTTGCGTTATGAACTATGAACCGGAAACTGATATAAGTATTTATTCCAGCCAGGAGGATATAACCGTATCGCTTCTTGAAGAAGATGGGGCGGTTTATATTCATTCTGGAGATTGCTATATTGGTGTTTTTACTGATACAGCAGAACCAGCAAATGTTTTAGACGCTTTGAGAAATATTAAGTAACTTCATGTCCCTATTTTGAAGGAAAGCTACTCCGATCTTGGGGCAGCTTTCTTCTTGAAATTTGCACACTCATTATGGACAAAATAAATTTAAATAATCTTGTAAAATAAAAGCTTATACACTAGAAAATCGGATTTCAGTCACCGGGAACACAAAAGCGAATTGGGATTTCTGAAAAAGGAATCTATTTCGGATGAAACTCCTTCGGCTGGCAGTTCCGTGTTGGCGGAAAGTATGGGTAAAAGTATTGACAATACCGGGGAATGGTACTATGTTTCGGGACATTCAGACCTGCTATGGGAGCGGCCAGTGGGAGAAGATTGATTACGGAGATGCGGAAGCGGCAAGTGATGGGCAGACACAATCCCATGAGGCGGTGAGGCTTGGGCGGTATTTGTCAATAACTACAAATTATGGGAACATAATAGATGGCTGAAAATACAAATGCAGAAGAGGATTTACAAAGGTTGCGGGATTTGGACACTATGGACGGGGGTATGGAAATAGAGTATATTCCTGAAAAAACCAACAGTTGACATGATCTGCAATTCATTTCTTTGCATTTCAAATATCACAGATATTTTTGTAGTAGTTCAGAAAATAATAGATTGGAAAACGGGGGAATCAGAGGGAATGTGCTTACACGGCGGTTTGCGTTTGCGTTGTCTTGCGGAGCATCTGCTCCTATATTGGACTAATTTTGTGTCTTGAATTGTCGGTTCGTGCTTTGGGAGGAGGTGGGAGTTTTTGCTTAATGGGATATTTTATAAGAGAACTGACGGAGCAGTCCGGCATTCTCCCATACCTTCTTTTGAAGTCGGCATTGGCATAGACGGAAAGGTGGAAGTAAAGGGAATTGAAGATGTGGCTGTGAAGGAAAAAGTGGAGGATGTCCTGAACGGTTTACGGGCGGCAAAGTGGCACTGGCAGACGTCACAGTAGAGAATGGCAGGATAAAAGGGCTGGATGCGCCTCTTGATAAACTGCTCAATTTGTGATCCGGTAAATTATGGTGTAGAGGAACCTTTTTAATACATATCGGGAGATAAAGAAAAAATGGAGGTTTATCACTTTGTAAATCGGCTGACAGGATATGATATAAGGGAACTGGAAAACAGGGATGGAAAGTTTTATACTCCCTATGGACAAAATTTATGGGAAGTGTGTCCGGCTCGCAGAGGGCAGAAGTTCAGTTGGGTTTAGGACTGTCTGCGTAGTCCTATTGTGCTTTTCATTTCCGAAAAATAGTCATTTCATGCCATCGGATGAAAAATAGTAAACTTATATGGTATAATCCAGAGGACGTTTTTACTTTAGCAGGAACGGCTTTCTGCCGAAGTAAAAGGAAACAGCAGAAAGGGTGATATGCAGATGTATGATGTGATAGTGGTCGGTGCAGGGCCTGCAGGATGTACGGCATCTAAAGTATTAGCGGAAAAGGGCTATAAGGTTCTTCTGGTAGAGAAGTTCAAAATGCCAAGGTATAAGTCCTGTTCGGGCGTTCTGATAAAGAAATCAATGGAGCTTGTAAAGACTTATTTCGGGGAGGCGGTGCCGGAATCTGCCATGTGTACCCCGACAGAGAACAGGGGCATGATCTTCACAAATGATATGGGAAAGGAATACCGCTTCGAGCAGGAAGGGCTGAATGTATGGCGCAGCCATTTTGACGGGTGGCTTGCGGAAAAAGCAAAGGAGAGCGGCGCAGAGGTCAGGGATGGCGTGTCAGCCCTCTCATGCACGGAGCAGGACGGATTTGTGGATGTCAGTCTGTATGGGGAAAATAAGTATACGGAAAATGCAAGGTATGTTCTGGACTGTGAGGGCGTTGTCGGAACATTGAAGAGAAAGATCACCAGGGAGGTTCCCGGATACATAACTACATATCAGACATTCAACGAAGGCAGCATTGATTTAGACCCACATTACTTTTATGCATATCTGCAGCCGGAGCTTTCGGAGTATGATGCGTGGTTCAACGTGAAGGATGACCTGCTGGTATTAGGAGTTTCTGTGAAGGATATGGATAAGATCGGTCATTATTATAAACGCTTTATTTCTTACATGGAAGAAAATCATCACCTGCATATCAGCAGGCGGACGAAAGAAGAAAAGTGGCTGATGCCGCATATCCGTCCGGGATGCCATGTAGACTACGGTGTGGGGCGTATCCTTTTCGCCGGGGAGATTGCCGGTTTTCTGAATCCTATGGGTGAGGGTATATCTGCCGGGATGGAGAGCGGGTACGGTGCAGCCTGTGCGATTATGAAGCGTTTTGATAATCCGTCAATGGTTTGGGAGGCATATCGGCAAAACACGGAAAATCTGAAATCCTATATGCAGCGCCAGTGGAGCCTTGTCGGAGGAATGGCTGGCACGTTCAGGGAGATGGAATAAATGGGAGGGGCATTAGCCTATGAAAATACGGACAGAAAAATACCTGCACTTTGGAACTTATGCATCCCCCTTATCTTATATTAGTTTGAATGCAGCCGCAAAAATACAAATAGAAACAATTAAAATTGATATGGCTATTCGTGATATGGAAAAGCTATACAGTTTTTCAGGATGAAACTTGTCATAGCGTATTCTGACAGTTGATCCCACTTGTAAAGCCATAGGCACTTTGGACGAGGAAACGGCATGGATAATCAAGCGGATTTTCGAGTATGCCAACGTTGGCATGGGGCCGCACAAAATTGCTTCTACTTTACGGAAAGAACAAGTACCCTGCCCCTCCTGGTGGTAGTACACCCGTGGCGAAAAGGACTACTCCCAGCGGTTTTCCGACCCGTCAAATAAATATGAGTGGTCGCACACTGTGATCCGGGGTATCATCGGGAACCCGGTCTATCTCGGCCACACCATCATGTGTAAGCATGAAACCGTGTTCAAGGTAGAGCTTTTGAAGAAAACCCCTGACGCCGACCGCATACGGGTGGACAACACCCACGAGCCGTTAGTATCGCAGGAGATATTTGACAATGCCAACGCCAAAATCCTGAGCAGGAAGCGGGAGGACACCAGCGGGAACGTATCTATTTTCTATGATGATTTGTACGATGCGGTTTTGGCCGATATTCAGTATCACGCCCAGCTTGCCTATGAGGACAGGGACAAGGCCGTTGCTCTGGCAATCAGGATGAACGACAAAGCGGAGGGCAGCAGAGCGAAAAGCAGCGAGGGCAAGCTGAAACAGGCCCGGAAACGCTATGATGAAGTGACCAGGATGTTCGACCGGTTGTATGAGGATCCCCTGTCCGGGCGTATCTCCAACGACAACTTCACCCGGCTGGTGGACAAGTATCAGGCGGAGCAGGCCCAGCTTTTG
>CAMTMP010000070.1 GCA_947073545.1 uncultured bacterium
ACTGTCAAAAAAGGTCAGCAAAAGCTGGCTTTTTTTGATATAATAAAATCAGGGGTGAGGACATGCTGATAAAAGAAAAGTCGGAAAGAAATACACTGGAAATGGTCAGCCTTGAGGGGCTTGTTCCGCAGGATCATCTGCTGCGGAAAATTGACTGCGCTGTGGATTTTACCCGTATTTATGATTTCGTGGAAGACCTTTATTGTGCGGATAACGAGCGTCCCAGCGTTGATCCTGTGGTCCTGTTTAAGATGGTGCTCATCCAGCACCTGAATGGGATTCCATCCCTGCGGCGTACCGTGGAAGAGATCAGCATGAACATTGCGTACCGGTGGTTTCTGGGATATCTCCTGAATGAGCCAGTTCCTCATTTTGCCACAATCAGCTATAACTTCAGGCACCGCTTTAGTGAAGATACGATAGAAAAGGTTTTTGCCTGGATTCTTTTTGAGGCACAAAAGAGCGGTTATCTTTCCCCGGAAGTTGTATTTATGGACGGGACCCATATCAAAGCAGACGCGAACATTAATAAGAAAATGAAAAAAGCGATCCCCTCTGCGGCGAAAGTCTATGAGGAGCAGCTTTTGAAAGAGATCAATGAGGACCGCAGGGCACATGGGAAAAAGCCTTTTGACGGGAATTCCGGCGGCGGGGAGCCCGGGGAACGGGAGGTCACGGTATCAACGACTGATCCGGAGAGCGGATCATAAACATTGTTTTGCGTATGAAGCCCATACAGTCTGTGTCAGGCATAACTTTATACTGGACACGATAGTAACAAGCGGAAATGTACATGACAGTGTTGCCTTTGATGCGCTTTATGAGAAGGTGGCCAGAAGGTTTCCTCAGATCAGGACAGTCACCATGGATGCGGGATATAAAACCCCGTGGATCTGCAAACGTATCATAGATGACGGGAGAATTCCTTCCCTGCCTTATAAACGCCCTATGACGAAGAGCGGGTTTCATGAATGGTATAAATATGTATATGATAAATATCTGGACATCGTCATCTGCCCGGAATACAAAAGCCTGCCGTACAGCACGACCAACCGGAAGGGCTACAGGGAATATAAGAGTCTGTGTTACCAGTGTGAAGCATGCCAGACGAGACACCTGTGTACAGAGAGCAGGAGCTGTCAGAAGACAGTAACCCGCCATATCTGGGAAGATTATATAGAACAGGCAGAGGATATCCAACATTCACCGCAGGGAAAAGAAAGTTACTGTCTCAGATCACAGACGATCGAAAGGGTGTTTGCTGATGCAAAAGAAAAATATGGAATGCGTTATACACCTTACCGGGGACTGAAAAGAGTCAGTATGTGGGTAAGGCTGAAATATGCTGCCATGAACCTGAAGAAACTGGCGATGTGGAAATGGAAGGCAGCTCAGCGTCAGTTTTTTGCCGCGATGAGTAACGCTGCTTTTAAAAAGAACCTCTGCTGTGCTGCTGCATAACAGGGGTTTTTTGACAGTCTGGATCCGCATCATTGCTGATGCGGATTATCACATCATTCATGGACACTTCAATCGTATGTGAATTGTCAAGGTTCATTTGGTGTATCTGCGATGCTATATGCTGTTCCGGAAGGTGATCCGGAACAATGTCAATGGGAACCACGTCCTGCTTTGAACGCGGGATCTCCGCTGCTGACCCAGTTATAGAAAGTGCTTACAGCGATACCGTTTTCACGGCACCAGTCAGCATCTGTCATGCCGCTTTGGCGAAATTCATTGATAATCCTGATCTGTTCCGCCATAGGAACACGGGCTTTGCGGGTAGCTGACATAACCTATCCTCCGTAATTGTAGTGAAATAGTCTAACTATCTAACATCCACAATTATATAGATGGAGAGTAGATTAGGGAATCCGCAGGATTATTTGGAGTTTACTATAAAGGGTGGATTCAGAGATTTGTTGCGTGATTATATTCGGTCGGAAGAATGTGTGGTACAAAAGCAGTAGGAGGAACAGCTCCTGGAGCTTCAGCCGGGTTTAAGAAGTATGCAGAGACAGCAGTTCATGGTTTATCTGAATGTTCCGATAGTCAGGAGTGGGTTGCTTTTATCGGAGACATATCTTCACGATGTAGTTAAGGGGGACTGCTTTGCGTGACAAGGTGGTATCAGAATAAAAAGATGCAGCAACTATAGTTTCCATTTTGACCAGCCTTTTCTTTTAGAAGTGAGGGCGTTATGACAACGAATTATAAAGCGGGCGATAAAGTCTACATAATAGAAAGCAACAAAATAGTCCGTGAACGCACGATTGTCCGTGGCTACGGAGATTTGTATGTTATCAGATTTGACAATGGCGGGGGCATACAAATAAAAGTGCAAAGGCTATTTGGTAGTGAAGAGGAAGCAGAAGCAGAAACAAACCTTCCTAAACCCAAAACAGGAGCAAGCAGAAAAAATACCGCCTCCGTATGATGATTGGTACTGAAAGCAGCCCGACTGGTTGATAAAGCCCAGTCGGGCTGTTCTGCTAACATTTCGGTTCCGTTTCTGAATGTACGGAGTGTACCAATGATATTCCGATTTCAATGCCAAGGCTGAAGGCTTTCCGGGCGGCATCGTGTTCGCTTTTTTCTGCATTCGTGAAAATCTCGTCAAGCATCGTCTGCTCTTCTGGCATGAGCCTGCGGCGCAGATGAAAATATTTGGTATTAAATTTATGTGCGTCATCCTTGACAGGTGCGGATTCGTAGTAACTGTTCATGGCATCTTCGAAGGAGTCCGAGATACCTTCCGCTATGTTCCTTCTCATATTTTTTTATTCCTCCTACATGGTTAGTTTATTGGTAAAGCTATGTAATTGAAATAACCATTAGAAGAGGGGTCATCAAAACCTCTATCCTGCGTTCTCTGTAGGTAAACTTCCCGGATCAGGATTGCAAAGCTACTGAATGATACAGTAGTAGTGTGTACGCTTGGTATGAGAACAGCAGCCATAATAAATGCATGATGAATATGGCGTGGTTTTCTCTCCTTTCTCTTTCTTGACAGGAAACCATTGGCGATACAGTGCCAGATGGAATGCAATGCCGTATAAAAGGCGATCTTGGCATTTTCCAGTATATCATCAATGAGATCATCCCAAGCTGATAGGGTTTCAAACATCCGGCAGACTGTTTCAGTGATCCAGCTAATGTCAAAGACAAGCTTTACATCGTTTCTTTTTGTAAATCTTATTGTATTCTCTTCCATGCAATTTTCACCACCTTCCCGAAATGGAACTCTAATATAATTACAACATACCATATATAGTGTCTTATATTAAAAATTACTTTTTGTACACAATATATTGTACACTATCTACACATTTATTCTTATCTCCATTAAGAGAGGGATAGGACCTATGACGGTTCCCGGAGGTCTTTATCAGGAAACATAAAAGATTATGCTGCTTGGAGAAGTTGCAACATCTCGAATTCAAATGGCTCATAATCAATTGATCCGAATTCCATTCATTTTTATAACAATCGAAAATGTTGAAGGATGCCTCGCCAGACACATCGAAAGTAGCGGCAACATCATCGGGGCTTGTACATTTCGCAACATTGATGAGTGGCGGCAAAGCAATACTGTATTTGGCAAAGAAATTAGCCTCTGCTTCTTCATAGGCACTTAAGCTGTCATCCGAATTGCCATGGTGGCCGAGATAAACATGGCCAATCTCATGAAGGATAGTCCAACGGATACGTTCCTGGTTTGTATAATCGTTATAATAGATCACATATTCATTCATCTCTGTTTTGGGGTTGACCTCGACCCTGGAATAGCCGTCCATATCGAAAGCGAGAGCTTTCAGGCGTTTAACCATAGGAAGGGATGAATATAGCCGTAACTGATAGTACAGCCTGTCTGGGATTGCAAAGCAGTCAATGGGGTAGGTGTTAATTTCGCACTCTTCAAACATAAAGAGAACTTCCTTTTTGATCTCATCGCACCTGCCCAGGATCAATAATCCTCTCAAGTCTGTTCCTTTCTCAGACTTCAGAATCAAAGAGAGCATTTACAAGGTCAGCTTTCTGCTTCTGTGTCCAGTTCTTTGCGTTCCGTGCGATTGCACGCTGGGTGCGATAATATTCCAATTCGGAATCGGATTCTGTTTCCAATCCCATAAGGTCTTCAACTGTCGTATGCAAAGCATTTGCGATATTCACGACAATAGGCCCTTTAGGAACGCGATCCCCGCTGATGTATCTGGACATGGAGACCTCCGTTACACCAACTTTTTCTGCCAACTCCCTTTGAGACAAACTGTATTTTTGTAGCAAATCAGAAATCCGCTCTCCTAAAATATTTTTTGTCATGTTTTTTGTTTTCCTCATTTCTAATCAGATTTGCATATGCTCTGCGTGGCACTTCTCTGGTCAGCATCTCTTGGCATCTTGCAGTGTTTGGCTTACTCGTTCTGTGGTTAGGGGTCTTTCTCATTTATATTTTGCCCCTTTTGGTTTTTTCAGCTCTAACTGGCTTGCTCTTTTAACTGGCGCTTATAGCCTATCTACAGCAGTGATGCAAATATAGTTTGCATTCATTCGTAGTTATTCATACTATAAAAAAATCTATAATACGAATTTCTGATTTACCAAAAGTATAACAGAACTTACCGTTTGTGTCAATAATAAATTTTTTTGGAAAGTAAAAGCGTGGAAAAAACCTTATTTTGTAAGGCTTTGTAGAATTTTGACGAAAACAAATGGAAACTTTTCTATTGACAACCTACCATTTGTTTAATATAATCTATTCAGGATTAAACGGAAGGAGATGAAGCAAATGAATGTGCATCTGTTAAAAGCAAAGCGCGTGGAGCGGAACCTTCGTCAGAAGGATTTGGCAAAAGCCCTCGGTATTACCGAAAAAGCAATGTGCCATAAGGAAGGTAGTGAAGAGAACAAATTCAAAGCGGCAGAGATGCTAATTCTGGTTGATGAGCTGAATTTGTCTTTCACAGAGTTCGATGCCATTTTTTTTGATCGAAAACTTACCAAACGGTTAATAGCAATACGAAATAATGAACCAAATGGAAATGCAAGTGAGTGAAGAAGGGCGGATAATATCCGATCAACCGGGAAGAAGAGAAAAGTTATATTCCAGAATATTATGAGAAAGGATGGGATGGATATGGCAAACTACATTATTCAATTATTAGGAGGGATTGATAATTTTTTATCTGCGCTATTTGTATTTATGGTGATAAATTGCATAACAGAAATACTACTTGTAATTGTGAGATATGAGAAATGTTCTGGTATATTATTACTAAAGAACATATTAAAGAAAGCAGCTATATTTATTCTAGTGATTATTTCCAATATTATAGGCACAATCATTGAAAGCAATAGTGCAATCCGAACAACGGTTATTCTGTTTTACATTTCAAATGAGGGGCTTGCCGTATTAAAGAATTTAAATCGGCTTGGAGTGCCGTTTCCTCAAATATTAGTGGAGGTGTTAAAGCAGATAGGTGATAGGAAATAATATTTTGTTGATAAAGAAAAATTCGTAAACGTCAAACCCCGCGCCTTAACTAATTGAAAGTTTTATGCCATACTTTAAAAAATCCTAAAAATCTCAGGAGTTTTTAAAGGAGGACTAACGACTTATGGATCAGTGCACCCGCGAAGTACGACTACAACACTGGAAAAATATCATCAGCCAGTGCCAGCTGCGCCCCCAGGGACAGACCGCAAAACAATAGATGGATGAAAATGGTATCTGTGAGCAGACATATTACCGCTGGCAGCGCGCTATCCGGCAGGAAACCTATACAGAAATGACATCTGGCAGACAGTTCCCTGCCTCGCCGCCATCGGATACAGATGTTTCATTTGTGGAAGTTCCCATGCAAAAGATTCCGTCTGTATTGGCCCCGGTCGACAGAAGGACTGCCCCTGCCGTTATCAGAACCGCCACATTTACGATCGAACTAACAGACAGTATTTCTGACAGGTTGCTTTCGGCCATCCTGCGGAAGGTGTCCCATGTTTGAAGGCCATACAGATGTCCGCCGCATTGTCCTGGCATGCGGAACCGTAGATCTGCGCAAAGGGATTGACGGACTTGCCATGATTATCGGAGACAGGTATAAGCAGAACCTGTTTGAAAAAGGAACACTCTTTCTTTTCTGCGGACGCCGGTCTGACCGTATCAAAGGATTAGTCTGGACGGGGATGGGATTTTGTCTCCTGTATATGCGTCTTGAGGCTGGTTCCTTTTCCTGGCCGCGCACCACGGCGCAGGCGGCAGAACTTACCGAAGAACAATTCCGGTATCTGATGCTGGGGCTGAATCCGCTGGATCCAAAAGTAAAGGAAGTGTCTCCCACAAAAACATTCTGATTTTGTGCAAAAAAGAGAAAATTTTGTACCTTTTTTTCAAGGGAGAACCAGCCCGCACCCCAGATCCTCGGAAACCGTTATGACTGCCCGTATGCCGTCTGGAACGCAGCATATACAATGATCTGAACTTTGAAAACTTCATATTTGGGGGCTGTGTATAAACGCCCTGTGCTGCCTGGGCTATGGGCATTATGCCGGACACGGCAGGGAGGCCAATTCGCTTTCGGGGCGTGTTTATAGTATAATAAGAGTTATGAAGGAGCTGTCAGATGAATAAAAAACATACCCTCAAAGAACTGAACAGTATGGGCCACGAAGAACTGGTCACAATCATCCTGATCATGCGGGGGCAGTTGGATACCCTGAATGAAAATATCGAGAAACTCATCGAGCAGGTGCGGATCGCCAACCAGCATTGTTTCGGGCGCAAAACGGAGACCATGCAGTCGATCGAAGGGCAGCTGTCGTTCTTTGACGAGGCTGATGCGCTTTATGATAAAGATGCAGAGGAACCGGGAGCAGATGAAGCGCTCCCGTCACCCCCCGCCGTAAGAAAGCCAAAGGGCAGAGAGATACTGACCTTAAGGAGTTTCCGGAAGATATCATCCCGGCCCATACTGTTTCCAAAGAAACGCTGGATGCTTTTTATGGGTCTGGCTGCTGGAGGCGTATGCCGGACGAAACCTATAAGAGGCTGCGGCATGAACCGGAGTCATGGACCGTAGAAGTGCATACTGTGGAAGTATATGTAGGGACGGATGGCGACCATCAGGATGAATTCCTGCGTGGTGACAGACCGAAAGATCTTTTCCGTAACAGCATTGTCACGCCGTCTTTACTGGCATCCATTCTGAATGTGAAGTATGTGAATTCTGCTCCCCTTAACCGGATTGAGCAGGAATTTATGCGCAATGGGGTCAACATTTCCAGACAGACCATGTCAAACTGGATCGTAGGCAGTTCGGACAGATATTTTGCACCCCTGGTGGAGCGCATGCGGCAGGAATTGCTGCGGCTTCCGGTGACACAGGCCGATGAAACGCCGACACAGGTGATTCATGACGGCAGGCATCCCGGGAGCAAAAGCTATATGTGGGTCCACCGCTCCTGTGAATTCTGTAAGGAACGGCCGGTCGTCATCTATGAATACCAGAAGGGAAGGGAGCACGAACTGCCGCTTGCATTCTATCAGGATTACAAAGGTGTGCTGGTCACCGACAGCCTGCAGCAGTATCATCTGGTAGAGAAAAAACTGGTGGGGCTGATAAATGCGAACTGCTGGGCCCATGCGAGACGGGATTATGCAGATGCGATAAAGGCGGCGGATAAATCAGACCCGGATGCCGTGAGGCGTTCTGTTGCATACCAGGCATTAAGCCGGATCTCACAGATTTATAAACTGGAGGGCGCCTTAAAAAACCTTTCACCGGAAGAAAGACTCAAGGAGCGGCAGGGCAGCATAAAGCCGCTTGTTGATGAATACTTTGCGTGGGTAAAAAAACAGCTGGAAGATGGGACAGTCCCGCCGAAAAGCAAAACCGCGGACGGTCTGCGCTACAGCGTGAATCAGGAGAAATATCTCAGTGTATTCCTCACCAACGGAAATGTCCCGATAGACAATTCAGCAAGCGAGCGCGCCATCCGGACGTTCTGTATCGGGAAGAAGAACTGGATGTTCCATGATTCGATCAGGGGCGCCCAGGCAAGCGCTGTGATCTACAGTCTCTCGGAAACCGCAAAGATTAACAAGCTAAGGTCTTATTATTATTTCAGGCACCTGCTCACAAATCTGCCAAATTTTTGTGATGAAAAAGGAAAGATAGAACCTGCAAAGCTGGATGATCTGCTGCCTTGGTCAGAGGCACTTCCAGATGAATGCAGGAAACCACGCCGCTGAAAAGCGGCGTCACTTTATTATGAGGCGCAGGGTTTGACGTTTACGGGAAATCAGAGGTAATATGCTTACACGGCGGTTTGCGTTTCCACCATATCGGACGAATGGTGAAAAACTTTAGAGCCGATTTGGACTTAAAAAAGTCTGCGATTCACGTAGCCAGATTAACCATTCACGAAGTAGGCGTTAGAAATCGCCCTGATTTTTCCGATAAGTTAGTTGAGGACTGGAGGTGGCAGAAACGATAAAAATTGCGGTGTGTGATGATGAAAAAAATATAAGGTCTTACCTTGTTTCGCTCATCAAAAAGCAGGGAGGGGAGTGCGGCATCACGGAATATGCCTCTGCCGATGCGTACCTCTCGGACGGTAAGGAGCATGACATTATTTTTCTGGACATAGAGATGGGCGGCTCCGGCGCAGGCATGGACGGCATGGGGCTGGCAAGGCATATCCGGGGCATGGAGGCGCAGAAACAGCCCATCATCATTTTTGTGACAGGGTATGAAAAATATGTATATGACGCATTTGACGTAGGGGCGTTCCAGTATCTGGTAAAGCCCGTGGACGAGCAGAAATTCGCAGAGGTGTTCGGACGGGCAGCGGGGCAGATCATATCCGAGGCGGAGCAGCGGAAGAAAAAACTTGTGATCCAGTATGGCGGCGAGGGAAAGGCGATACCGCTGAATGACATTTATTACATGGAAAGCCGGAACCACAATATCATCCTGTACCTGAAAGACGGAAGTATGGAATACTATGCGAAGATCGGGGATTTGGAGGAGGAGCTGGCGGGGCAGTTCTACCGCATCCACCGGGGATACCTTATCAACCTTTTCCATGTGGAGGGTTACGATAAGACGGAGGTAAGGATGGCCAACGGGGATAAGCTGCTTCTTTCAAGGTATAAATATGACGGCTTTGTGCAGGCATACATGGATTACATTTCGGAGGAAAGCCTATGAGCCAGCCAGCGTTTGAAATGATCAACAGCATATTGGATATATGGAAGATTGCCGTACAAGCCATCATGTTCCTTGTTTTGTGGGCGGCGGCTTTCAGAGGGAAAAAAGGAAAAAGGGATGGCATTGCGGCATTGCTGTTTATCCTTGCCAATATAGGGATAGGATTCCTTCCGTGTACCGCTTGGGTGCGGTATGGCGTTTCAGCTTTCGCAATAATGGGCTATACCGGGATATGTTATAAAAAGCAGATTGGAAAAGCAGTATTT
>CAMTMP010000071.1 GCA_947073545.1 uncultured bacterium
GACAGTGAATTTCTACATATCTGATTCCTATCAGGAAAGATTTTTCCCCATAGACACAAGATTTTTTACAGCCTCTATATTGATGGCCAAAACAATTTAAAATATGACGATTTTTATACAAATGTAAATATCCCTACTCAAATTCCTACTTTAAAATAATATTAAATTTTTATGGGCTGTAATAAACAGCCCTATTTTTTACGCTATAGAGTGCCTAAATAACTCTCTTTACTTGATTTGCGATTAAATCTATTGCCTTCACATTTTAATTCAAATTTGAGGCCATTAGACACCTTAATTAGCGTCTTTAACCTCCACGACTGAAATTACATATTTTCTTGACATGCCCATCTATAAAAAACTATGCATATCAAACTCTATTGTATCACCCTCTTGAATGTCTTCTATAAACCATCTTCGTGCAATATCAATAATTGCGCCATCGTCAAGTTGGCAGTTTACTATATTGTTTTCAATTCTTAGGATTGTGAGTTTCATATTGATACCATATGCATGTAAAGAGTATAATTTTTGATTACAAGATTATTATAGGTATGTTTATAAAAAATTTAATAATAAAAATTTAGCAATGAGAATCGAACTCATATATAACACCATCTGTTTACTAAAAGAAAAACATGTCACACACGAAAGAATTTCTCCTTTCTTGTATTTTTATAAAGTTATCAAGAGTTATCAAACTTGCAAAGAATAAATATTTTAATAATGCCCATTTTATCAGTGTTTCAAGCATTTTTGTCAATGCTGGTGGTGGGACTTGAACCCACACGTGGTTGCCCACAACAGATTTTGAGTCTGCCTCGTCTGCCATTCCGACACACCAGCTCTTATTTTAGCCCGGCCGCAGCAATTATCTATTCGAAACGCCTAGCTATCCGAACCATTATCTGCAACCAAGCTATATCTTACCATAATACCTGGCTGTTGGCAAGATTTATTCGCAGGAAATCGTGGAGAATTTGTCCCCGCTTCTTTCAACCTACACCCCCAGCTTCCCATATACCTCAAAGCCGTCCAGCGTAGCGAAATAATCCTTCGGTGTCTCCGCTCTTCTGATCAGCTTCACGCTGCCATCCTCTTTCAATAAAAGTTCCGCCGACTTTAGTTTACCGTTATAGTTATAACCCATGGCGTAGCCGTGCGCACCCGTATCATGGATCACCAGATAATCTCCTTTCTCAATCTCCGGGAGCATCCGGTCAATGGCGAACTTGTCATTGTTCTCGCAAAGCGAGCCCGTCACGTCATACTTGTGGTCGCAGGGTGCATTCTCCTTGCCCAGTACCGTAATATGATGGTACGCACCGTACATGGCAGGACGCATCAGATTCACCGCGCAGGCATCCACACCGATATATTCCTTGTGGGTGTGTTTTTCATGAATCGCCTGTGTTACAAGCGCGCCGTAAGGTCCTGTCATAAAGCGCCCCATCTCGGTATAAATCGCGGTATCTCCCATGCCTGCGGGCACAAGCACCTCATCAAAAACCTTGTGTACCCCCTCACCGATCACCCGGATATCGTTGGCCTCCTGGCCGGGCTGATAAGCGATGCCCACGCCGCCGGAAAGGTTGATGAAAGAAAGCTCTACCCCCAACTTCTCCTTGATCTGAACCGCCAGCTCAAAGAGCTGTTTCGCAAGCTGTGGATAATATTCGTTAGTCACCGTATTGCTGGCAAGAAACGCATGAAGGCCAAACCGCTTCACCCCTTTTTCCTTCAAAATGCGATACCCTTCCAAAAGCTGTTCCGGTGTAAAACCGTACTTGGAATCGCCCGGATTGTCCATAATACCATTGCTCAACTGAAACACACCGCCCGGATTGTAACGGCAGCTCATGGTCTCGGGAAGTTTACCCAAAATGCCCTCGACAAAGTCAATATGCGTAATATCATCCAAATTGATAATGCCGCCTACCTTCGCACAATATTCGTACTCCTCCGCCGGCGTATCGTTGGAGGAAAACATAATATCGTCCCCGCTGATGCCTATCGCGTTACTCAACATCAATTCCGTCATGGAGGAACAGTCACAGCCCGCACCGTACTCATGCAAAATCTGCATCAAAAAAGGATTCGGACATGCCTTCACGGCAAAATACTCCTTAAACCCTTTGTTCCAGGAAAAAGCCTCCTGCACGGCTCTGGCATTCTCCCTGATTCCCTTCTCATCATAGATATGAAAAGGTGTTGGGTAGGTCTTTACAATCTCCTCTATCTGTCCCTTCGTCACAAAAGGTAATTTACTCATGTCAGCTTTCTCCTCCCGTAATGTTCTCAATCTGCCAGTCAATCGGTTCTATACCGTTTTTCTCTAAGAAGGCGTTGCACTGGCTGAAATGTCTGCACCCGAAAAAACCCCTATATGCCGACAACGGACTCGGATGCGGCGCTTTTAAAATCAGATGCTTCGGATTCGTGAGCATCGGAATTTTGCTCTGCGCCGGTTTTCCCCACAGTAGATAAACAATCGGCCTATCCTGCTCATTCACCGCACGGATCACCGCGTCCGTGAACTCCTCCCAGCCTTTACCCTGATGGGAATTTGCCTGATGCGCCCGCACAGTGAGCACCGTATTCAGCAGAAGCACCCCCTGATCTGCCCACTTCTGCAAATACCCGTTATCGGGTATGTAACAGCCCAAGTCATCCTGCAATTCCTTATATATATTCTGCAAGGACGGCGGAATCTCCTTCTGATCCGGCAGCACCGAAAAGCTCATGCCGTGCGCCTGATGCTCATTGTGGTATGGGTCCTGCCCCAGAAGCAGCACCTTCACCTTACTCAGAGACGTAAAATGAAAAGCGTTAAAAATATCATCCGACGGCGGATACACCACCCGTTTACTGTACTCCTCTTTCACGAACATGTAAAGATTTTTATAATAGGGTTTCCGAAATTCGCTGTCTAGAGCCTGCGCCCAATCATTAGCCAGCATTGCCATTGTACATTCTCCTTTTCTTTTGCTAAAAATTCCGCATGCAAGTCTGCTCTTCCATCCTGCGCTCCCGCGCATAAAGGGGCATAGAACCATGCCTGTCCTGTTCCTATGCCCCCTTGCATACCCGAATCTACAATATTCAACTATCACTCTAATCTCACGGAAATGCCTTTCTCCCGCAGATATTTCTTTAAATCCCTAATTTCCATCTCCTTAAAATGAAAGAGCGATGCCGCCAGCGCAGCCTCCGCCTTTCCTTTCGTGAAAACCTCGTAAAAATGCTCCATGGTTCCCGCGCCGCCGGAGGCAATCACCGGGATCGACACATTCTCCGCAACGACTCTCGTCAATTCCAGATCATATCCCGCCTTGGTGCCGTCCCCGTCCATACTGGTCAGTAGAATCTCTCCCGCACCAAGCTTTTCCGCTTTCATTGCCCATTCTACGGCGTCGATCTCCATATCCACACGACCGCCGTTTTTGTAGATGGTAAACCCTTTCCCATCGGCGCGCCTCTTCGCATCGATCGCCACCACCACGCACTGACTGCCGAATTTATCCGCCGCTTCACTGATAAGACCCGGATTCATAATCGCCGCCGAATTGACGGAAACCTTATCCGCGCCCTCCCGCAGAACCGCCCTGAAATCTTCCACTGTGCGGATGCCTCCGCCCACCGTAAAGGGAATAAACACTTTCTCGGCAACTTTTCTCACCATCTCCACTGCCGTGTCTCTCGCGTCAGAGGAAGCCGTGATATCCAAAAAAACCAACTCGTCTGCGCCCGACTTATCATAAGCCGCTCCGACCTCAGCCGGATCGCCCGCATCCTTAAAGTTAATGAAATTAACGCCTTTAACTACCCTGCCGTTTTTCACATCCAGACAGGGAATAATCCGCTTTGTGTGCATCGCCGCTCCATTTCTCTGGAGTTAATTTTCGAAGAAAATTTACTCCTTAGTTCTCAAAAAGTTCTGTAATATCTTAAGTCCCGTCTCTGAGCTTTTCTCCGGATGGAACTGACAGGCAAAAACATTGTCCCGCTCCACCGAAGCGTGAATCCGTGTTCCGTACTCTGTGGCTGCCTTCACAATCCGCGGCTCATCCGCTTTCAGATAATAGGAATGTACGAAGTACACATAAGCGCCTTCCTCTATCCCCCGAAACAGTCGTCCCTGATTCGGAAACGTCAAAGAGTTCCAACCGATATGAGGTATTTTCAACCCCTCCCCGTCAGGAATGCGCAGGATTTTTCCGGGCAAAAGCCCAAGCCCTTCCACGCCGGGCGCTTCCTCGCTGCTCTCGAACATTAACTGTAATCCCAGGCATATCCCCAAAAACGGGATTTTCTTTTCGACCGCTTCCCGGATGACAGAAACCAGCCCATACCTGTGCAGCTTATCCATAGCGTCACCGAAAGCGCCTACGCCGGGCAGAATCACGTGATCAGCCAAGAGAATTTCTTCCCTGTTTCTGGTCAACACGGCCTCTCGTCCAAGCAGCGCCACCGCCTTCTCCACACTCTTGATATTCCCGGCATCATAATCGATAATCGCTACCATCATTCTGCCCCTTCATCCGCATTCTCATCCGCGGGCATCTCTACATCTGCATTTTCATCCAAAGGCTCAGGTCCATCCATCATTTCTTCCGGCAGAATATCCTCTTCCGGAGTCACATCCTCCTGTATATCTGCCGGCTGTTCTTCCGCAGTCTCCGTCTCTAACCCGTCGATTCTCTCGATGATTTCCTCTTCCTCCGGCAGTACATCCTGTCTGCCTGCGGGAACATCCTCTCCGTAAGCCGCCCCGCTTATAATCGCCTCCAGTCTCTGAGAGTATGTCACGTCATCCTCTACGGCAATAATCTCCAGTGCGTCCTGCTCGGAGACGCCAAAGTCCGCTGACAGCCTCTCTAAGATCTGCTCATAGATCTCTCTGACTTCGCCTGCTACATTGTAAGTTTCCGCCTCAATCAGAATCTCCTGATAACGCTCCACGCCGCTGATCAGCGCATTCAGCGACTCAAGACGCATATCCAGACTGCTGTAATTTTCATAAGAGCTGAGTTTCCGATCCATCTGTAAAATCAGATTGCTTCTCTGATAAAGAATCTCATCCTGCTCGTTCAGTTCCTTGCCGTACAAAAGATCATACACTTCAGCGTAATTCTGATGATCGTAAGCTGCCTGTGCCTCTCTCTTCTCCATGTAAACGGGCAGGAAGGAAGACAACAGTATAATACACGCCGCAATTGTACCGCAGAATACAAACACCGTTATCACTTTCTTTTTGGAAAGTTTCTTCTCCGGCGGCGCAAACAGATCTACCTCTTCCTCGTCTTTTTTCTTCTTCTCTTTCTTCTTTTTCTTTTTTACTTTCTTGCTCTCTTCCTCTTCGCCCTCGGCTGCTTCTTCTCCTTCTTCCCCCTCTTTGCCTTTCTTGCCCTTTTTCTTATCTTTCTTTTTCTTCTTTTTCCCCTTCTTATCTTCTTCCTTCAGTTCCTCCAGAAGTGCTTTGTTCTCGTCGGTAACCATTCCCAGCTCACCGTCACCGTCCGCCAGAACTTCCGCTGCCAGAGGGTCTTCGTCCTCCTCGTCCGACTCTAACAGGAACGCCATAAGCCTTGCAAACGCGCCGGGCTTCTTTTCCTTTTCCTTCACTTCTTCGATTTCCGCTTCCGGCTCTGTGGTTTGCGCTAAAAGCGCCTCCAGCTCATCCCCGGCGTCCTCTACTACAACTTCCTCGCTGTCTTCTTTCTTCTTTTTCCCAAACAACTTCTTGCGCCTCTTTTTCTCCTTTTTGCGCTTTCCTCCGCCTTCTCTGGCTTCTATCTCCTCCGGTGTAAGCTCGCGAATGCTCTCCGCCTCTCTGGCAGCCTCCTCATTCTCAAATAAATCAAAGCTGCTGTCGTCGTCTCCTACACCCTCCAGCATCGCCAGCATATCGTCATCCGGAGAAACACCTTGGTCAGCCCCTTCTAACAAATCGTTAATTTCCGATAAATCTTCATCATGATCCATTCCTGCAAGCAGTGCAGAGAGGTCTTCATCGCTCTCTCCCGTTTCCTCCAAAGCAAAATCATCTACTCCGCTTTCTCCGTCAGATAAGTCGCCATTCAACAGCCGGTCAATATCCTCCTCAGACATCAACTCATCCATTCCTCCCGCCGCATCATCCGATTCCTCTAATGCCAGATCATCCAGTGAAAAGTCGTCTGACACCGCCGCGTCACCGCCGCTTGCTCCCAAGTCCAGATCGTCCAGAGACAAACCGTCAAAAGCCGTCTCATCAGCGCTGCCCTCACCCGGATCATCAAAGGAAAAGCCATCCACACTGCCTGACATATCCTCTCCGGTTTCCGTCTCCTCCAATGCAAAACCGTCCGATGACGCACTATCATCCATCCCCAGATCATCCAGAGACAAACCGTCAAGCGACAGATCATCCAAATCCGCCTCTCCTAAATCCAGATCATCTAACGACAGGCCGTCCAGACCGCCCGACATATCCTCTCCGGCTTCCGTCTCCTCCAATGCAAAACCGTCCGATGACGCACTATCATCCATCCCCAGATCATCCAGAGACAAATCATCCAGAGACAAATCGTCTAAATCCAGGTCATCCAACGACAGTCCATCCGGTCCGCCGGTCATACCTTCCTCTTCTTCCGGCTCTTCCAATGAGAAATCGTCCGACGCCACCCCCTCATCCATGCCCGGAATGTCCAGCGGCAAGTCAGCTAAATCCGTCTCATCAAAGTCCATCCCATCCAGATCCGAATCGTCCAATGACAATCCGTCCTCCATGCCCTCTCCGGTTTCCTCCGGATCAGAAACAACGGTATTATGCTCATTCATAAACGCGAGCATAGCTTCCATATCCTCTGTCTCTGAGGCGTCCGCGTCCTTTGATTCGTCCTCCGTACCGCCAAGAGTCCCCATGGACACCAGCATCTCCTCTATCTCTTCGGAAGACATGGCTTTCCCGCCGTCTACAGGCGTCGTCTGATTATCTCCGCCTTCAGCCCCGGACACAGCTTCTTCCTCTCCATCCGGTTTCCCGCCTCCCAGTATAGAATCTAATAAACTGTCTAAATATGCTTCACTCGAGCTCATAGTTTCTCCCCGTTTACTTTTTATGTCACACTACCTCACATTTTATCACATCTTCTCCCATTTAACAAATCCCTTTTCCAAAATCGAGCGCCCACCGCTCAATTCAGAGAATACTCCGCATTCTCCCTCAATGTTTCACGCTGTCGCAGTTTCCTAATAAGCCCAGAAAATCGACAGGATCCTCTGCAATTCCTCTGCACCTGTCCGCAATCTCCTCCCCTGCCTGATAAAGCCGGGGATGTACACGATATAAGAAAGCCTTTTTGCTGTAATACACCATTTTTTCAAAGGGAAACCGAATAATGCCCGGATAATGCATTCCCGCTCCCAGCTCTAACACGCACAGCCTTTTATTCACAGTACCCCTCAGCCATTTCGTGTAGGCATTCCACTGATCCAGATATCCCTCCTGTGCATAGCTTTCTACCCCGAGCTGATTAAACCGCAGTTTCCCGCCGCATTTTTCACAAACCGGCTCTTTCAATTCTGCCAACGGCTGCTCACCTGCGTAGTAGCGTAAAACCGCCTCATATGTCTCTTCATGTATCTTTGACAATTCTCCCGCGCAGTTTCGTTCGCACTGCATCCTGCGAAATCCGCCGCAAGGCGTCACCAGTCGTTTCTCATCAAGTCCTGCCCCATACAAATAATCGTCTATGCAGAGCGAAACCACAAAATAATTCTTTCCTCTCAAAAGCTCTTTCAATGCCTGATAAGCCCGTGTCCATCTGTCCTCCCGCTCCTGACGCAGCACCATCTTCTGCAAAAAAGGCACAATCCAGACATATTGCCCATCGTCTCCGATCTCCCGCTCAATCTCCTGATATCTCTCATCCTGCAAAAGCGCGCCCCAGCCATACTGGAATCCTTCTCCGATTCCCACGAGAATAAGCTCCGCATCCTGTATCTTTTCCCTTATTTCCTGTAATTGTATCTCCATCTCTGCATTTCCTCTGTGCATAAGATAAGGCCGGGAAAATCCCGGCCTTTACCTCTTGATATGTCCCGCCTGCTTATTTGTTAGCCAAGACCAGTTCGTCAACCACACGTACCAAATTACCGATTTCCGGCTTGGAAAGCTGCGCATTTGCCCCGAGCGCCTCTCCCTTTCTCTTCATATCCTCATTCACCAAAGATGAAAAGATAACGATAGGAATATTCTTCGTCTCATCATCCGACTTCACGAGCTTCGTCAATCTGTGTCCGTCCATAATCGGCATTTCGATATCCGTAATAATACACTGTACATGCTCTCTGAGCGTACCCTCTTTCTTGCACTCCTGAATCACATCATAAGCCTGCTGTCCGTTCTCCGTGTGAATCAAATTCACATAACCAGCCTTATGTAAAGAGTCTACAATCAACTTATTCAGAAGCGGTGAATCCTCGGCAATCAGAATCGGCACATCAATCCTGTGTCTCTCACCCAGCTCTTCAATATCCGCAACTTTAAGACCTGTCTCCGGATTAATGTCCGTAACAATTTTCTCAAAGTCAAGAATAATAATCAGTCTGTCATCAAATTTGATGATACCCGTCGATACACCGTCTTCTGAAGTGGATATCGTCGTGCCCGGCTTAATGATCTCTCTCCATGACACGCGATGAATACCAACTACAGAGTCCACGTGAAATGCGATATCCAACTTATTAAAATTCGTGACGATAAAGAGCCCGCCCGGTTCAGACACGCCGCGCTGTAAACAGTTCTTCAGGTCAATCGCTGTGATCATCACATCACGCGGCATAAAAATGCCCTCAACACTCGGATGCGCATTCGGTACAGGCGTTACCTCTTGATAATTAATAATTTCTTTGATCTTCGCCACATTGATACCGTAAGCATTTCCGTCCAGCTTAAATTCCAGTACCTCCAGCTCATTTGTTCCATTTTCAAGCAGAATCTTTGTATCCATGCAATCCACCTCACGTTATATATTTAGAAAATACCGTCGCATCTTTCAGATTGCTCATTCATTTCCCTTAAATGTAAACAAATTTAGCCGCAATCTCAGATTTATCTTATTATATCACAAATATTCTAAAAAAAAAACACTAATTACAATTTTTTGTAAATAGTGTTAATAAACTGAAAAACATACCCTCAAAACCAAATACTGAATCTCCTGTTTCTTTCTATCCGTTTTATTTATCTCTGCCCACAGAGAACCGCCTGCGGTTCTCTTAAGCATACCCATAGCCGTTCTCAGGCTCTGTTCTTTAGAACCTTACAACTTCTCTTTGCTTTGGTTAAGCCCTTGACCTATTAGTACATGTCAGCTCCACACATTGCTGCGCTTCCACCTCATGCCTATCTACCTCGTACTCTTCAAGGGGTCTTATAGGTTTCCCT
>CAMTMP010000072.1 GCA_947073545.1 uncultured bacterium
TCCCGGCATTTTTTGTGCAAAAAATGAAAGCGGAAACGAAGCCATAGGAATAGTTTTCGGACAGTCTGGGGGGGTAAATAGTTTTCCGGTAGACTACAAATTTTTTGCTATTAACGGCAGGGTGGAATGTATCCTAGTGGCAGCGGGAAGGGAAAAAGGAGAAGAAAAAATTCAGCGATTTTTTACGGGCAGGAATTTTGAACTGCTAAACATTTGCGGGGAAAAGATGCAGGAGGGTTTTGACTACCAGTTGCTAAAACCATCCTGTTTGAAAGACATGATAGAGGTGGCGGAAAAATTGTCAAAACCGTTTCCTTTTGTGAGAGTGGATCTTTACAATAGCGATGGAAAAGTATTGTTCGGGGAGATGACTTTTACGCCCATGGGATGCGTGAATGGATATATTACGGACGAAGGGGAAAAATGGCTTGGGGATAAGCTGGCTATTTGAGATGGGATGAGAATATTATGTCAAAGAAGCTGATAAAGAATGCAAACATTATTACGATGGATGAAAAGGTTTCCGGTGACTGTATGATTGTTGAGGACGGCAGAATCCTTGCTGTCGGGATGGAACGGAAGTTGATTGCAGAGAAAGTAAAAGATGCGGATGTAGTGGATTTGGGCGGCGCTACAGTCGTTCCCGGATTTATTGATCCCCATGGACATTTTTTTATTTCTGCGATGGCGCATAAATTGTTTGCGGATGTAAGCTGTCATCCGGTTGGAAAAATAAAGAGTATTTCCATGCTGATTCAGGAATTGAAGTATTATGGGAAAAAACATTCTGGCAAAAGTCCGATTATCGGTTTTGGGTTTGACGATACATTGGCGGAAGAATACCGGATGCCGGCAGCGGCAGACCTCGATCAGGTGTCATCCACAAGAAGTGTGATTGTGCTGCATACATCACTTCATATGTTGTCGGCAAATACGGTTGCAATGCAGAAGGCGGGGATTACCGACGATTCCTTCCAACCGGAATGTGGCAAGGTATATTATGAAAAGGGGAAACCGATAGGTATTTTTGAAGAAGCCGATGCGATGGCACCTGTTGTGAAAAAGATGTTTTCTGCCAAAATGTTGTTTTCCGTTATGAAGGCAATGGAAGAGGAGAGCGAGCGGTATATTCAAAACGGCATTACAACTGTGTGCGAGGGAGCCGGAAATATGGCGGGACTTTATAAACTCGCCTTTCGCCAGAAGCGAATGAAAAATAGGGCGATTGTATGTCAGAGTCTAAAACCGGATGGAAAACTGCCGGAGCGGATTAAATATAAGAGTGGAAAACATCTGATAGACGGACCGGTAAAGTTGATTGCCGATGGAAGTATTCAAGCATATACCGCTTATTTAACAAGGCCATACTATAAAAATCATCCTTCTAGGCCAAAGCCGGAAGGCTATTGCGGAAATCCCGGAATAACAAAGGAGAAGCTGGAGAAGGCTGTGGACGATATCGGGAAGGCGGGTCGAGCGTTTGCCGTGCATTGTAACGGTGATGCGGCACTTGACATGGTGCTTGATGCGTTTGAGAGAGCGCCGCATGCAAACAGGAATGCAAGGAATCTTATTATTCACTGTCAGACGGCAAGGGAGGATCAGCTCGACCACATGAAGGAAATGGGTGTTTTGCCATCGTTTTTCCCGGCACATGTCTATGTATGGGGGGATAATCATGTTCATACGTTTCTTGGAGAGGAGCGGGGGAGCAGGATTGACCCCATTGGGTCAGCGGTGAAGCGGCAGATGTGCTTTTCACTTCATAATGATGCCCCGGTAACTGAGGCATCGCCGTTGTCGTTAATTTGGAACTGCGTAACCCGTACGACACAAAATGGCAAGGTCATTGCGCCGGAGCAGAGGATTTCCGTATATGACGCCTTGAAGGGTGTGACATGCAATGCGGCGTTTCAGTACGGTGTGGAAGCGTGGATTGGTTCGTTAACGCCGGGAAAGCGGGCGGATTTCGTTGTGCTTGACCGGGATATCTTAAGCACTCCGGCTGAGGAGATAAAAGATATTGGCATTAAGGAAGTATGGGTAAATGGGTTAAAACGGGCAGAAGGCTAATTTCATTTCCAGCCATTTTCCATCAGATTCGAATGGTTGGAATCCCCTGCTCAAATATAATTTTTGCGCAATAAAATTACTGCTGGAAACACGTAATCCTATTTCCGGATAGTTTTGACTCTTACAGTAAGAGATAACAGTATCTAATAGAAGGCCGGCCACCCCTGTTCTACGATACCTTTTTAGAATTCCGAAAGAGGTAATATATCCTCCAGAATTTTTATTTAAGTAAATGCTGCATTCTCCACAATCTTTTTCATTAAGTTTTACGTAAAATACAACTGCGTATGTACTAATTTTTCGAGCGTATGCATTCAAATCGATTCTTGCTGAAAGCGCAGGGATAAAATCGGTATCCAGCGCTTCCAGCATCGTTAAAATTCTTCTTGGATCTGACTCCGGCAATACATATTCGATATGATATGTTTCGTGATCTGAAGTTTTCAATATATAATTCATCCCTTCGGCCTAAAAAAGAATTATTTCATTTGCTTATCAACAATACATGCTGTAATGGCGTCGCCTGTTACATTTGTATAGGTTCGTCCCATATCCAATATGCGGTCTATTCCGGCAACTAACGCAATACCATCGATAGGCAGTCCTACGGAAGCCAATACAGTACTCAAAACAATCATTCCGGCGCCGGGGACACCGGCTGCTCCGATGGAAGCCAGAGTACCGGTCAGAATTATTATTACCTGCAGGGGGATACTGATTTCAATACCGTATGCCTGCGCGATAAATAAAGTTACAATGCCTTGATAGAGTGCGTTGCCATCCATATTTATAGTTGCACCCAGCGGTAATACAAAACCGCTTACTTCCGTGGATAATTTTAGTTCCTCCTGAGTCCTTTTCAGAGAGACGGGAAGCGCGGCGGCTGAACTACAGCTTACAAACGCAATAATCTGTGCGGGAAGCAGTGCGCCATAAAATTCTTTCAGTTTAAAGTTAGAGAAACACTTTAAAGAAATAGTGTATGTAATTCCGTTTTGAATGGCAATGGCTAAATAGAATACTAAAATCAACTTACCTAGAGGTAAAAGTACATTTATGCCGTTTGCAGCTACAGTCGGGATCATAAGCCCCAGAATTCCCAGCGGTGTTACTATCATAATCCATTTTGTAATGAGACTTACCACTTCAAAGACATCTTCTGCTATTTTGCGCAACAGTTCACCTTTAGGCGCTGCTTTTACAATGGCAATGCCTATTAAAATTGCTATAAAAATAATTTGCAGCATATTTGCATTTAATAGTGCCTCCAAGATATTATCAGGGAAAATACTTACAATCTGCTCCATTATGTCCGGAAATTCATTGGCGTTGTATATTTCACTGCCAACAGTAATTCCGATACCGGGTTTGAAGATATTGGACAGTACCAGTCCGATTATTACGGCAACCGCTGTTGTTACAGAGAAATAGGTAACGGTGATGATTCCCATTTTCCCGAGCTGTTTAACATCTGAAATGCCGGAAATACCTACTATTAATGAAGAAAGCACAAGTGGAACCATAATCATTTTTACCAGATTAATATAAATGGTACCCAGTGGGCGAAACAGTTCTGCCGCCGCAGCGTTTCCGCTTCCTTGTAGAATTACGCCTACAATTACACTAATAAAGAGTGACACAAAAATTAAGATTGTTGATTTACCTTTTGCCTGCTTCTGCATAATTATTCTCCTCGCAAAATAACTTTAACATGCTGCTTCATATTTTCTATATCTGTTTCCATTTCCTGCATACTATCAAATTTCAGCAATAAAACCCCTACAACTCCATTGCTGTTCTCATAATCTTCAATGATGTCTCCAGGCATTTTGTGGACATATTTTTGGGCTACTTTTTTCCGCATATACTCATCAATATACAGCTCTTGAAAGATTCCGGCACGTTCACTTCCGACGATATATTGCATGCAGCATACGGCCTTGTCTTTACGCGAAAGATGAATCGGTTCTCCCATAGCAAGCTTTAGCGATGCTTCCACTTCATCAAATCCAGAGGATAACTCCATTAATTGCGGGACATAATTTCCACCGGTTCGAGGACCGATTTCGAGAACAAAAACTTCATTAGTATCTGTAATTCTGATTTCTACATTAATTCCTCCGCATTCAAAACCGCATATTTCTATTAGCTTCGCTGTATCTCCAATTGCCTGTGTCATAACTTTTTCGTCGATTTTAGAAGGAATAGACGTACCAATAGGTACTGAGTTTTTAAATCTTTGATCACCTAATATCAGGAATTCCAGTTTTCCGCCGTTAACAATCCCGTCTCCGTGTAGTTGATCATAGGGAGAGTCAATATACTGTTCGACAATTGCTCTTTTGCAACGGGAAAAATGCAGTGCGGTTTTCACGCCGTCGATTATTTCATCGTCATGCCGTATAACCTTGACACCTTTGCTGCCGGATGAATCTACAGGTTTGACTATGCAGGGAAAAGAAATCTTATCTCTTATTTCCTCCAGTTGTTCCAAATTACTTATACTGAAATACCAAGGAGTATAAAATCCGTTGTCCTTTTGAAGCTGTCTGAACAAATCTTTTCTGCAAAGTATTCTGGTTGCATCATAGGAAGCTCCCGGTAAATTCATTTTATCGCATACATATGCAGCGCTGGGGGCAGAAGGGTCTGATGCATAGGCTATTATCCCATCAATTTTTTCTTTCTGGGAAAACTCCAATACTTTTTCTTTGTCGACTGTGCTGATATTTTGATATTGGTCAGAATACTTATGCCCGGGATTCTCGGGCAGGTAATCACATGTTATGGTATAGTAACCAAGTTCTTTGGCTTTAACGATTGCCGGAATTTGCGATCTGGCTCCGCCAAGCAGTAATATCTTTTTCATTTTTCCTCCGTTCCGAAGTGGTTTATCGTTTTTGGTCATGCACTTCAAAATAATCTCGCAGATGTTATCTATGTCATCTAAATCTAAGTCAGCATATAGCGGAAGTGTGAGAACGTTTTTACTAATATGCATAGCGACTGGGGTGAGACGGCAGTCGAATCTTTTGCGATAGCAGTCATACGAATTAGTAAGCGGGTAGAAATATTTTCTTGCAACGATTTCGTGTTCGGCAAGTTTAGCATATATCGCATCCCGGCTCGCACCAAAAACATTCGCTTCAAAAATGACTGGAAAATATGCATAATTCGACTTGACATTCTTTTGAATGGTATTTAATTGTATACCGGTGATCCCTTCAAGGTGGCTTCGGTAGCGATCGACAATCCGTTTTCTTTTTTCGATTTCAACATTTACATGTCTTAGATTACAGAGCCCCATGGCAGCGCAAAATTCATTCATTTTAGCGTTGGCACCTATCCAGTCTACAATTTCCGGTCCACGTATACCGAAGTTTTTTAACCGGTATAAATTCAAACCGAATGCCTCATCCTTAAAGCAGGCGGCACCACCTTCAATTGTATTAAAAACTTTGGTAGCATGAAAACTAAAGCAGGATACATCTCCATAGGAACCTATGCCACGATTTTCATAGCTTTCACCAAAGGCATGTGCAGCATCGTAAATCACTTTCAGATTATACTTTCTGGCAATTTCATTGATTCCATTCACGTCACATATATTTCCATATACATGAACAGGTAATATCGCACATGTTTTATCTGTGATCAAAGCCTCGAGTTTGTTTACATCAAGTGTAAAATCGTTTGGATTTATATCGCAAAAAACCGGTGTAAGTCCGTTTCGAACGATTGCATGTGTTGTTGAAGCAAATGTAAAAGGTGTTGTAATCACTTCGCCCTTAAGATTTAGCGCTTGAAGACTCAGTTCCAAAGCCATATGACCGTTTACCAGCAAATCAATATTTGAAACATCCAGATAGGATTTCAGTTCATTTTGCAGTTGTTTATGCTTTGTGCCCATGTTAGTGAGCAGGTGGGTTTCCCACAATTCACGTATTTCATTGAAGTATTCTTCTATGGGGGGCATGGAAGAGCGAGTAACCAGTATTTTGCTCATAATGTTTTTTCTCCCTTTTATCTACAAATCGCAACAGAAATTTCAATTTGTTCTAAAATTTTTTAAAAATGTTAGGCAGATATCTTTCAGATATGCGTATGAATCAATGTTGAATATTTTTGACCCAATCACATAAATGAACATACCTAAAAGAACTTGAATTATTAGTGTCAATAATGTTGTCAGCCCCCATAGAGGGACAACGTTGACGATCATTCCCATACCGATTGCCAAAACAATAGCGGGGAATACATCTTTTAATTGCTCGGCATATCCATAATCCAATAACTTTTTATTGGGCCAAGAATTAATGAGCTGGCTGAATACACTATTTAAAAGCAAACTATATGCCATTACCATAGGACCGAACCACATTGTGCTTAAGAGAAGCACCATACCGATGCTCTTTTTCATAATTTCCATTTTCAAAAATAGATCGCTTCTTCCCAGTGCCTTAATTGCATTCAAATTTGCGGTATGAATCGGCCAAAACACAAACGTGATGCAAAAAATTCTCAGATAGGGAACGCATCCTATCCACTTTTCTGTCAGAATCAGTTTGATAACGGTATCAGATGTACAGATTAATCCAATCATAAGAGGAGCCATAATATACACGCTGCTTTTAATTGCCCTTCGAGTTGTGTTCTTTAAATCGCATCGGTTGTTTTGAACATTTGACATGGCAGGCAGTAAAACGCTGTCAATGCTGCTGTTTATATTAACGACAATATAATTGGGAATTTCTTTTCCCTTATTGTAATAAGCCAGATCTGACGATGAGTACAGCTTACCTATAATTAGCTGCCGACTGTTATTGTATAGAATATCAAGCAGGGATGATAATAAAAGTTTCCATCCGTACGAAAATAGCGACTTTAACCGACTGAAAGAGAACACTTTCCGGGGATGCCATTTTACTGTAATCCACAAAATAATAGTGTCAATTGTTATGTTGACAAGCTGCTGTGCCACCAAAGCCACCACGCCATATCCTAGTACAGCCATTCCGATTCCTACTAGAGCTGCGGTTGTGGTACCGCCCAATGTAGAGAAAAAGAACTTTTTGAACAGCATGTTTTTTGATACATAGGACTGTTGAATATTTTTTACACCTGAAACGAGCAATGTGATTCCCAATAATCTGATTAAAAAGATTAAGGATGAATCATGATAGAATTCTGCAATCAAAGGTGCACACAAAAATAGGAGCGCATATATTATTCCGCAAAATACCAGATTTGTGTAAAATACTGTAGAAAAGTCAATTTCATCTGCGTCCTTTTTTTGAATTAGTGCGTTTCCGAGACCACTATCGACGAACACTTGTAATATGTTGGTGAAGACATTTATTAAGGCGACAGTTCCATATATTTCGGGGGTCAGCATTCTGGCCAAAACGATGGTTACAATAAAAGAAACGAATTGTGCACCGCAACGTTCGGCAAAGCGCCAAATTAAGTTGGAAAAAATTTGATATCGCTCCATGTTGCATCTCCCAATTAGAATTCGGTGCTCGCTTCGAATACTTTATTCCATGCGGTTTTTGCTATAGTTCCAAAATCGCGGGCATCATCCAGTAGTTCGTTTTTCTGCCGGTCTTCTTCAGAAAAAAAGGAAAAATCTCTATAATTCAGATTCGAAATGGAAGAAATACTATATATTGACCAGCCCTCATTAAAATATTTTCTCCACATACTTGTATCATTTCTTATGAATACCTTTTTTCCAAGACCAAGCATTGCATTGATGTTGCCCATCCCCTGTTGTCGGTCATTATTAAATATTCCTATATCCATTTTTGCAAGAAAGGAGATATACTCCTTTTTGCTCATAAAATCCAACATCGGATGAAAAGATGTGCCTAGCAGTCGATGCCCTTCTTTTAATACAAATTCTCTGTAAACAGGGCTGCCATATGATAACGGGACATATATATTCATCATATTAAGCGGGTACTTTCCGAGCGCTTCAAACACTTCTGCATGCTGATTTGTGTTCGTTGCCGAATTACCTACCAAAATATTTATGTGTGTCTTTTGCTCTGTTTTGTCCGAGGTGGAACGATAAGCGGCATAGTGGATTTTTTCGAGCGGGTCTCCGGGCATTGGAGCAATATAATGCCGATTGACAATACCTGTAATTTCATGAAAATTGTCATATTCTCCCTCTATAAGAAAAAGTAATCCGGCACAGTTTCTTGCGCAGTATTTTTTTAAACGTATTTTCATTGCGGTTCTAATATCTTTTGCAGGCTTTCTTAAATGATAAAAATCACCTCCCCAAAAGTGCAGAAAAGTTTTCTTTAAAAATTTTTTCTTCCAAAAAGCAACGGCAATATAGGATGTAAATACTCCTGAAACAATAATTTTTTTTGAACTGTTAACAAGCGTTTTAATACAGCCCTTTAACAATATTTCAAAATAATCGCGAATTATATAAACATTGTTTTTGTTTATAAGCCCGGTTTCGTCAAACATGCCTAAAACAACAAAGAAGTGATTATAGGAAGGGACTTCTTTTGTCATAAAATTGATGTATCCGGTTGTAAATTTATCGCTTGAAATAATGTGTAAAACTATCGGCTTTTGGCACGTCTTATTTTCGATTGTGGGCATCATACAACTCCTTGGATGATTTTTACAAAAAATAGTAACTTAGCCATATCAGAGGATCTAGCGAACAATATATTTCTTATCTCTCCTTCGGATCATAACCTGCTCCAATACCACCCTGATATAATGAAATGCCTTGGGAATCA
>CAMTMP010000073.1 GCA_947073545.1 uncultured bacterium
GCATCGCTCATAACAATATCCCCTGCAAAAAAGTCAGTTCCAAGCAGAAACGGCAGCGGCAGAGGCAGGCGGTAAATACCAGTTTTCGATAAGCCTATATAGGGAATCATCACGGACACCGCACCAGTCAGCAGGGTGACCGCATACTTTTTTGCCCAAACGGAAATGAACATCAGGAGTATCGTAAGAAACACACCCCCAAACATCCGGAGCAGCCCTATCAATACATATCCCTCCAACAGCGACATGTCCTTGCTGCTGTCCGCAAAGTAACGAATACTCTGAATCGGATAATCCCCATCCGGCAGTCCGTATTTGAACCTGTAAAATCCGTATTCAATAAGCGAAATGCAAAGCGACAGGAAGAGGACAACCGTGGTAATAATGAGCAGCTTATACAGAGCGCTTTTTCGCCCCTCCCTTGCAGTCAGGATCAGGGTGTCCATCTGGCAGCTGTACTCAGAACAGAAAACAGGCGTAACAATCAGCAAAATGCCAAGGAAGAGAATGAAATGAAGCGTACCTTTGCCAAGAAGCCCCATCCATCCGTTTGTCTGGAGAAAACAGCGGTTCCCCGCATTTTCGCAAATATAGAGATACTGCTGATAGATGACCTCAAATCCATTTTGACGCTCCAGAACCTTCTCTATTTCCCGGCTCTCTTTTTTATATTCACTTTCACTGATCTTCCCGTCATAGTAGTTCTCCAAAAGGCTGTTCTGCCTCTCCTTCGCTTTTGCAATCCTCTCCGCCTCCTGCTCCAGATAAAGGGAAGATTCCTCGGTGCAGTATCCGTTTACCTTTTCCAGATACCAGTCATATTCATTTTTATACTGCTCCATCGCACTGTCATAAGGGTTGTCGGACAAAGCAAGCCAGACCGTGCCAAAGAGCAGGACAAGGGCAATATAGAACAGTCCCCTTTGACAGAGCATAATCTTTTTTACTTCGTACATAAATCCAGACATTTTATCCTCCTTCCCCCGGCAAAAGAGTTCCTTTTAGAAAGCATCATCATTGCCGTTATGGAAACCACCCCTACGGTTATGGCAAAAATAATTGCTGCCTGGAAACTCTGTACCGGATATCCTGCAAAACCAATAAACTCGGTCTTGCCAAACAGTATGCGGTTAGCAAGCAGCGAATATGGGTTTATAATCTTGAGCCAGACATTACTGAAACAGCTCTGTGACGCACCTGTAATAATGAAACACAGAGCAGCTCCGAAATCAGCGACAAACGGAACAAGAGCACTGTGCCCAAACAAGGAAATCAATAGAAACACCATGCTCATCGTCCATACGCCCACTGCCCTTATCACTGCGGACAGAATCGCATATTGCCATAAATTACAGTTTACCGCAGCCGTGCTGAAATTGCGGACAGCATACAGCGGAAGATTTCCTCCTTCCGCCGTTCCGAAGAAATACGCAAAACCAATATAATCCACAGCAGAAAACCATATGGCCACACTGATTACATACAAAGAAGCCGCAGCAATTTTAGCAAATGTGGTCTTTTTACCGCCGCCCGGATTTGTCAGCAGCAGCATATCCATCTGTGTTTCCTTTTCGCAGACAAAGGTACTGACACCCCCGTACAGACAAAGAAATAAAACCAATATGCCCGAAAAATCATAGTTCAGATAATAGTTATACATCTCCTCATAGGCAAAGTCTTTTATGCTCCGTCCGGAATAAAGGTTATAGATCACACTGTTTTTACGTACTTCTACAGTCTGCCCCCGTTCTTTGTAAACAGCGGCATTTTCCTTTGCCCTCTCTGCCACTTGAAGCGCATAAGTCCGATAATGATAGAAATATTCCATAGGCTCCACATAGTATTTATCCAAGATATTCCGGTCACTGTATATATTCCCCGTCATCATATCCGGATTGTCTTTGGCTGTGCTTGCTGTCATATCAGCCGTAGCGTCTGCTAACGGCTGATATATGGAAAGAAGATGATTGATTTTTTCAGCAGTGATCTCCCCTCTGTAATCCTCATAAAGCTGCCAATACACGCTGTTCCAACTGCGGCTCTCATTTCCGTCCGCCAGGTAGGAATACGAGTGGAATTCGCTGTTAATTTTGAACAAGTTCATTACACTGAACAATATGAGTACAACAAGTATTGACCGCTTGCAGAATAATTTGTAAAATTCATATTTGATTAAGCGTGTCATGTTATCTCTCCCTTACCTCCTTGCCCACGGAGGGTCTTGCGACTCTCGCGGCATTCGCCAAATGGACATGCAAGCATGTCCGCTTGGCTCATTGCCCACGGAAATAATACAGAAATACATCTTCCAGGTTAGGGGAAACCTTTACTGCGTCTGAAGCAGGCAGCGTATCGCTTACGATTCTTACTAAAAAGCGTTCCCCCTGCTGTTTCATATTGCTGACATAATATTGACTGCCAAGTCTGGCAGCGTCTTCCCCGTTTACTGTCACCTCCCACACATTCCCATAGATATTCTGTTCTAATGTGTCGGTAGTTCCCTGGGTTATTAAGGAGCCTTCCTTTAAGATCATAATCTCCTTTGCGATACACTCCACATCGGATACGATATGGGTGGCCAGCAAAACGGTCCGCCCCTGTGCGAATTTTGAGATCAGGTTGCGGAAGCGGATACGTTCACTGGGATCAAGCCCTGCTGTCGGCTCATCCAAAATAAGAATTTCAGGATCGCCCAGCATCGCCTGGACAATGCCGACCCTCTGCCGCATACCGCCGGAAAGAGCGCCAATCTTTTTATCTTTAGCATCTGAAAGATTGACAATGTCCAGAAGCTCCAAAGCCCGTTTTTTACCCTGTTCGTCAGGGATTCCTTTCAGCGCACACATATACAGCAGAAAATCCATCACTGTAAAATCCCGGTAAAGAAAAGGATATTGCGGCATATATCCGATTTTTGACAGGAAGTCCTTACCCAGTGTCCTTGCATCCTGTCCGTCAATCAAAACCGTTCCGCTATCGCTTCCCAAAATACCCACAAAGATATTGATCAGTGTCGTCTTTCCCGCACCGTTAGCGCCCAAAAGCCCATAGACACCCTCCGTAAGTTCCGTGGTAAAATCCTTTAAGGCATATATGCCTTTGGCATACTTGCCCAAGGCGCCCCTGCCCTTATACTGCTTTGAAACATTTCGTAATGATATTTTCATCAAGAATTACCCCGCAAAGCCAAAGGTTGTTATCAAGGTGCTTACCTCGTCAATACCCCGTCCAAGCACAACGATACAGGTGCCGGATTCATCCAAAATCAAAATCTGTGGAATACGCAGGAAATAGGTACTGTTGCTGTCCTGAACGGTTTCCGTATGGATCCTTTTTCCCGATGCCGTATCATAAATGTTGATTGTAACACTGCTTTCCTCCAAAATAGCAGTAGCCACATATTTTCCCTGCCCGGAGCAGTAAACACCGTCTTTTCCCTCGCTGCGGCTTGAGAACGACATCGTATTTTCTGTATTGGATATGGTATCAAGCATCAGCAGGGTTCCGTTATTTTTGTCAAAGCTCTGGGGCATAATAAGCAGGTTTCCGCCCTTTTGCACTTCTTCCGTATCTACTTTATAATCCCCCTTTTTGGTAATCGTGAGATTTGCGCTGTCTGTGGATACTGTACCATAAACACTGACCCCATCCCCGCCAATGGAGGTATCTGTAGCCATGCCTACATAGACTAAAGTGTTGTTCCCCGTAAAGGTAAGGCTGTCCATAGTTACAATCTGCATATTACCTGCCGTGCATTCTTCGGAATAGTTCAGAATGGTACGAACCTTCCGGGAAGAAACATCATAAAGGTAAAGCCCCTGAAGTCCGCCGAAAGCAACCTGTTTTCCGTCCTGTGAAACAGCGATCCCTGTGATCTGCACAATAAAATCGTCACTTAATAATCCGCTAAAGGAAATGGTATCCTGAACAGCAAAGTCCTTATTCAGTATGTATCCATTGATACCGCCGCTTTCTGATGCAGCAAATGAACCGTTGCTGCCGCCGCCAGCCTTTCCCTGACCCACAACAAAGTAGCCGTCTGTAAAGGTCTGTACGCATAAGTCTTCCATAGAAATATCCGCACTCGCGATTGTTTTGCCTTTCCCCGTATCGTAAAGATAAAGCTGATCCGCCGCAACGATAATCCGGCTTCCACCGGCATAATAGCAGCCGCTGACCTTTCCTGAAAAAGCGGAATCCTTGAAGCTGCTGACCGCCATCATATTTTTATCTGTGCCGTTATCCCGCAGATCAATCACGTTCATTTCGCTGCTTTCATTTCCGGTATTTTCCGATGAATCATCTTCTACGGATTGCGGCTCCATGTTTATGGCTCCGTTTTCAGAGCTGTTCCCATTCTCCTGTCTGTTTCCGCAGGCCGACAGATTAAGAGCCAAAGCAAGCATAAGTATCATACACATCCATTTTGTTTTCATTTTTAGTCCTCCTTGTATAATAAGATTGAACCTGTTTTACTTGTAACTGAATTTCCGTCCGCTGCGACAGCTGTCGCATAAAAAGTATTGAAACCATCCAGCTTAGCGGTATCTATGGTTGCTTCCATGATCCACACATTTCCTTTGCTTAATGTGACATCACGGGAAACCGCTCCATCAAAAGATATAGGCTTATGGTTTAAGAAAAATGATATGCCATATTTTGCGCCTGGCGTTCCACAAAGGGTGTAGCGCACGGTAAGCGTATCTTTCCCGGTAAGGTTGATATTGTCATACACCACCTCGCCGTCATAGACAAGCGTCCAATAGACACTGTTATCCAAGGTGTCCATCGTAACGTCATTCCATCCTGCTTTCACAAGCTCATTCTCAATAAAAGAAGAAGTGACTTTTTCCTCTGAAATGCTGACATCACGAAAGGCAGTTATACTTTCTCCATTAATGCTGTCATTTTCCGGAGCATCCTCATTAAAATGCAGTTTCAGCACTCTTTCAAAACTCTGATGATACCAGCCATAGCTTGAGGTTTCTTTCATATCAGGCTGGAAATCGGGCCTGGTGACGCTCACGACCGTCATATTCAGGGTATCGCCCTTTTTCCCTGTGTCCGGTGTGAACACAAAGGAAAATTTCTCCTCGTGCTTTTCTGACGTCCGGAAGCAGTGGAGATACTCATATTCCGCCCCCGTGTCGTTCACCTTGTAGGCTTGCGGCTTTCCGTCCAAAAAAAGCAGGAAACCAATGCTGTCCAATTTCCCCTCTGATGAAAACTGATAGTCCAGGACAAATTCTCCGCCATGATACTCATAAGGCAAAACACTCTGGTCATCCGCTCTGGTGGGATCCGCTTCCCCATGGCTGAGAAACCCTAAATCTCCGTCCTCCTGCGCCCCGGCGAATGGGTCTTCTTCTACATTTTGAGGCGGGCCATTCTCGTCCGCAATGTTATAATTTCCGCAGGCCGCCACAGCAAAGGGCAAAACAAAAATCATAGCTAATGATAAGAATCGCTTTCGCATCGTCTATCCTCCCTACTTGTTTTAGATTCGACTTCTATAATAGAATCCAAAACAGGATTCTATTATCTAAATGCCATTATAAAAACCAAAAGTCAAAATGTGGTCAAGGAATAGAAAAAAGTTTATGGAGAAACAGCTTAGTTTTTTACATAAAGAGAGCCAACAAACTGTAATTTCTCACAAGTCTGTTGGCTCTGCAACTGTATGTCCGGCTCTTTGATGAGGTATTTGTTCTCCCCTGCAAATGATACGAGCAAAATCAACGCTTCTTTAGTATTTTATCAATCAGGCCAAAATCCATTGCTTCTTTTGCTGTCATATAATTATCACGTTCGGTTGCAATAACAACTTCATCAATACTTTTTCCTGTATTTTCTGATAAAATGGTGTTTAATCGTTTTTTACTTTTTTGGATATGGTCAGATGTAATTTTTATATCGGTTGCCTGTCCCTGAATTCCGTTTCCATGAATGGCAGGTTGATGTATCATAATTTCTGCATTAGGCAAAGCAAGACGTTTTCCCTTTGTACCTCCTGCCAATAAAAAGGCTCCAAAACTTGCGGCAAGACCTATACATATTGTTGATACATCACATTTGACATATTGCATTGTGTCATAAATAGCAAAACCCGCCGAAACAGAACCGCCTGGACTATTTATATATAATTGAATGTCTTTTTCTGGGTCTTGGGATTCTAAAAACAGCATTTGTGCAATAATCAAACTTGCTGAAACATCACTTACTTCTTCTCCTAAAAAAACAATTCTATCGGACAATAGTCTTGAAAAAATATCATAACTTCGTTCTCCTCGGCTTGTCTGTTCAATAACATACGGAATTGTACTCATGCTGCCAATTTACCTCCTGCTAAATAATACATAAATGAGCATCCATTAAACGAACCCATCATGCATATCTTCGATTGTTTAGGATAGAACACACCATTTTTTCGATAAATATTAGGCGTGCATTCATATAACTGTTTAAAGGCTAATGTGAATGCTTGCTGTGAATCATAATGTGCTTCATAAGCAATTTCAACAATGGGCTGCTCTGTTTCTACAAGTTTTTGAGCAGCCAAAGTCAGCCTACGCCCCTGTATGTATTTATAAACCGTACATTTTGTTTCTTCAGTAAAAATTCTGGCTATATAGAATTTTGAATAATTTAATGCATTTGCTATTTTATCAAGCGACAAATCCTCGTTAATGTGCGTTTCTATATAGTCTACTATTTTTTCTACAACTGTATTATTGTTCATATATGACACCCCTTTCCCTATTTAATATAACATAACTTTTTAAAATTATCTTAATAGAAATTGCCCTAATTAGAAACCAGAAAAGCGACAGAATCCTGCCGCCATTTTGTTATGCATAAATAATTTCTCCGTAAAATCCCGATTTTCCAGTATATCAAATTGAAATTTACAATAATAGTTTATCTACCTGCCAGATTATTTCTTGCTCAGATATATCATATGGCATTGGGGCAATATCTTCAAAACAGTAATTTGAAGCATAAGAATGATTATCAGTCCACTCTAATACCCAAAAGTCTGTTAATGTAGATACTTTAAAAAATTCTCCGTTCATTGTCCAACAAATACCTGACGGATATAATTCTAATTGCTTTGCACCAAGTTCACGGAACCTATTTTCAACAACTGCTTTTAAATCTGCTTTTTTCATAAGAAACACCTTCCGCGAATCCCGGTTTTTCGCTTCCTACATCTTCCCGACAAACTGGAAGTTAACGCTTTCTGATAATCCAATCGTCATCGTGAGTTTTCCCTTCTGCATAGTAACCGCAAGGCATATCCTTTAAGGTACTAACAGAGTTATCTAAATCAAAAACCCATTTTAAAGATACTAACTTTGCTTCATCTGTTTCATGTGTTCCTCCGCATAGAAATTGCCACATTCCGTCATCTTCATCATGTGATACACATAGAATAGGTGCCTGACACTCCAATATATGGCAACAGACAATCGTAGCAGTATCGGGTGAAGCATAAAATGGAAATTCCATGCCTGTCACTCCTTTCAAACTTCGATTTATCTCTTTAAATACTTTAAAACTCTTTCATTAAAGTCTTTTGCTTCTTCATAAACTGCGTGTCCATAATCTTCATATAAAAATAATTCACTATTACTAATTCTATCTGCTATTTCTTTTGAAGAATTTACTCCTACAATACTATCTTGTTTTCCTCCAATTATTAAAGTATGACATTTAATTTTATCTAAATCATCATATACATTATGTGTTAAACACGAATTAGCTTGAATAATAAATCTTTTATAATCTTTTGGTTTGCTAACTCTCCATAGAATAGTATAATATTTTCTATATTTCTTTAAATGCTTTTCGCTATAAGATTTTTCGGCTGTATCTAGGAATATATTTTTAAAATCTTCCTTCTTTGCTAACTGAATCCAGTTTCCAACAACATTATTTATGATTTCATTAGACTTTGAAGATGTTACTGCTAAAACTAATTTATTTACTTTTTCTGGATTGTTAATTGCCATACATTGTGCTATCATTCCACCTTGAGAAACTCCCATTATATCAGCATTTGATATATTTAATGAATTCATTGCTTCAACTATATCTTGTGCCATATTTCTTGTTGTAAATCCTTTTGCCAGATTATTTCTTCTGCTAAACACATACACTGTATATTCTTTTGCAAATTGTCTATACATAAATTGTTATCCAGCACCCTAGGTGCTCCAGATCCTTCTTATATCAGTCAAATTAGATGAAGGTACTGACTCAGATATTC
>CAMTMP010000074.1 GCA_947073545.1 uncultured bacterium
GGAATGTCTTTTATCAGTTTCTCCCGCTGGCCGGCATAATTCCTTTTTCGCAGATGCTTTTCGACCTCCACCAGATCCGGCTCATGGGCATCCGGATCAGCACAGGATTCTATTTCATCAAAAAGAGACATCTGCCCCTCTATTTCAAGGGCAGACGTCTTCTCAGATTTTGTTCCATAAAGCTTACGGGTAAGGAAATCAACCTGCTCCCTGAGGAGCCGGACCTGCTGTTCCAATTCCTTGATCTGTTTTTTGTACTCCTGCTCTGTATCCGGCATGGGCTGAAAACCTTCCTTTTTCTGATAGATTCATTCTACCATAAAACAGCAGGATTTTCCAGCATTTATAAGGAATTTCCAGGTTTTGAGGGCTTTGGGGGAGCCCATTTGAGGACTGCTCCCCGCTGCTCCGGGTTCAGGCCCTCCAGCAGCCAGCGCAGCTGCTGATGGGAGATCTGCCTGGCTTCTTCCCCTGTGCGCGGCCACTTTAGACGGCCGTTTTCGTAGCGCTTATAGAAAAGGCAGAAGCCATCCCCTTCATAGTGGACTGCCTTGATCCGGTCTGCACGTCTTCCGCAGAAAAGGAACAGGGAATTACTGTAAGGATCCAGCTGAAAGCTGTACTGGATGATATCTACCAGGCCGTCCAGCTGTTTTCTCATATCGGTGTATCCAGTACGAATGTAAATCTTCTCCACCTGGGAGAGGTCTCCTAACATGACCGCACTGCTTTCAGGATCGCCTCCAGCAACTCCCGGGGAGTACCTTCAAAGAGTTCAACGGTCACAGTCCCGGTATGGAGCACTGCTGCTGGAGCGGCACAGGAATCCTGTCTGCCGCGAAGAGATACCTCCGTAAATTCCGAAGCCGCATCCGGCATCAACGCAGCCTGCCCCGTTACGGGCCTGCATCCATGACTCTTTCGGGGCAGTTCCTCAAGCGCCAGCTTCCGGATCTTTGCGTTCCAGTAATAATAGCTTTTTAAAGAGATTTCGTGCTGTTCGCACCATGCTTGGTTTGTGAGACCGGAGGCTCTGCACTGCCGGATTACGTCCAGCCAGTACTGCAGTTTCACCTGCTTATCCGGAGTTAAAGTGGAAATGTCCATGGGGATTCTCCTTTATCTGGATTTAGAGTTTTTGGAGTGAGCACTAAAAACTCTAACCCTAAGTTTACAGGAGAAAGCCAAACATTTGTAAGTAGGTAATAATCCGTACCTTGACAAAATAAGAAATCCTCTGGCACTTACCAGAGGAAGAACTGTCTCTTACTTTTTTAGTTTGCTGTGACAATCAGCCGGCAGACTGGCGGACCAGGGTAGAAGTTCCAGCATGGCTCCCTTTTCTGGAAAAGGACCAAGATCTTTCATCCTTTCCATCACATAGGTGAGATAATTGTACGGTTTCTTCCCGTTCAGCATAGCTGTTTCTGTAATGCTGTACACTGTTGCGCTGGCCTGCGCTCCGCGGATACTCTTTGCAAAAAGCCAGTTCCTTCTCCCGGTCGCAAAGTTTTTCAACGCCCGTTCTGCCGCCAGATTATCGATACTTAAGCGGCCGTCCTCCAGATATCTCTTCAGATAAACTTCCTGGTTCAAAGCGTACCGGACAGCCTCTCCGATCATCGAAGACCGGTCTACGGAATCCTCCAGTTTATGGAGCCACTCAAAGAAAGCCTCTAAAAGCGGTCTCGCCTGCTTTTGACGCTCTTTGTACCGTTCTTCCGGTGACTTGTCACGGATCATTTCTTCAATCTTATAGAGCATCCCGATCCGTGCCAGTGCCTGATATGCGGTTGTCTCCTTCAGCTCTTCTTTGGTGAAGTCCTTTTTCAGAACCGTCAGGGCTTCATCAAATCTGCGCCTCGCATGTGCCATGCAGCCTGTCGCAGCGATCCTTTCCGGAAGACTATGGTATGCCTGATAACCATCACAGGTGAAATACCCCTCGAACTGATCTCCAAGGAATTCCACCGGATGGTATCCGGCCCGCGTCCTTTCATACTGAAAAAGGACCATCCGTGGTGAGCCGCTGTATTCGTCGGTGAGATAGACCCACATCCAGTTCTGGGTGGAACCCTTCTGATCCGGCTCATCGATCACCTGAATTCTGGTTTCGTCCCCATGTAAATAGTTACTCCGGAGCAGTTCTTCCTTCATCAGATCGTAAAGCGGCTGCAGATACCGGCCGGCACACTGGATGATCCAGTTTGCCATGGTCTTTGTGGAAAGGTTCAGGTCATACCGGGCAAATTCCCTCTCCTGACGTGCAAGCGGCATCCCGTTTACATACTTGGCGTTCATGATGCCCGCCACCAGGGATGGGGTTGCCACACTGCCTTTCAGAAGGGACGGCGCTTTTTCCGGACGTTTCATGGCCCCGCATTTCGGGCAGCTGTATACGCAGGTAACTTCCTCCACGACTTCAAACCGCGCGGGGATGAATTTCAGACGCTTTACGCTTTCCTTTGTGACAACCTTATATTTCGTATTGCAGTCCGGGCAGTAACGGTCGTCCCCCGTCAACTTGTATTCGATCACTTCGGTTGTCTCAAAGGAGGAAAGGTCTTCTTCTTTTTTGCCAGAACGTTTTTTCCTCTTATAAGAAGATGGGTGGACCTCTTCCAGGTCCGGTTCCGGGGCATCCGGTTCTGCTTCCTGCTCTGCTTCGTTAAAAAGACTCAGCTGGGTGTAACCGTCCGCATACTTTTCGCTGGAAGCACCAAACCGCTTCCTCTGGGCAAGAGCCAGGCGGTCAGAAAGCATCGCATTCAGGAATTCCAGCTCCTTCGTTTTCTCTTCCAGAAGCTGGATCCTTGTTTCCTGTTTCTGCAGCGTTTCTTCCTGCTTTTGACGATGCTCCTGCATGATCTTCAGCAAAGAGAGCATATCCTCCCTGCTCATCCTGTTCAGCTGTTCTCCTGTAAAAATCGGATCCATGACACCCCTCAACTTTCTGAAATCTCTATAGGAAAGTATACCATCATGCACGTTAAATTTCTATAAAAAACAGTCTTCATAGATAGAGGAAAATCCGTGTAAAATCAGGAAAACTTCGGCTTTTTGCGAATTGACAGGATTTGGGGGCTTAGACCACGATCTTCGGATGGCGTTCTTCAAAAGCGCCGCTGGGGTTCAGAGATAGTCCGTCGCACAGCCAGTGGAGCTCTTTCCGTGTAACTTTCCTCAGTTCACCCGGTGTGTCCGGCCAATGGAAAGAATCCCGGTCCAGCCGTTTCATCAGGATCCAGAATCCGGAGCCGTCCCACTGGAGGATCTTGATCAATGTGCGTCTGCGATTGCAGAAGGCGAACATACAGCGGGAATACGGGTCGAGATGGAATTTCAGTTTGATGATTGCGGCCAAGCCGGTATAGCTCTTGCGCAGATCGGTCACACCGCAGGCCAGATAGACGGTTGTGTTTCCTGAAAAATCAAGCATAGTCCTTCAAAGCCTGCAGGAGCGCAGCCATCAGCCGGGCGGGGCAGTCTGCGTCAACTTCAATCCGGATATTTTCCGGAAGAAGGATTGTTACAGGAGAATTCCCTGCGACGGCATCGTATCGCAGCTCCCGTTCTGAAGGAAGCTTTGCGAACACCGGATCAGAACTGCTTTCCGTCTGCGTGGCCTTTCCCTGAATCTTTCGAATCCAATAGCTTAGGGTGGATTGAGGCACCTCATTCTGCTGGCACCAGTCTTTGCGGGATAAACCGCTTTCTTGGAACGTATGAATCCGGTCTGTCCAAAGCGCAGCTTTTGAGATTATCTTATCATTCGTATTAATTAGTATCACCTCCATCATTTGAAATTATCTTATCAAAAATGGAAGGGAATTTGTAGATACGGATTATTACCTACTTACCGAGAAATCGGGAAGCCCTTTTTGAAATTTTGCAACAGTGAAAATGTGTAAAACGGTGCCTAAACGGTGCCATAAAAAAGAACTCCGATGAAAATGGTGCCAAGTTTCATCGGAGTTTGTCTTTTTACCAACCTTTTATTTGTTTTACCTGTTCTGCCCGCTCTTTGTCTTTGTGATACTGTAACTTGAACTGTATCGTTTCCACTACTTCCTTTCTTGCCTCATTGTCCAACTGATGAGAAACAGAATGACTTAAAAGGGAAAAAAGAGAAAATAGAAAAATCATTGGAACGATAAGAAATGTGGGACGTAGCGGTTTCTGTTGGTTGCTATGCCCCATATGCTTGCTACGAAAGTTCTTCCTACTACCTACAACACGAAAAAAACCTAAAATGACGGACTTTCACAAAAGAAAAACGCTGCAACCTCAAAAAAGATTACAACGCTTCTTAGTCCTTATTCAATTTTTGCCGGACAGCGATTATTTTTCCGCACCCTCAACCTCTGCGATCTCCCGCGCCGTAGCGGTGACTATCCGTATTCCCGTATCGCTCATATCATCAAGGAGCGCGTCAAGCTGCCGCCGCTGGGTTATTCTTCCCGGCGGGCTGCTCCAAAAGGAATTGATCTACCGAGATATTGTAACGCTGTATCAGTTCAAAAAATATCTGTAAACTTGGGTGCTGCCCCTTGTTCATAGCATCAAAACATATATGAACATAAAACTAGATGATTTTGTAGAGGCATATTTTAGGGATAAAGATGGCGAGTTGAAGCAGCGCATGATTCGGAATAAGCGTTACATGATTGAACATCACAGCATTTCCCTGTTAGATAATAAGGCTATGGATGATATAACACCAGTGGATATTATCCAGTAGTAGAACGAGATACGTTCCAAAGGATTTAAGGAAACGTATCAGCGGATGCTCCAAAATCAGATGACGGCGTTATTTTAAGGCGATCCGGGTGACGGAAAGACAATATTTATACTGATTATAGCAGCGAAACTGTTTAAGGGAGATGGTTTAGACAGTGGAATGAATTTTGCACAACCCTTGAATGTTATCTATCAGAGTGCAGAGGACGGTCTTGCCGTTCCGGTAAAGCCCTGGTTAGAACAGGCAAAGGCAGACTGTGAGAAAATCTCTGTCATTGATGAAAAGATAAAATCCCCTTTTCATAATAGATGAATATTTGGAAGAAGCTGTTATCAAGACATGAGCAAAGCTGTTGATTTTAGAACCTGATACAAGCCTATTTGGGCGGTGGTATGGATATGAACCGGGCGAATGAAGCAAGGGAATTTGCACATGGACGGGCAGACAGCACATATCCATATTGATTTTGTCCTATTTATAGGCAACAGCAAGCGTGGGCTTGACACAAGAGTATCCCTCAAAGGCGCATTATCAGAACAGGGATTTAAGGGCGGCAAAATGACATAATGTGGGCATGGCGATTGTCATGTCCTGTATTTATATGATTGTAAATGAGAGAAGAAAATGATATGATAAAAAAGAATTTGAATTTAGTGGAGGTGAAGAAAATGGTAGCATTCTTACGATTAAGAAATTTATAAGTACATAGAACTGTGTTAAATAGTTTTATGTACAAACAGGGCACTAAAAACTATTTAATAAAGGAGAGCTTGCAATGATATTTCAAGACAATGTAATCAAAGAATATTTAAAAAACGTTTATTTTATAACTGGAACACCTTGTGGCGGAAAGACAACAATTTCACGGGAGTTGGCTAAACGGCACAATTTATTAATTTATGATATTGATGAGCAGTTTCCCTATCATCAAAAAATCTCTAATTCTACTTTTCAACCATCAATGAATAAGGTTTTTAAAGATGCAGATGAGTTTTTCGGGCGTACTGTAGAGGAATATAAAAAATGGCTGATTGATAACACAAGAGAGCAATTGGATTTTATACTGTTGGATTTGATTCGTCTTTCGCAAAATGATATTGTATTGTGTGACTGCCATTTGACAGTGGAAGAAGCCGAAAAATATACAGAAGCATCTCGAATAGTGTTTTTGATAAAAGAACCATCAAATTTAATTGAGGATTACTGTGGGCGTTCCGACCATCAAGGGTTTAATGATTTTATTAACAGTGCGTCTGATATTGAAAAAGCAAAGGCGACATGTAATATAACCTTAAAAACTCTCAACATGAAAAGATATAATGATATCAAGAGCAGTAACTATTTGTGGATAGAAAGAACTGAAAATAGTACAATTGGGGATACTGTAAGAAAAGTAGAACAACACTTTGGTTTTGTTAAAAAAGATTTTAACATGGATATATTAGAGATAAGGAAAGTCGATAGAGATACCGATTTGGCAGACAAACTCATTCGTTTTGTTGAAAACTTTTCTTGGGAAGAAGTAAAAGAACATATTTTATGGGTGCTTCGCACATGGCAATTTACAGATTGGGAAACTATGTTTGTTGCAACGGTGGATGGCCAAATTGTTGGAATGACTTCTATCATGAAAGCAGATTATTATCCATTACCTGAAATATATCCATGGATTTCAAGCGTGTTTGTGACAGAAGAATATCGCGGACATAGAATTAGTGAAAAGCTAATTAATTTTGCAAATGTATATGCAAAGGAGGCTGGTTTTATTAGAACATATATCCCATCAGAACATATTGGTTTGTACGAACAATATGGGTATCATTATCTTAAAGATATTGTTAATTTTGGGAATGGAATAGACAGATTGTATGTTAAAGAATTAGGACTATAAAAGGCGGAAAACCTGATGGCAAAGTGTTTGACGGCATATTAACTGGAGGGGCGGCTGCACAGTCGCCCTAAATTACATATAGAAGCAGTAACACATACAAACCCCACCGACCAAAGTTTGGTTCTCTTCCCATCTATCAGCTGGATCCCCGGAAGGAACCCGTCATACCAATGATGCGGCCATTTACTGTTTTTGCATGCGCGGACCTATGCTCCGCGCTGTTTCATGAACGGGCTGAACCCCAACCAGTACCAGACGGCCTATATCAGCCTCTCCACTATCAGCGTGACGGAGTTCTATCGGGAAATCTGCAGCCTCCTTGGGTTGGAGGCATCCGAAAATAAGACTGGGATGTTCCGTGTCATCCAGGAGCGGGTGTATTACCTTTACCGGGAGAAGAAGAAGCTCCTGGTGCTGGTGGGTAAGCCGTACCTGAACCATATCTTGGACAAACAGGTACATGAGTCCCTGCGCCAGCGAATTACAGTACATCATAATTATGAAGGACTTTCAGAGCAGGAGGTGCCAGACTATATCAGCCATAAGCTGGAGCTCGCCGGGAGGAAGCCTTAACGCCGGAGGAAGCGGAACGTCTGGAAGCCCACAGAAGCCGGAAAATGATAACAGGGGAAAAATTGGTACGGCAAGTCGCTGTCTTTTTTTGACTTTTTGTATAAAATCCAACAGAATGATAGCAAGTACTTACATGGAGGTGAGTGAATGGACGATACAAGCCAAAAAATCATTGACGCAATCATGTCACTAATTCGTGATAAAGGGTATGTTGCTACTACCACAAAAGACATTGCACGTTTAGCCGGGGTAAATGAATGTACTCTATTCCGAAAATTTCAAAATAAAAAAGATATTGTATTACATGGAGTATCTCAAGAAAAATGGAGAGTCAATGTCACACCAGAGCTTTTTCAAAATGTACAATGGGAGTTAGAGTCAGATTTACAAATGTTTATGGCTGCAAATATGGATAAAATAATGCCCGATTTTGTAAATCTGTCTATCGGTTTAAGAGCGCCACAGCTTTACGAAGAAACTGCTCCCATGATTATGAAAGTGCCGCAGGCGTCTATTACTTCTTTAACCGAGTATTTCGAGAAAATGGAAGAATTGGGGAAAATTGCACATTATGATTTTGAAAGTTTGGCAATGACTATTTTTTCTTCCACGTTTGGTTACATGTTTTTAAATGCGTCTTTTAATCAAACCCTAACTAAGACGAGCCAAGAAGAATTTATTAAAAACAGCGTAAAAATATTTTTGAACGGAATTTTATAAAGTAAAAATGGTACTGTGCATTCAGTGCCATTTTGCAATACATACATGCAAGTACATGCATACAAAGAGGTTATGATGATGATTACGGGTGCAGAATTAATTGTGAAAGCTCTCAAAACGGAGCAGGTAGGAACTCTGTATGCTTATCCGGGGGG
>CAMTMP010000075.1 GCA_947073545.1 uncultured bacterium
GACCACCATTGACGGTTACAGCAATTTCCTTTTCCTCAACCGGGACGGTTGCCCGAAAACGAATGTGAACTATGCTACCATGTTCCGGGGGCTTGCGAAAAAGTACAACAAGTGCCATGAGGAAGCCTTACCCAAAGTAATGACACCCCACACCCTGCGCCATACATTCTGCACCAACTTAGCCAATGCGGGCATGAACCCGAAAGCGTTACAGTATATCATGGGACATTCCAACATCACCATGACGCTGAACTATTACGCACACGCAACATTCGCTTCCGCAAGGGCTGAAATGGAAAGGCTGATTGCAGCATAGCCGCAGACGGATTTACTACTTCTTTTACTACTATTGAGAGGGAAAACCTAAGAAGTTTTGAGGGTATATAAGAACTTCTCCCCATATCTAAAATGCCGGGAAGGCCCGGAAATACGGGCTATACCGACATATAAGAACTTCTAAAGAGATAATCTAAATTCACAATAAATTTTATAATAAAATTTGGTAAATTCTGAGATAACTGCCGGGCGCATAGTGATTGACTTCCCAACCAAATCTACTTATAATATAGGGAATTGGTTAAAACGACTCAGAAAGCGCTATGGCTGTAAATACAAGGATACACCTTGTAGTCCCTGCCACGAAAGCGCTTTGGAACGGAGGGATTATGCAATACAGAAAAATGAAGAATGGCACCGAAGTGTCTATTCTCGGCTACGGCTGTATGCGCTTTACGGGCGCGGGCACAAGAATTAATCTGGAAAAGACCGAAAAGGAGATTATACGCGCCATCAAAAGCGGCATAAACTATTTTGACACCGCTTATATTTACCCCGGCAGCGAGGAGGCTCTCGGCACGATCTTGGAGCGCCGCCATTGCCGGGATCAGATCTATATCGCCGACAAGCTGCCCTACTATCTCTTAAAGAACACGGCTGCCGCGGAAAAGCTCTTTCAGGAACAGCTCCGCCGCCTGCGAACGGATCACATCGATTTTTATCTGATGCATATGCTTTTCGATACGGAAGTGTGGGCGCGTCTGCAAAGCATCGGCATAGAAGACTGGATTGCAGAAAAAAAGAAAACCGGCGGCATCCGCAACATCGGTTTCTCTTTTCACGGCGATACGAACACATTCAAAGCACTGATAGACGCCTATGACTGGGATTTCTGCCAGATTCAGTACAATTATCTGGACGAGCATACACAGGCGGGTCGGGAAGGACTGCACTACGCCGCAGGCAAAGGCATTCCCGTGGTCATCATGGAGCCTCTGCGTGGCGGCAAACTGGTCAACGCCCTGCCGGACGGCGCCAAAAAAGCCTTCGCAGAATATCCCGAAAAGCGCACGCCCGCACAGTGGGCCTTTCAGTGGCTCTGGGACCAGCCCGAGGTAACCTGTGTACTCTCCGGCATGAATTCAGAGGAAATGGTGCAGGAAAATGTAAATACTGCCAATGAAGCCGGTATCGGCAGTTTTACAACGGCGGATCACGGCCTGATTGATACGGTGCGCACGGAGATCAACCGGAACCTCAAAGTGGGCTGTACCGGCTGCGGTTACTGTATGCCCTGTCCCCACGGCGTGGACATCCCCACCGCTTTCCGCTGTTACAACCAGACCGCCATGCACAAAAAATTCAGCGCCATGTTGGAGTATATACAGATTACATCCCTGAAAAAAGACGCCTCTTCCATGAATAACTGCACCAAATGCGGTGCCTGCGAAAAACACTGCCCACAGCACATAGCGATCAGGAAAGAACTGCAGAACGCAAAAAAGGCCTTACAGCCTTTTTATATACGCGCCGCCCTGAAACTGGTAAACAAGCTGGTAAAACGGTAATTCATTTCCTGCCCAGCATACTGTAGTTTCCCGTAGCGTCATAGGAATCCAGCAGATAGTGGTTTTCAGCCTGCATGGAAAGCATCGTCTCCCTGTCAGCCGCCTGCCGGGTTCCTCTTTTTTCTTTCTCTCCCGGTTTTTCCTTTCGGATCTGTCTAAACGGCAGCTTTGCCGCCTTTTTCATCTGCCTCTGGTAAGCCTCCCGCAGCCGTGCTCCACTCTCCCGCAGACGATTGCGGATATTTCCCCGGCCGGACTGAGAGACAGTCGTGTTTTCCTGCGCCGCCTGTCTCTGCTCCCTTTTTTCCTGTTCTGCTCCGTCCGCCGAAGAGGGCGTTATCGTACTTTCCGCAGCATGAGTCTCCGCCAGCGCCAAACTCCGCAGCGCCGCCCGTGCCGTTTCCCCCATGCTCTCCTGACCGTTCATCCCCCGTGCGGATATACTCACACCGTCACGACCGTCCTTTTCTCCGGATAGGTTTCCTGCCAGAGACGTCTCCAGCCCGAAGCCCAGACGCAGTCTTGCATCTGTGCCTCGCTGCCCAAGCCCCAACCCGATTCCTTCCCCCTCCTGCTGCGTCTGTGCCGCAGACGCGGGAGCTGCCGCACTTTCCTGCTTCAGTTTCGCGCCGGAAAACACATGACTAGAGTATGGCTCATGGAAATGAGACGTTTTCCATTTGATCACATGGTACTTGACATTATAATCTTCATTTTGTTGTACCCAGTTTATATGATTCATTCTGATACCCGTTTTCGCCGCCTGCACTCATTCCTTAAACAGCCGTTTCCTAAAGCACGCTGCATTCTGCCTCCGGTTATCTGCGGGAATTGAAATAGCTGCCCGCGTTTCTGCTGCCGCTGCTGTAAAGATTCGCACGGTTAAAAGGACTGTAAATGCTGCTCCGCTCCGCCTCTATGTTCCGCTCCGCCGTAGCCTCCACAGATCCGGCCTTCGCTGCCGCCTTAGCGGAAAATCCGTTTCCGCCCCAAACTTTTTCCAGCGTATCCACATCCACCGCTTCCAGCTTCTCCTCATCCACAACAAGCGTACCGTCCGCCATTCTGGTAACGCCCGTCAACTCCAGATCCCGTTCTGCCAAGTTGGACATGCCGCTCAACTGGGTACGGAAAATCCTGTCTGATGCGGTTCCCGATTCCTCCAGATCTTCCAGCATATTGTTATACTGTTTGACAAAACTCTTTATGTTCGAAACGATCTCGTCTGTATTGCCGCTCTCTCTGGCCTTATCATATATGGAATCCTTCTTTGTGGTTTTTAGAGCTTCCGCGTACTCGCCAACCTGTTTTGCATGATACTGCATGTCATAGTAAAACTTCTGGGATTTCTGGGAAGAAGTGATAAAGTTTCTGTTTGCCGTACTGTTTGTACTCGTATTCCTGCTGTTTCCCAGAAGGCCCGCCAGCCTGTTGGCACGGCTGCTCGTACTGCTGCGGCTCAACGCGCTCTGCAAAAGAGACGTCTGCGAATTGTTATTGCTCTTTCTGAAGTTTACCAAACTGTTTCTGTAATTTCTTGTAACTCTCATGTCGGTTTCCCCCTGTCTGTCGTTTTTGTTCCTATCTCATATATCGGTGCATCACATATTTCGTTAACCCATCTGTCACGAACAGACTCACCCTTGTCTCAAATGGACTGCTTTGCACCTGCGACGAAGAATCCGCCCTATATTTCCTCGTCCACCTCAATGCCCTTGATATCCGCCTCGATCAGCTTCATCTTATTTAGAATATCTTTGATCTCCGCTTTAATGGAATCACTGGAGCCGGCCACATCCATTCCTGCTTCTGCCATATCCTTTAAGAGAACGGCTTCCTCTCTGGCATCCTTCTCCTGTTCTCTTCTCGCTTCCTCGGCCTCGTGACTCTCTGCGCTGGCTTCGTCAATTCTGGCCTCCATCAACTCTTTCTGCTCCTTGCGAAGCTCGATCTTCTCCTCCTCGGCCTCCTTCTCCTCGGCCTTCTCTTCGGCTTCCTCACGTGTCTCCTCGTAAGTCTCGTCCACGTGGTCTTTTGCCTCTTCCATCAGCATGCCCTGAATATCCTTGCCTGCCTCCTCCATCACCTTCTTCGCATTATTCTGAGCCTTTGTCATCTTGCCGGATTTTAGACGTTCAATTTCCATATCAATGAGAGCTTCCGTCAGATATCTGTAATATACCTCCGACTTTACCTTCCGTCTCTCGAAGATTAGCTGATCATTATAAAGGGAAAGACAACGCTCCTGATATTCGGTAAGCGGCTGTTCCCGCAACTCGGCAAGTCTGGCCTTCTCCTCTTCCGTAAACGGCTTATCACCATACTCTGACGATGACGACGTTGCCCTTATGAGAAGTTCCAGATCCTTCTGTTCCTGCGAATCCGAATCCACACCGTACTGCTCGCGAAGCCCTATCCTTTTATCCGCAAGTGCCTGCGCCTGCTCCCGGTTCATCTGTTCTTCCCTGCGGTGAAGTTCCTGCTGCTCCCGTATCTCATTCATACTCTTATCTATCTTCCGGTCCGCATCCCAGGCGTTCTGCACAAACTTCATGGCCTTTCTCTGTGCCTCATGCCTGCGAATGGAAATAGGATCTTTATTCAGTGAAAGATCCCCTGCAAAGATAACCGTCTTCCTCTGCTGCTTCGCCGCTTTGCGTCCGCCTTCCGCAGCCGCTTTCTCCTGTGTTTGGAGATTCGTCTGTATCATCTGATTTTCGTTACTTCCCGCCTTTATCTGCATCTTAGATCCCCCTTGTCTGACAATGCGTAAATATCTCCGGTTATGTAAGCATTCTATATATTAAATATCGGCGCTTTTCCCTATTTTATTAAGATGGGAAAAGCGCCGTCCGTAACATAAATGCGCCGCTCCGTGACAGCAGCATAAATATCTCTTACTTTTTCACATATGCAGCGATTCCAAAAAGGCCTCACATCCCTCAAGCACATCCTCGTAAGTCACCTCAAAATTCCCCGTATACCAAGGGTCTGCAATCGCCCTGCCGCTCCCGGCGAACTCAAGAAGCTTGTATATCTTATGCTCCGGGTCACCGCCCGCGATCCGCTCCATGTTGCGGATATTGGCATCATCCATGCCAATCAGATAATCAAACTCCTCATAATCCTGTGTTGTCATCTGGCGCGCCCGGTGGGGGATCAGAGGGATGCCCTCCTGCCGCAGCTTGTTCACCGTGCCGTAGTGGGGCGGGTTGCCGATCTCCTCGCGGCTGGTAGCGGCAGAGTCGATGTGGAATTGGTCTGAAAGTCCCTGCCTTGCGGCCATGTGTGCAAAGACGCTTTGGGCCATTGTGCTGCGGCAGATGTTGCCGTGGCAGATAAAAAGTATTTTTATCATTGTCGTTTAACTCCTTTAAAATGCTGATTTTCCTTGATTTTACGGGGTTTTCAGGTTTTCCCATTTTCTTCGGTTTTACAATTTTTTCGGTATAACTTGGTATAAAATCGCATATCTTCTGCTTCAAAAGTTGTAAAAAAGTTGTAAAATGGACCCCATTTTGCTATTTTACAACTTTTTACAACTCAGCGGTTACATACCTTTTTCATCTCACTTTGCACATCTTCAAAGTCAACATGCGTATATACGTTCAATGTAACCCCGATATCACTGTGCCCCATGATCTTCTGTAAAGTCTTCGGGTTCATTCCCGACTTAGCCATGTTGGAACAAAACGTATGGCGTGCCACATGGGGCGTGATCACAGGAAGCTGTACCTTGTAAATGCTGTTATACTTTTCCCTGATATGCTGGAAATACTTCTCCCAATGAAGGGCCACCATCGGCATACCGTTCTTATCAAGATACAGGAAACCTGTCTTCCCGTCAACCATCGGTTCCTCTTTCAGCTTCGGACGGTTCTCCAATATCCGTGCAAAGCACTCCTTCACTTCATCCGTCATCGGCACAAGCCTTGTCCCGCAGTCGGTCTTCGTATCCAGAATGGTGTACTTCATATTCCGCGTCCGCTGTAACTGATGGTCCACATGGATAATGCCATTCTGAAGGTCAATGTCCGAAACCGTCAGACCGACAAACTCTGATATCCTTAAGCCCGTGTGGAACAGGATATAAATTCCCTCATAATACCTGCTAAAGTGCCTGTCATTCTTGATAAATTCAAGGAACTGTCTTTCCTGTTTCCTCGTAATCGCTTCCCTCGTTACCGAATCATTTACTACAACGGTAGCGAGTTGGAACTCAAAGGGATTCTTGCGGAGCAGGTCGTCCTCCACTGCCATCTGAAATGCAGGTCTTACCACACCTCTGACCGTATGGATGGTGCTGTATCCGCGACCGTCCTTTTGCAGCTTGATAAGCCACAGCCTCGCGTCGGACAGTTTCACCTTGTCAATCCTCCTGCTCCCGAACTCTTCTTTTTTGAGGATATTGACCACAAACTGATAGCCGACACGGGTATTCTCCCTGACCCCTGTTTTTTGTGCGACATATTTCTTTACAAGTTCCAATACGGTCATATCTCTGCCCGCTGAAATAAGACCTGCATCCAAATCCCTCTGGACCGCTTTAATCTTATCCCTAAGCGACGGCTCATCTTTTACCCCCTGTGGGGCAGTATCCGTCCGTACCAGCCTCCAACTGTACAGGTATCTCGTATCTCCCGCATTGTCAATGTACTTGTACATATATCTTCCGTCTTTTCTCTGGCTCTCTCCATTCTGCAAAATACGGTTTTTACTATCCCGTCTTTTTGTGCTCATAATGTCACTCCTTTCTTAATTGAAAAGAGCCCCGATATGGTATATCTATTGTACCATGAACGGGACTCATAATCTAGGTCAAAGTTAGTCTGCCACCCTCAGACCGAACTTACATAACAGTTACTTTTTCATCAATAAACTTTTCAAACACTTTTCTTTTGATCTGAACCTTTGTCCCGTTATAAATGATGAAGTCCTCATTCTGATGTTCCTTTATAAACCGCCTGAGGGTCTTCTCCCCGATGCCAAAATACAGGGATGCCTCCTCGATTGTGAGCGTGTATTTCTCCCACCAAGGCAAAGGAATGTCTTTCCCAACTATCATATCTGCAAATCCTCCTGTCAGAAAATTTGCTCTAATACAGAAAATAGAGACTTCCTCCTGTGTAATATCTTTCTAAGGCTGCACATTGCCATCTCTGTATCAATGGCAATGCCAAGATAAAATATTTCTGCCTACACTTTCCAGTTTACATGGTAAAAATTTCGTTTCAATATTTTGCATTTTTCTTTCGTGCTTTTTGAGCACGATTTTTCTTTGTATATTTTGTATGAAAAAAAGAACCTAGAATGAAAGCTCTAAGTTCTTTTTGGAATTGTCATATTTATTTCTATATTGCAGAAGATGTTTTTAGATAACAACTTTTTTAAATATCAAAAAGATATTTTCTTTCACTACTTTTAACACAGATTCCTTCTTTTATAATAGTTTCAGCATATTTATCTACCCTTTTTTTCTCCGCATTCAGTGCAAACATAATTTAGACCATTTATTGAATCTAAAGTTATTCTAACTGTTCCAGAAACTGCTGAACTTTTATTGCCTTTATGATATAATACTGAAAGTCTATGTTTTCCTTTTGATAAGGATATTGTACCAGATGAATTCCCGCTGCCCGCTCCTTTAACATCAAAAATAGTGGTTCTAGGGTTGGAAGCCGTATCAATCGTATTACCTGAATCATCTAAATCATATAAGAATGCCCAAGCATTATCATAATACATAAAATCAGTTTTATAAAGGTATGGGCATGTAAATGAATATGTACATTCCACATCATTTGGAACATCTATATCAAAATCAATTGACGCTGATTTGGTGCCATCTGTCTTATCAGCACTAATGGTAGCTTCATATGTATTGTTATCCAGCACCCTAGGTGCTCCAGATCCTTCTTATATCAGTCAAATTAGATGAAGGTACTGACTCAGATAT
>CAMTMP010000076.1 GCA_947073545.1 uncultured bacterium
AAGGAGCCCGGTGCGGGAAAGCCGCACGCCGGGTTCTGTAGAGGGGCTTCCTTCGCAAGGGGGAAGTCTACTCGACCCTTATTTATACTATTTATGAAAATCTGCAATCATTACTTGAAAATGATTTGCATTATTGGCTGCAACGTGCAAAGAGTATATATAGAACGCAAAATGGACTTGAGAATTATGAAGAGGCTTATACTTATGCAAAAAAAGCTTATATAGATGGTGATGATGCGCTATCTACAAAGGCAGCGCTTACCACTGCTTTAATTTCATGTGCGATTGCTGAATATAAGCAGGAAAAAGAAAAATTGGGTTATTATGTGGAAAGTGTATATTTAGCATATGAAGCTGTGTTTTCGGAGTATTTTCATCGTTACCCTACATATTTAAATTTGGAGTTACCAGTAGGGAAAAATACAATGAGTGAACGTAGAATTACAGAAGCCTGTAAATATATAAAATCATATTCTGTGCAATCATCTGACATAGAGAAAAGTGATGAATTATTAAAATACTTTGAGAAGAAATGAAAGCGTTTTTTAAAAACTAACAATGGGTTGGGAATCTAAAAAAAGGTTCCCAACTCTTTTTTTGTAACCGCTTAATAAAATAGCGGATATCAAAAATCTGTAAGTAGGTAATCATCCGTACCTTGACTTTCAAAAATAGCCACCTGTTTATCAGGTGGCTTAAGTCATCTCTTATTTTTCGTTCTGAATTCATCCGGCAGATCATCCGACCAGGGAAGCAGCCGATCCAACTCCTCCGGCTTCGGGAAAGGCCCCATCTGTCTCAGCTGGTCCAGTACGTATGTCAGGTATACATACGGTTTCAGACCATTCAGGAGTGCCGTCTCCGTGATGCTGTATACGACGGCACTGGCATCTGCTCCCCGAATGCTTTTTGCAAAAAGCCAGTTCCGGCGTCCCACAGCGAAATTCTTGATTGCTCGTTCGGCACTGTTGTTGTCTATGCTCAGGCGCCCGTCTTCCAGATACCGGCGCAGATATGCCTCCTGGTTCAGGGTATATAAAATGGCATCACCAATAAGGGAAGACCTGTCCACAGAATCTTCCATCGAATGCAGCCATTCAAACAGTGCATCCACAACGGGACGGGACTGTTTCTGTCGCTCTTCATACCGTTCTTCCGGTGTTTTGTTTTTGATCAGCTCCTCGACTTTGTACAGGATCCCAATCCGTGTCATCGCCTGGTATGCAACGGTTTCTTTCAGCTGCTCCTTTGTGAAATCCTTTTTCAGTGCTGTGAGGGCTGCATCAAAACGGCGTCTTGCATGGGTAAGGCATCCGGTCACGGTGATGGAATCGTCCAGACCGTGGTATGCCTGGTAACCGTCGCAGGTCAGGTATCCATGAAACCGGCCGTCAAGGAACTTCACCGGATGGTATCCCGCCCGGGTCCTCTCGTAATCGAAGAGCGCCATCTGCGGGGAACCGCTGTATTCATCCGTAAGATATACCCACATCCAGTTCTGGGTGGAACCCTTCTGGTCCGGTTCGCCAATCACCTGTATCCGCGTCTCGTCACAGTGGATGTACCGGCTTTTGAGGAATTCCTCTTTCATCCGGCCATACAGCAGCTTCAGGTAACGGTCCGCACAGCTGATGATCCAGTTGGCCATGGTTTTTGTGGAAAGGTTCAGGCCATACCGGGCGAATTCCCGTTCCTGTCTCGCCAGAGGCATCCCGTTGACATACTTGGCATTCATGATTCCGGCTATCAGGGACGGTGTTGCAATACTTCCCTTAATCAGAGGCGGCATCTTTTCCGGACGCTTCATGGAACCGCATTCCGGACAGCTGTATACATAGGTCACTTCTTCCACAACCTCGAATCTTGCGGGAACAAACTTCAGGCGCTTTACGGTTTCTTTGGTAACAACCTTGTACTTCTTGCCACAATCCGGGCAGTAACGGTCTTCCCCGGCCAGCGCGTATTCGGCCGTCTCCGTGATTTCAAAGCCTGAAAGATCCTCTTCCTTCTTTCCTGTTCGTTTTTTCCGCTTGTACGAAGAGGGATGGATTTCCTCAAATGAAGGCTCAGCTGTCTCCGGGTCAGCGGATGTCTCTGCCTCATTGAACAGCTCCAGCTGTTCGTACCCTTCCGCATATTTTTCACTGGAGGAACCGAACTGTTTCCTCTGTGCAAGTGCCAGACGGTCGGAAAGCAGCGCATTCATGAATTCCAGCTCTTTGTGTTTATCCTTCAGCAGCTGGATCTCCATGTCCTTTTTGACAGCCTGGGCCTTCATGATCTTCATAAGCTCAATCAGGTTTTCACGGCTCATGTTATTCAGCTGTTCCTCTGAAAAAAACGATTCCATTTGCGCCTCTCCCGGTTCTCTTTGTCTGTAAAAAGTATACCATAAAACCGGCTTTTTTTCGAGGAAAAAAGCGCTGGCGGCATGTAGAAATATGGCTTGTAAACAGCATGCTTTTCGTATTTTCTGCGAATTGACACCTGGTTTTACACCACAATTTTGGGATGGTGTTCCTTGAAAGCATCTTTCTGGTCCAGGGAAAGCCCGTCACACAGCCAGTGCATTTCTTTCAGTGTCACCTGGCGGAGTTCATCCGGGGTGTCCGGCCAGTGAAAAGCATCACGGTCAAGGCGTTTCATCAGAATCCAGAATCCGGATCCGTCCCATTGGAGAATCTTGATGAGGGTACGCCGGCGGTTGCAGAAGGCAAACATACAGCGCGAGTATGGGTCGAGTTGAAATTTAAGTTTGATGACGGCCGCCAGACCATTGTAGCTTTTCCTCAGATCCGTTGCCCCGCAGGCAAGATATACCGTTGTCCCGCCCGCCAGGTCAAGCATTTTCTTTCAAAGTCCTTATCAGCACCTGGAATAACTCCGGAGGACAGGACGGGGCCGCCTCAATCCGGATGTATCCCGAAATAAGGATGCGGACTGCTGCGGTTCCATCCACGGTATCCCGCATCACGATTTCAGATGCAGAAGGGAGCTTTGCAAAAACGGGCTCCTGATCATTTTCAGACACACATATAGGAAGCTCTTTTTTCAATCTGCGGATCCAGTAGGTCATTGTCGAAACAGGTATCTGATGTTCTCTACACCAGTCCCGACAGGTCTGTCCGCTGGATCGGAACTCCCGAATCCGTTCAGACCAGAGCCTGGCCTTTTCCTCTTTGTTCATAAATTACAATACCTCCAACGTTTTGATGGTATTGTATCAAAGAAAAACAGGGAATTACAGATACGGATGATTACCTACTTACTCTATAACTCGTGCTAACTCCCCTCATCAGGATCGGGAAATTTTAAATTTCACGCTATGATCCGCAAACGCTCTGTAATGCTTCCTTTCTCAATAAACCGGCAGCACATCAGGGGTACTGCCACTGCCAGGAACAGCATGAGAGGCAAGGCTGCCCATAGGGGAGCCAGCGTATAGTGATAGGTCATACACCAAGTGTTAAGCTGTGAAAAAACTGCCGGCATCCCAAACCAGGTCACAAAGAAGGTCGCTGGCAGCAAAATTACTGTCAAAAGAGCCGCATGAAGCAATCCCTCCGTCATCAATAGCCATTGCAGCTGCCTGCTTGTCATACCAAGACTCTGATAGACCGCAAATTCTTTTTTTCGGACCATCGTCTTTGTAACCAACATATTGGTAAAGTTCAGCAGCCCAATGGTCATCAACACGATCCCGACAATCAGCTTCGGCAGGCATTCATTCAACCTGGCGTTTTGGAAAACTTCTTGATAATCGCTGCGCATCCAAACACCAATCCCGCGATTCAACCCCTGCTTATACGAGCTGAGATAGTGTTCAAATTCCTCCTGCCCGCCATAATCAATGTTGACTGCCAGCTGACGGATCCCCTCATCAGGGAACAGCTGATCAAATAAGGACAGTGGTACAAAATAAGTCAGATGAAAGCTGGACTCCGAACTGTTACTTCCACTTAAAAATGAGGTATCCCCCATAACAGAAGCCAGCACGGCAAGTTGCTCTCCCCCCAGCTCCACAGTTTCTCCTGCGGCAGGCGAGGACACGCCCTCCACATAAGCGCCTGCGGCCACAACATACCGCCCATCAGCAAACTGTTCTGCATCAAAATCACCGCTGGTGACTGGACAGTTATCCAGTACATACCGTAGGTAGGCGTCCTCCAACGCAATAACTATGCCGTAATAGCTGCCCGTCTGTTCCAAACAGTCCAAACCGGCACACCAATCAGGGTAGGCAGCCTGACTTTCTCTGCGGGTCATGGTTTCATCATAAGGTTCATTGTAAAAGTCCACGATTCGCTGGCGCAGCTCGTCAGAAGCCGTCAGAGCCACTTCCTTAGATTTCAGGACGCTTACTTCCAAAACTTCACTGCGTCCACGCAGATCGCTGACGATCTGTTCCGTGATAGCCCGGTTATTGGGGTTATACCGCTGTACGCTGGAAACCGCAGAGCCATCCTCGATGGTGTAGTCCCACGGAGATACCCCGTTTAAGTACAGTCCTTCGTCGTAGCTGGTATAACGAATCCAGGTAGAGCAGAGCAACAGAAGGGAGAACAGCAAAGACAGCAATGAAAGAAGTGTACGTCCTTTATTTCTCAACAGAGAGCGAAGAGCCAGATGAAGAATACTGACTTTCCCTGTACTGCTGCGCCTCCGTCCTTTCGGCACCCGTTCATCCAAATTCCGCACCATCTGTGTTGGCATCATTCCGCCTGTCCGGGCAGCAGACAGAAAGTACGCCAGTAAAACTGTTCCGAAGGTACTGAGTGCTGCCAGAGCGAACGGCTCCCAGGATAGGAAGTAGATTGCCGGGTTTTGCTCCATGCCAGTCACAATCCGCGGTGTAACCAAATATTGGAAACCAAATCCCATCAGCCAGCCGGGGAGCAGGCCTATAAGAGAGAGCACCGCGGCCTTTTCCAACAGAAACCATCGAATCTGCCGCGGTGTCATGCCCAAAGTTTTCAGACCTGCAAAAAAACGGGTATCCTGATCCATGGCCACATGAATGATACTGTAAATCATCAAAAAACCGCACAAAAGCACCACCAATGCAGGAATGTAGAATGGTGTTGCCTGCTTACTTGCCATTTCCATTCTGGCTTCGTTATAGGCCAAATTGGTAGTGTAAGTAACCTGATTTACGCCCTGATCTGTCATGATCTGCTGCGCCTGCTGCTCCAATTCCTTTGGCTGATGGAGATCGACCCCCATCGTAACGGATGCCGTATCCGGGTAACCGGTCAGAAGTCCGGCAGCGCACTCCGCTGTCACCCAGGCGCAGGCTTCTGTGAAGTTTGTGGGGCTTGCCCACCATCCGCAAAGGATAAAATCAGTATTGTGCTGTCCTCCCTTGCTATCTGTCCACTGAATAGACACCGGAGCCCCCAGTTCATGAAGAACCCCCATCATCTCATCAGAGAGCTGACCCAAAGCGCTGATCCGAACCGTGCTTTTTACATTGGGATGCTGCGCTAATTTTTCTGCCTGATGTGCGGTCAATCCATGGTAGAGAATGTGACTGGTGGAGCCGTATCGGTACTCATAATTGAGCAGAAACGCATTTTCTACTGAGCTGCCCAGAAGAAAAGTAAATGCATACAGTCCTGTAATTAAAACCACCGAAAAAACCAGCAGTAAATTTTTTGCTTTGTGAAATTTCAAATCTCGCCACGCAAGTGTGTGACATATTTTTAGGTTGTTATTTGCAAGCATGACAATCTCCTTACGCCTTCACACGGCCATCTTCCATGCGAAGCACACGGTCAGCCATCTGTGCGATCTCAAGGTTGTGGGTGATCATAATGAGTGTCTGGTGATAGGTCTCTACGGACATTTTCAAAAGTCCTAACACATTTTGTCCACTATTTACATCCAGGTTTCCAGTGGGTTCGTCCGCAAGAAGAATGGCTGGCTTGGCAATTAGTGCCCTGGCGATAGCTACCCGCTGCTGCCCGCCGCCGGAAAGCTCGTGGGGATAGGCATTCAGCCGGTCCTCCAGCCGAAGCTGCTGCATGACATCCGCAGAAAAACGCTGATCCGGCGTACTGCCAGCCAGACTAAGGGGGAAGAGAATGTTTTCTTTTACGGTCAGCGTTGGAACCAGATTAAAATTCTGATACACAAAACCTACTTTGCTGCGGCGAAATACAGCCAGCTCTTTTTCCTTCAAACCGGACAGATTTACGCCATCTACGATCACTTCCCCCTCATCAGGGGTATCCAGCCCGCCGATCATGTTCAGCAGAGTGGTCTTGCCGGAGCCGGATGCACCGATGATGGCGGTAAACCTGCCTTTCTCAATGGAAAGGTCGATACCGTCCAGGGCTTTGACCTGTGCCTCTCCCTTTCCAAAGTATTTTTTTAAACGATGTACCGTTACGATTTCCATAGCTTCGCGCTCCCTCTGTCCCTTTTTCCTTTTTCCTATACGCTGTTTGCCCATAACAGTTCAGGCCGCCCCTCCCGCAAAGCCAAAAGGCGTATCCTTCGGGCTTTGTGTGCCTCTACGCAACAGTCCGGTGTCCTGTCTGGACTGTTGCGTTCAATCAGCTCAGCAAATACACAGAGAAGGTGGTGCCTTCTCCAACATTTGATTTTACGCTGATATAGCCTTTCTGCCGCGTAATGATCCCGTTGGCAAGATACAGCCCCAGCCCCACGCCTTCTTCGGCAGCCGTTTCCTGCGCCCGATAAAAACGCTGAAAAATATCGTGATAATGCTCTTCCCGGATGCCGATACCGGTATCGGAGATGTCAATCCGCGTATAGAATTGCCACGGGCGGACAGACACAGAAATGCTGCCGCCTTCCGGGGTGTATTTTACCCCGTTGTCCAGGATATTGCCCAGAGCCTCCGCCGTCCACTTAGGGTCATGCTGCACCGTAATCGACGGCGCGCAGTCCGCGGACAACTGGATATTTTTTCTGTCCGCTTTCGCCCATACGGTACTGATCGCCTGGGCGATGGTCTTCTCAAGGGGCGCTTCTTCCATGTGCAGGACAAATGTCCCCGTCTCCAGCCGGGACATTTTGATCAGAGACTGCATCAGAAATTCCAGTTTATTGATCTGCGAGGCCATGGTCTCCAGAAACTCCGCCCGCTTTTCCTCTGTGAGCCGATGCTGCCGAAGGATGTCGGTAAACATCTGGATATTGGCAATGGGGGACTTCACCTGATGGGCAATGTCGCTGACCAGCTCCTGGACGG
>CAMTMP010000077.1 GCA_947073545.1 uncultured bacterium
GGCTCCCTCTCAGACGATGACGTGCTTGCTGGAATCGACTGCCACTGCTGATGCATATTATACAATATATTGCGTTTTCTATTTGACATTTACTATATATTGTGGTATCATAACCTTGTTATTGATTTTTGTGCAGTTCCAGGACAATAAGCACACGCTGTTTAAGTTTATACGGAGTCAGGAAGTATAAAGTGCGGGGCACTTTACGCTTTCTGGCTCTTTTTATGCCTGTAGGGAGCAATCTTACAGGCAGTCATGCAGCATGTCTGCACGCAGGCAGGAATGATCCGGCAGTTTGAGCCGCCATCATCTCCTGCCTTTTTGTATGAGTACAGTCAAGTTCGTTCAGGGAAGGAGGGCAAAAGTGGAAATTCACAAATTCACTGGCAAAATCTAAAAGAAAAGAGGAAGAATGAATGTCACAGACAACAGAACGTATTCACGAACTGGTGGACAAACTCAACCAGTACCGCAATGAGTATTACAACAAGAATGCCCCCAGTGTGTCAGATGCCGTCTATGACCATCTTTATGACGAACTGGATCGCCTGGAGAAGGAAACAGGGATCATCATGAGCAACTCCCCCACACAGACCGTAGGCTACAAGGCTGTCAGCAGTCTGGAAAAGGTACGGCATCCCATCCCGCTGCTCTCACTGGGCAAGACCAAGATGGTGAGCGAGCTGGCTGCTTTCTTAAAGAAACACGCAGCCCTGCTCATGCTGAAGCTGGACGGCCTGACCGTAAAACTCGTTTACGAGGACGGGAAACTTGTGGAAGGCTCCACCAGAGGCGACGGCGACGAAGGGGAACTTATTACCCACAATATCTCTGCTTTCCGGAATGTGCCGCTCTCCATCCCTTATAAGGGGCGCCTTGTAATGACCGGTGAAGGATTTATCCATAAGAGCGACTTTGAGCGCCTGAAGGATACCCTGACAGGCAGCGACGGAAAACCCTATCGCAATGCAAGGAATCTTGCCTCCGGTTCTATCCGGTGTCTGGATGCCTGCATCTGCAAAGAACGGGAGATCAGCTTTTTTGCTTTCAACATCCTTGAGGGCATGGATGAGTTCTCCGACATCAGGGACAGCCGCAGCAGCCTGCTGCTCTCCCTGCCTGAGTATGGTTTTGGTATCTGCCCTTTCCTGCCGGTATCCCCTGATGAAACGACCCTTTGGCTTAGGGATATACAACCGTGGGGCAGGCTGTTTTCAATTATGATTTGCCTTTACAGAAAGTAAGGATATCATTGATCCACTTCCCATACCGCAGATACCCGTCCCAATTTCCAAGCGTTTTCATGTCATTCATAAGCTCGTGCGCCATTGCCATATAATCCGCTTTTTCGTGGTAGGAAGTGCCGTCCATCTTATCCTTCAGTATCGACATGGTCATGAAATTGCTGTCCGACTTATTCCCGGTATGTGCATTTAACGCAAGCATCTCCGTATAAGAGCAGCTATTCGGATTTACCTTGCTCACATCCACTGTCTGCTCGTATTCATTTCCGTTTATGTCAGTGCCTTTCACAAGGTAGACCGGATTGTCCTCTGAAAAATCATCCGCCCGGTATACATTTGCGCTTTCCCCCGTCTTTACATGATGGATGGAAAATAATGCGTCTGGGTCAATATGTACAACATTTCCTGTTGATTTCACATTTACCCCAAAGTTGCCCTTCGTACTGCCTTCTGCCTTTCTTGTTCCCTGCCATGCCGGATATCCTGCTGTTCCTATTCCATTAATATTCATTTTTCAAATCCTCCATTATTTTTATTATTGCGGCCCCTCTGTCGTTCAGAGCCTCTCCTGCTCCCTTATAAAAAGTCCGAGCAGTTCATTGTCTCCATAACAAATATACCTGTTAACCTCCCCGGCCAAATTCCATACCGGCCTTCACCTCCTCTCGCTGATCTGCCAAAATGCCTGCCCTGTCCGGTGCGGCTTTGGCGTCCTCGCTTTTGCGCAGGGCGAGGAACTTATTCCCCATATAGACATCCTGTTATCTTCTCCCGGAGGGAATCGGACAGCTTCCATTCCTGTTTGGATGATGCCTTTCCCGTTGTGGTGCTTTTTGCATGATGACTTTTTGCTATTCCTGTTATATCCATTTTCCAATCACCTTCATTGCTTATCAGGGATAACTCCCTTTACTACACCGAATAACTGGGATTTCGAATAAAGGTAGTAAACAGATGTGCTATGCACTTTTCAATTCTGTCTTTATCACTGCTGCTTTCAAAGCCCGATAACCCATCAACATCCACTCCTATATAATTTGCTATCGCTTCCAGTGGTATCTTGAAGCATTGTGTAAGGCTCTCAAGCAATGCCTTGTAATATTCATCATTGTCAGGTTTCTCACAGCAAATCTGTAGCAAAAATACCATAAGATACTTCTCTTTATCCTTATCCCTTAATCTATAATTTTCATTACTGTATAACTGCCGTAATTCTTCTTCTGGTATTTGTGTTGCTATGCTGATGGATGCAAAATCAAATCCCCAATCCAAATATTGTTTTAGCAATTCCTGTAATGAATATAATTCCATACTGACTTTCACATCCTCTCACTGATCTGCCGGAAACCGGGGATGCCCGCCCTTTTTCCTTACATAACCTCCCCATCAATAATCAAAATCACATCTGCATATGTTTTGCTCAGATAGGTTTTATATTCTTCAATTTTCTCACTGTCCACCTTACCATTCGTCTTTAACGATAATTCTATTGAATACTGCTCTGTTCCTTCATCATAAGATACTATTGCATCCGCCGATTCAATTCCTTCTTCATCTGTGAACGTACTTTCTGTAAACTGTACCAGATGATTACAAAACTGTTCAGTCGGTTCGCTTTGCGTTGCCACATCATCAAAGTTTACTGACACGGTATTTTCTTCCGTATCCGGCTGTAAAATTTCTTCCTCTGCGCTGGCTACCATTCCACACCCCGTCAATGAGAGAATACATATCAGTGCCAACAAAAATCCTGCTTTTTTCATCAATATCTCTTTTCCCTCCATTCATTTTTTCCCTTTTCCCCGATCTGCCGGAACGCCGAGAATGACTGCCCTGCCTTGTCAGGCCGTGGCTTGTTGGGATATACCTTTGTGAGCTTTATTTCCTTCTATGCCTTTATATCAAGGCCGCCCCGCAGCGTTCCCCTGCCCGGAAGGCGCAATACTTCTTTCGTAAGAGGTACAACACGCCCATTACTGACTGCATAATCCAATAGCTGCTGCATCGCTTTCAGATTCGGCTGGGACAGCAGTGTCCCACTCTTCCCATATGTCCTGTTCCCCAGCTCTGAAAGGACTTCCTCCGTATATGCCATCTGCCCGTCCAGCCATTTCTCATAGGCTGTCGGCTCCGCTTTCTCCCTGCGCAGGGTCTCCTCCCGCTCTTTACGGTAATTTTCCCAATACCGGCTGTGCCGATTCCTGCTATCCTCCAGCCATTCCCTCTGGCCCGGCCCGTATCCGTATTCCGTATCAATGTCATAAAGGCTGCCATTTTTATAGCCGATGGTAAGCCCGCGCCCATCTTCCTTATCCCATCCCTCTTTCACAAATACCTGATAATCTTTATACAAGGATTCCATAGGCAGGGCATCCATCTCACCATTTGCCCGCTTTTCATTATACTGCTCTGTTACTACATCCCACAGGTTCCGCCCATCCGGCGTATAGATCACCCCGTCCCTGTTTTCCAGTTCCCTCATGTCCAGCCCTGTCATGTCGTTTACAAAATGCCACATGACCACCTTCTCCTGGTATGCCGTGTCATATAAATACTGCTTGGGCTGCTCAAACCCATTATTCGCCGGATTGCACCAGCGCAGATGCTCATACAGGTATCTTCCATTGTTTCCCCTGTTCAGGACTTCCTCTATCTGCCTTGCAAGCGCCTCGTCCACACCGCCTGCATGGATTTTGTACTCATACGGGTCAACCCGCAGGCGCAGGTCAGCCCCTTCCGGTATGTCAATGCCGTTTTCCGCAAAAAGCCGGTTGATGGAATCATTCATGCCGCGCCGCACTTCATCATTCCATTCCTCATCGTTCATGATCCCGCCAAAGTTCTTCTGGATCACCGGGTCATAGCTGTTCACTGCCGCCGGAAGCCCGTTCAGGACACGCCTTTCGGATTCCGCACATATCTCACGCTCCCTCTGTGTCAGCCCCTTCACATAATAAGGGGATTTTGTGTTATAGTATTTATCCCATATATGCTTTGACGGATTGTCAAATTTTTTATTTTCTTCATTTACCTTTGCGTAATGCTCATCAATGGCCTTCGTATATTTTTCATATTTCGCAATGACAGATGGCATGGGAAATGTTGTTGCGCTGTCCTGCTGTGGCAGGCTGCCGCTTTGGGATGCCCGCTCCGCATAGACCGGAACGTCCTGCTCCCTTTGGCGTGTTTTCACCACACTGTCAGCCTTTGCAGGTGCTTTTACTTCCCCTGCCCTGTGCCGGGATGCAGCCGCCTGATTACTATATAAGGCGGAATATTCCTTTGCCACACTGCTTCTGATTCCACTAACACTCATTTTTAAATGTCCTCCTTTTTTTCCGCTCTCCCCCTGCTCCCCGATTCACCTATCTGCCGGAAAACCGGGTATGCCTGCCCTCTGTGGCTTATCGGGGATATGTAGCTATCGGTTTTATCCCTTTTCACAAATAATTGGCGAAAAAACATCTTATACTCTTTACTTGGTGAATCCGCTTAACGCATTGCATACGTCTGAAAATTGTTTATATCCTGCCCAATTACCCATTTTTTGCTGCATATCTCTCCAATCTTGAAAATTGACATGTAATTCTGTTTTGCCAAATCATCTGTATTTTCTCTTGGGAAAAATCCTATATCTGCTTTTCTTCTTCAGACCACATCTGTTCTTGCACAGCTACCAATATTTTTAAAGCTGCCCACACTTTCTAAGCCTCCGTTGAAATATTCGACATTTCATCCGATACCGTATCTATTCTGGTATCATCAGAGGGCATATTATTATCGGTATCATGCCCTGAATTTTCATTTGGCGCTTCTGTCGGCTTGGAAATTTCCAAACTCATTGTAGTTTTCATTCCGCCAATACTCATGGTAACCACTAACACCCTTGATCCATCCGGCTTAACAATAATATCTGTCTTTGAATCAGATTCTTGTTTATCCATCTGCTCCAATTCTTCATCTGATAAGATTCTTTCAAATTCCAGTCCTCCTTCTTCAAAATATTCCTCCCACTTTGAATATTCCGCAATGTCTTTCGCTTCTATATACCCCTCCGCCATTGCATTCATAATTTCCATATATATATGCGTTGCCCCTATCGGATACAGGACAGCCCAGCTCTTGGATGGATTGGCATCATCCATATAGTTCATCCCATTACAGGTAATCATCATGATTCCATCTTCTGTCCTGACAGCCTGACCTGCTACTTCGGCCTGCGCAAATCCCATTGCCACACTTTCTGATTTTATAAGGTTAGGATACTTTTCCTTATACATATCCGCCAGTTCCCGCAATTTCCCCATCTGCTGCTCATCGCTGACCATGAGCCATGAACCGCCGCCTTCGTTCCCTTTGATTTTCAGGCACTCTATTCCTGTAAACGCATTCACCTCTATCGTGTATTTATCATTTAAGGATGATGTAGGAATACTGTCTGCATTATCGACATTTAAAAACTGTGCCAATGTCTCCATAAGCTCACTGCCAGCGGGCACGACATCCATCAGCCCTCCCCTTGGGTCAGTTGCCACAATGTAATTTTTACCCGAATTGCCATCTGTTTGTACCGATGTATTATTGGGATCAAACTCAAATGATTTATTAAGTTTCTTATCATATATGCGCCAATATCCAGATATCTCATCGGACGGTTCAATTAAATACCGCTCACTCCCTACTTTTTCAACTGGCTGCTTTGTTTCTGCCTTAAGAGTATTTGTATGAAATCTTGAACCCGTATTGCCCATTATGGAATATGAATCATATGCAGAAAACCTTCCTCCCGCTTTTGAATAAAAGAAATTATTGCCCAAACCCTCACTCACCATATCTGCACCAGCCATCCTGCCTGCAAAACCTGTTCCCGAACCATTCCTCTGTGCCTTTCCCATATCACGCCATGCGGGATAGCCCGCCCCTATTCCATTTACGCTCATGATTCAAATCCTCCATTTCCATCAATTATTTAATGGCAGCCCCTCAGTCGTTCAGAGCCTCCTCTGCTCTCTCATAACAAGTCCGAGCAGTTCATTGCCTCCATGCAGACATACCGCCTAACTTCCCCTGTCAAACTTCATGACACCCCCCTCGCTGAAATTACAACAATATTTATTCACCGGGCATTACTTTTTTCAATCCGCACTCCCTTTATGCGGTTCCGCCGAAATGATCTCCTCCTGCACGTTGGATTCATCCGAAACCTCGTCCAGTCCATCTTTGTCAAGCTGCGGCTCCACTGCTATGGGGTCATCATCATAGACCGCCGAACCGCCATCCTCAATCTGATGCACGGCATCCGGGGCGGGGCTTCCCTTTGTAGTGCACCCGCTGATTGTGTGAATCATTATTGTCATAATAATTAATACTAGCATTCTACTAACACGCATTTTTCAAGCCCTCCATTTTCTTTTATGTAACAGCCCCGCTGTAAGCAGAGCCATATCTGCCCCCTTGCAATATTCCTACTCAATCCGCAGGGGAAAAATTGTATGCGTCTCTGCGGAATTGAGGGTACGGATTATTTATGCCTTAATATCAAAACTGCCCCTTGTAGGTGATGATGTGCCTGAAACCATCTCGACAATATTCTGTGTAATGTTTTTCACATCCGTGCCAGTGGCAGATACCGTGAACGTGCCTTCCATCCGCTCTTTTCTTTCGGCCCGCCGTTCCGCCGCTTTTTCTTCCTCCCGTCTTTTAGCGGCTTTTTCCTCCTGCGCCTTCTTTTCTTCCTTTCTCTCTTTAATCTTTTCTTCCAGTTCTTCCCTTGCCTTTTCCGTTCCCGGATCGGCTTCCACCTGAGTAACAACTTCCGTGGTCATACTGTCATATCCATTCATGGTGATATCGCAGCTTATCATTTTTGCGCCACGTGCTGCCGCCGCTGATTTTATATTATCAACTACTTTCGGAATCAAAGATAAATTATATTCCAACCATTCAGATGTTTTTTCATC
>CAMTMP010000078.1 GCA_947073545.1 uncultured bacterium
GCGGGTGTCCATGAGCTGGTACAATGCAGAATCTTTTTCCAATCCAATCCCTCCTTCCGTGGTGTCGTAGCTTACCTATGTTTTGGCGGGATAGCAAGAGGAAAAATAAAAAAGCCGGAAAACCGCTTGCAGCGTCGACATTTTCTGACAATATATTCACATGGGGTACTGCCATAACGGGTAGTCGGTCAGTGTGCGCCCAGCAAAGGGTATAGTGTTTCATGGGTGGAAATCCCATTCGGTAAGAGTCTAGCCAACTCACCGATAGCGAGTCTTGGGTATCTGGTGGCAACACTATGGTACTAAGCGTAGACAGCAAGGTGATAGGGTCATAAGGCATTTCAGCCCCGAAATCCTAGTCAATCAATGTGGAGACATACTACTAACGATGGAATCCAATATCGTGGCATTCGTATCTGGCAAGAATGTCGCGGACATTGCGGGGTCGGAGGTCAGCCATGTCATACAATGGCACTGTATCAACTGGGGAGAGACTGCATTCCCCTCATCACCCCAAAAGGGACTAATGTATAAAAGGTATGCCAGACAATCCTATAAAGAAAGGAAGGCAAACGGAATGCAGCCAGTCGGATAGCTGCATAGTACCGTTGAAAGTGGGTAATGCCACCGGAGGGAAGGCGGCTATGTAAGGCAATATCAAAAGGGAAACATAGTCTATACACAGGGATAGGAAAACTATGGGAACGAAACTGGAGAGAATATCACAGCTATCAAAAGAAAATCCAGATATGGTATTCACGTCCGTATGGCATATAATAAATATAGATTTGCTTAAAGAATGCCATAGAGAAATGGACGGTAAGAAAGCCGTAGGGATTGACGGAGTAACAAAGGGGGAATATGAAAAGAACTTAGAGGAAAACCTTACAAATCTAGTGGAAAGGCTGAAAAATAAGTCATACAAACCAAAACCGGCAAGGAGGGTGGATATTCCAAAAGGGAAAGGCAAGACGCGCCCATTAAGTATCTACTGTTATGAGGACAAGCTAATCCAAGAGGCGTTAAGGAGGGTACTGGAAGCAGTTTTTGAGCCGCACTTCTATGACAAAATGATGGGTTTCAGACCAAACAAAGGATGCCATACTGCTATTAGACACTTAAATACTATGCTTGAAATGAGAAACACAAACTGGGTTCTGGATGCAGATATAAAAGGATTCTTTGACCACCTAGGCCACGAATGGATTATTAAGTTTGTGGAATCACGGATTAAAGACCCCAATATCATAAGGTTGATAAAAAGATACCTTAAAGGCGGAATCATAAAGGATTTCGCTTACGAAGATACAGAGGAAGGGTCGGGACAGGGTTCAGTATGTTCGCCGATACTGGCAAACATCTATATGCACTACATACTTGTATGGTGGTTTGAGGAATGTATAGTGCCCAAACTCAAGGGATATGGCGGTCTGGTAGTTTATGCTGACGACTTTGTGGTCTGCTTTCAATACAAAGAAGAAGCGGAGTTGTTCTACGAACTGCTTAAAAAGCGGATGAAAATATTTGGGCTGGAAATGGAAGAAAGCAAAACCAGACTTATAGAATTTGGCAGAATGGCAGAGCAGAACAGGAAGGCACGGGGAGAAAGAAAGCCGGAGACGTTTGAATTTCTCGGATTTACGCATTACTGCTCCAAATCACGGCGAGGATGGTTCCGGGTGAAACGAAAGACCAGCAAAAAGAAGTTCGCCAAGAAATGCAGGGAACTCAGCCAGACAATGAGGGCTATGAGAACATGGAGGCTGACTGATATTTTCAGGAAAACGAACCAGATTTTAATCGGCTATTACCATTATTATGGTATCACGGACAATGGAAAAAGCTTGCAGAGGATGAAGAGAAAAGTTGAAAATCTCTTGTATTACTGGTTGAATCACAGAAGTCAGAAGAGAAGTTACAACTGGGCTGGTTTTCTCGAATTGTTAAAAGCATTCCCCTTAGCGAAACCGAAAATATACGTGAATATCTATCAGACTGAATAGCTGTTGAACAATTAGCTTTGCAAAGAGCCGAATGCGGAAAAGCCGCACGTTCGGTTCTGCGAGGGGTACGCCTTGCAAGGGGCGTATCTACTCAACCTTTCGATGCAAACGCAGAAGGGGATGCCCCTCTGACTACGGGTAAAACCGGGAAAGGGGGGGATGCTTTTATGCCGGATTCCGCATAAAAGCAAGGGGATTTTATCGAATCCCGTTTGTCGAATGGGGGGGGGGTAAAGAGGGGTAAAAGTCATCATAATCTCACAGCGGCACAGGCGGTAATAAACAATGTAGGAAAGTAGATTACAAATATATGTACTTTACGGAATATCTGATAACCAGAGCTGATGTGAATGATTTTATGGCACATAGTCCGGAGTACACAAAGGCGAACCGCTTTGAGGATTAGGGGAAAATTCATTTAAGAGTTTTCCCCTTTTTTCGTGTTTTTTCAAAGGATTCTATCATTATAAGCGCAAGGACGAGCAGATCAGAGCGTGCAGGGAGTATTTGGTAAGTGATATTTTCTGCTACGGCTATGCGATGTACTTCTGGCAGGGCATTCAGCTCCGTTATCCGGAATACTGCCAGAAACAGCGGTCTATTGAGGAAATCCTTGCAGAAATGGAGAGGAAAAAAGGTACAAACAGATATTACCGGGCTTATGTAGAAGTGCAGAAAGTACAGCCAACAAAGGAACCGGAGGGAAATCCGTCATGGCGGGTGCAGGTGGGATACACAAACCATACAGAGCAGGATATTTGCAGCTATGAGGATCATATGCCAGATCGTCCAGAAGAATTGTATTTTTCCCTGTTGGAATATTTTGAGCCGGAGGATGAGGTCTTTTAATGGGAAAAGCGGAATATGGTAAAAACTTAAACTAAAAATGTTGAATTGACATGAAGTGGAGGCATCTCATTCAGGCAAATATTTTCCATATTATTTTTCATTAAAGGTTGACAGTATTCTTTAAAGATCTTATAATTAAACTCAGAGTTTAATTATAAGGAGGCAGACAATGGCACGGAGAAAAAAAGAGCCCAAAAGTGTTCACCGGGAAAAAATTGCTTCCGCTGCGTCAGTATTGTTCATGGAGAGAGGCATAGCGGCAACCTCTATGGACGATATAGCCAAAGCAGCCGGATACAGCAAAGCGACTTTATATGTGTATTTTGAGAACAAAGAGGAAATTGTTGGTATCTTAGTGCTGGACAGCATGAAAAAACTTTATCATTACATCGCTTCTGCACTGGAGCAGCAGGAAACCACAAAAGAACAGTACAATTTCATTTGTCGTGGATTGGTTCAGTATCAGGAAGAATTTCCGTTCTACTTCAAAATGGTATTGGATAAAATCAATATTGATTTTGAGCGCCACGATTATCTTCCCGAAGAAAAAGAAACTTATCAAATAGGGGAAGAAATAAACGAAAAGCTAAAGGAATTTTTAATATCCGGTATAGATAAAGGCGATCTGCGAAGGGATCTGAAAATCATGCCTGCTATTTTTGTTTTCTGGGGTATGTTGTCCGGACTTATTCAGCTTGCAGAAAATAAAGAAGAATATATTAAAAAAGCAATGGGATTATCAAAAGTCAAGTTTTTAGAACATGGTTTTCATATGTTATATTGTTCTATTGCAGATAGTGGAGAGTGATGAAGTGAGAATATCGAAAAAGAAAACAGTATTATTTGTTATCGTGTTCCTTTTGCTTGTCGGTTTCGTTTGGGGAATCCTCTACCTTAAAAGTGTTGCGGACTATAAAAAGGCAGTAAAGGAAACCACCTTTGAAGACATACATATTTCTGATATTCCTGACGGAGTTTATGTTGGTGAATATGACGTGGATTTTATATATGCCAAAGTGGAAGTTACTGTGCAAAATGGAGAAATCACAAATATTAACATTTTGGAGCATAGGAATGAACGTGGAAAGACCGCAGAAGTTATCGCTGACAGTATAGTTGATGAACAGAAAATAGATGTAGACGCAATATCAGGCGCAACAAATTCAAGCACTGTCATAAAAAAAGCGGTTGAGAACGCTCTGAAAAGCAGGAAATTGACCACTTTTTGACTTATTTGTAGTATTATATTCTAGAGCGTGTTTGAAAATTCATTCCTGACATCTGCACGCCCCACTTTGCGTGATATTTGCGCCAAATTCAGGTTACATAGCCCGCTATGCGCCCTTCATTTGGCACAAATCTCCCACAAATTGTGACGCACATCTGCCAGAAAGCAATTTTCAAACATGCTCTGGGAGAGGAGGTTACTATGGCATACAAAATACTCATTGTTGATGATGAAAAAATGCTGACAGAGTTATTGTCAAGTCACTTACAGAAGTGTGGATATGAGGCTTTTGTAGCGGAAAATGCACAGCAGACAATATCCATGCTGAATGTCTATCCGGATTTGATTCTGCTTGACATCAATATGCCGGAAATAGACGGATTGGAGTTATGTAAAATGATCCGCCAGAATGTCGTCTGCCCCATTTTGTTTCTGACAGCCCGGATTACGGAACAGGACAAAATAAACGGCCTGCAGGTTGGCGGTGATGATTACATAACCAAGCCGTTCAGCCTGAAAGAGTTGACTGCAAGAGTGGCGGCTCACCTGCGAAGGGATGAACGAAGCAAGGCTGCGCCTAAAATCGTTTCTTCCCAGGGCTTGATTGTAAATCTTGCGGAACGTACTTGTTTTTATGGGGAAAAGCCGCTGAGCCTGTCAAACCGTGAGTTTGATATTGTGGAGTTTCTGATGCGTAACGCCAATCAGATATTCGACAGGGAGCGGATCTATGAAGCCGTGTGGGGACTGAATGCCGAAGGAGATAGTAGAGTCATAAAAGAGCATATCCGAAAGATCAGGAATAAACTGAAGGAAGCCACGGGCAGGGAATACATCGAAACAGTCTGGGGGATGGGTTACAGATGGAAAAAATGAGGAAACCCGGATCAATGAGAAGAGCTTTTATCTGTGCGGTAGCTGCTACAATGTTTCTTGTTTTTGCGGTATCTGTCCTGACGATTTATGGATGCTACCGTATACAGAAAGTGATACTTCCCGATTCTCAGGAAGTCTGGCTGAATACACGGACGGTCACAGCGGACGGGAGGGTATTAGAGGGAGGGCAGAGGGTTATCCTTGACGAACCTGCCCAGGTGGGTATACTCGTTCCTACCGGAGTGGATGTAACTTTGGAGAATACGGAATTCATAATAGAGAAAATTGAGTCTGGATTCGAGGCGCTTCGCCCAAAGCAAAAGTTCATATACAGAATGGCAGGCATTTCTATGGTACTGTTTCCTTTTGCCTATTCCGTTACAGGTATCATGCTGTGCGCATGGTGGTTTTACAGGAAAGAACTGTCACCGCCCATTCAGGTTCTTGCCGACGCAACAAAACATATCCGGGAGCAAGACCTGGATTTTACGGTTGATTATAACAGGAATGATGAATTAGGAAGGCTCTGTACCGCTTTTGAAGAAATGCGGCAGGCGCTCTATAATAATAACCGTCAGCTATGGAACATGATCGAGCAGCGCAGAATCCTGCAGGCATCAGTGGCACATGACCTTAGAAATCCCATTGCGATTGTTGAGGGATATGTGGAATATATGCAGCAGTGCCTGGCAGATGGAAATCTGAGTGACGAAGAATTGCGGCATACACTGTCTAACCTTGCGGTAACGGCAAAACGGCTTGAACATTATACAGATTATATCCGTGACCTGAATGCGATTGAAGAAACGGAAACAAAGTATTCCGTAGTTCAGTTACCGGACTTTTTAAGAAGAGCTACGGAAAGTCTTTCGTTTTTTGCCAGACAACATAGCCTGGAGATTGCATACCATTCTGCCATATCCGAATGTCAGGTGAAACTATACGAGCAGATCTTTTACCGTATTGTCGAGAATATCTTTTCTAATGCCATTCGATATGCCAAAAGCAAGGTGAATTTTGGGTACTCCCTTACCGATGGTATGCTTATGATAACCATATCAGACGATGGCAAAGGTTTTTCTGGGGCAATGCTCCGTAAAAAGAACACCTTTCTTTATTCTGAGGATAAAACGGGAGAGCATATGGGCCTGGGATTGGCTACAAGCCGTGTCCTTAGCCAGAAACACGGCGGAAGTTTAGAACTTTCAAATATTGCTTCTGGTGGAGCTTGTGTAACAATTAAACTTGCAGTCCACAAAATGAATTGATATTTTTATTTATTAAAAGGTTTGGAGCAAAAAAGTGATTGACAAAGAGGCAAGCCAAGGTTTATTTTGGAGAAATTAAAATGGATAAGAAAAAAATAATGAATTGGGTAATAGCAATCATAATAGCTATCGGATATTTAACAATAAGTATTGTGTTTGATGCGTGGACATATTCTTGGATTGTATGGGTAATTTATGCGGTTTATAGATTTGTTGCAAAATAAGAAAATTTGAAAGTGAGTTGAAGTAATGTTTTATAATGCAAAAAACAATAATATAAAAATAGAGCAAAGTAGTATGGATTATGTAAGTTTTGGTGTAGGAAATAAAAATTTAATTATAATACCAGGACTAGGAGATGGGTTAAGAACTGTTAAAGGTATGGCTGTTTCACTTGCATTTATTGTTGTCCGTCAAATTAGATGCACCAGCCCCATGCAGATTAGTTGCGTCTGATTTAGACTTTGCATGCCGCGTA
>CAMTMP010000079.1 GCA_947073545.1 uncultured bacterium
AGAATATAAGAGCCAGTACCTTCATTTAATTTGACGAATATAAGAAAGATCTGGACCACCTAGGGTGCTGGATAACAATATATGCACCTCTTTATCTCAAACCTATTCAGACAGTTTCCTCTCAAAACGGTCCTTACGCGGGTCTGCCGGAATTTTAGTCGGATATTCCCCCTGAAAGCAGGCAGCGCAATAATCCTCACTGTCTATCAGTTTATCCAGCTTTTCTACTGGTAAATATCCCAAAGAATCTACTCCAATGATCCTTGCAATCTCGCCCATACTATGATGGCATGCAATCAGTTTTTCCTCTGAATCAATATCCGTACCGTAATAACAGGGATATAAAAATGGAGGGGCAGAGATTCTCATATGGATCTCTTTCGCTCCGGCATCACGCAAAAGTTTTACAATACGTTTGCTGGTCGTCCCTCTGACAATGGAATCATCAATCAGTACAACTCTTTTTCCATCAATTACCTTCTTGACAGGACTCAGCTTAATCCTGACCTTATCCAGACGTTCATTTTGTCCCGGAGAGATGAATGTCCTTCCGATATACTTATTTTTGATCAGCCCGATCCCGTAGGGAATACCGGATTTTTTCGCATACCCCAATGCCGCGTCCAATCCGCTGTCTGGAACGCCGATCACGATATCCGCGCATTTTGGATAGCTCTCTGCCAGTAATTCTCCGGCTTTCATCCGGGATTCATGTACGGATATGCCGTCTATAACAGAATCTGGTCTTGCAAAATAGATGTATTCAAAAATGCAGATTCTCCGTCTCTGTTTTTCACAGTGTTCCCGCCTTGATTCCACACCGTTTTCCGTAAATACCAGAATCTCTCCCGGCAGCACATCACGGATAAACTCTGCTCCTACCGCTGACAGAGCACAGCTTTCAGATGCAGCCACATATGCCCCGTCCGCCGTCTTTCCATAGCAAAGCGGCCGGAACCCATATGGATCTCTTGCCGCAATCATCTTTGTAGAAGAAATCATCACCAGCGAATAAGCGCCTTCCAATAAATTCATGGTATTGCTGACTGCTTCCTCAATGCTTGGCGTCACAAGCCTTTCTCTCGTAATCACATAAGCGATGGTTTCTGTATCACTGGTTGTATGGAAAATGGCTCCCGATAATTCCAGCTTATCGCGAAGCTCCAATGCATTGCTTAGATTCCCATTGTGCGCCAGCGCCATCTTTCCTTTCTGGTGATTGACTTCAACAGGCTGGCAGTTATTTCTTGTATTTCCTCCGGTTGTTCCATATCTTACATGTCCCACCGCCATATTTCCCATCGGAAAATGGGTGAATGTATCTTCAGAAAATACTTCACTGACAAGTCCCAGATCTTTATAAGAAGAAAATACGCCGTCATCATTCACAACAATCCCACAGCTCTCCTGTCCTCTGTGCTGCAGGGCATACAGCCCATAATAAACAATGCCTGCCACATTTCCTTTTTGGGTACCCATCACTCCGAATACACCGCATTCTTCATGAATAGCCATAACCTCATTCCCTCCTGCTATATAGAGTATTCTGCACAAAAGTCGCAAAATGTCCTGACTTTTATTCCACATCCTGAAGGGCGTCAAAACCTTCTTCACCGGTTCTCACTTTTACCACATTTTCCACATCATAAACAAAAATCTTTCCATCTCCAATGTGTCCTGTGTAAAGTACCTTCTTCGCTGTGTCAATCACCCTGCGGACCGGAACGGCGCTGACTACGATATCCACCTGTACTTTTGGAAACAGATTCGCTTCAACCTGTACACCACGGTAATATTCCGGTTTGCCTTTCTGAATCCCGCATCCTAAGACATGGGATACTGTCATACCAGTAATCCCAAGCTTCATGATCGCATTCTTTAATGCTTCAAATTTGGATTCCTTGCAGACAATCTCAATCTTTGTAAACTTCGGAGTTCCTTCTTCAAATGCAGGTACTTTCTTAACAGGGATTGCTTCCGCAACCGGAGTATCACCGGATACCACCTCAGGATCATTTCCCTCTTCAATATACTCTGGAAGCATTGCAAAACCTGCATATGCAGAAGGGAGACCATGCTCTGCCGCATCAAGGCCAGCCATTTCTTCTTCTCTATCTACACGAAGACCCGCAATTGCTCTGATCACAAGAAATGTAATCGTTATAGTAACCGCCGTCCATGCTGCGACGCTGGCAAAACCGATAAACTGAAGTTTTAATAACTCAAAACCGCCGCCATAAAACAGACCAGTTAAAGTTTCTCCCGAAGCATTTGCAATACTGTATCCGGGTGCCGTATCTGTAGCAAATAATCCAACTGCCAGTGTCCCCCAGATCCCATTCATGCAATGCACTGCAACTGCTCCGACCGGATCGTCAATGCGAAGTACATGGTCAAGAAGCCAAACACCAAACACGACCAAAAAGCCTGCAACTACTCCAATCACAACCGCACCGAATGCATCCGTCACATCACACGGCGCTGTGATTGCCACAAGTCCTGCCAAAGATGCGTTCAGACACATGGAAACATCCGGTTTCCATATTTTATCCATGTAAAGATCATACAGACAACAGTTGCAACAGCCGGCGCGACTGTTGTTGTCAGGAAAATAGAACCAAGCTGCGCAATAGAAGTTGCAGCCGCACCATTAAATCCATACCAGCCGAGCCAAAGAATAAACACCCCAAGTGATCCAAGTGCAATGCTGTGTCCCGGAAATGCATTTACTTTCAAAACTTTTCCACTCGTATCCCTGGTAAATTTTCCGATACGGGGACCAAGAATTTTTGCACCGATCAATGCGGAAATACCACCTACCATATGAATCGCACAGGAGCCGGCAAAGTCGTGGAAGCCAATCTGCGAAAGCCATCCTCCTCCCCAGATCCAGTGTGCTTCGATCGGATAAATCAGCGCAGAAATCACACCGGAATAAATACAATAGGAAAGAAATTTTGTACGTTCTGCCATTGCACCGGAAACGATGGTTGCCGTTGTAGCACAGAATACAAGGTTAAATACAAAGCTTGAAAAATCAAACTCTGCATATGCCGTAAACAAATCAAATCCCGGCTTTCCGATAAATCCAAACAAGTCTTCTCCCATCAGCAAACCAAAGCCAATCAGTATAAATACTACGGTTCCAATACAAAAATCCATCAAGTTCTTCATAATGATATTTCCTGTATTTTTGCCCTGGTAAAACCTGCCTCTACCATTACAAAACCTGCCTGCATCCAGAACACCAATGCGGCGCCAATTAAAAACCAGACTCCAAACACTTCGCCGGATACTGCTTCCTGCACAAGTTCTTTCATAACTTCATCCATATTTCTTCCTCCAATCAGGTTAAATTTATCAACTTATTTTACGCCAAACAGTAAATTCTACGTCTTCCGCACCTGTAAGCCGCATCGCTGTTTCTTCCAATTCATCGGTCTTGACCGCAATCTGTTCTTCCAATCTTGCAAGTTTTTTTAGAAGTCCCTCCCATCTGGACTTAAGCTCCGGCATCCGTACATTCTTTTCATCCAGCAAATGCGGCATACAATCCGGTGTTGTACGGTAAAGCGGCTGGAATACTTTACATCCAAAAAATCTGATACATTCTTCATAATCCCACTCCTTCCAATTTGAAAATAAAAAGGCAAGGATGGCTTTCATGACGCTTTTCCCTGCGCCGCAAAAGACCCCCTTGCCTTTTATATCAAATCGTGTATTTTCATTTGTAAAGTAAAAAGCGTCTCTGAGAACTTCATCTCAAAGACGCCCTTGCCTTTACATGTTGGATGATACACCCTTTAAAATCATTTGTCAATCCTTTTTTAATTTTTCTATCGTTTTTCTATCGTTTTTAAGTAACAGTTCAGCCTACCGGCTGGACTAACTGGTATTACACCGGCTAAAATATAGCCGGTGTACCCATAAATAATTTCTTCAGCGCGTCTATGGACTTCCGTTTCATGGCACCTTTTGACTATGTGAAGGCTGAACTGTTACGGGAATACTAAAAAATTTGCCCAAAATCTTGACATGGGTATAGCCACTATGGTATTCTGAAATACCCATGAGGGAATTGGAAGATTGAAAATTAAATAAGAACATAGATTGAAGAACGGAATGTCAGCCAACGAACAAGGCTGACCGCTGCCGAACGTAAGCCGCCCTTTTCGGCTGGCGTATGGCAGCATGCTTTTGAATTTCAAAGCCGTTACATAGCATTGCGAATCCGAGCAGGAGAAATCTCTCCTGTCGTTCGTGGTGCAGTGTGGCGGCTTTTTCGTTTATCCAAAAGTCAAGAGAAATCAAATCCAGAACGGAGGTGGAAAGGACATAGGATTTTCTTTTCGGAAGGTAAGACAGGCATTAAGAATGCCGCTGCATAGGAAAAATGCTCTGCGGCGTTGTCCACAGAGATAGCGAGCATCGGATTGTGTCAGCCATAGCGGAAAATGCCCTGCATTTCCCGCTATGACCGCAATGCTCCTCGAATGCTCATGCAAGCATGGCATTCTCATCGCTACTCGCGCACAATCCAAATCCACGCCGCTTGCTGGCATGGACTAACTCAGGGAACATCCCTGAATACCCTGTTAAGAATAAAATTCAAGACTGGAGGATAAGGAAAATGAACAGAGAAAAATCAGAAAAGGACGTGCGGAATGTTCCGATTACCGTCCGACTGAACGAGGAAGAACATCAAAAATTAAAGCAGTGCGCCGCCGCTTGCGGTCTGTCCGCAGCAGAATTTATGCGCCAGTTATGCAAGGGAAACGCCCCGCAGCCCAAGCCTAAAACCGAGTTTTGGGAGCTGATAAACAAGCTCTATGAGGTGCATGACGCTTTCAAAAAGTGTGTTCCCTACTATCCGACCGCCGCTGAAATCTGTAAGGAGATTGAAAATTTTATCTTAGAATTGCAACAGAAATCCACTCTCCCACAACGGTTCAGCATAGAAGAATTGACGGAACAGGGGGCGGTCTGATATAGCAGTAACGAGCCTATGGCATGTTAAAGGGAGCATAAAAGACGTGATTGACTATATAGAAAACCCAGAAAAGGCCGTGCCGAATCAAGATATGCAGGACTTTTTTGACGTGTTCTTCTATGTGAAGAATCCGTCAAAAACAAATGAGGGTGAGTATATTTCTGCAATCAACTGTCTGAAAGAAGTCGCCTTACAGCAAATGATTTTGACAAAGAAACAGTACCAAAAGACAGGCGGGTATATCGCATGGCACGGCTACCAAAGCTTCAAGCCAAACGAGGTAACGCCCAAACAATGCCATGAAATCGGATTGAAACTGGCAATGGAAATGTGGGGCGGCAAGTACCAGATAATCGTTGCCACACACCTTGACAAAGGACATCTGCATAACCATTTCTGTTTCAACTCCGTTTCTTATCTGGATGGGAGCAAATACAATTACTCAAAATCGGAGCAGAAAAGGTTGAGGGAGGTGTCCGACCGCTTATGCCGAGAGTATGGATTGTCAGTCATAGAGCATCCAAAGAAAGCCCCCTCAAGACCGCTTTATCTGGACGAAAAAAGTGGAAAGCCGACACGCTACAACGTCTATCGGGAGGATTTAAGGGAAGCAATCAACGGGAGCAGGGATTTACAGCACATGATGAAATATCTTTCTGACAAAGGATATGAGGTTGATTTTTCGGGCAGCCATTGGAAAATGAAGCTGCCGCAGTACAGGCATTTCACAAGGTT
>CAMTMP010000080.1 GCA_947073545.1 uncultured bacterium
AATATGGACTTGTAGCCGGTGGACAATGCAGAAGATTTTTTATGAAAGGGCAGCTCGAACAGTTCTGATATATGCATGGCATAGTCTGTGTCAAAATCCGGGTAAAATTCCTTTGTCCACTTAAAAATATTTTTTACTTTCATAGCGTCGGGAAATAATATCTTTTCACTTGTGAAATAAAATTGTCTCAAAATGGCATCGTTTTCTTTTACGTTTTCTCCATTCAGGGTAACAGTTCCACTGTCTGCAAAAATTCTGTTGTTGATAATATTCAACAGGGTGGTTTTACCGGCACCGTTTCTACCGAGAAGTCCGTAGATTTTATTTTCTTCCAGACAAATGCTGACATTCTGGAGAGCTTTTATGTCTTTATAATTTTTTGAAATATTATTTATTTCCAGTTTGTTCATTTTGTAAATCCCCTTTCTATCATAGCAATAATTTCATCGCCCGTGATTTCCAGCCGTTTTGCTTCTTCAATTAATTTGCTGACATAATTGTCATAAAATTGATTCTGCCTTTTTTGCCTGAGTTTTTTAACAGCACCTTTTTCTACAAACATACCGACACCTCTTTTTTTAAATACGATATTTTCATCTACAAGCAGATTAATGCCCTTAAGCGCCGTGGCGGGATTAATCTTATAATTGACAGAGAATTCTGTTATAGACGGAATCTGGCTTTCTTCCGGAAATATCCCTGTCAGTATTCCGTCTTCAATACCTTCTGCTATCTGTATAAAAATAGGTTTTTCATTTTCAGTGTTTAATTGCACGGTATTCCTCCTTTCTCAGTGTATAACTTCTCGGAATCTTCAGCCCTTATTTCATGGTGCTTTCAGAACCTATTTTTCAAAAATCACCCACTTTTTTCTCTAAAACACTTGACAAACCAGTCAAAAAATGCGGCGCTTCGCGCCCCTTGATCAATAAGTACATTTTTTGATTGGAGGCGATTTTTGATGTTACCTTATAACCCTGGCGGTCATGCCGCCTTTCAGGATACTTTCGTATCCCAGTTCCTTAAATTTTACCCTGATCCCTTTGTGCTTCCCAAAAACACCTGGGATTATATCGTGCAGTTCTGGTATCTCGATCTTTCCAAGACGGATTCTATCATGCGGGAATGTTACTCTGTTTTTGGCCCGGAACCAAGGCTCCCTTCCTGCATGCTGCGTTCCTACCTGCTTGCTTTGAAACTAAAAGTGTCTTCTGTCACTGTCTGGTGCCGCATGCTCAAGGAAACTCCACTTTATGCTATCCTCAGCGGTTTCTCTTTCGGTGATACCCCTGGTGTCGGTACTTTTTATGATTTCTTTTCCCGCATCTGGCAGGATGACTCCAACAACCTTTCCCCGAAAGACCGGTTCCCCAAAATGAAGAAAACTCCCAAGGGGAAAAAGAAAGGCGATAAGACTCCCTGCGATTCTTTCTCCACTGCTTCAAAACTTCTTCCCCTGCTGGAACGCTGGCATTTAAAGCCTGAGAATCCCTTTTTCCTCATTTTCCGGCTTTATCAGCAGCAGTTCCTGGACCATTCCATCCACAGGGGTTTGGTTAATCCCCGGCACCTGGCTCTTGCCGGTGACGGCACCCCTGTCCGTACTGCCGCACAGCAGCGAAAAAAGCGCATTTGCCATTGTAAGGACAAAGGCTGTTCTTCCTGTAACTGTAAACGCCATTATTCCCAGCCCGACTGTAACTGGGGATGGGACTCTCACAGGGAATGTTATTTCTTTGGCTACCACCTCTACATGTATGTGGCTTCCGATTCCTTCAGCGACCTCCCTGTGTTTCCGCTTTTAGAGCGGGCTTCCCGGCATGACATGCTTTCCTTCCTGCATTCCTTTTTCACCATGAAAGCGTATCTTCCGCAATTCCAGATTGAAAAGCTCCTTCTGGATTCTGCACACGACGCTTACCCTGTTTATGATTACTGCAAACGGGAACATATCACACCGTTTATCGACCTCAATCCCGGACATACCGGGCATTTTACCTATAAGGACGATTTTACAATTGATGATGATGGTGTCCCTGTCTGTAAGTTGGGCTTACGTATGCATAAAGATGGATATGAAGCTGCCAAACACCGGGCAAAATACCGCTGCCCAAAGTCAAACCGGAAACGTGGCTGCTTTTGTGAACACCCTTGTTCACCGGCAAAATACGGCAGGACCGTACACATTTTTACCGATGATAATCCAAGGTTATTTAACATACCGCCAAGGGACTCTAAAGCATGGGAAACGGAATATGACAGAAGAACTTCTGTGGAGCGCTCCAACAAGCGGGAGAAAGAGGACTATAAATTAGAAGACGGCAGGCACCGCTCTACGAAGATGTGGTACTGCCGCCTCTACGGCATCATGATGCTCCAACACCTTGATGCCTGGGAAATGCCCTCTGTCAAGGCATTTCAAAAATCATTCTTAGGTTTAGCCGCCTAATAATGATATCTTAAGCGATTCCATAAGATTTTTCAAGGCATAGTACCCGCTATGTCCAATGTTTATGTCCATTTTTCTCTAATTTCTTTTCCTGCACGATATTCAGTTGTCAATCTTCGCTTAGAATCTCATTCATTGAGATTCCGAGAAGTTATCTAAATAGCCTCTCGGATTCTCCAGCCCTTATTTTCTGCGGCTTTCAAATCCCGTTTTTTAAAAATTCCCCCACTTTTTTGCAAAAAACACTTGACAAACCAGTCAAAAAATGCGGCGCTTCGCGCCTCTTAATGAAAAAAGCACTTTTCACTCCGGCGTAGCCGGCAAGCATTTTTTGATTGGAGGCAATTTTTATGTTACCTGTTAATTATGGCGGCCATGCCGCCTATCAGGACACTTTCGTGTTCCAGTTCCTTGAATTATTCCCCAATCCATTTGCTCTCCCTAAGCAAACCTGGGATATCATTGTGAAATTCTGGTATCTTGATCTCTCTGAAACGGATACCATCTTGCAGGAGTTTTATTCTCTGCGCGGCAAGCCCGCCACTCGTTTCCCTTCCTGCCTGCTCCGTTCCTATCTTCTCTCCATCGTACTCAAAGTAGATTCCATTACTGAATGGTGCAGACTGCTTAAAATAACTCCTTTGTACGCCATCCTCAGTGGGTTCCCTGCAGACGACACTCCCGGTGTCGGCACTTTTTACGATTTCTTTAACCGCATTTGGCAGTCTGACAAAGACAACTACATCCGTCAGATCAAACATAAAAAAGCAAAACCGCAAAAGGGTAAAAAACATGGTGATAAGACTCCCTGCGACACGGACAGTGCTGCCGCAAAACTCCTTCCTCTTTTGCAGCGTATCAACCTTCCAAACAATCATCCGTTCTACCTTATCTTCCGGCTGTATAAAGCCCAGTTCCTTGATGAATCCATCCGCAGGGGACTGATAAATCCTTGCCACCTTTCACTTGCCGGTGACGGCACCCCTCTTGAAACCGCAAGGCTGGAACGCTCCAAAAGGATTTGCGGCTGCCCAAAAGGCTCTGACTGTGGCTGCAAACGGAAGTTTTCTCAGCCTGACTGCAACTGGGGATGGGATTCCTCCAGAAACAAATATTTTTTCGGTTACCATCTCTACATGTTTGTTGCTGCTGATTCTGAAAACGACCTTCCCGTTTTCCCCATGCTCGAGCGCGCTTCCAGACATGATATGCTCTCTTTCCTGCATACGTTTTTCTCCATGAAATCCTACCTTCCTCAGTTTCATATTGAAAAGCTCCTGCTGGACGCTGCCCATGATGCTTATCCGCTTTATGAATACTGCAAAACAAACCGCATAACACCATTCATTGACCTCAATCCCGGTCATACGGGACACTTCAAATACAAAGATGACTTTACAATAGATGAAGATGGTGTTCCTGTCTGTAAAATGGGCTTACGTATGCACCACGATGGTGTGGAAAAAGCAATGCACCGCGAAAAATACCGCTGTCCTCTTGCGAACCGGAAGAAAGGCTGTTTCTGTGAACACCCCTGCTCCGATTCCAAATATGGAAGAACCGTACATATTCAGCAGAAGGACAATCCAAGGATTTTTAACATACCGCCAAGAGACAGTAAGGAATGGAGACTGGAGTACAACAGACGGACATCTGTGGAGAGGTCAAATAAACGGGAAAAGATAGATTATAAATTAGAAGACGGCAGGCACCGCTCTTCTAAGATGTGGTACTGCCGCCTCTATGCAATCATGATGCTGCAACATCTTGATGCATGGAAAATGCCGACTCGTGTTGACACCATTTTTACATTCACACGAATGGCAACCGCAGTTTAATCATACCACAATTTCAAAAAAATCTCATCAATTTCCAAGGGAAAAGTGCGCCCTTTTTTGCACATTTATCTAATATCTTTCCAAAATTTCACAATATTCAGTTGTCAGAATTTACTCTCCGGCTATTTGGTGAGAATCCGAGAGGCTATTTCCAATGTCAGTTTGAAAACATTTGGCACTGTTGTATGCGTACATTTTTGTACTTGTTTGATTATGATACACTATCTTTTTTGTTTCGTCAAGCACTTTTTTGTACTTTATTTCTATTATTTACAAACTTTTCTGTTCACATTTCAGTTTTTATGTGATACAATGTTGTTACGATTTGATGTGAATTTCATTGATTAAGGAGATTTTGATTATGGCTCTCGGAGATAAAATCAGAAAATATCGGACATTGAAAGGTTTGACACAGGCACAGCTTGGCTCTATGGTTAAACTAACCGGAGACAGAATCCGTCAATATGAAAATGATGTGCGAAAGCCAAAGGATGGAAAACTGATGGAGATTGCCAAAGCACTGGACATCAATCCCACTTCACTATTTGAGCCGGATTACCGTAATCCGAACAGCGTCATGCACACTCTTTTTGAATTGGAAGATATTTACGGATTACGCTTTGAAAAATTAGGAGAAAACTATCGGCTTGTATTTTCCCAAAATGAGGACGGTCAAAACAGCGACTGGCTGATGGATGGAATCGCTGCATGGACAGCCAAAAGAAAAGAGCTCCAGCCGGATATTAACGATTCCGCTGAAGCAATTACAGATAAAAAAGAGAAGTATGCACTCTGGAAAGCCCGCTATCCTTACGACTTGGGCGAGGACATTCAGAAACAGTCTGCCCTCATAGCTGATTTCCATAAAAATGCCGCCTCGCTGATTCCCCAGAATCGCAAAAGTATTACAACCTTCTCAGAATTTTTCAAAAGCCTTTTGGCTCTTGATGTGGAAAGCGTAATATTTCATACAGCAATTGGCAAAGTAACAGGCATACGAAGCGCCATATTTACCATCAACCTTGATTACATCATGAATACCTCCGTTTCCGTACAAAAGGCATTTATGTGTTTTCGGGAATGTTGTCAGGATATGAAGAAAATTGGGATAGAAATTGCAGAAAATCCCATGCCTGTTGATGGCGTAATGCATATAAGCATGAGTACGCCATGCCCACAGGTAATTGCACTTTTTGAGGAATATGAGAAACTGCAAGGGGAAAAGGCTGCTC
>CAMTMP010000081.1 GCA_947073545.1 uncultured bacterium
TTTCTTTTATTATACCTCAAAACGGCAGAAATTACTATGTTAATTTGTATAAATATCAATATGTCAGTACACTAGTTATAAGTTGGCATCAGAAGATGAGTTAAATGCTATTGATTCATCTATGAGCATGTTAACCGAATTTATTACAAATATGAATCTCGATGAATTTGAGAATTATATTATGGAGTTGCATAATAATAGCGAATTTGAGGAACCTGTGGATTGTAGAGAAATACCTGATATAATGCCTTTAGCGGATGAATGCTTTCAAATTTATAGATATGAGGGCGTACATTATTTCTACCTAAAATCTAAAACCGTTACTGTAAATAATGTTGTATATTATAATTCATATGTAGATGCAGGCTCTGGGGTTTCGGGAGATCATTATCCTTATTACGAATCATACAGCAATGATTATTCAATATCATCTGATAGCAGAAAAATGGAAGTAACATATTACTGTACAAAATATTTAAGTCAATATGTTACAGATGCCAAAAAGTATACGATTAAACATACATATACTGCAGGTGAAGATTAATGGAGGTATTTAAATGGAAAAAATAAAGAAAATGATACTATGCCTGTTGATTATGTTTGTTGTAATAGGATCAAACGTGATACAGGTATATGCTGCGGAAGGAATACCAACAGAAGATGAAGAGTCAAACTATGTGATAGGATATATCGTACCCACTGATTCAGTATACTCTTTCACGAAAGAAGGTGTGGTGACTACGAATGGTCTCAATTTAAGAAAAGAACCGCATACAAATTCTACAATTTTGGAGGTGATGTATTTCGGGGATGTGGTTAAGATTGATTTAGACAATTCGACAGCGACTTTTTATTATGTTGAAAGAAATACAACAAAAACAAAAGGATATGCTAGCAGAGATTACATACAAATTGCAGAACATGCTAAATAATATCTGAATAAGCGTAGTGCCCTTATACCATAAATCCTTAAATATTTAAATTAATGATATCCCTATTGAATAAAACGGCAGTTTGATTCAATGGGGGTATCTTCTTGGTTTTATGTCGAAAAAGGGTAGCAGGCATGAAAAGGAGCGATATTATGGCAAAGAAATTGAACTATGAGGATCGGCTAGAGCAACAGAACGGGCTGAAGGAAGATTTCGATATTGGGATCAGGGAAGCGTTTGATACCATCGTTGGCGAATTGAAAGAGGGTGCTTTCCCAAGCGGTGTGAGGAGCAGAATCACGGACGAGGATCAGCCGATGCGCGTAAATTGCGAATCCCTGCTTGAAAATATGGAGGCGCCAAACCGAATCAAACCGAAATGGGAAGCGGTAAAAGCATCCGGAAAGACGGAAACGCCGTTCCTGCGGGCGAAACTGGAGGAAGAAAGGACAAAGGCGGATACATCGGATAAGCCATCTTTCCAAAAGGACAGAGGGAATCAGAGAGGGGAGGTGCGCTAACATGGACCAGCACACCATGAGCGACCTCTATCAGATGCACGAGCTCTCGATCAAGATCAAAATGATGCAGAACCGCATCCGCGAATAGATGGAGCATTATGGTACGGACGGCGTCTATGTCAGTTTCAGTGGCGGGAAGGCAAAGGCCCCAATACCCCCCCCTTCTCGTGACAAAAAACATTGAAAAATAAAGGAAAGAGGCCGAATGTGCTTTAAAACGAAGTTATTTTGAATTGAGACCCATAACTACATAAATTGCGTCCAAAATCCTTATACGTGCAAAGCATACCCAAAAAAGTGCAAACGATGCCATTTCAGTAGAAATGTAACGTTTATTCTGTATAATAAAATCGCACCTTGTGATTAAGCGGTTCAAAGAAAAGGTGGATAAAATTGGCATTTGCGTAAAAGATATGCTGTTTGTGCAGAATTTCCGCTTTTTCAGGATTGTATCTTTAAAAATACAAAAAAACATGATACAATCAAAATGCCTGCCGGATTTTTGAGTCTGGTGAGCGCCCGTCCTATGAATGCATGATATTTTCCGCTGCACTCAAATGGGAGGGGAAAAGTCGTATCCCTTTAAGGAGATGGTAAAGATGAAAAAACAGAAGAAACTGAGCGTAATGGCACAGCTTATGATGCTTTGTGCGATTCCTTTGGTGATCATGGTCGCATTTGTTACCGTGTATGCAATCGGCACTATGAGAAACATGGTGCATGATACCACGATGGAAGGACTGGAAAATCTTTGCCGAAGCGTATATGCCGCTTATGAGGCGCTTGACCCGGGAGCGTACCGGATGGAGGGGGATACGCTTTTTAAAGGTGATTACAATGTATCGGAAAACGGGAATATCATCGACAGCTTTGTGGAAGGAAGCGCTGCGGATGTAACGATTTTCTACGGGGATACGAGGCGCGCAACGTCTCTGCGTGATAAAGATACGGGGCAGCGGATTCTCGGCACGAAAGCGTCCGATGCGGTTATTCAGGCCGTGATCAATGAGGGCAAAAACTACGAGACGGACAGCGTTACCATTAACGGGGAAACTTACTATGCGTTCTATATGCCGGCAATCGACTCCGGCGGGAAATGTGTGGGTATGGTGTTCGCCGGACTGCCGGCTACCGAGGCCGGTGCCAGAATCAACCGGAGTTCCCTGATGATTCTTGGAATTGCCGCACTTATTCTCTTCATTGCCCTGATTGTGTGCGTGAAGATTGCAAGTGCGATCGCAAAGGTGATCGTTCAGACAGAGACATTGCTTTCCTCCTTGGCGGATGGGGAACTGAATCTAACCGTAAACGAGAGAATTTTAAGAAGAACCGATGAAATCGGTGTGATGGGACATGCCGTACAGAGATTGCTGGAAGAACTGCAGAATATTATTGGCAGTATTAAGAGAAATACGGATTCGCTGATGAAGCAGGGTGACAATCTGGAGACCATGGCATCCCAGACATCTACGACTGCGGACGAGATCAGCAGCGCAGTGGAGGATATCTCCAAAGGCGCCGTGAATATGGCAGAGGATATCGAATCCGCTACCGGACAGATTTCCAATATGGGCGCTATCATAGAGAAAATTGCGGACAGCGTAAGAGAATTGGAAAGTCTTTCGGAGCAGATGCATGTGTCTGACGTGGAGGCTTCCAGAATTATCCATGAACTGAGCGAGTCCAATGACAAAACGACGAATGCCATCAAGAAAATTGAAGTTTCCGTACATACGACCAACGAGTCCGTCACCAGAATACAGGATGCCGTTAACCTCATCGCGTCTATTGCCAGTGAGACGAGTCTGCTGGCCCTGAATGCGAGCATCGAGGCGGCAAGAGCCGGAGAGGCAGGGCGCGGATTCGCCGTAGTCGCGACCCAGATTTCCAAGCTGTCTGAGGATTCCGCACGGTCCACGAAGACCATTGAGGATATTATACATCAGTTGACCGCTGACTCCGAAGCGTCTGTACAGATTATGAATGAAGTGAATGCGATTGTCGTGGAACAGCAGCAGAAACTCATACAGACAAAGGAGATATTCGGCGTCGTGAGCAGCGGGATCGAAGACTCCAGAAAAGAGACAGCCATCATCAATGATCAGGCCCAAGAGTGTAACAAAGAGAGAGGAAAGGTTGTGGACGTAATCCAAAATCTGTCTGCGGTATCTCAGGAGAATGCGGCTTCTACCGAGGAGACAAACGCGTCTATGGAAGAGATGAACGCCACCATCAATCTGCTGGCAGAGGCAGCCGGTGAATTGAAGTCGATGGCGCTGGTACTGGAAGAGGATGTGTCCTTCTTTAAACTGTAAACCGATTCTGAACATAAGATGTATGAGGGAGATCTTTCGAGGTCTCCCCTGTTGTTGCTTGTCAAGGACGTATTCATCACTTTCCATCACTTTTTCTTGGTCTGCCCTGTTTCCCATGCTCTAAATCGTGGAGAATGACACGCTTTAACTTGTCCCCTACGCTTTGGGTGCTTGTATCAGAGAAGTGTACCTCGACTAAATACCTTGTCTTGTCAATTTTCTGTTGCAGACAGGGCGTTAATTGCCCTGTGGTGTTGGTCTGAATGTTGTCGCTCATGTTCCTCCTTTTGGGCGAAAAAAAAGGCGCATGGTTTACAATTCACTGTTCCATGCGCCTTTACGCTGTTAATTTAATATTATATTGTTTCTCTGATTATGCTAACTGCATAACCTCGGCTTCGATTTCTTTTAATTCATCAAAAGATAATGCCGGAATATAATCTGCAATTTCCTCCAATGTCATTTTCCCTTTTTTTATCATTCTTTCTGCTGTCTTTCTTTCCGTTTCTTTTTCGATGTCTTTCGTATAAGTTCTCATAATCTGCTCATCATCAAATAAACTCATCATAATCGTCACTACCTCCATTTCCTTGCTGCTTAGATACTGTTTTAAGATGTTTCTGTCCTTGCATATACGGATTGTTTCTGTAACCGCTTGTTTCGTCATTCCATGCTCTTTTATCTGCTCGTTAAAAACCTTACAAAAAACAATGTATTCATTAATTATATTGTTCTTGTCGCTCTCATATATGACTTTGGCTTTTATCTCAATATCAATATCTGCACCGCCAAAAAACTCTTGCGATAAAGATATTGTATCGGGTTTTCTGCCTTTGTTGCCTGTGTATATCACATATAATTCGGGCTTTGGCATTTTTACTTTCTTGCTCTTATATAGGCTCTGACTGGTTCGCTCAAAATATTCATGGTAACTCTGTGCTAAATACAGTAGTATTCTGATTAAAATATTTACCGTCCAACTCGATTGCGCCTCCAACAACAATAGCAATCTGTTGTTACCTACCATTATGCCCAAATCATTATAGAGATTATCTGTCAAAACATTGTCTATCGTTACAATATCCAGCGTGTCCTCTGTTGCGTCGGTATCCTCTGGGTGCAATGTCTTATACAGTTTCAACAAATTCTTTTTATCTTGGAAAAGGTCTAAAAACACACTGTTTTTTGCGGTACGTTTTGCCTTAACTTCCTGTGTCTGCTTTGTATCGTCTGACACCTTACCACCTCGATTTCTAAAAATTTGTGGTACAAGATATGATATATCCTGCTCTTGCCACACTTCAATTATACAAAAAACCGCTTATCTTTACAATAAAATTCACATTAAATTTCTTCCTCCCTCCGCTTAGTTTTGTTTTGTTGCCTGTTCTGCTGGCGGCTCTCGTTCTCAAGCTCCCTCTCAAGGTGTTATCCAGCACCCTAGGTGCTCCAGATCCTTCTTATATCAGTCAAATTAGATGAAGGTACTGACTCAGATATTCT
>CAMTMP010000082.1 GCA_947073545.1 uncultured bacterium
AATCCAGTCCTTAAATTTTCAAATTCTATCCAGTTTAATTTCACCTTTGACACCTCTCTTCGCCCACTTTCTATAAATCTTTTCACTCGTATTATAAGAAAGTGTAATCATTTATATACCTTTTGGTTTCTTTGTTCGTAAGCGGTAGATAGTGCGTACCTCGACTGACATGGAGAAACATGAGACAATAGACTATATTTCTATTATAAGTATCAAAAGTTAAGTCTCAACTTTTGATACCACCATACGGAGGTAAGTCTATGAGTTCAGAAACATCTATGGCGGCTGCAGATTTCCGTCTTCAGGAGTGGGCGGCCCAGATCAGAGAATGCCAGAGCCGCCCGGCTGGCATGAGCGTTGTCAGTTGGTGTGCCTGCCACGGCATCACAAAAGCGAATTATTATTACCGTCTCCGCCGTGTAAGGGAAGCCTGCCTTGAAACCATTCAAGAGGAACTGTCTGCACAGCAGATAGTTCCTGTACAGCCCGGACTTTTACAGGAACAGGAACAGAAAGCCCGCAGTGCACAGCCGACATTGGATATTTCCATAAAGGGCGGCTGCATCCATGTAACAGAATCCACATCCATGCCCCTTCTGACAGAGGTTCTTAAGGCGGTACGTCATGCTGAATGATGCCACCTGCTTTAAAGCGGTCTATATTGTATGCGGATACACAGACCTGCGTTCGGGAATGGATCGGCTTGCGGCACTGGTAGAAGCACAGACCGGCGCCAGGCCTTATGCACCGGATACCCTTTATCTTTTCTGTGGCCGGAGAACAGACCGCATCAAAGGGCTTGTATGGGAAGGGGATGGATGGCTTCTGCTGTATAAGAGGCTGTCAGAAAGCAGGTTCCAGTGGCCACGCAGCCCCCAGGAGGTGCGTTCCCTGACGCCGCAGCAATTCCGCTGGCTGATGGAAGGGCTGACGATCGCCCCGAAGAAGTCTGTCAAACCGGTGGAGCCGCCGGAATATATGGGATGATTTTGTGCAAAACAGAGAAATTTCCGGGCAGCATTGCTGCTTTTGGATCTGTCGCATTCCGACAGCATACAGCCGGGCATATAAGCCTGAAAGAGGGCTCTGGCGGATGATACAAAGAGCAGCCTCATTTAAAAATGCCGGAAAAAAGCTCTCCGGTAAAAGCCATATTTACAGCCAAAAGCATGGGCATTATGACGAATGCCAAAACAGCCTGGTTCGCAAAATCTGCGGGATTCTGGTATAATGGCATCGCATGGATGCCAGGAGGCAGAGGCATGGCATTGAAATATACAGAAGAAAAACTGGACAGCCTTGATAAAGAAACGCTCATCCAGCTGTTCCTGTCACAGCAGGAGCGGCTGGAAAATATCGACCGCACGCTTCAGCTGGTATTGGAGCAGATGGCAGACTTAAAAAGACACCGTTTCGGCAGGTCATCGGAGAGGCATGAGCCAGATGAACAGATTTCCTTTATGGAAGTGGACGGAAAAATTGTGTTCTTTAACGAATCCGAGGCAGTTGCTGCCGAAGAGTCCGGTGAAGATACAGAGCCTGTCCCCCGCCGGAAACCAAAGAAGAAGCATGGGAAACGGGAAGACGATCTGGAAGGCCTGCCGGTAGTTGTGATCGAACATTCCCTGACGCAGGATGAATTGACAGCCTTGTTCGGGGAAGAAGGCTTTAAACAGCTTCCGGATGAAGTGTACCGCAGATACGGTTTTACCCCGGCAAAAGTCGAAGTGGAGGAACACCATGTAAAAGTATATGCCGGAAAAAAGACAGATGAGATTGTCCGGGCGCCCCATCCGGAGAGCCTGTTAAGGGGCAGCCTCGTGTCTCCTTCGCTGGAAGCAGCCGTGATGAATGCCAAATATGTCAACGCGGTGCCCCTTTACCGCCAGGAACAGGAGTTTGAGCGTTACGGCCTTCACATTTCCAGACAGAACATGGCGAACTGGACGATCCAGTGCGCAGACCGTTACCTTGCAGTCCTCTATGATTATCTGCATGAAAAAATATACGGTTATCATGTACTGCAGGCAGACGAAACGCCTGTACTGGTAAATAAGGATGGCCGTCCGGCAGGGAGTAAAAGCTATATGTGGGTTTACCGCACCGGACGGATGTATACAGACCGGCAGATCGTCCTGTATGAATACCAGCGGACACGCAATGCCAGTCATCCCAGAGAATTCCTAAAGGATTTCAGCGGGATATGCGTCACGGATGGATATCAGGTCTACCATACGGTCGAAAATGAGCGTGAGGGTCTGAAGGTTGCCGGATGCTGGTCCCATGCAAGGCGCAGATATGACGAGGCAGTAAAAGCGCTGCCGAAAGCAAAGCAGAAAGACAGCCGTGCTTACCTTGCGCTGACTATGATACAGGCAATCTATCGGGAGGAAAAACAGCTGAAAGAACTTTCCGCACAGGAACGGAAGAACCGCCGCCAGTTAAGCGTGAGGCCGCAGGTGGAGGCTTATTTTACATGGGTACGTGAAAACCTTCCGAAAGTACCGCAGAAAAGCAAGACGTGGGAAGGGTTCAAATACTCACTAAATCAGGAAAAATACCTGAAAGTATTTCTGGATGACGGTGAAGTCCCGATGGATAATAATGCTGCGGAACAGTCGATCCGGGGATTCTGTATCGGAAAAAAGAACTGGGTCATGATTGATACAGTTGCCGGGGCCAGGTCCAGTGCGATTATCTACAGCATTGCGGAAACCGCAAAAGCAAACGGCCTGAAACCGTATGACTACTTTGAATATCTGCTCACTGAGATACCGAAGCATCTGGATGATACAGGCCGCACTTTTCTGGATGACCTGCTCCCCTGGTCACCGAACCTGCCAGCGAGCTGCCGTAAGCCCGATAAAAATGAAGTGAAATAAGACTGGAGCAAATCTGTTTCTATCATACAGGTTTGCTCCAGTTTTGTATAGGTACTCACTATCTACCGCTTACCCGAACCATATTTAATTTTAATCATATTGTGTATTGGGTATAAAATATGGGCTGGAATCTCTAGATTTTGAGTACGTGATAAAGGGCATAAAAATGGGGCTGTCGGGAAATAGGTAGTCCCAAACAGAGGCAGGTGTGATTCATTCGAATCATACCTGCCTCTGAAACTTTTACATAAAAAGAGAAAAAGATGGCTAACGACAACCATCTTTCTCCGTTACATGTTATAATGTAACTATGCTAAACAATAAATATTATAACGAATTTTTTGATATAGGGCAACAGAAAATTAACTTTAGTTTCTTCGAATTGTGTTTACCTGACGACGATCCAGTCTATACCCTGAAAAAAGTAATGGAGGAATTAGATTTTTCTGGCTTGTTAGCCAATTGTTCAGATAAGGGAAGAACCGGGTACAATCCAATTATGATGTATGCTGTAGTTACTTACGCAAACATGCGTGGGATAAGGGCTGTTGACCGCATTGTGGAATTATGCGAAAGAGATCTGGCATTTATCTGGCTTACAAAAGGACAGAAACCGAAAAGAGATGCTTTTTATGGGTTTAAGAACAAAAAACTGACTTCTGATGTACTGGACGATCTGAATTACCAGTTCCTGCGCCGTCTGCAAAAAGAAGGGCTGGTCACATTGAAATCCCTTTTTATTGATGGGACTAAAATAGAGGCCAATGCAAACCGCTATACATTTGTGTGGAGAGGAACGCTCAATTATCATCTTGCAGGATTATTGGATACGATTGATTCCTTGTACCAGAAATATAACCTTTTCATGGATGAAAATGAATACGGCATCAAATATGACATCCCCCATGCCCATATGTTCGTGATGGAAGGGATGGACAAAGTAAGGGATGTCATTGAAAAGAATCGGAAGCGAAAACTGACAAAACATAAAAAGCTGCCGAATCATACGATCATTGAGATCGATAACTGCTCCCCATTGGAGATCCTGAAACTCCAGAAAAATCTGACGCAGATCGCAGAGCAGGAACAGATTTCTTTTGTTTATGGGAAAGGAAAAAGGAAACCGGAGATTCAGAAGCTTTATGAAGAATTGGAAGCCTGCGGCGAACGTCTTATGGGATATAAAGAGTGCTTTGAGATTATGGGAACTGACCGCAACAGCTATTCCAAAACAGATTTGGAAGCCACCTTTATGCGGATGAAGGATGACCATATGAAAAATGGGCAGTTAAAAGCTGCATATAATGTTCAAATTGCCGTAGAGAATTATTTTATAATCCATACTTATGTAAGCAATGACAGGACAGATTATAATACGTTGATTCCGGTTTTAGAAAAGCATCAAGACGCATTCGGGGAGATCTTGGAAGAAGTAACAGCAGACAGCGGCTATTGCAGTGAGAAGAATCTCCTGTATTTGAAGGAAAATAAAATCTCCAGTTACATCAAGCTGCAGGATCATGAAAAACGGAAAACACGTGCTTATACAAAAGATATCGGAAAATATTATAACATGAAAACGCAGGTGTTTGAGGGTGAATTGTATTATATTTGTCATGACGGAAGAGAATTACATCATATCCGTACAGATACCAGAGAACAGGCAGGTTACACACAGACTTTTGAGGTGTATGGATGTGCAGACTGCAGTGGCTGTGAACACAAAGCCAAGTGTCTATATAAATATAATGCTGAAAAAGACGCCGGGAAAAATAAAGTCATGAAGATCAACGAACAATGGGAAACCTTGAAAGAAGAATCTCATGCAAACATCCAAAGTGAGAAAGGGATTCTAAATCGGCAAATCCGTTCCATACAAACAGAAGGACATTTTGGAGATATCAAAGAAAACGACAGCTTCCGTCGGTTCAACTACCGGACATCCGAAAAAGTATATAAGGAATTCATGCTGTATGCGATTGGAAGAAATATAAATAAATATCATCGTTTTCTTCATGATGAAATCAAAAAATTTGAAGGAAAAACCGAAGAAAAGGCTGCTTAGAAAAAGAGTGTTTTGGAAAATGCAGTTGAGGGTCTTTTGCGCCCCAAAATACATATAGAAAAGAAAAAATACGAATCTCCCGCAGAAGATCATGTGTGAAAAACACTGATTTCTATGGGAGATTCGTATTTTAAGTTTTAGAGTTTAAAAATCGGTATTAACCGACAGCCCCTTTCAAAATCTTTATAGAGGTTTTACTTGATTATTTCCAACATAGTAGCAATATCCTCGGT
>CAMTMP010000083.1 GCA_947073545.1 uncultured bacterium
ATCATCTATAAATCTATAGAAAGAATAAGTGCATAACCATCATTTCTACTGGCTATACACTTATTATACGAGGAAAAATGGAATGAAAACACTGAGAGAAGCAAAGGTCGGCGATACCGTCCGAGTGGTGAAACTCCACGGCGAGGGCGCGATCAAACGCCGTATCATGGACATGGGAATGACGAAGGGTGTGGATGTGCAGATCCGCAAGGTGGCACCCCTTGGCGATCCGATTGAGGTGACCGTCCGAGGCTATGAACTTTCCATCCGAAAAGCGGACGCGGAAATGATTGAGGTTGACTGACGGGGGTTATCCCCTTTATTTTCAGACAAATAGTTAGCGAAAACTAATATAAAGAAGGAGAGGAAAACTATGAGTATGCGAATTGCCCTTGCGGGCAACCCGAACTGTGGGAAAACGACATTATTTAATGCCCTGACGGGTTCCAACCAGTTTGTCGGGAACTGGCCGGGCGTTACGGTGGAAAAGAAGGAAGGAAAGTTAAAGAGGCATGACGGCGTAACCATCACCGACCTTCCAGGTATTTATTCCCTTTCCCCTTATACACTGGAGGAAGTAGTGGCGAGAAACTATCTCATCAGCGAGCGCCCGGATGCCATCTTAAATATTATCGACGGCACGAATCTGGAGAGAAACTTGTACCTGACTACGCAGCTTACCGAGCTTGGCATTCCTGTGGTGGTTGCCATCAATATGATGGATGTGGTGGAGAAAAATGGCGATAAGATTAATACGGAGGAACTGGCAAAAGCTTTAGGCTGTAAGGTTGTCGAGATTTCCGCCCTGAAAGGCAGCGGCATTATGGAAGCTGCGGAAGCGGCAATCGATGCGGCAAAGAACGGAAAGACAGTTCCGATGCATACTTTTGCAGGAACGGTCGAGCACGCCCTTGCCCATATCGAGGAGGCTGCGGTACACGGACTGCCGGAGGAACAGCAGCGTTTTTATGCCATCAAGTTGTTTGAGCGGGACGATAAGATTTTAGAGCAGCTGAAGTTAAACGAGTCTGTTCTTTCCCATATCGAGACGGACATTAAGGCGGCCGAGGAGGAGATGGACGATGATGCGGAATCCATCATCACCAACGAGCGGTATCTCTATATTGGGAACATCATCAAAGGATGCTTAAAGAAAAAATCTGCGGGAAAGATGACAAATTCCGATAAGATTGACAGGATTGTCACCAACCGTTTTCTGGGGCTCCCCATTTTTGCGGCGATTATGTTCCTTGTGTATTATATATCCATGGTGACGGTGGGAGCCTCCGCGACGGACTGGGCAAACGACGGAATGTTCGGCGACGGGTGGCATCTGCTTGGCATCGGTTCCTCTGCTTATGAAGAGGCAGCAGGAGAATATGGCGACGCGGCGTTGATCGTGGACGGTTATGACGCCTATGTGGAAGAAAACGGCGCGGCGCCCACAGGTGATTTTCCTTATGAGGTGGCGGATGATGAGACACTGGAGGTAACGGTGGAAACGACATCCCTTACTGATTATGAGGCTGCGCTTGCAGTGATGGAGCAGTATGGCGAAGAACCCGATCCCGCAGCCTACGGCGTATGGGTTCCCGGTATTCCGGTGCTTGTAGGAAATGCGCTGGAAGCTGTGGGCGTGGCTGACTGGCTTACGGGACTCATCAACGACGGTATTGTAGCCGGTGTGGGTGCGGTGCTCGGCTTTGTGCCGCAGATGCTTGTTCTGTTCCTGCTCCTTGCATTCCTTGAGGCGTGCGGCTATATGGCGCGTATCGCATTTGTGCTGGACCGTATCTTCCGTAAGTTCGGACTGTCTGGCAAGTCCTTTATCCCGATGCTCATTGGTACCGGCTGCGGCATTCCGGGCATTATGGCATCAAGGACGATTGAGAATGAGCGTGACCGCAGAATGACGATCATGACAACGACTTTTATTCCCTGTGGCGCAAAAGTGCCGTTTATCTCAATGGTTGCGGGAGCAATCTTCGGCGGTTCCGCATGGGTGGCGACCAGCGCGTATTTCGTTGGTATGGCGGCGATCATTATTTCCGGCATCATGTTAAAGAAGACGAAGATGTTTTCCGGAGATCCGGCTCCTTTTGTCATGGAGCTTCCGGCTTACCATATGCCCACGGTGGGCAATGTGCTTCGCTCCATGTGGGAACGTGGATGGTCTTTCATTAAAAAGGCAGGCACGATCATCCTGCTCTCCACCATTGTTATCTGGTTTACGACTTATTTTGGATTTACTGCGGAAGGCTTCCGGATGCTTGGCGAGGAGGAAATGGATCAGTCGCTCCTTGCCGCGATCGGCGGTGCGATCGCATGGATATTCATACCGCTCGGCTGGGGAAACTGGCAGGCGGCAGTGGCTTCCATCACGGGACTTGTGGCGAAGGAAAATATCGTCGGCACGATGGGAATCCTTTATCCCGGCGGATGGCCTGAAATTGGTGCAAACTTCAGTCAGGTTGCGGGATATTCCTTCCTTGTGTTTAATCTTTTATGTGCCCCCTGCTTTGCGGCAATCGGCGCCATCAAGCGGGAGATGAACAACGCAAAATGGACGTGGTTTGCGATCGGCTACCAGTGCGGATTGGCTTACGCGGTGGCGCTGATGGTTTACCAGATTGGCTCGGCATTTACGGGAAATCTGAATGTGATTGGCCTGCTTGCAGCCATCGTAATCCTCGGCGGTATGATTTATATGCTGTTTCGTCCGTATAAGGAGTCGACAAAGCTGACAACAAATATGAAACTGAAAATGGCGAAATAACAGTGTGAAAAGCATTTCTAAAAGGCGTCCCGCCATAGGACGGGACGTCAGGCTTTTCATTTAGATTTATAACAGGGAAACAGGAGGGATTTCAATGCTTGCATGGCTTATGGAGAATATGGCGACAATCATTATCAGCGCAGTTTTAGTTCTCTTGGTGGCTGCCGTCATTACCAGTATGGTACGCAGTAAGAGAAAAGGAAAATCATCCTGTGGCTGCGGGTGCGCGGGCTGCGCCATGAATGGTGCCTGCCATCCAGCAAAGCCGGAAACTATGGGAAAATAAGAACTTAAAGATAGAGAAAGGTTATAAATTATGAAGAAACACCGATTTTGGGCATGGGCGATGATCGCCTGCCTTTTTATGACGTTATATACCGGTTATAAACATTTATAGGAGGTACAGTATGTTTGGATTTTTAGATAAGATAGACTGAAAACGCATGGGCATTTTTGCGGCGGGCGTTCTGTTCGGCACGGCGGGGATTAAAATTCTTTCAAGTAAGGACGCCAAAAAAGCATATACACACGGCACGACTGCTGCGCTTCGGGCAAAGGATTTCTGCATGAAGACGGTGGCGGCCGTGCAGGAAAACGCGGAAGATATTTATGCGGAGGCTGTTCATATCAACGAAGAAAGGGCAAGACAGGAGGCGGAGCAGATGTTTTCCGACGAGGATGGCTGGGATGAGGAAACGGTTTCTGAGGGAAAGGATGATCTGACGGAAACAGGGCGGAGCTGATCCAAAAACTGCGGGCATTTTCCTGTGGCAGCGTGACGGTTCCGGAAAATCACCTGCAGCATTCCTGCAGGGAGCTGAATGAAACATATAAGGAAAAGCTGGTTGGCAAAGTGCTTCTCAGATATGGGAGCATGTTATTTGTTCCCTATTCTGTCAGGGCAGGGATACCATATTGAAATCTTTGCGTTATATCAGGTTTGGAATTAAAACGCTTTGCCGCAGAAAACTGGAGGTGCCGGTCCTGAATGCGACGACAATCGGCGTTTCGGTACTGCGCGGCGACATGAAAACGGCAGGATCCATCATGTTCCTGCTTGGAATCGGTAAACTTTTGGAAGAATGGACACACAAAAAGTCGGTGGGCGATCTGGCGAGGAGCATGTCCCTCAATATCAGCAAGGTATGGCTGCGAAAGGATGGGCAGGAGATACTGGAGCCGGAGCCGGTGTCCGATATCGCAGTCGGCGACGAGATTGTAGTGCGTATGGGCAATGTCATTCCCTTTGACGGCATGGTGGTTTCCGGGGAGGGAATGGTCAATCAGGTATCCCTGACCGGAGAATCCGCAGCGGTCTTTAAACAGGCGCATGGATATGTGTATGCAGGGACAGTGCTGGAGGAAGGGGAATTGGTCGTAATGCCACAAAGGCATTATCGGCGCTGCTGCACAATACATCAACCCTGGCAATCAGCCTGAAAAGTATGCAGGATTTACTGTGACAGTTCAGTCACGCCCCAAAACGGACAGGATGCATTTTTTCATTGCCTCATAGCTTTCCGGTGTGATGTCATGCTCCATTTTGCAGGCATCGCCCGCCGCGATTACGGGGTCAACGCCGAGATGGACCAGCCAGTCCGTCAGCAGGGTGTGGCGTTCATAGACGCTTTCCGCGATTTTTCGCCCGTCTTCCGTCAGATGGAGAAACCCTTCTTCTGAAACGGTGATGTATTCGCGGTTTTTCAGGTTTTTCACGGCGACGCTTACGCTCGGCTTTGAAAAATTCAGTTCGGTCGCCACGTCGATGGAGCGCACCACAGAGAGGCGGCTGCTCAAAATCAGTATTGTTTCGAGGTAATCCTCAAGGGATTCCTCGGCTTTGTGTCGGATATAACTCATGGTATCACTGTACTCCTTTCTGGAACGGAATCCCGCCCGTGAGCTATAGTAAACGACATAACAAATTTCTGTTTCCGCCTCTTGGAGAATCCATATACGGTAGCTTCTGCAAGGCCGAAAACGTAATTTCTAATGTCGTTATCTATCATCCTAACACTTTAGGGAGGGCGGCGCAAGGTCTGACGTCAAAAAGGGTGTTATCAAATTTTATTAAATTATCAGCGGCCACTGGCAGGTGAGCCGCATTTTTGAAAAACAAGAGTTAGATTTAACTAATTTAAGAAGGAAGAGAGGGATGTTTTATGGTTAAGTGAATATTCTAACGCTTCGGAGCCATCGTTTTATCGCTTGAGAGCCACCTCGGATTTTAACACTTTAGAGCCACCACAAACACAAGATATAGTAATGGAGTCATGAGCATGAGCTCACAGCTCCAACTTTTTTTACAGGTCTTACAAGTGTCTATTTCTCAATCTCGGCCTTAAGATT
>CAMTMP010000084.1 GCA_947073545.1 uncultured bacterium
AGCATTTATACAGAATTTGGAAAGAATGTATGTACGGAGTGAAACGCTTGACCTTGCTGCCAAGAGATAATATAATCAAGGAAAACACAGTGGATTTACAAGGTATTTATAATGCATGATATAAAATCTACATAGGGATATTGTATAAACTCATTCGCCATGAAAGGAATGATTACATGAGTTCGCTTTTTGAAAGACAGGACAGCCTTAATTCTCCCATTGAAACGTTTATCTTTGATACGGAAAAAAGGGACTTCCCCGTGAAGCAGCATTGGCACTATTTTGCCGAATTTATCTATATCCTAAAAGGCAGGGCTGAAGTCACCTGCGATGGAAGAGCATATACTGTTTCAGAGGGGGAGTTGATTATTTTCTATCCGTCGTCAGTTCATTCAATATATTCAGTGGACGGTTCGCCTGTTCTTTTTGCCGGGATCAAATTCGATTCCGCAAAATTTCAGAATATATCTTCCTATGTGCCGTCTGTGACAGCGATTCTCCGATATGCTCGCACCAAGGATATGCAGATACATTTTAATGCAGAGCAAGCCGGGACGCTGCACAGCCGTGAGATTTTTTCCGACTGTATTAGAGAAACGGAGCAATGCCTGTACGGAAGAGATATTATGCTTCGCTCGCAGATATACAGGCTTATTCTCGGTATCGTCAGACAATGGATCTCTTTAGGACTTGATATAAATAGCTGTCCTATGAGTTCAACGGAAATCTACGGTATAGAAAACATAGCGGAATATATAGACAGGCGGCTTGAGGAAAATATTCGTGTTGCCGATATTGCCGAAAAATGTCATATGAGTTATTCAGGATTTACTGCGAAATTTCGAGAGCAGTACGGCATGAACTGCAAGGAATACATTGAGCGCATGAGGATATTCAAAGCAGAAGAATATCTGCTTTTTACCGACCATAGTCTCATGTATATAAGCCAACAGACAGGCTTTTCCGATTGCAGTCATTTTATCCGATGCTTTAAAAAACACATAGGGCTTACTCCGAAACAGTTTAGGCTGAGCAAAAAGCATTCCTGCTAAAAACCTCATTTCTTATAAACATATCAAAAACCCGTCATAAAAAGAAGAATTTTTAAACATAAAAATAGAACAAATCTCCAAAACTCCCTGTAAACCATTGATGCCGAAATTCCAAATGTGTTATAGTTGATATCATCTAAAATAGAGAGGAGATATATCATGAAGGTATTACTGATCGGCGGGACAGGAACCATAAGTATGGCGATAACAAGGCTGCTGGCAACAAAGGTAGACCAGCTTTACCTGCTCAACCGGGGCAGTAGAAAGGAAGCGCTTCCCGACAATGTAAAAACCATCACAGCGGATATTGAAAATGAGGAAGAAACAGCAAAAAAACTTGAAGGCATGACCTTTGACTGTGTGGGTGAATTTATCGGGTTTGTCCCCGGACAGGTCGAGCGTGACTATCGGCTTTTCAGGGGCAAAACCAGGCAGTATTTCTACATAAGTTCTGCCTCTGCATACCAGAAACCGCCGAAGAACTATATAATCACAGAGGAAACGCCGCTTGACAATCCATACTGGGAATATTCCCGCAACAAGATCGCCTGCGAAAAATACCTCATGGACAGATACAGGGAGGATGGATTCCCCGTTACGATCGTTCGTCCAAGCCACACCTATGACGAACGCAGCGTACCGCTCGGCGTTCACGGAAACGGTGGGAGCTGGCAGGTGGTGAAACGAATCATGGACGGCAAACCCGTCATAATTCATGGCGATGGGACTTCACTCTGGACGATAACGCACAACAGCGACTTTGCAAAGGGCTATGCAGGGCTGATTGGCAGACCGGAGGCAATCGGTCAGGCATATCATATCACTTCTGACGATAGCCTGAGTTGGAACAGGATATATTGGGCTGTGGCAGATGCGCTGGGCGTTAAATTAAAACCATATTATGTGGCTTCGCATACACTTGCAGCGATGAGCCGTTATGATCTTATCGGTTGTCTTATCGGCGATAAGGCAAATTCGGTTGTGTTCGACAATTCTAAGATAAAGTCGCTCGTACCTGGATTCAGAACTGCAATCAGTGCGGAGGAGGGCATCCGAATGACCGTCAAAAACATTCTTGCGCACCCCGAATTGCAAAATGAGGACAAGGAATTTGACAGTTGGTGTGACGATGTTATAGAAAGGCTTGAAAAGGCCAAAATGGATATAAGCTAACTGAAAATAGAATTAAAAGCGCAGGGAGGAGCTCATGAACAACTTTAATTTTTGCAGCCCTACGGAATTTATTTTTGGGAAGGGCAGAGAGAACGAGTGCGGCGATTATGTCAGAAAATACGGCGGGAGTAAAGTGCTGATCCACCACGGCGGAAAATCGGCAATAAAGTCGGGGCTTCTTGACAGAGTAAAAAACGCACTTGAAGAAAAGGGTATTGCATTCTGCGAACTCGGCGGAGTACAGCCCAATCCCCGGGATACGCTTGTCTATAAGGGGATCGAACTTGCCCGCAGCGAAAAGGTAGATTTTATTCTTGCTGTCGGCGGCGGTTCGGTAATAGACTCGGCAAAGGCCATTGCGATCGGTGCTTTGTATGAGGGCGATTTCTGGGATTTTTACAGCGGAAAGCATGCAGAGAAAGCCCTGCCGGTAGGCACGGTGCTGACCATTGCTGCAGCAGGAAGCGAAGGCTCTGGTGATTCCGTTATCACCAGAACGGAGGGAATGCTCAAAAGAGGTACCGGATCAGACGTGATGCGCCCGGTGTTTTCGATCATGAACCCCGAACTTACGCAGACTTTGCCCGCCTATCAGACCGCCTGCGGCGCTGCGGATATAATGGCGCATGTTTTCGAGAGGTATTTTACCAATACTACGGAGGTTGAGATTACAGACCGCCTTTGTGAAGCGGTACTCTGCACAATGATCAAGGAGACGCCAAGAGTTATTGCAGATCCCAATAATTATGAAGCACGGGCGAATATCATGTGGGCGGGAACTGTCGCACACACTAATATCGTCGGTGTCGGCAGAGACCAGGACTGGAACAGCCACAATATAGAGCACGAACTTTCGGCACTTTATGACTGTGCCCATGGTGCGGGGCTGGCCGTAATAATGCCTGCATGGATGGAATTTGTACACAGGCACAATGTACTGCGTTTCTGCCAGATGGCGACAAGGGTGTTCGGCTGTGCCATGGACTATGAAACTCCCGAAAACACCGCTGCCGCAGGCATAAAGGCTTTCAGACATTTCCTGCATGACATCGGTATGCCGATAAACTTTGCGGAGTTGGGGGCCAAAGAAGAAGATATTCCGAAATTGGTGGAAAAATTAGGTCTGCGTGACGGACACACGGGGGGCTTTGTATCTCTCTGCTCGGAAGATATTGCGGAGATCTATAGGATCGCCGCGAGAGCTTCGCTGTAATAATGCAGGAATAGTAAAGTGAATCAGAAAAGATCTTGATATAGCTTTCGTCAATCATATTCAGCATAATATAAAGAGGAGGTTTTTATGGAAACAACACACAGGAAAGTTAATAAGAGGCTTCGTTTTACAGACGAACACGGGAATCCGCTGTCAAATCGTGAAATAGGGATCAGACAGGTAAACCACGCATTTTTGTTCGGCTGTGGAGGCTTTGATTTTATGCCTTATGTATTAAAGGGCGGGGATGAGTATAAGCAGCTGACAGACGGCTGGCTTGAGGTATTCAATTATGCCACCCTTCCGTTCTATTGGGGTAGGTATGAGCCTGAAGAGGGTAAGCCAAATAAAGACGCGCTCATGAAGACGGCGCAGTACCTTAAGGATAAGGGAGTCAAGGTGAAAGGACATCCCCTGTGCTGGCATACCGTATGTGCCGACTGGCTTATGAAGTATGATAATCAGACGATTATGCAGAAGCAGCTTGAGAGGATTGACAGAGAGGTTACAGGTTATAAGGGCGTTATCGATATGTGGGATGTAATCAATGAGGTGGTAATCATGCCCATATTTGACAAGTACGATAATGCCATTACCAGGATCTGTAAGGAGAAGGGGCGTGTGGGTCTTATCAAGGAGGTCTTTGAGAGGGCTCATGAAAATAATCCTGACGCCATGCTCCTGCTTAATGATTTTAATACGTCCATAAACTACGAGATACTTATAGACGGCTGCCTGAATGCAGGAGTTCCGATAAGTGCCATAGGCATTCAGTCACATCAGCATCAGGGATATTGGGGAAGGGAGAAACTTGAGGAGGTATTGGAACGGTTTTCGCATTTCGGACTTCCGATCCACTTTACCGAGAATACTCTTATCTCAGGTGAGATTATGCCATCTCATATTGTGGATTTGAATGATTGGCGGGTGGATAGCTGGCCGACAACTCCCGAAGGAGAGGAAAGGCAGGCGCGTCAGATGGAAGAGATGTACAGGGTACTGTTTTCCCATCCGCTTGTCACAGCGATTACCACATGGGATTATAAGGACGGGGCATGGCTTAAGGCACCGAGCGGCTTTATAAGAGAGGATAATTCGCGCAAGCCTTCGTATGAGATGCTTAAGAAACTTGTAAAACAGGAATGGTGGACAGATACAACGGTAAAAACTGACGAAAACGGCTGGGCTGAAATAGAAGCCTTTAAGGGCGATTATCAGATAAGCACAGAAGGCAGGAAGGCCGAAGTGAGTCTTATGGACAATGCGGAGATGATTCTTGCCTTAAGGGACTGAAAGACGCCGATGAACGAAGTGCCGAATGATTATGGACGTGGATAATATCAGGAATAATCTGACCGCGGACGATCTGCCGCGGGATGCAATGGCTGAATATGATAAGGTTAGAGAAATCCTTGGTATTGTTTGCGCAGGATGGAAGAACATTGCGGATTATTAGGAGGGAAAGATTTATGAGCATTGATGTAAGCAGGATGCCGAAGCTGGGATTTGGGCTTATGAGGTTACCCGAAAAGGACGGCAAGATCGACCATG
>CAMTMP010000085.1 GCA_947073545.1 uncultured bacterium
TGCGGAGCATTGTCTTTGAAAATCCTTTTCCGTCGTCTGTAATGGTTATAGTAAGTACATCATCAATAAATGTGTATAGGAAACTCACTTTGCTATTAGCATATCGAATGGCATTAGAAAAGATATTCTCAACAATACGGTAAAATATTTGCTCATCTAATTTTACTTGACATTCGGATACGGTAGAATGATATTCAATCTCCAAGCTATGCTGTCCTGCAATAAGCGAAAGGTTTTCTGTAGCATTTTTTAAAAAATCTGGTAGCTGAACGACAGAATACTTTGTTTCGGTTTCTTCAATGGTATTCAAATCACGAATATAGTCTGTATAACGCTCAAGTCGTTTTGAGGTTATCGCAAGGTTGGATAGTGTATGCTTCAATTTCTCATCATTCAGACTTCCATTTGTAAAGCATTGCTGCATATATTCGACATAGCCCTCTATAATCGCAATCGGATTTCTGAGGTCATGTGCCACTGATGCCTGTAAAATTTTCCGCTGCTCAATCATATTCCATAGCTGTCGGTTGTTATCATACAAAGCTTGCCGCATTTCTTCAAAAGCTGTGCAGAGCCTGCCTAATTCATCGTTACTGTTATTAGCGACTGTAAAATCAAGGTCTTGCCCCTTTATATGCTTTGTTGCATCTGCAAGAATCTGAATTGGCGGCGATAGCTTTTTCCTATAAAACCACCATGCACATAACATGATTCCTATAACTGAATAGATAAAAGGAAGCCCTACCATAGAAATGCTTATTGCTCTATACAGTAACTGTTGTTTCGGGCGAAGTGTGGAGAAGCTGGATTCTATTCTCTCTATTGTAAATTCTGTATCCTCTAACTTTTCTTCTTCCGATTTAGCGGGGGTAAGTATAGACACTTTAGAAGGTTCATCAAGTATCAATCTTTGCTTTGCCTCAGATACCGTCCCATCTGCCATAATAGTCTGTGTATGCAGCCAAATTTCCTGTGAGTCGGGGAGGATATTCTTCTGCACACGGTAACAGATATAAATTGTCAAAGCAGAGGATGCAAAAACAATTATCATTGTAATGGCAACCGTCCAGATAAATGCACTTTTAATAGATTTTACTTTCTTCATTTTTTCCATCTATATCCCATCCCCCAAACTGTTTCTATATATTCCTTGCCCGTAGCTTCAGTCAGTTTATTTCTGATTTTTCGGATATGCTCTTTAATAACATTGCTGTCGCCCTCAGCATTAAAGCCCCATACGGCTTCGTATATCCGTTCTTTATCAAATATCTGGTTAGCGTTACTCATCAGAAACTCGACAATATCAAATTCACGATTTGATAAGTTCAGCGACCTTTCTCCATAAAAAATTTTGCGTTCAGCAAGATTTACAATTAAGCCTTGTGAAGATACGATTTTAGGAGTACACTTGCTTCTCTCATCCCTCCGCAGGTGAGCCGCCACCCTTGCGGTTAATTCTTGTAAACTAAAAGGCTTGGTTATGTAGTCATCGCCGCCGACCTGCAAACCGTTTACCTTGTCCTGTTCTGTAATCCGAGCTGTCAAAAACAAAATAGGGCAGGTGACATTATTACGGATAATCTTGCATAGCTCCAATCCATCCATTTCGGGCATGTTGATGTCAAGCAAAATTAAATCTGGATATGTATTCAGCATGGATATTGCCTGCTCCGCATCTTCCGCTATAAAAGTTTCATATCCACAATCCTGCAAGTGGCTTGATAATAATTCAGTCAGCATCTTTTCATCATCAACAATGAGTATCTTATATGCCATAGCAAAAACCTCCGTTATGAAGTGACTTTTGTCAAGAGGTAATTTTTGAAAATTATAAACTTTTTCCCGAACCTCTGACAAAGCCCACATTTGTTCTCAGGAGATATCTTGGAGAAGCCCTTTGTTTAACAGTTCCCGGCATTTGGCCATTCCGTTATTCGTGGATTGGTTACCTACAGGTCAATGGTCCGCCGTGGGTTCTGCTGTCCTAAATCGTGGATCAATGCTTCTGCACTGCCAACAAGGAGGTGCCGCAGATAACCCGAACCTTGAAGTTCCAAAAGACTCCTTCAAGATATCTCCTGTTTTTTGTTAATAGTTGCTGCGGATTATGCAGCTGCGCCTGCTTAATCCGCTTGACTGCCATCCATCAGGATGACAGCTGGCTGTCAAGGGCTGCGCAGCAGTTTATTTACCCTTGACGGGCAGATGGCAGGCTGATTTCACTCTATACGGATGTTATCCGTCATCATGCCCCATATAAAGCACGCAAGTTCCCTTGCGACTGCCGTTACCGCCACATTCTTTTTCTTGCCATGCCTTATCATTTTGTAATACTTCCTTCTAAGCCTTTCATTTGCTTTGTCTGCATACGCAATCACCTCCGGCGGATTCCCACTCTGCCTTGCCTTTAAATCTTTCGATTTATGGCCGACCGCTCCCTTACAGATCCCTTTGGAAGCCTCAATCAGCAGTTTCCTTACATGGCTGTTGCCGGCTTTGGTGATGGAAAGCCTCTTGATGTTATCACTGCTCGAATCTTCCCCCGGCACTAATCCCAGATATGCAGAGTAGATGTTCCCCTTTGCAAATCTCTGGAAATCCCCAGTCTCAACCAGGCAGGATAACGCCGTATGGGTTTTTACGCCCAGAAAGCATACCAGTCTTTTTACCTTCTCCACATACTCTGTTTCAGAGGCCAGTTCCTCTATCCTCTTATCAAACATTTCTATCCGGTTGCTCTGATATTCGTATGTGATCAAATACTCGCCAAGCGTTTCTCTGTCCCATTCGCTAAGTTCAAGCGATTTCAGCCATTTTAAGTGCGCCTGCGTCCATTTCCCGCCGTCATAATGGAAACCCTGGCTTAAACAGAACGCACAGATCCTCTGTTTTGTCTTCTTTAAATCCAGCTTATGGTCATCCCTCATGCGTAGATATGTTTTGACATCATCATCCTTTTCTGTCGGAATGTGTACCGCATGGTAACCGCCATAGGCAAGGCATTGCGCAATCATCAATGCGTCGCGTTTATCTGTTTTGATCCGCTTTCCCTGCTGGGTCATCATAGTTGTCGGGGCAAGAATTACACAGCGGATTTCCTTTTTGACTAATTCATGATATAAAGAGAATCCCAGACAGCCCGCCTCATAACCGCAGAGAATATCACATTCTTCTTTTATCTTTTTCTTTAAGTTTTCAATGAACTGCACGATATTGTCCGGGTCAGGCGTTACCTTGACATTTGCGTAAATAATGTCGTCTCCGTCAAATCTTGGCTCAATGGCGCATAAAGTGTAGTTTGTGCTATGGACATCCATTCCGATTCGTAGTATTCTTTTCATGTAAGTGGCCTCCTTTTGTATGCGGTAATCCCTGTTACCATTGTTCTTAACAAACTCTAGTATACAGGTAAATCCACGTTGCTACAAATGTGGGGTCACTTCATATTGTCCTAACTTTAAGTGTAAACCCTCGCATAATACGAGAGTCAATCTTTTTCCCTTGGCAGATGACACTATAAATCGTCTTTGTGGTAAAGTCAACCGATAATGCAATTTTGTTCATCTCATAAAATGGGCTCAATGAATTTCTTGATCAGTTCTATTCTATCCCCTGCTTTGGGTACAAAGAGAGCCGCAATAGAAATCACCAGCTTTTTCTTCGTGTTTACATAAATTGTATTGCCGCCATCTCCCATAGCCGCATATCCATCCTCATTTACCCACCACAGATATCCATAGGGCAGATTTCCTTTTTTCCATCGGCTGTGTTCCTCCGTACTATCTTCTATCCATTTTGAGGAAATAATCTGCTTCCCCTCCCACGTACCACCATTTAGATATAATTGCCCGATCTTTGCCATATCCATGGGTGTAAGCGTAAGCCCCCAGCCTGCCGCATGAATTCCCATGGAGTCTGTTACCCATCCGCTAATATCCGTAGACTGGTTAAATGCCATTTGTTCCTCTTTGCTTTCGAATAACAAATTGTTTTCCACTTTAATCCCAAGCGGTTCAAATAAATTTTCTGCCGCAAAATCTAATACGGATTGCCCTGTTGCTCTCACTAAAATTCCCGATAAAATGTCCGGTCCAATCAATGGAGCATAACGGAATGTCCCTATCTTGCCATGACCGCCTAATAAATCAAGCGAAAATTTTACCCAGTCACTACTTGTAAAGTATTTTATATAAGGTGCAAAAAATCGATATTTATAAGGTGCCGTCATTGTCAGCATATCTCTTAGTGTAATATTCTGTATTTTTTTCTCTCCCCTTTTCACTATGTATTCCGGGAAATCATCCAGCACTTTCTCTTCAATATTTTTAATGTATCCTTTATCCAAAGCAACCCCAAGCAATATTGAAATAACACTTTTTGTTACAGAATAGACGTGAACATGACTATCCGCTGTACAACCTTTAAAGTATTTTTCATAGGATACAATTCCATCTTTTATTATGACTATACCTGTGGTATTTCCATATTGACTGTTTATTTTCTGCTACAACACTTCAATTTTTATCTGATCCATACTTTCCTCCTCTCATGCATTTCACAATATCTGCCTGCCATTCTGGGCTTTTGAAACCCTCTTTTTAACCGGATAATAGACTTCTGTAACAAGTTCACTTTCTTTTGAAACCTCTGCCGGATCTGTTACATATATCTCATACAATGCATTGCTTTTTTCATAACCTTCCCTTTTTGCCTACTCTATTTGTTTTGCGTAAACCGAAGGAAGTTGTGAGTAAGAGCCATGCACAACCGTTTTCAAACATAGTCCGGGACAGAAATTCCTTGTTCCGGTCGCATACTCTTTTATAGGGATTGCAAATTCTGTATCTAATCCAAATGGTGTATACTCATCGTCATGAAACAGTACCATTGGCGGAGCAGCCGCTGTTAGTTTCTTCTCTTCCATTTTCCGAAATAGTTTCCCAAAGCAGGTACCATATTCTTC
>CAMTMP010000086.1 GCA_947073545.1 uncultured bacterium
CAGTCGGAATGTCGGGGAAACAAATTCAAAAGGTAATACGGGCAGAAGCCGCAGCTTACGCTATCACTGGCAGCATTGCCGGGGCTGTATCAGGGTTATTCCTGCACCGCTTTTTCTTTGAAATGCTTATTACTTCTAATTGGGGGCAGGAATGGGAACCGCCGTTATTGGTTCTTGCCGTAGTAATTTCAGCGGCAATCCTGACTACATTTATTGCTGTCATTGCACCGTCCCGGAAGATTAAAAAGACAAGCATTGTCAATGTAGTAAATGCGGGGTGACAGACTATGAAAAAAATCTTAATTGTAGATGATTACCCTGATATTTTAGAGGGATTAAGCTATGTTCTGAAAGACCATTATGAAGTAACAACCGCTGGCAATCTGACAGAAGCTAAAAAGGAAGTGTCAACCACTGTATTTGATGTGATTTGCTCTGACTATGCTATGCCGGACGGAACCGGGCTTGAACTGTTAGAATTTTGCAGACAGGAAAAGTTTTCTATGCTGTTTATCCTTATGTCTGCTATGCGGGAAGAACGTATTGTTATGGAAGCAAAATTGCATGGTGCGGTGTTTATGGAAAAAACGGACAGCGATTTGATTTCGTTTCTTCGAGAAAATGCGAACTAAATAATTCAAATATGATTGTTAGCTGTGGATTAGGTAACAGCATTATTCCTATCCGCTTTAATAACCGCCCGGAAGTCATTGTAATTGAACTTCTTAACACTGACTTGTAAGAACAGCTTATAGAAAACTGAATTATAAAGTAATCTGCCGCACGACGGCAAAAGAAAAAAAGCCGTCGTACAGCAGAGGTATTTTTACACGCCTATTCATACACGGCGGCTTTTGAGAGATCAGATCAAAGCCGCCGTTTCTTTTTGCCTAAAAGCAGACCCCCGATGACCCTCAGCAATCAGCAGGGGCGGTATATAGGAGGATACCGCCATGTCTGCAATATTCATTTGTAATAGCTATGACATATATCAATTAAAAAAAGCATAGGCCCTCCTCCGGGATATTATAGTTATCTATCAGTATTATCAATCCATATAAATCAGCATAATCATGGTGTTTTTTGTTGCGCCAGTTTCTCATTGCGAGAAGCTGGCGTTTCTTATTGTCGATTTTTAGGGAAACCTCCCGATGTGTACCGCTGCCGGTCCCCACCTCCATTCGATTCACCCGTCAACCACGCCTGAATCGAAATGGAGGAAAACTATGGGATTTCACTATGGATACGAAAAAAGGAAGTTTGATGCAGAATGGACCCGGCTGGAACAGGAATACCGCGCAGCCGGTATGGACGATAGGCAGATCGCGGCCATGAAGGAATATGACTGGACCTGGTTTTGCAGCCAGCGGACCTATCAGAACCGCGTACAGGCCCTTCCCAGCGAACAGTGTGAGGACGAGAGCGAGCAGTCCTGCCTGTTCCGAAAATTTGAATCCCTGTCCTGCACCTGGGACACCGGCGATGTGGATTCCCGGCGGTTTGGCTGGCTGTCCTCCCTGGAGGATGAACTGCTGTACCGGCGGCTCTGCAAATTGCCGGAGGACGATCTGGAACTGCTGACCCTGCTCATTGTGGACGGATACCGGCAGGCCGATGTCGCAAGGCTGTGGAACTGTTCCCGGAGTGCAATCACACAGCGAATAAATAAAATCAAGATTTTTTTGAAAAAGGCTTAACAAATCGCCTTTCCCAATGCCTACACATTGAAGGGACAAGTCCTCTTGCCCCTCATTGCAGCTTGACAACTGAATATACGGCATAACAGGTACATAACCCGTATCGAAGCGGAAAAGGCGCGCCGCCAGGACGGTTGCTTGCAGGAGGTGATGACAGACAGGCAATCCGAGCGATCTACGTCCAGCCTTAAACCCGGAGATGGCGTTCCGGGCGCGATGATGGTGCGGGGGCTTAAAGATACTTCCTCACGGCCCGCCAAAGACTTGGGGGGAACCCTGCGGCGCACGAGTAAAACGGCGCTGCGGAGTTATGACAGCTCTGCCGGGAGCGGCCTGTTATGTCCCTATCGTCAGGGGGCGTGGCAAATATGACGAGAAGTAGAGATATGTAAATTAGGAAGTGATTCTCCGGCTTTTTGTCTGTGATAGCTTTCTATTTCAAGATTAGATACCATGCGCTGGCAGTTTTGTCTGCCAGCGTATTCATGTGATTTTGAAAGCACAATGACAAACTTGACAGATTGGAGGGAATATGTTTCATGGAAAAACTTATTACACGAAAAGAAGCTGCAAAGATTTTGGGGATCAGTATTGCCACATTGGATGCGGCTCGTAACAACGGTCTGATTGCCTATGTTCAGTATGTGCAGAATGGCTGTGTGTATTTTACTGCGGCGGGCCTTCAGGAGTATATCGCAAAATGTACCCATAGGGCAAAGCCTGCGGACAAGAGCGCGACTTACCGCAAACCGCGAAGTGCCAGAACATGACCCATTCCGTATCCTTGCTGGAATCCCGTATATCTGATAAAACAAAGATACAGCGCTGGAGATTATTTTTTAGGAGGTGACGGAATTGGCAAAAAGAAAAGTTGTAATTCCAGAATATGGCACTGTCATGAAAAGAGGTGTCCTGTATTACAGAACCAGGATAAGAGATGCGAATGGAAAGCTCATCGCTCTTTATGCAAGAACGCCTGAAGAACTGTACGATAGAGAAATAGAGGCATTGGAGCAGATTGACAATGCCACTTTTCATCGGAAATCGCCCACTGTTGCTGAATATTGCGAAAAGTGGCTGCTGATGCAGTCGGTTCATATTCGTGCCACCACTCTGACCGATTATACATCCAAAATACAGCGGCATATTATCAAAGAACTGGGACAGAAGCGAATGGCGGATGTAACGCTGGATGACATTCAGCTGGCTCTTGTTCCTGTTTCCCAAAAATCTGCTTCGGTTTATAAGTCTGTGGTGATTCTTTATAAGTCCATTTTTCGGGCGGCGAAGGAAAGCCATGTGATTGATGAAAATCCAACGATATATCTGGATTCAAAGGGCGGCGTTCCCCAGGAGGAAAGGCAGGCTTTGACAGATGAACAAGCAGAACGACTTTTAGACGCGATCCGGGGTTTACCCCCATATGTGTTTGTTATGATTGGCTTATATGCCGGGTTGCGGCGGGAAGAAATTCTTGCGTTACAATGGGATTCTGTATATTTGGATACGGACACCCCATATCTAACGGTAAGACGGGCATGGCACACAGAGCATAACAGGCCGGTTATTCTCACCGAGTTAAAAACAAAAGCGGCAGAGAGAAACATTCCCCTCCCCGTTTGTCTGGCAGAGTGCTTAAAGGCGGCAAAGGCAATCTCCACTTCGGACTATGTAGTTGCCAATCGAGATGGTGAACCACTGTCGTATACACAGTTCAAGCGGCTTTGGCAGTATATTGTTACCAGAACAGTTAAGGAACGCTCCTATTACCGGTATGAAGATGGAAAGCGCATAAAGCATACAGTCACACCGGTTCTTGGAGAAAAAGCGGCCCATAATGGCAGAGTAGTTTACAGCCTGGATTTTGAAGTGACGCCGCACCAGCTACGACACCCGTATGTCAAGTACAAGACAAAAAGTTTTTTAAGAAATTCCAGAGTTTTTAAGGCCGATTTTTGCGCCCCATCACATTCCCTCTGTACAGAAGTCTTTCATTTTCCAGACAATATCAACCTGATTTCCGGGGTGAATATCCACACGTTCAAGCAGGGCGTCAGCCAGGGCGGTATTTAATCCGCTGGCGGCTGAAATTTCCTGCGCCAGTTCCAGTCTGGCGTTTTTTGTTTTTGCGTCCATTTTCGCTTGGGCGATTTCAGCGGAGAGTGCGCCCTGGACTTGCCGCAGCCGTTCCAGTTCCGCATCCACATCGGCTTTCTGTGCCTTGTAGTCCTCCAGGGTAATCTCTTTCAGTAAAACCTGCTCATATAGCACCCGTTTCCGGTCAAGACAGCTTTCTACGCGCTGGCTGTATTCCGTATGCGTTGCAATCTTAGTATCCAGCAGGCTGGCATTTGAAAGGTTCTCCACGTTCAAAATCACCTGCGCCTGCCTGGAAATAATCTCATAGAGGATTGCTTCCAAGTCCTTTTCAGCAATCCGCAGGCCGTGGCAGGCAGCAGACTGATCCACCTCTGTATGCTTGCAGACAAAGAAATGGCTTT
>CAMTMP010000087.1 GCA_947073545.1 uncultured bacterium
AAGAACCTGTTCTTCGAGGGCAGCGCCCATGTGCCCCTGCTGATCATGCCGCCCCAGAGACCGGGGCTTCCTCAGGAACCGGGGCTTCCTCAGGAATCGGGGATTTCCCAGAGACCGGGGCTTCCTCAGGGCGGGGGGCTGCCCCGGAAACTGGGGATTCCCCGCAATGTCCGGATCGACTGCCCTGTGACCCTGGCGGACATCTACCCCACGATCCTGGCCATGGCGGGGCAGGACTGCCCGGAGGGGCGCTCGGGAAGGAACCTGCTGGCGGTATCTGACCTGCCGGAAGACAGAGTCTTCTTCGGCAACAGTCTGAACCGGAATTTCTGCGTCATGGAGGGGAAGAAGAAGCTGGTCTACTCCGCCACAGGCGGCCACGCCCTGCTGTTCGACCTGGACAGGGATCCCATGGAGCGGCATGACCTTTCCGCCGCACCGGAATACAGGGATGTCTTCCAACGGCTCTGGAAACTCCTGCTGGAGCACACCCGTCGCTACACCCCGGAGGCTCTGACGCCGGAGGGCGGCTTCGTCACCTATGACGCCCCCCGCTTCCCCGGCGACATGCCAGGGCGGTGGTTCGGCTTCCATTATCATGACTACAGCGTGGACACCTTCCACTGACGGCCTCAGGAAGGAACTGCCTATGGATAACTGCTGCCGGCGGACAGGGATTTTGATTCCCGCCAGCAATGAGCCAAGCAACCGTTGTCTGCCAAGCCAACAAAGTGTTGGCTTGGCCAGCAGACGAATGCCGCGAGGGGCGCGTAGCGCTGGAGGCGCATGATTAGCACCGACCGAAGCGAAGACCAAATACCAAAGTGTCCGAAGGACGCTTTCAGCTCCGCAGCGTTGCAGGCTTGATTGCCAGGAGCCGCTTCGCGCACCCTGGAATCAAAGGACAATGGCAGCAGTTATATCGCATACCGCGGAATACTGTCTCATGTAATCATGGGATTCAACCAGTCACCAGTCAGCGTTATGCAGTCTGGTCTCACGGCAAGTGAAATCGCGGAGCAGTACATCTCCCCACAGCCACAAGCCTCCCCCGTTCCCCCCAGTCAATCAAATGCCCTGTCCCGTTCGTCCATTTTTTCAAAACTGACAGAATCTTCCTGAATGATAATTGTTATGTCATCGTTGCTGTATTCCGCTGCAATCTCTTTCAGCTTGCCTACAATATCACCTTCTGTCATACCTAACATTTCATCGATATCCGTTCCGTTCCAAAAATCCTGTATCTCACTTATCATATTGCTGATACAAGCGTCCCGCTCTCCGACAGTGAGCGTCTTTTTGTCTGCGATATGATAGGAAAATGGGTAGAACAGATCGCACCAGGCACCGTATCCGTTTTCTTCCGCTGTTTTTGACGGAAGATATTGATTAAGGATAGGGTCTTCCTCTTTCCGTCCCGTGTTAATGCTTTGCACATATTTTCCATTTTCCACTCCGGAAAGCCATGCGGTTATTGCTACAAAAGAAAGCTCGTCATTGTCCAGGTTCACGGAAAAATCCTGCTGGGCAGTATCAATATTGATCCGTTCCATCCGTTCATAACTTTCATTTGCCCATTCCAGCAAATCCATGTTAAAATCCGCAACTGACCTGCTCTGGTAATCGGCTGTTCTCAAATCCAATAAGGAACGGTAATCTTCCTCTGTGCCATTAGGATATTCCCGGCGCTCCTGTTCTTGCTGTATATTTTCCTGTTCACCCTTTCCGGCGTCCAATTCCGAAAGGGGCATGAAAGAATATTCCACGGAAATTTGCAATTTATCTGTATTCCATTGCTCATTCAGTTTTTCGATTTCAGTATGGATTGCTTCCTGCATGAATGAATCATTCTGCAACTGTTCTTTCGTTTTGCCTTGTAAGATATTTTTTAATCCGTTGGTAACGCCCAAACGTGCGGCATTGTACTCACCGACAGTAAGTGTATCAGCATTTTGAATGGTAAGGCTAAAAACAAATTCCAACATGGCATTATCAGAAGCACCGGGATAATCAGTTGCTATGCCTCCTCCAAAATCCCGTGTCTGCCACTTTTCAGCCGTGAGAGGTTCTAATGTGTAAAACAGAAAAGATGCAATCTCATTACTGTCCTTTTGCTCATATAGAGCGGTATTTTGAGAGAACTTCTCCAATAGATTACGATATTCTTCCGTATCTGTTAATTCCCATACTTTATTTTGAAATTCCGAAACACTCATATCTTCGTAACCGTCAAATTGTAAGGCAAGCAATTTATCAATTTCTTCATCAGAAAAATCTGTATCATGGATAGTATCTTTCTCTCTGCTGCTCCCCGCTGCGGAAGTCGCAAAAGTAGTAGTTACGCCAACAATGAGTATCGCAGCAATACAAATTGCAAGCAGTGAAGTTTTTTTATTTTTCATAACCGCTGTAATCCTTTCTTCAATAGCATTTTTACTAAAGTTGTTACAAAATGGCAATAGACCACTTTTTGTTGCTTCCATGTTGATAAGCATTAGCGAATAGGCGGATTTTGATTTTTCTCCGAATTGCCGTATAACGCTTTCATCACAAGCCAGTTCTATATCACGATTAAAAAGAATATACATCACCCACACAAAAGGGTTGAACCAATGAATACAAAGGGCAAGTGTCGCAATCAACTTTGTTACTGTATCATAGCGATAGATATGCACATACTCATGTGATAGGACATATTGCAGTTGTTTTTCATTTTTCCAGTCCGTTTTTTTCGGCATTAAAATAACAGGACGGAAAATGCCATAAGTTAATGGGGCGGAAATCCTATCAGATTGCCTTACCAAAATTGGACGTTTCAATGGGCGTTCCGCCAGCCACTTTTCTACATAATGGTTGTGAACGGGTAAAGCTGTCCGAAATTCAATCAGACAACGCCAATAGGATATTACGAAAAACAATGTAATAATTATTATTCCTGCACACCATACAACAAACCACATGGAAACAGATGATGAAATATCCACTGGCGGCTGTTCTACTCCCTGTGTTGTGACAAACAGCCCTTGCATAGTGGGAATGTTATAATCTGTTCCAGCTTCCGGCAATGTTGTAGAAGATATGCTATGAGTTACCAACGTATAAATACTGAACATTGACGGAATCGAAAACGGGATAAGCAGTCTTAATATCACCAATTCCCATAAAACAAGAAAAGTCTTTTTCGGCAGTTTATTGATTGCCACCGCACGGATAATCACTACCGCAGTAATGAAAGCAGCCCCCGAAAAGCTCATTTGCAGTAAATTCATTTACACCACCTCATTCCAAATCTTCCACAATCTGCTTGAGCTTCTGAATCTGTTCAGCAGAGAGCTTTTTTCTGCCTAACAGGGCTGCAAACAGTTTGTCAACTGAACCGTCATAAATCTTGTCAATCAATTCATTTGTTTCCGCTTCCTGTACTTCTTCTTTGGGAATAAGGGCATGGCACATGAAATTCGGTTCGGAACGCTCTATCGCTCCTTTTTTGATACATCTTTTTATCAGTGTGTAGGTGGTATTCATGTTCCAGCCAATTTCTTTTTTCAGAACGTCGGATATGTGTTTTGCTGTGGTGTCACCCTCGTTCCAAAGCACACACATTACTTTCAATTCTGAATCGAAAAGTTTAATATCCATTTTTATCCTCCTTTCCATAAGACCGCAGTAGTTTCTGCTTGATTATAGATTACAACTTTCTTATTGGGCTGTCAACACTACCGCAGTAGTGTTAAGAAAAAATTCATAATTTTTATGTCGGATAGATATAAGAATGAGGGGGATTCCGTAGTAGTCGGCACTGTGCGTAATGTGCATAACTTGCTATCTTATGGAGTTGTGGGAAAGTCTGTTTGCAGAATGTGGGAAAGCTGCACTTTAGCTTTTCCATGT
>CAMTMP010000088.1 GCA_947073545.1 uncultured bacterium
CACTCCCGCTTGTAGAGAAATTGAAAGAGGTCGTTAAAAATCTGACTATCAAATGTGTACAGCTTACGGAGCAAAGCAAGAAGCTGACCGCCAAAATGGACGGGCAACAAAAACAGATTAGCCGCTTGACGGATAAGGTCATGGAGCAGAACGATACCATAGACCGATTGCAGGAAAAAGCGTCTGATTTGGGGCGTTTGGAGCGTCATTTAGGCAGGGAACAGGTGCAGTCGATAGTAGAGAGGTCAAAGGCATTAGAGCAGGCAGAAAGGGCAAATAAACGCCCGAAACGTGCCTTTGAAATGAGCCGATAGGAAAGGGGATTGATAGGATATGACGGATATGGAAAAGAAAGTTATGATACGGCTGTGTGCTAAAATCGTAGCAGATACAGACCTTTACGAAACGGACAAGGAAGTGCAAAATCTGATAGACTGGGTATGCCTTTCGGAGCAGATAAAGGAAAACAATAATACAATCCGCAATCTGACCGGGGAATATAAGAAGATAGAGCCGGATTGCCGGGAGGGAGTGCGGGCGCAGTTGGAGCGCATGAAAGAACTTTGCAAAGAGCGCAATAATCTGTATGAGAAGCAAACCGATTTGAAAGGGCAGAAGTGGAAAATAGAGAAATCGTTAGAACGATAATAAATGTGGGGCGCGGTGGTTGCTGCGCCCTATATTTTTGTGGTAAATGAGGAACGGAAGTGATATAATGAAATGGACAAATCGGAATTTATGGAGGGAAAAAGAGTGGAACAATTAGCAATCAAAAAAGCTCGGTTAGATCAGACTGACGAGATTAATGAAGTCGTAAGTGAAACGATAAAAGAAATATATTCAAAATACTATTCGGATGAAGTGGTGGATTTCTTTTTGGAATTACATAATCACGATAATATCCATAAGGACATTTTGGAAGGTAATACCTATGTGATTGCTTGTGGAGCTGCCACTCTTGGAACAGGCACAATCAATCAAAACGCTATTTTAAGGGTATATGTAACTCCGAATCATCAACATGAGGGAATTGGAACCAAGCTTATGGATTGTTTGGAAAAAGAAATAATAAAGAATTATTCGTATGTAAATATAGATGCATCGTTGCCAGCTGTTGAATTTTATCGCAAACGGGGATACGAGTTATTAAGACAAGCGGAGCATTCCGTTGCAAATGGAAAATTATTGTCATATTCTATTATGCGGAAAAGAGAATTTGATATAGACCCGGCTTTTTATAATGCCCCATCTGTTCTTGTCCGAAAAGAGATTGAATTGCAGGGACTTGATTTTGATGAATATCAGACAAAGGTGCCCCAAAGAGTTTATTTGCTGGCGGATAGCCTGTTTGATACAATGCTTGCAAAGAACATTGCTACGCTTACCTTTGATGTCGGTGGAGGCATATATGTAATGAATCATAACAGCAATTTAGGTTTTGCAAAGGGCGAGATGTGTTCACCGGGACTGGCAACCCAGGCAGAGGATTTATATGCAGCAGGAGTGAAAGAACTGATTCATGTAGGATTTGCCGGCGGGAATAAGATTGGAGACTATGTCCTTACCGATGGGGCTTATAACGATACCTCTATTACCAGGTTATATGGATTTAAGGGGGAACGAATCGATTCAACAAAGGATTTGACAGACTCTTTTTGTATGGAGCTGGAGAAAAAGGGAATATCCTGTATTCGTGGCTATCATTGGACAACGGATGGCGGATATGTTCAGCCTGAATGGAGAGAACGGTATTATTTTAACGATCTGGGTGCGAAATGCGTTGAGATGGAAGGAGCAGGACTATTTACAATCGCGAATTTCCGTTCCCGCAAGGCAACAGCGATCTACGTTGTATCTGACAGTGGTTCAAATGATGAATGGGAGCTTGGCTGGGGTGAAAGCACTCTTGAACATAGTATCCAGAAATTGATTGATGCACTGGCGGAAAGTTGATTTTGTTAAGAAACGATAAGTCTGGTGAAAACGAAAATTCCGGTTTGTTGATTAGAGTGGTGGAGGACAACGAATTGATATTTTCCTTGTTAATGTTATTTATACATGGTGCTAGCACCATGTAATAAGGATGGATAAGGAGAAAATCGGTATTTTGCTGCTGGCTCTATTTTGGCTCTAAAATTTTTCAGAACAGTAAAAATATAGTGTCAAATCAGATAATATGATGAATAATAAGTAGCAAAAACAAGGAAAAACATTCAGATTTCATTTCCGAGAGCTCGTGAGGGTGGTAGAACTGTTGGTTCTGGCCGTGTGGCTACGATTATTGAGTAATCGAAAATTCATTGAATTTATGGGACTTTCCGAGGTTTCTCGGAAAGTCCTTTTTTCGATGTTTGGTGGGATTGATAAGTCGTGATAACAGAATGATAACAAAAGTTCGCTAATTGAGCAGTTCCTTATTTCTTTCTATATATTCTTTCCATATAGCTTCTCGGTCTTTCTGATGTGTGTTCTCATATTTTTCGGTATACTCGTCATGGAGCGCTTTTAGCTGATCCATAAGTGGCGTGTCAGCAGGGAGTTTCCCTCTGCGGATGCGGGCATACAGCCTGTTATATGCTTTTGTAAATTCCGTATGAATCGGATGACTGAATAACTTTTCCTTATAGGATTTTCGGCTGGCGTACTCATTACAGGTAGTGGAAGTGTCTCTGTATATTCTTGTGCAGTATTCTTGGTTGGAAGTGTACTTCACACGAAAATATCCATTGCAGAGTCTGCATTTTTTGATAACGAGTTCGTCTTCAAGCAGTAGTCGGATGCCTATACATAAGAACTGTTTGAATGATGTAACAGGGTATTTCCCGATTGCGTTATCTGTAATAAGATTGGAGGCATGTGGAAAAGATGCAGGCGGAATATGATGCAATGACAGCGCAAAAAGCAAAACTGAAGAAGACATATCAGACAGCGGAGAAGGAGGCGATTGAAGCAGATAAGCAGTTGAGGAACATAAGGCAGTATTTAGGGATTGAGAGAGATACGCAGGAAGAGATAAAGCGGCACAAAAAACAAGATATGAGTTTATAGGAAAGAGAGAGGACAATATTATGAATTTAACGTATGAAAAATGTGGAGATTATCTGATACCGAACTTAATTCCTGACCCGGAGCCGGAGGGAGAGTTGGGGAAATTTGGATTGATGAGGAAATCCTATTTGGAGAATCACAGGAGAGGTATTTATTCGGGATTACTGTTATCTGGAGAATTAAAGAGGCATCTGTTGATGATACAGGAACAGTCAGAAGAAAGATTTGACTTACTTGTGGAGCAGATGGCAAAACAGGAGGGAGTAACGGAGCAGTTAAAAGCGCAGAATCAGATGCTTTGGGTGCGGAGAATGAATAATATTCGGGCGAGGGCAGAGGAGATTGTGAGGGAAGAAATTATATACTGTCTGTAAAATTTCGGAGCAGAGAAATCTGCTCCATGTTTGTATATATTTTTGTTGATATCCGGCGTTTTTGCGCTTATAATATTAATGGAATATTTTGCTTTTTGGGGGAGCGAAAGTATGGAATACATTACAATTAAAGAAGCTGCAGAAAAATGGAATCTTTCAGTAAGGCGAGTACAGACTATATGTAATGAAGGTATGATACAAGGCACTATAAAATTTGGTCATGCTTGGGCTATTCCGAAAGACGCCGAGAAACCAGCGGATAAGAGGATTAAGACTAAAAAATATATGAAGCGATAATTATAAAATATACAGTTTGAATTAGAATATCACCACTTTACAACTTTTTAAAAGAAATGCCGTATGAGACACTTTAAGTGTATAATAAGTTTGCACACCAAAATACA
>CAMTMP010000089.1 GCA_947073545.1 uncultured bacterium
ACAAAAATATGGCCTTATGGTATGATCCCGTCTTTGACAGTTAGCAAAAGAAAAAATCGCTGTATCCCTTGTATTTAGAGGGCACTGAAAAAGTCTGATTCTTTGAAAAAGAATTGGGCTTTTTTCAGTGTAGGTATTATAATAGAAGTATAGGGAAGGAGGACTCCGAAATGCTGAAAGATCATTCACAGTTGAAATTACCATTATCACCTTATCAGGGGATTTACAATGCGATCATTCCTGCAAATCATCTTTTGCGGAAGATAAAAGAGAACATTGATTTCAGTTTTGTAAATCCTATGCTGCGGAAACAGTATTGTGAAAATTTCGGACGCCCGGCAAAAGAACCAGAAATGATGTTCAAACTATTGTTCTTGAAAAAGCTCTACGACCTGTCTGATGAAACTCTGATCAGCAGCGCCCAGACAGATATGGCATATAAATTTTTTCTAGACCTGGAACCGGAAGCAAAAATGATTGACCCCAGCCTTCTCACAAAATTCAGGAAAACCCGCATTACAGAAGATATTCTTGAAGAGCTGTTAAAGGAAACGATCCGGCAGGCTTTGGATAAAGGTCTGATAAAATCAGGAACCATTATCGTAGATTCCACCCATACAAGCGCATCTGTCCGTGCGAAATCCCCTACACAGATTTTGCGGGATATGAGTAAACAGCTCCGGAAGGAAATCTATAAAAATGCTTTTGATTTATCAGAAAAATTCCCCGAAAAACCATCCCTGGAAGCCGGACTGGAGGAAGAGATTGCATATACAAAAAATCTGTTAAAGGCTCTGGAGGAAGGGATAGCAGCCTGTGGCAGCGGGAAGATACAGAAGCTTGCCAGGGAAATGAAGGAACTGCTTGAGGATGAAAAGATCAGGGATATACGTTCAAAGGATGACAAAGATGCACGGTTTGGGCACAAAACGCCAACGAGCACATTTTACGGATATAAAAACCACCTGGCAATGACAGAGGAACGTTTGATTGCGGGGATAAGCGTAACGCATGGAGGCGCGCCGGACGGCCAGGAGTTACCAGGACTGATAGAAAAGGTGCAGGAAACCGGGATAGAAGTGGCAGAAGTAATAGGGGATATGGCATATGTCAGCGATGATAATCTGGAAGCCTGTGGCGAAGGGATTACATTAATTGCACGGACAAATACGGCGGTGGCAGCGGCAGCAAACGGAAAACTGGAAGAAGGATTCTGTTACAATAAGGATGCCGGAATGCTGCAGTGTCCAGCCGGGGAATTGGCGGTGCGGGTAGAGAAACGGACAGCAAAGAACGGGAATACCTATTTAAGATATATATTCAGCAAAGTGAAATGCAGGAAATGCCCGTTAAGAGAAAGCTGCCGTGTAGGGAGAGGGAAATCAAAGGAACGAAGTTACAGCATTACCCAGGCAAGCGAAAAGAACCTGGAAAGACTAAAATTTGAGGAGAGTGAATATTTCAGGGAACGGATGAAGATTCGGCATCGGATTGAAGAAAAGAATGGGGAATTAAAAGAAGCCCACGGATTACGCAGAGCGGATTCGAGAGGGCTGTTTGCCATGGAACTGCAAATGTATATCACAGCATTTGTGGCAAATGTCAAGAGAATCACGAGACTGACGGAGCCGGTTATGCAGTAAGGAAACGCTTTTCCTTGCATGCTTTGGAGCAAATTTGTACACAGATGCTGTTTATATAGAGATAAGAAAACTCCCAACAAAAAAGTGGGAGTTTTTCAGTGCCCTCATTTTATAGGGCTTTCCATTATTTTTTATACGGTCCCGATTGGGGTGACCGTGGGACAAGAAGAGGCTGTCCCCCGCCGGAGACCGAAAAAGAAACAGGGAAAGCGGGAAGAAGATCTGGAAGGATTGCCGGTCGTGATGGTCGAACATTCCATGACGGAAGCAGAATTGGAAAGATTGTTCGGAAAAGAAGGCTGGAAGCGGCTCCCTGACGAAGTGTACCGCAGATATGGTTTTACTCCGGCAAAAGTCGAAGTAGAGGAACACCATGTAAAAGTGTATGCTGGAAAAAAGACGGAGGAGATCGTCAAGGCTGAACACCCGGAATGTCTTTTAAGGGGAAGCCTTGTGTCCCCGTCTCTTGAGGCGGCAGTCATGAACGCAAAGTATGTCAATGCCGTCCCGCTTTACCGCCAGGAGCAGGAATTTGAGCGTTATGGTCTGCATATTTCCCGGCAGAATATGGCAAACTGGACGATCCAATGCGCAGACAGATACCTCGCTGTTCTCTATGATTACCTGCATGAAAAACTGTACAGTTATCATGTGCTGCAAGCAGACGAAACACCTGTGCTGGTGAACAAAGACGGCCGTCCTGCCGGATCAAAAAGCTACATGTGGGTATACCGCACCGGACGGATGTACACAGAACGCCAGATTGTCCTGTATGAATACCAGAAGACGCGCAATGCCAGCCATCCCAGAGAGTTTTTGAAAGACTTCAACGGCGTATGCGTCACGGACGGATATCAGGTCTACCACACCATTGAAGGCGAACGGGAAGACCTGCGGATCGCGGGATGCTGGTCCCATGCCAGGCGGAGATTTGACGAGGCAGTGAAGGCTTTGCCTAAGCAGAAGCAGAAGGAGAGCCGCGCGTACCTTGCGCTTACCATGATACAGGCAATCTACCGGGAGGAAAAACAGTTAAAGGATCTCCCGGCGGAAGAACGGAAAAACCGCCGCCAGCTGAGCGTAAAGCCCCTGGTGGAGGCTTATTTCGCATGGGTTCGTGAAAACCTCCCGAAAGCGCCGCAGAAAAGCAAGACGTGGGAAGGTTTCAATTATTCCCTGAACCAGGAGAAATACCTGAAAGTGTTCCTGGACGATGGCGAAGTGCCGATGGACAATAACGCTGCGGAACAGTCCATCCGCGGATTCTGCATCGGCAAGAAAAACTGGGTGATGATCGATACCATTGCCGGTGCAAAGTCCAGCGCCATCATCTACAGCATTGCGGAAACCGCAAAAGCTAACAACCTGAAACCATACGATTACTTTGAGTATCTGCTCACTGAGATACCGAAACATCTAGATGATACTGACCGGGGGTTTCTGGATGACCTGCTCCCCTGGTCACCGAATCTTCCTGCGAACTGCCGGAAGCCCGGTAAAGATGAAGTGAAATAAGACTGGAGCAAATCTGTTTCTATCATACAGGTTTGCTCCAGTTTTGTATAGGTACGCACTATCTACCGTTTACGATTACCATTTAACATTCTGAAGGCATACGATAATGAATCGTGATGCGTTGAAACCTACAATGATTATTTTGGAGCAAATCACGCTGAAGTGATGGATCTATTGTAAGCGTCAAATAAGATAGTGGATAGAAAAATAACCACCAGCCCTCTATACTAAAAGGCAGTGGTTATCGACACCGTTCCTGTGCTATGGGATTCCACGGCAGATAATCATCCAAATAT
>CAMTMP010000090.1 GCA_947073545.1 uncultured bacterium
AATAGACCGCAGAGTTTTTTCATTGCTTCCGCATCATCTGCATACTTGAAGGCGACATCGTTATCCAGAACCGAACAGGGATTATCGCCAAGTTTCTGTACTGCCTGACGTTTCATTTCCATTGTTGCACGGGCGTAGATTTGTGTTGTCTCAATCTGTGAATGTCCGAGCCATTCGGATATTAGGGGAAGCGGGACTCCCGCAATGTACAGATGCATAGCCCGTGTCCTGCGGAACAGATGGGGATGGAGGTGTGGAAAATTTTCCGACCCGCCTCTCATGACATGTTCATATTTCTTGAGAAAACGCTGGACATTATCCGGGGACATTCTTGTCTTTGTTTTGTTTCTTACTGTGTAAAACAAGAATTCATTTCCGATCCTGTCTGTCCCTTCATGAAAAACAGACATATATCTGTAATAAAGCGGGATGAGTTCTCCGGATACCGGTGTACAGCGGTATTTTGTCCCCTTGCCTGTGATATGGAGTTCCGCAGTCCTGTTTCCTTTAACGGACAGATCACGTACCTTTAAATCCAGCAGTTCCTGGTCACGTGCGCCGCTGTCATAGAGCAGCGCCATGAAAAATTTGTCCCTGATCCCTTTCTTTGCGTCAGTATCCGGTATCTTCAGGAGGGCTTTCATTTCAGGAACCGACAGATAAACAAAGGCTTCTTTACGTCCATCCTTCAGCAGGGCTATATCTCCTATTTTACTTATTTCTGACTGGTTCAGTATATCATTTTTAAACAGATATCTGCAGAAGGAGCGAATCTGGGACAGCCTTTGGTTGACTGATGTGACCTCATTTTTCCTTTCATCCTGAAGCCATCCCATAAAACTGCTGATGCAGCCTGCATTAAAGTCGGATGTAGAAATATCATTTATTTCTATCCCGTTGGCAACACAGAGATAATCAATGTAAAGATTCAGCCCATAACGGGCTGCTTCTACCGTGTTCACGCTCTTCCGGCGGGTGAGCGGCAGATAGACAGTAAGATAAGTTTTGATATGGCCAAACAGTGCCGGATCTTTAAATTTTTTCATAATGTTCTCCCTCCCTGTAGATTTCGTCCAACGTATCCCATTCAATCCCGGCAGATTCCCGCAGCCGCTGCGGCAGGAGATGTATGTAGTAAAAAGTGCTGCTTATTTTTGAGTGCCCCATGTATGCGCTGAGATATGGCAACAGCGCCATTACATCATTTCCGTTTTCGATCCACCGCATAAGGGTATGTGTTGCAAACGCATGGCGGAGGTCATATGGTCTTGTCCGGACTTGCGTACATCCGCTGCTCTTTTTCCAGCATTTCCGGAACAGCTTTGTCATCCGGCAGACCGGGACAGGCGAACCGTCTGTCTGCTGGAAGAACCATTCCCTGCCGCCGGCTATACCGTCATATTTCCTGCAGAGCCTCAGAAGGTCATCCGACATCACGATATGCCGGTCCCTGTTGTTCTTGGTTTCACAGATATAGATATCACCGTCTGTGAGGCTGACATCATCTTTTCGGAGCCGCAGAGGCTCGCCGGGCCTCATCCCACAGCAGTACTGCATACGGAATATGACGGGCAGCATGATTTCAGCATGGAATGCCGGGCTGTCAGGGCTGTGGCCGTCCACGGTCCGGAAAAAGGAAAGCAGCTCTTCCTTGTCAGGTATGTGGGGTATATATGCCTCCCGCCGTAAAGAGTAGTCATCATCGGGAACATAGGCCGACTTTCCAAGGAAACATATGTATTTCATAAAAACACGGAGAATGGATATGTACGCAGCCTGTGTATTTGTGGTGCATTCTGCCCTGTCGGAAAGAAAGCCTTCTATCATCGTTTTTGTTACACTTCCCGCATCCGGGAAACTGTATTCACAGAAATGGATGAATGCCGTAAGGAGCCGCTTATGGTTATCCGTACCATAGCCTGATGCCTTCCTATAGTCCAGGAATCCCTGCAAATCTTTCCATAGTTCCTCATAATACATCATTTCTGCCACCTCCTGTACACATCTGGGCAGAATTACAGTCGGAGTAATATTTTCCCGAAAAAGGCACACTGGAGCATCCCATTGCCACGAAGGCCATCTGCCCATCGTTGTACGAAAGGTAAGGGCGGTCTTCATCAATGCCCCTGTGTCCCATAAGGGAAGAAATGGTTGATATGTCTACTCCTGATGCGGATAGTCCGGTAGCAAATGCCCTGCGAAGACTGTGGAATCCCTGACGTTCCCTGGGAGCGACACCGGCAAGGGACTTGTATTTTCCCAGCCGTTTGTAAAGGGCGCACCGGTTAAGCATCCGCGTCGGTCTGTCCGTCGTCAGGAAAACATATGGCTCCGCGCTTTCCGGGCGAAATTTCAGGATATAATCAGCAATGGCATTCATGATTTCCCCTCCAAGGGGCAGCTGCAGGGAGTTTCCTGTTTTTTTCTGTATAATGGAAACAGAACAGCCGTGCCAGTCAATCTCATCCTTACGGAGATTGGCAATATCGCATCCCCTTAAACCAGTTCCCAAAGCAAGCAGGATAATGGCATAGTCCCGTGCCCCGATTTCGGATGACCGGTCAATCACAGAGAGGACTGAATTGACCTCGTCAGGTGAATAGGGTGCGATACATCGATCCCTGCCGCGTTTTACACCCATCATGGAGTAATCCAGATCCAGGCTGCAGATGCTGTTTTCTTTCAGATAAGACGTTATCAGTTTTAATGCCCGCAGGACACGCCCCATGGAAGACCTGTTGATAATAGATGCTTCATTAAAAAACAAAAGTATATCCCTGTCTGTAATCTGCCCCGCATCTATGCCACTGCCTTCAATGTAACAGAAAAAATGCTTCATCGGGGATAAGAGGTCTCTGCGTGCAGTCCCTTTATAACCGGCGGAATCAAGAATCTTATTGATCAGTGCCAGATGCTCTGCCGTTGGAAAATATGCCCCAGTCTTGCTGCGCATTGAAAAATCTGTCTGCCCTGTTTCGGCGGTTGAAATGAGTAAATGTGCTGCTTTTTGGAAACGTGAGAAATAGGAGTGGCTGATCTCGCCATTTTTTCTCCGCGCATCGTGATCAGAAAGAAATTCTTCTAAAAGTCCCCGGTCATAGCATTCACAGCCTTTCTGGATAAAATATTTCAGAATAGGCTGAAAAAGGGATTTTTGGTAATCTGTTACTGAAGACTCTTTGAGTCCATGCTTTCGGATTTGGGATAAAGTGTCATCAATAATTCTGGTGATTGTTTTTGTCATATGGATACCTCCTGATAAAATTTGATAGCTTTATCATATCAGGAGCA
>CAMTMP010000091.1 GCA_947073545.1 uncultured bacterium
ATATATCAGTATTGCAGAAAAGCGCAGGAAAGTAGATTTCTGCGCTTTTTCTGTATACTTCATAGTAACGACAAAAAAGTCCGGAGGGGCTTTTTTAATTTGTGTGTTTTTTTTGCAGAATGGATCTATTTCTAAACATAGATTAAATAATTATTAAAAAAGAATAATTTTCGGTCTATTCATGTCGAATAATCAGTATGGGCTATTTACATAAACTTTGATATGTTAAACCGCAAAACTGTGAATTTGCAGATATTCCAGTATCTGCTCTTTTTTGCATTATGGCAGCAAAACACCGACGAAGAATAGATTACGCTTTCTTTATTTGTGTTGTACTTATACACAGCTTTAAGTACATAGCGTTATCTTGTGCGGTTTTTTTACCGCGCTGCCGTTCCCCGCCTCCTTTTTAGATTTGAAAAACAAGTTGATTTTCAATCTGAAAAGGAGGCTTTTATTATGTCCAAATCTCGGCACATCAAAAATTACAGAACACAATTCCCCACAGCTTCGGAAGAAGTCATAGACGCATTAAAAAAGAGCGACAGGAAGATAAAATATACTGAGCACGAATTGAAGTGTGGAAAATACGATAAAGCAACAAATACATACAATCAAGGCAGAGAGGTTTCCTTGCAGATGATTGAGGATAGCGGAGTATTATTTCCAGATCAAACAGAAAACATCGAGGATATTGTATTTGATTGAACAAATGATAAAAGCCGTAGAACATTTATCTCCAGAAGATAAAAAGCTGATTTTTTATTATTTTGAAGCAGAAAAATCATAAGAGGAATGTGCGAGAAAACTCGATATTCCGGTTGGTTCAGTAGGTTATAGGTTAAAGAAAATATACAAAAAACTGAGAAAGTATGTAGAAAGCTAAAAATTTTAAAAAAAATTATTGAACAGCCTTACTTGTCGGCATAGATAGTAAGGGGGGATTTTCCCCGCCGCCGAACCTTGACAACAAAATATCCGGTATCCAAGGACACTTTTTCAAATGGCTGTAAAAAGGCAAGCACGGCAGGTGCAGCCGCCATGATAACTATATAGTTGGAGCGACAAACTGCGATCTGCAATCCTTATCCGGTTCATGAGGAAACTGCGATGAAAACATTTTGAAAAGGGACTATGGCACGTTCCCCCGCGTAAAGGGGCATACTGCGAACACGGCGAAGCCTGTCGGCGGTATGATAGCGTTTTGAACCAAAACGGCTTTGGATACTCCCATGTGCCAGGGGTGGGCAGTAGGCGGTTCCTAATCGTTGAGAATATGGCACATCATATATCACCAAATCATTCATTCTAGATAGTGTCTACACGTGTTAAGCACGGATAGCAGCCCAAATAGCGATACAACGGACGTGTACCGCAGCGATAAAGGCATCAGAAGTCTTGGCATAACGAGTGGCAATCCCTCTCCAGCGTTTCAGGGTAAGGAAACAGTTTTCTACCAAATGACGCAGTTTATAGAGATATTTATCATAGTCGCGCTGCTCTTTGCGGTTTTTCTTCGGTGGGATCACAGGTTCCATTCCTGCCGAAACCGCATAGGCCCAGATATCGTTTGTGTCATAGCCCCGGTCTGCTAGCAGGGTTTCCGCAGAAATACCCTCTATTAGGTGGACAGCTTCTTTACAATCCGCTCGGGTACCTTCTGTAACAAGGATTCGGACTGGCATACCATTCGCATCCACGGCCAGATGTATTTTTGTGTTGAGCCCCCTTTTGTCCTGGACATATCCTGATTGCCACCCTTCGCTCCCGACGCATGGGGATGCACTTTGATATGGCTGGCGTCAATCATCAGCCATTCATAATCCGGCTCGTCGATCAGGATTTCCAGAAGTTTTTCCCAGACGCCTTTTCTGCGCCAACGGATGAACCGCTGATGGACGCTGCCCCATTTTCCATAATCGGGAGGCAAGTCTCGCCAAGGAGCCCCGGTTCGCAATACCCAAAACACCGCATTGATAAAACGGCGGTTATCCTGGGCGATCCCTCCCCACTGGCCGCGCTGTCCCGGCAGATGTGGTTCCAGTAGCGCCCATACTTTGTCACTTATGTCGTGTCGGTGATAGGAAGCATCCATCTTTTTCTCTCCTGTCCTTTAAGATGCTTCCATTTTATCACAATCCATTCACCTTGTGTAGACACTATCTAGCAAAGCACAGCGGAAAAATATCCGTCAGACAGCGTTTCGGAAGATGCGGGACAGGTTCTCCAATCGCTCCGATCCTCTGTGCAGTCTGCCGGGACTTTTCTGAAAAGTGTTTTTCCCCGCTGCATATGATCCTCATGGCGCACTGTCGGCCCTGCTTTCCGTTTCCGGCAGCACAGGGTAAAGTATCCCTATTGCTGGATATGAAATTTTCAAGGTTCAGAAAAGGGCAGAAAAAACCCCTTCACTTGTTAATGCAAAAACACGATGGTTTTGATAGAATGTTTTTGAAAACTTTTTCAAAAAATTTTCAAATTTCTTTTTTGAGCATTTTTTTCAGCCTTCGGAACAGGCTTTTTTTCCTCATATGTACCGAGTTTTGCGATATCCCCAGCAGTTCTGCAATTTCTCTTTCTGTAAAACCTTCTGCAACCATGTGGCAGATTTGGTACTGATCCTGAAGTTTTTGGACACATTGCCATATTTTTTCTGCTTCAATGGCAGCAAGGGTCTGTTCTTCTGTATTAAAATAGTGATCTACACAAACTTCCTCTCCACAGCCTCTTTCTGCATCCCAGGAATCGTAGTACATCAACCCTTTTTCCTTATCCCTGTCAGCGCGATACTGTTCCTGTCGCTGCATCTTCATGTATTGCTTAAACAATGTTTCACTTACGGCAACCTTCTCGTTTCCAATCTTGATATAAAACCTTTTTTCATCCATAGAAAAACCTCCAATCCAAATTTGAATTTTCAAAAACAGTCAAATTTGAACA
>CAMTMP010000092.1 GCA_947073545.1 uncultured bacterium
CCTGGCTCATTCATCTGAGATATGAAACTAAAAATTCCTTGAAAAATAAGGAAAAAAGACTTGACTAAATAGGGAGGATGATATCAATGAACATTAGTTTCAATGCAGGGAGTTCTGGAGGATACAGTAGTATCAACAAAAACAGTGCGCAGTATAAAGCTGTTGAAAGGGATCATTTGAGTGCCATCATTGCAAATGAAGCAAGCATGTCCGAAAAGGAGCGGTTGATTTATGAAACATTTGGCGGACGGGATACTATCATTAAAAATTACATGAAATTATATGACTCTAATGGAAATTTCCTTAATGCGTATGGCGTAGCAGGAATGTGCGTAGATGGAAAAAGTCCTTCGGAATATAATCAGATTATAGATGTTTCCGAAGACTGGCGTCAAGAGATGTTTGATATGGTCAAAAGGGAGTTCATACAAGAAAATGGTGTTGCGAATGGGGATACAACCAAAAGAACATCACTGTATACGGCATATCAAAAAAGCATTAAGATTGATGACCGATTGAAAGGTACATGGACGCTTGGGCAATATGAAAAAGCATATAATAAGGCTTTTTATGATGCGGTAAAGGCGGCTAATCCGAATTGGCAACAGGGACAGCCGTTTGATTCCAGAATACTGGACAGCGTTACAAGGGAATCCGTAGAAAGCCAGCTTGTCAAAAGTGGCAATACATTTGTAAAAAAATCATCTTCGGGTAGCAGATTGGATATGAAGATATGATCTTTACACCTTATTCCGCAGAGGTGCATAAATTTATGCCTTTGCGGAGGTGTGGGGGAGCTCTAAATGATAAAGGATTTAATCAAAACAAAGTAAAGGAGAGTGCACATTATGAATATCGATTACAGCCGGTTTTACAGAGGAACAACAAATATTCCCTCATATGGGAGTGGTGCATATAAGAAGGATACCCTTGTAAAGTATGAATTTAACACCACGGATGAGCATGGCAACAAGGTAATGGATAAGATGTCAAGGGAAGAAACACTGCAGGCAATGAAAGACATCCGTTCACAGTATGGGGATGCGGTCATTGTGGAATTTTCGGGAGACGGCATGGCAGCTCTTGTAGAAGGAAAGAAAGGCAGCATGGTGCCGGAAGATAAGGAAGCAATGGAAGCGAAAAATGCGGCATTCCAAAAGGATATCGTGCAGGTTGACAAGTCCTTAAATAATCTCCCGGCATATTCGGGAATGTATGGCGCAGACAAGGCGGTTGCGTCTGCGCTGGAGAACTGCGGCAAGGAGGAGCAGGGATTTGTGTATGACATCATCCGGCAGAATTTCCTTGTGGGGAACAGCGGTTCCATGACAGAGGAAGAGCGGCAGGCGAACATCTCGCTTGGCATGAAGAAAGCGGAATATGCGGCACAGAACTTTATCCCGGAGGAAAGCAGGGAGGTATTTCTGGAAGCGATGGAGTCTATTGCAAAATTGGCAAGCGCAGGAAAAGCCGACAGCAGCGGGAACATGGATTACGGCGTTGCAAAAGCCAGGTATCTTGGGCATGGCAGCGGCCTTGTCCAGACCACAAACGCGCTTGGCATGATGCAGGCGATGGATAAGGACGCATATGCCGAGTACCAGAAGATGGGCCAGAACGATGATGGCGGGCTCAGTGCATTGAAATACCTTACAAACTGGTATGCAGGCGCAGTAAAGAAAGACCCTTTGATGGTTGATACTTACGAAAAACAGTCGGAGGAATATGTGGAGAAAAACGTGAAAGACCGGGAACTGGATACAACCTTTGCGGACATAAAGACGGAAAGCAAAGCAGTCTTTTTTGAGAGCCTGAAAATGTTCCAGAATAACAATCCGAATTTCTTCTCATCCATCATAAACCGGGAACTGGCATCAAAGTTTTGGGGATTTTAGGCATTATTGATGGTACAGTAACGGGGGAGGTCTGCCACGGCTACATATCCCCAATAAGGCACAGAGGACGAACAGGCTAATTGATGGAGGCTCTGCAGCATTATGAAAAAGAACATTATATTGTGGTTGGCGGTTTCAGCGGCAATCATGCTGGCGCTGCCGTGGCTTGCGGTTACTTTAGTAAAAGGTGATGCAGTAATGGCAGCCTGTTTCGTCCTATTTTTTGCTGTTAATCCAATATACTCCGTGATACTCGGCGTTTTTGCGGGAAAAGATGTGAAGCATCTGTGGAGTCTGCCAGTTATTTCTGCGGTGCTGTTCCTGATCGGCACATGGATATTTTTTGATATAGGTGAAATGGCATTTGTTTTGTATGCGGTGGTCTATCTCGTTTTAGGAATAGTGACCATGCTGATTTCTATGATCATCAGAAAGAGGGGACAAAGATAATAAATGCATACGGTTCTACAGTAGCATATCCCCAATAAGCCATAGAGGACGGACAGGGCAGGCTTCCCTGGTTTTCTGGCAGATTGGAGAATTGAGGAGCAGGGAGAGGAGATTGAAATGGATATAACAGGAATAGCAAAAAGCCATCCGACAAATATCACTGCAGCAGGAAAGGCATCATCCAGGAAGGAATGGAAGTTGTCTGATTCCCTCCGGGAGAAGATAACGGAATATGCCAGGGAGGACGCGGCACAGAACGTCTATATGGGAAATAAGTTCCTCACCCTGCGGAAAAGCGAGGTCGCAAAAGTTGCGCCGGACAGGGCTTCTCCCCGGTTTCCGGCAGATTGGGGAGAGGCTTCATGAATGGCAAAGTTTTCTTTTAGCTGTTTTTGGAAAGAAAGCC
>CAMTMP010000093.1 GCA_947073545.1 uncultured bacterium
GGATGCCGCACGGCTTTCGCCAGCAGTTTGCAGAAAAAGCGCCGTTTGCTGTCAACCGGCAGGAAGAAAGTGCTGATTCTGCGCAGTACCAGGGCAGTGCGGTAAGTGCGGGAATGTTTTTCCCGCTGGTATTCCCGCTCCACTTCCAGCAGTTGCTGAATATGGCCCTCTTTGTTGAGCACTGTCTGACGCAGTTCCGCCAGTTCGTTCCGGTGTTTCTGCTCGGAAACCTTTAATTCGGTAGATATAGCCTCCGACATCTGCTTTTCAACGGAAAGCTGGAGGTTTTTCCCTTCCAGTTCCTGTTCCAAATGATCAATTGTCCGCACCTGGCTGGCAGCGTCCTTTGCCATATGCTCTAAGGAATCCCGAAGTTCTGTGATGCGTTGCTGGGATTGGGAAAGATATTGCTGCGTTGTTACTAACTGTTCCTTGTTGCTCTCATATTCGGCCAGCAATCCCTCCATTTGTCTCTTATATTTTTCGTTCTGATGGCCGGTCTCCTCAGCGTCCTTTATCTTTGTTTCCAGCAACAGTTCATCCCCATACCTATTGCAGTATCCATCCGCGCCATAGAAATCGGTCTGGCGATAAAGAACTTTAGACCATATGACCTCCTCAGTCTTTTCATAGCTTCCATACTCTTCCGGGCTGATTCCCATGTATTCCATCAGACTGTCCAACGTAATGACAGTGTCAACCTCTGCCCGTGTGTATGCAGACTTAACTGCATAATACAGACAAAAGTGGAGAGGAAGCCGCTCAACACACCACTCCTGGTCATAAAAAAGCAGTTCTTCCCCTTCCCAAAACGCATTATAGAAAGTCATATCCACGAAAGCTTTTTGAAGAATCCGGCCATAATCCACCCCTGGCTGGGCAATATTATGTTCCACCAAAAAATTATTGATATTGTATTCCACTGTCTCACTGCTTTTCAGGAAGCTATCCCGCAGACAATCCAACAGCTTATGGATTGTGAGAATATCATTGTCACTCAAAGCCTGACGGAGCATCTGCTGCGCACCCTGTCCCTTGTGGAATTTACTCTTCAGGCAGTTCCCTTCCATCTCAACAGGAAGTATGGGTACACCGCGGTTTTTTAAATATTCCGTGTTTTTCTGTATTCTGCGGATGTGAAAAACCGCGTCTTTGTGCATGGGCTGCTTGTAAACATTTCCGGCGTTATCAATCACTGTACTGACCCGGTACTCTTTGTAAACCTCGCCCTTGGACGACACATGTGTAATATACCGTTCAGGTAATGGCCCCACCGATGCCTCTACCAGAAAAGAATTTGCAAAGAACGGAAACACACCATTCTCCACTATGTCACGGTATAATTTCTTTTCATCGGCATACAATGCACTGTTTTTGGAATAGGTAAAGGAAACCTTTTTCAGATTCATGGGATCTGGCTTGGATTCCTCAAAGAAGATCAATTCCGGAAACTTGTAATCCGGCAGCACGGCATAAAAGCGATGATTATCCAATCCTACACGATCTAAAATAACTTCCAGCTCTTTCTTAGAAAAGGTTCTGGGAGACTTTTTATCCGGGTATCCGCTTACTCCCACGAAGGGAGCCTGGAGATGGTCCTCCGAGGCCCCAAGCCAGTATTTCAGGCCAAAACGGTTCTCAATGGCAAAGAGCACGATTCCATCGGGCTTCAGCAAACGCCTTACGCTGAACAGGAATTCGTCATAGGGCCTGAGAGCATCGGAGAATACTGCCGCGTACTCTAATACACCAATGAACACCACATAGTCGAAACACTGATCCGTATCCCAGGTATTGATGTCTTCACTGATAACAGTCAAGTTCTCTCGTTGTGCATAGCGGGCACGAATTACATCCGCCCTTGCATCATTCATCTCAATAGACGTTACAAACTCCGCCGCATCACACAGAAGTCCTGTTATAGAACCCATGCCTGCGCCTACCTCCAGCACGGAGGCATGTTCTTTAAACGGATACCAGTTCAAGATGTTGCGCCGCACGGAAGAAAATGTGTTGTTAATGGTATACGCGCTGTCGTTGGCTATATAGTCCTCAGCTTTGTCCTCCGGAAACTGCTGCGCAATCTGAAGCATTTTCTGTTCTGTCTCGGTTCCGTCCGAATATACTTTTTTTTCTCCTTGCTCCTTTAAAACCATATATCTATTCCTCATTTACGGGTACTTTTTTACCATCCACATGCCACACATGATCCATGATCATAACACCCGCATCTGTCACATTGTCCGTATAGGACTCAAATTCGATCAAGCTGTAGATGTTGTCAATAAAGCTTTCATCCTCCGCACGGATACGCACATCCAAAACGTATTTTCCCTTCGCAAGGATGTTTTTGGTCTTGAACACAGCAGTCCCCTTTGCCTGTGCCTTTAGCATGTGCTTGCAGTCCAGGCGGACGGTAGAACCATAGCAGAATACTCCGTCCAGACGGGTAAAACCAATAATATAGTTGACATCCGTTCCGGAAATCCCGAAGTAGGACATCTCTACGGTCAACTCTTCTCCGATTTTAAAACGAGTAGTCTCCTCGCCTTTTTCGTTAAGCATCCTGACTCTGTCAAAACGGACTTCCCAGGTTCCGCTGCGCCTGGCTCCGGGACGGCAGTAAGGTGTCAGAGACTTTGCGGTCTCATTTTTCTCCATTTCCCTCTGCCTGCGTTCCAGTTCCGCCAGCTGTTCCGCCCTCCGGGCCTCTTCCTGGGCCCTGCGCTCCTGT
>CAMTMP010000094.1 GCA_947073545.1 uncultured bacterium
GAGGATGAGAGACAGGAAAAAATCATGAATTTTCAGTCCGGAAAACAAAAGGAAGTGTGGCAGGCTGCCTATGAAAAACCGCAGATGATAGAGGCCGAGCTTAGATTCCCGCTGATCTTTGACAGGAGCCTGGAACCGGAGAAAGGGGTGGCAGGGGAAGTGGAGGGCTTCGTTGCCGCAGTCCTTGACCCATTCAAAAGAAATGGAGTATTCCGGTGGGGCAGCCTTCGGTTTGAAGGCAGCCTGCGGCTGATCTCCGGGGAATATACAATGTTCAGCAGCCGGGGAAAGCCGCTTCGTGCCAGCATTTCCGTATCCATATGCAGCAGCGGGAGAGACAGTATCCCCAAAAGCTGGACGGATGCTGCCGGGAAGATCTTCGGTGTATAAAGGAGGAAGGGCGGATGTTGTGTAAAGCACTTTTTATAGCAGCCGGGGGAAAGGCTGTAGAGGTTCAGTATAATCCGTCTGCCCTGCAGCTTTGGGCCGACGTAAGCTCCGCGGCCTGTGGCTGTCCCCAGATTTCCGGGATGGCTGACTGCACGGCACAGAGTGTGGACCGCGGGGGAATGACATTGTCCATGGAACTGATTGTGGACAATACAGGGAGATATGAAACTGCCGATATGGTGCAGGCCTTTCTGGGACTTATGGCCAGGGAGCGTACAAAACAGGTTATCTTCGCGTGGGAGGAAATGACTTTTTACGGGAGCATTCAGTCCTTAAGTGCAGTTTATGAGATGTTTGATCCGGACGGTACACCGGTGAGGGGAAAGATTCAGATCTCCCTGAGCCAGTGCAGCGCAGACGAGAGGGTATGGCGGTATTGGGAGCAGGCGTACCGGAGGATGCTTTCTCCGGGGAAATAAAAGGAGGCCGCTGAAAAAGTAGATATCACCGCCTATATTTGATATAATGTAATTATTAAATACAGGCGGTGGTATTATGGTTGAGCAACAACAGAAGTTAGTATTAAGTCCCTACATGGAAATATATGAATTAGTCGTTCCAAAAGACAACCTGCTCCGACAGATAAAAGAACTGGTAGATTTTGGGTTTATTTATGAAGAGCTTATTGATAAATATTGTCTTGATAATGGACGCAATGCAGTCCCGCCTGTCAGGATGTTCAAATACCTGCTTCTGAAATCTATTTATGACCTGTCTGATATTGACATTGTGGAACGCTCTAAATATGACATGTCCTTCAAATACTTTCTTGATATGGCGCCGGAAGAAAGCGTAATCAATCCAAGCTCCCTGACAAAATTCCGCAAACTGCGCCTGAAAGATATGAACCTGTTAGACATGCTGGTCGCAAAAACAGTCCGGATCGCATTGGAAAAAGGCATTATAAAATCAAAATCCATTATCGTGGATGCAACCCATACAAAATCAAGGTACAATCAGAAAACGCCAAGACAGGCGCTTTTAGAACAGTCAAAGAAACTGCGGCGTTCTGTTTATGAAACAGATGAGACAATGAAAGAGCGTTTCCCGGATAAAAACTCGGAAGATTCCTTGGAAAAAGAACTGGAATACTGTCATGCCCTGATTTCGGTCATCAAAGAAAAAGAAGAACTGTGCAGTTATCCTAAAATACGGGAAAAGCTGAATTTATTAGAAGAATCCGTAAAAGATGACCTGGAACATCTTGAAACCTCACAAGATGCAGACGCAAAGACCGGCCATAAGACAGCGGATACCTCTTTCTTTGGATACAAAACGCATATAGCAATGAGTGAGGAACGTATTATTACAGCAGCCACCGTTACCAGCGGCGAAAAGACAGATGGAAAAGAACTGCCGGAACTGGTGCGCAAAAGCAGGGAAGCCGGAATGGAAGTGGAAATGGTGATAGGGGATAAAGCCTATTCCGAACAGAAAAATATCGAAGCGGCGCAGGACGGCGGTTATGAACTGATTTCCAGGCTGAACGGCATCATTACGCAGGGAAACCGGACAAAAGAGGATGAATTTGAATTTAATAAAGACGCGGGAATGTACCAGTGTAAGGCAGGACATCTGGCAGTCCGTAAATATCTGGACAGGCGTGAAAAAGAAAAGAAGAATAAAAATCCACGCATGACATACTATTTTGACGTTGAGAAATGTAAACGCTGCCCATACAGGGATGGATGTTATAAGGAAGGTGCGAAAAAGAAAACATACAGTGAAACCCTCAAAAGCGATGCCCACAGTAAACAGGCAGAGTTTCAGGAGACAGAACACTTCAAAGAAAAAATGAAGGAGCGTTATAAGATAGAAGCAAAGAACAGCGAGCTAAAGCACAGGCATGGTTATGATACGGCGTCATCATCAGGCCTCATTAACATGGAGATGCAGGGGGCAATGGCTATATTTGCGGTAAACCTTAAGCGAATCATTAAGCTGATAAATGAAAAATAAGAGAATAAATCCCTTGAAATAAAGGAAATCTTTACCTGAATCACAAAAAATCCATCAGTCCATTCAAAACTGGTGGATTTTTTGCGTGCATCAAAAATTCAATATTAAAAAACAGGATGTTTTTCAGCGGCCTCCCGCAGGCAATGGGGGCGGCTCTGTCAGACCGACAGTTGGGGTGCAATTCCCGTGGCGTCAGTTCGCTGCTGACCGTTTGGTGACTTCCTTTG